>NZ_CP053908.1:1315547-1973321 GCF_013256625.1 Hymenobacter sp. BRD128
GTCGGCGCAGGTAGCGCCCACGTTGCCAGCCCCAACTACGGTAACTTTCATGGGAAAAATTGAAGGGTAGGAGGGAACGGTGCCAGCAAAGTCTGGCGCGGTAAAAGTACGGCCGAAAATTGGGCGGCGGCTACGAGCAGACCTCACTTCAGCTGCGCTTCACAGCCGCTGCACGGCCAGCACGCGCTCCGTGGCTTCCTCCACCTTAAAGCGCTCATCGACGCGGAAGCCCACCACCCAGCAGATTTTGCCGTCGGCCGAGGTCAGTACGCGCACCTCATCTTTGAGATTGAGCGGCACTTTCTGGTCGATGAGGAAGTCGCTGACTAGCTTCTTGCCTTTCAGGCCCAGCGGCATAAATGCGTCGCCCTCGCGCCAGCGGCGCAGCGTGAGCGGGAATTTGAGCTTGTCGATATCCAGCGCCGCCGTGCTGCGCGAGCGCGGAATATCGTAGCCCGCGCCGTCGTGGGTGGTGGCGCGCAGGCGCAGGCCATCGGCCAGCAGGTCTTCTTGGTTTTCGGCGAGCTGGAAGGTGCCGTACTGGGCTAGCCGGCGCGGCGTGATAACGAGCTGGTCGCGGTCCTTAACTAGGCGGTGGGTGGGCGAGTCGAACTGCTTGCCCGAGAGGCCACCGAGGCTAGCCACGATTTCCTTGGTCACGGGCCACGAAAAGCCAAAGGGCCGCAGCAGCTCGTGTAGCACCAGGGTGGTAGCGGCCGTGTTCTGAAGCGTGGCAATGCTGAAGTACGTGGCCTCGGGCGCGTCGCGGCGGGCCTGGGCGGCGGTGTCGGCCACGTAGCGACGCACGATTTCTTCGGCGCCGCCCACGCGCTCGGCGGTGGCGGCCAGGGTGTTGTCGAGGTTGGGATTGATTTCGCGCAGCACCGGCAGCACCTGCTGGCGCAGGCGGTTGCGCTGGTACACGGGGCTGTCGTTGGAGGCATCCTCGCGCCAGATGAGGCGATTTTCGACCAGGTAATCGTACAAATCGTCTTTGGCCTGGCCTAGCAGGGGGCGGATGATGTGGCCATTTTTGGCCTGAATGCCGTGCAGGCCGGCTAGCCCGGTGCCGTGCGTGAGGTTGAGCAGCATCGTCTCGGCCTGGTCGCGGCGGTGGTGGCCGGTAGCGATGGCGGCGTAGCCGTTGGCCGCGCGCACCTGCTCAAACCAGCGGTAGCGCAGCAATCGGGCCGCCATCTGGGTCGAGATGCCCTCGCGCTCGGCAAAAGCTTTGGTCTGGAAAAACTCGGCGAAGTAGGGCGCCTCGTACTGCTTGGCCAGCTTGCGCACAAACTGCTCGTCGGCGTCGGCCTCGGCGCCGCGTAGGCCAAAGTGTCCGTGCGCCACGGCCAGCGACACCCCTAGCCGGTGCAGCACGTCGAGCAGCACCACCGAGTCGAGGCCGCCGCTCACGGCCACCAGCACGGCATCAGTTTCGAGGTCGAAAAGCTTGTTATCAGTAATGAATTGGCGAACCTGGTCGAGCATGACAAATAGGAAAGGGCACTAGCCCGCAAAGATGCGCGTTAGCCCCCGCCCGCCGCCGTAACTTTGGCCCGAATGCCGCTGTCCCGCTTTTTCCTATACCTGCTTTTCTTGCTGCCGCTAGGTGCCGCGTGGGCCCAACACCGGCCGGCTGCCGCCCCCCGGCCCGCCGCGCCCGGCCCGCGCCCCCAGCCCGTGAAGGGCACGCCCGTCGACCTACAAAATGCCGGTAAGCTGAGCGGCGGCGACTTCAACGGCGTGAAAATCCGTAAGCTGCTCGGCAACGTCATCTTCAAGCAGCAGGACGTACTGCTGTACTGCGACTCGGCTTATCAATATCTCGACCGCAATGAGATTGAGGCGTTTAGCAACGTGCGTATTGTGCAGAGCGATACCATGACCATCACCGGCGACCGTGGCTTTTATGACGGCAACAAGCGCACGGCCCGCATGACCGGCCAGGTCGTAACCATGCGCGACCCGCGCATGACGCTCACTACCACGGCCCTCGATTATGACCTGACCCGCAAAACGGCCTTCTATACCGTGGGTGGGCACATCGTGGACCCCAAGAATACCCTCGATAGTCAACAGGGGTTCTACGATACCAATAGCAAAGTCTTTGTCTTCAAGCGCGATGTGCACCTGGTTTCGCTCGACGAGCAGGGCCAGCCCACCGACCTGCGCAACGATACGCTGACCTTTAATACGAGCACTAAAATTGCCTACTTCGACGGCCCCACCCGCATTAAAAGCACGCAGGGCGACCTCTACGCCGAAAAGGGGACTTATAACACCGTGACGCGGGTATCCAACTTTGCCCGCAAGGCCCAGATTGAAACGCCGGGCTACCTGCTGGGGGGCGACGTGCTGGTGTATGACCAGGTGAAGCTCTACGGCGTGGCGACGGGCCACGTCTCGCTCATTTCCAAGAAGGATAACCTAGTGCTGCGCGGCGACCAGGGCCGCTACTGGCGGGCGCTGGGCCGCACCAAGCTGTTTGGCGCCCGGCCGGTGGTGCGCAACATTTCGGGTAAGGACACGCTCTACCTGGCCGCCGATACGCTGCTCAGCATAGAGTCGCGGGTGGGGCGGGCTAGCCAGCGGCCCATTTTGTACGCCTGGCCTAAGGTGCAGATTTTCAGGGGTAAGATGCAGGGACGCTGCGACTCGCTCACCTACGACCGCCAGGATAGTATTATTTACCTGAACCGTGACCCGGTAATCTGGCAGGCCCATAACCAGCTCACCGCCGACTCGATGAACCTGCGCTTTAAACACGGCCAGCTCGACCGGGCTAGCCTGTTTGCCAATGCCTTTGCCATTCAGCAGGATACCGTGCAGGACTACAACCAGGTGAAGGGCCGCACGATGGTGGCCTACTTCCGGCGCAGTCAACTGGCCCGCATCAACGTGCTCGGCAACGCCGAGAGCCTGTATTTTACTCTGGAAGGCGATTCCAGCATGAGCGGTATGAATAAGTCGTTTTCGGCCTCAATGACACTGCGCTTTGCCGATAATAAAATCAAGCAGCTCACCTGGCTCACCAACCCCGAAGCCAGCTACACGCCGGTGCACGAGCTCAAACCAGCTGATAAAGAGCTGAAAGGCTTCCGCTGGCGGCCCACCGAGCGGCCCACCCGGCGCGTAGTTTTTGGCAAGCATTTCGCCGCCGATATCAAGCGCGCCAAGCCCAAAACCAAAGCCAAGCCTAAAGCCACAAAAACGAAGCCCAAAGCCCGGTCCCGTTCGAAAGTCAAGCCAGCCACTGCCCCCAAAAACCCGCCGGCCAAGCCCCTGGGCCGGCCCGCGCCTGCGCCGCCGGCGGCGATTGCAACCCCCCGCTAGCCCGGTGGCTCCTGAGTTAGCCGACTCCTGGCCGGAACTACCCGCCGGTCAGCTGCCGTTTTACTTGTACCTTTGCCCTTTGTATGCGATTCTCCCGTTTGATTACTGCGGCCCTGCTCACCGGCACCCTTTCGCTAGGGTCTTGCACGGGCTACCAAAAACTGCTCAAGAACGGCAGTGTGAATGAGAAGTATGAGGCCGCCATCAAGTACTACGACAAGGGCGATTTCTTCCGCTCGGGCACGCTGCTCGAAGAGCTAATTCCGCTGCTCAAGGGCCGCCCCGAAGCCGAGAAGGCGCAGTTTTACTTCGCCAACACCAACTACAAGCAGCGCAACTACGTGCTGAGCGCTTACTACTTCAAGCAGTTTATCGACACCTACCCCAACTCGCCGCAGGTGGAGGAGGCGTCGTTTTTGCGGGCCAAGTCGCTCTACCGCGATTCGCCGGGCTACGAGCTCGACCAGACCAATACCATTACGGCGGTCGAAACCATCCAGGACTTTCTCAACACCTACCCGGCCAGCCCGTTTAAGGCCGAGGCGGAGAGTATGTCGCAGGAACTGCAGAAAAAACTGGAAAACAAAGCTTTTCAGAGTGCGAAGCTGTACTACGCGCTGCGCTACAACCAGGCGGCCGTGACGTCGCTCGGCAACTTTGTGGTGCAATATCCCGGCTCGGTGTATAGCGAGCAGGCCGACTACATTCGCCTTCAGGCACAGTATGCCTGGGCCAAAGAAAGCATCGAGGCGAAGCAGCGCGAGCGCTTTGTCGATGCCGTAGCTTTTTACCAGCACTTTGTCGATACCTATCCGCAGAGCAAAAACCTGCGCCTGGCCCAAACCATGTACGACGACAGCCGCGCCGAGCTGGAGCGTCTCAAGAGCATCCCCGAAGCCCAGGCCGCGGCTCAGGCAGTGGTTGACCAACCCAATGCCGCCGCGCCCGCCGCGCCCGCCGCGCCCAAATCTTCGTCGGGCAAGGGCGGCCGTCGCGGCCGCTAGCCCTCCCACTTTCTACTTGTCTACTAACAGCGTATTTCTCATGAAGACCCCCGCTTCTGCCTCCATCATCACCCGCAACCTGGCCGACATTACTACGGACAACAACAACGTGTACGAGGCGATTTCCATCATCTCGAAGCGCGCCAACCAACTGTCGGTGAAGCTGAAAGAAGAGCTGACCGACCGCTTGGCCGAGTTTGCCACTACCGTCGATAACCTCGAAGAAGTATTCGAAAACCGCGAGCAGATTGAAATCAGCAAGCAGTACGAGCGCCAGCCCAAGCCCACCAGCCAGGCCATCGAGGAGTTCATCGCTGGCGAGCTGCACTACGAAACGCCCGAGGCCGCGCCCGTTATCATTCCCCGCGAGCTGTTCTAAGTAGTTGCTGGTTATTATTTGTTGATTGTTACCGTTTTGCCCGATGGCTACTCCTCAACAATCGACAGCTACCAATCAGCAGCTACCCTTGCATAGCCGCCGCATCCTGCTAGGGGTGAGCGGCAGCATTGCCGCCTACAAAGCTGCGCCGCTGGTGCGGCTGCTGGTGCAGGCCGGCGCCGACGTGCAGGTTGTGCTCACTGAGGCCGCCGCGCTGTTCGTCACGCCCCTCACGCTCGGCACTCTTTCCAAAAAGCCCGTCCTGACGGGCTTTTTGCGTGATGCGGCCAGCGGGCAGTGGCACAATCACGTCGAGCTGGGTCTGTGGGCCGAGGCCTACGTCATTGCGCCGGCCAGTGCCAATACCATCGGCCAGCTAGCCAACGGCCTGTGCCCAAACCTGCTGAGTGCCGTGTATTTGTCGGCCCGCTGCCCAGTATTTCTGGCCCCGGCGATGGACCTCGATATGTACGCCCACCCGGCCGTGCAGCAGAATATCCAACGCCTGCGCTCGTTCGGCAACCACGTTTTCGACTCGCCAGCGGGCGAGCTGGCCAGTGGCCTTAGCGGCCCCGGCCGCATGCTCGAGCCCGAGCAGATAGTAACCGAGCTAACGCAGTTTTTCAACAGTAAAAAATAATAGAACGTCATGCTGAGCTTGCCGAAGCATCTCGCTCGCTTCGTCAGGATTCGCAGCCCTAGCGGCGCGAGCGAGATGCTTCGGCAAGCTCAGCATGACGTTCTTTTGTGAAAATTCAGAAGACAGATGCGCGTTCTCCTCACCGCTGGCCCAACCTACGAGCCCCTCGACCCCGTGCGCTTCCTCGGCAATCGCTCGACGGGCAAAATGGGCTACGCCCTGGCCGAAGCCTTTGCCGCTGCGGGCGCTACGGTGACACTTATCAGCGGGCCCACGGCGCTGCCCGCGCCGGCTAGCCCGCTCATCCGCACGGTGCGCGTCGAAACGGCTCAGCAGATGTACGAAGCTGCCGCCGAGGCCGCGCCGCTGGCCGACGTATGGGTATTTGCCGCCGCCGTGGCCGATTACCGGCCAGCCACCGTAGCCCCGGAAAAGATTAAGAAAGAAGGCAATACGCTGACGCTGGAGCTGGTCAAGAACGTGGATATCGCCGCCACGCTGGGCCAAGCCAAGCGGGCTGAACAATTTTCGGTCGGTTTTGCGTTGGAAACTACCAACGAGCTGGCCCACGCCCGGGGCAAGCTGGCGCGCAAAAACTTCGACTTAGTGGTGCTCAATTCGCTGCGCGATGCGGGCGCGGGCTTCGGCCACGACACCAATAAGGTGACCGTGCTCGACCGCGCCGGGCAGGTGCTTAACTTTGAGCTACAAGCCAAGTCGGAGCTGGCGCGCACGCTGGTAGCCCTTATTCTGACCCGTTTTACCGCCGTGTATGCGTAAGATTTTCGCCCTTTTCTGCTTGCTGGCTAGCCTGGCTGCCCGGCCCGGCCAGGCGCAGGAGCTGAATGCCCAGGTTGCCATCTCGTTGGAAAACGTGACGATAACCGACCCCACGCTGGTGGCACAGCTGCAGAAGGACATGATGGCCTTCCTCAATACCCGCACTTGGACGCGCCAGACTTATCGGTCCGAAGAGCGCATCAAGCTGCGCATGTTTGTGGGCATCACCGCCATTCCGCAGAATGGCACCTACCAGGCTACTATGCGCCTCATTGCCACCCGGCCGGTGTACGGCACCGGCTATGAAACCAACTTATTGAGTATCAACGACCGGAGTTTTAATTTTATTTACACTCCTCAAATTCAGCTGGACTATTCGCCCAGCAACTTCGTTAACAACCTCTCGTCGCTGCTGGCTTTCTACGCCTACATGGTCATTGGCACCGACCAGGATACCTTTTCGCGGCTCGGAGGCAGCACCTACTACGACCAGGCGCGAAATATACTGCAATACTCAGCCAACCAAACACTTACTAACGAAGCTGACGAAGGCTGGCGCGATACGAGCTCGCGCAACCGCTACTGGCTGCTCAATAACCTCACCGACCCGCAGCTCGAAGCCTTCCGCACCGGTTTGTATGCCTACTACCGGCAGGGAATGGATATTTTCATCGAGAAGCCCGATGAGGCACGCACGTCTATCCTGGCGGCGCTCACCGGCATTCAAAAAGCTAATGCAGTGCGCCCGAGTACGCTATTTGTGCGGGCTTTCTTTGATGCCAAGGCCGATGAGATTACCAATATTTTCCGCACCAGCACCGACTCGCAGCAGAAGCAGCAACTTATCGCCTTGCTGACGGACGTAGACCCTGGCAACCTGACAAAATATCAAACTGTCTTGAATCGCTGATTTGGCAGATTTAGCTAACTGCTAAAGGTAGGTTTTGCGCAAATTGTATACTCGCAAGCAAAAAGAGTTATTGGAAATAAGTATAAGTAACAGCAAGCTAGACGGAGCCGATTGAATCCGCTTAATCTGCCAAATCAGCGATTTATGTTAGTCGATTTACGCATTCAGAATTACGCCCTTATCGAGCAGCTGGAGCTGCGGCCTTCGCCGCTACTCAATATTATTACCGGCGAAACCGGGGCGGGTAAGTCCATCATGCTGGGGGCCATCGGGCTGCTGCTGGGCAACCGGGCCGACTCGCGCATGCTCTTCCACACCGAGCGCAAGTGCGTGATTGAGGGGCAGTTTGATATTACGAACTACCAGCTTCAGGATATTTTTGAGTCGGAAGACCTGGACTACGATACGCAGTGCATTCTGCGGCGCGAAATCAGTCCGTCGGGCAAGTCACGCGCCTTTGTAAATGACACGCCCGTAACGCTCGATGCTCTGCGTAAGATTGGGGCAAACCTCATGGACATTCACTCGCAGCACGATACGCTGCTGCTGGGCGATGCCGTGTTTCAGCTCAACCTGCTCGACCTCTACGCCAACCTCGTGCCCACGCGCACGCAATACGGCAACGCCTACCGCCAGTACCGCAAGCTCGAAACCGACCTCAAGGCGCTGGAGGACCAGTCGGCCCAGGCTAGCAAAGAGCTGGATTACAATAGCTTCCTGCTGAATGAGCTGGAAGAAGCCAGCCTCGACAAGGAAGACCAGGACGCGCTGGAGCAGGAAGTAAAGCAGCTCGAGCACGCCGAGGAAATCAAGTACAAGCTGAGCCAGGCGCTGCACGGCCTGCGCGACAGCGAAAGCTGCGCCACCGGCACCATGAAGGACGCCTCGACGCTGCTAGGGCAGGTATCGGGCTATGCGGAGGCGTTCCGCGAGCTGCGCCAGCGCCTGGAAAGCTGCCTGATTGAGCTGCACGACATTGCCGACGAGGTCGAAACCGCCGAGCGCCGCACCGAGGGCGACCCCGCCCGCGCCGAGGAGCTGCAGGCGCGCCTCACTGTGCTCTATAACCTGCAGCGCAAGCACCAGCGCCGCGACGTGGAGGGCCTGCTCGAAACCCGCGAAACGCTACGCCAGAAAGTAGGCTCGGTGCTGAACCTGGACAAGGAAATTACGCGCCTGCGCAAAGACTCGGATGCCGCTCTGAAGCAGGCTACCGCCCAGGCCGCCAAGCTGTCGGAGAGCCGCCGCAAGGCCTTCCCCAAGTTTGAAAAGGAGCTGAGCGCCCTGCTGGCCGACCTCGGCATGCCGCACGCCCGCATCGTGGTCGAGCACAAAACCGGCCCGCTCTCGGCCAGCGGCTCCGACGTGGTGAGCATTCTATTCACGGCTAATAAAGGCGCCCAGCCCCAGACGCTGAGCAAGGCTGCCTCAGGGGGCGAGTTCTCGCGTTTGATGCTGTGCATCAAGTATATGCTGGCCGATAAAACGGCGCTGCCGACGATAGTTTTCGACGAGATTGACACCGGCATCAGCGGCGAGATTGCCGTGAAAGTGGGCCGCATGATGCAGCAGATGGCGCACAAGCACCAGCTGGTGGCCATTTCGCACCTGCCGCAGATGGCGGCGGCCGGCGACACCCACTACTTCGTGTACAAGGAAGACCGCGCCGACCGCACCGTGAGCCGCATCCGGCAGCTCTCGCCCGAAGACCGCATCAAGGAAATTGCGCACATGATTGCGGGCGCCAAGCCTAGCGAAAACGCGCTGCAAAGCGCCCGCGAGTTGCTGGCCTTACGTGGGGAAGAAGTAGTGGGGTAACTCAAAAATTGTCCTGCTGTCGAGGGAAACATCTTGGTAGGCTTACCTGCTTTCAGCCCCGATAAGATGCTTTCTTCGTCAGCATGACGGGCTGGTGTACTTTTGTATACTCACCTGACGATTCCTCATGTCTAACAACCTGCTTGCCGGCAAAGTCGGCATCATCTCCGGCGCTCTCAACTCGCAGTCTATTGCTTGGAAAGTAGCCCAGAAAGCCCATGAACAAGGTGCGCGCATCGTGCTCACCAACGCCCCGCTAGCCATGCGGATGGGCGAAATCAAGGCCCTGGCCGCCGAGATTGACGCGCCCATTATTCCGGCCGATGCCACGTCGATAGAGGAATTGGGGACGCTCTTTACGGAAGCACAGAGCCACTTTGGTGGCAAAATCGACTTTTTGCTGCACTCGATTGGCATGAGTGCCAACATCCGTAAAGGCAAGAGCTATGGCGACTTGGACTACAAGTTTTTCCAGCAGACGCTCGACGTATCGGCCCTGTCGCTGCACAAGATGCTGGCGGTGGCCGAAAAGCAGGATGCCTTCAACGAATGGGGTAGCGTGGTGGCCCTCAGCTACATCGCGGCCCAGCGCGCGTTTCTCGACTACACCGACATGGCGCAGGCCAAAGCCGTGCTCGAAAGCATTGCCCGCAGCTACGGCCAGCGGCTAGGCCACCTCAAGCAGGTGCGCGTGAATACGGTGTCGCAGTCGCCCACCAAAACCACGGCCGGCACCGGCATTTCGGGCTTCAACGCGTTTTACGAGTACGCCAACAAGATGTCGCCGCTCGGCAACGCGCCCGCCGAGGCCTGCGCCGACTATTGCGTAGCGCTCTTCTCGGACCTGACCCGCTACGTGACCATGCAAAACCTCATGCACGACGGCGGCTTCAGCAGCACCGGCATCTCGCAGGCAATGGCCGACCTGATGGAGAAAACCGGCGAGTAATTGCCCGAATAATCAAAAAACAGGAAGTCTTAGCTGCACTAGCTAGGGTTTCCTGTTTTTAGTAGCTGACCGATATAGTACGGGTAGTACCAGCAGCAATATGTAGTGTATCGGTATTGCGTACGATGGCACCATTGCGGCTGTTGAATAAAGTGAAAAACAGTGGTTGGTCGGCCGCCACCGCAAAAGGATTTATGCCTGGTAGCTTATCGCTTGTGTACCCAACTGTCATAATTAGACGAGATGCACTGGGTAGTAGCGGTTCGCCGTGAGCACTAGCAAACTGAACATCTACTAAGTCGCTGAGTTTGCTTTGGTTGGTAAGAGTGAGATTGACGAATGCTTTGCGAGGAATGAGATAATCAGCCGCTTGTATAGTTGTGTCGCGCTCTACTTTTAGCAGGTACAGTTTTTCGTCATCGCTGGCCAGATACTTATTGGTATCGACTGTAAATGCCACGTTATAAAAGCCCGAGTTCAATTCAGCGTCTTTTATAAAGAAAGTAGCCCGATAATTTCCATTTGTATCAGTAGTTGCCTTCGCTTTCGTGGTTACAGCGACGGAGCCCAGAAATTTGCGCCAAACTATTTGAACAGTAGCACCTTGCACACCTATTTGACCATTGTTCGTAACGAGGCGCCCCATTACCGTAGTGCAAGAGCCAGGGTAAGTTTGTAGCGATTCATCAGTGCTGAAGCAACTCGTTGTGGCTAGTAGCAAACCTGGCAGCACAAGGAAAATTAACAGTCTTTTCATAAGCGAAGTTGATAAGTACTTATTAAGATAAGTAGAAGCTAAAAATAGTTGCACTAGCTTTGTATTAAACTACTTGTTAGGACAAGGTTTTATTTTGCCCCTTGTGGCGCCGATAATTCCTGGCCCAGCGGCAGCGGGTCGCCAAACACGGGCGTGCCATCGGCAGCAAAGGTGAAGGGCTGCATGCGGGGCGTGCGCTCGCGGCCGCAGCCCTGGCCGGGCTCGGCATTGGCGTGGTAGAGTATCCAGTGCTGCTTGCCGTTGGGTGAGTCGAAAAAGCAGTTGTGGCCGGCGGCGTAGGTGCCTTTCACGTTTTGAGCCCGGAATACGGGCTCGGGTTCCTTGTGCCAGGAGGCAGGGTTGAGCAGGTCGGCGCCGGGCTCGGCCCATACCAGGCCCAGGGCGTAGAAGTCGGTCCAGCACCCGCTGGCTGAATACACGATGTTGACCCGGCCGCTGGGGCTAGCCAGGAATTGCGGGCCTTCATTGACGAGCACGTAGGCCGGCTCGCCGGGGCCGAAGCGCGGTAGCAAGCCGTGCTGCTCCCAGCCAAAGCGCGGGTCGGAGATGCGTAGGCGCGGGCCGGTAGCAGTCCAGGGGTTGCTGAGGCGGGCCAGGTAGATGTCCTGCCGGCCATTTTCATCGCCCTCCCAGCCCGACCAGATGACGTAGAGCTGGCCATTGTTTTCAAACACCGAGCCGTCGATGGCCCACTTGTCATCGGGCGTTTTAAGCTGGCCTTTCAGCGTCCACTTGCCGGTAGTGGGGTCGGGCGAAGAATTTTCGAGCACGTAGAGGCGGTGATTGTTATTACTGCCATTGTCGGCGGCGAAGTACACGTACCATTTGCCGGCCAGAAAATGCAGCTCGGGCGCCCAGATTTCCTTGGAATACGGCCCGGTGGCGGGCGGCGTCCAGATAGTCGTTTTCTCAGCCTGGGCAAGCTGGGCCAAGTTGGGCGTTTTCCAGATGGTGAGGTCGCGCCCGGTGGTGTGCATGTAGTAGTAGCTGCCGTCGTGGTAGATGGCCCACGGGTCGGCCCCACCGGGCAGCAGCGGGTTAGAAAACGTCTGGCCCCAGGCGTGGACGAAAGAGCTGAGCAACAGCAGGATGAG
This sequence comes from Hymenobacter sp. BRD128, assembly GCF_013256625.1. Classification (NCBI taxonomy): domain Bacteria; kingdom Pseudomonadati; phylum Bacteroidota; class Cytophagia; order Cytophagales; family Hymenobacteraceae; genus Hymenobacter; species Hymenobacter sp. BRD128. Next base: position 1,327,233 of record NZ_CP053908.1, read on the forward strand.
AAGGCGAGTGCGCATAACTGGCGGAAGGGGTGAGAAGAGCCGGCCCACTGGCTCAGTCACTTCGGGCGACAAAATAAGCCAGTAAGCCAAGCCTGACCTTCGACCTTGCTATCTGCTGATTAATGTCGGTGAACGACGCCACGAAGGTCTCGCTTTCGTGTCGGTATCTCGAAGCTCGCCCTAGTGCCCTTGGGTTACAAGCTGCGAGTGCAGTAATCCGAATGCTGTTGGTCTGCCAGGAAAAATAAGCTTAATTGAGTGGAAAAGGCTTTTTATCCGCTAGCCATATCGTTGGGGTTGGGGAAGCGACACGCAGGGGCCGCGCAACGTGGGACCAGGCCGCAGTGTCTTTGGCAATTGTTATTATTTCCACTCCCCATTCGCTAAACAACTACCCAGCTGGATGCAAACTCTTTTCCTTACCCTCGCCGCCGCTAGCCTGCTGGCAGTGCCCGCCGTAGCCCAAACGCCCGCCCCCGAAAAGCTCGACGCCGCCGCCCTGGCCAAAATCAAAGACGAGGGCCTAAACCGCTCGAAGGTGATGGAAACTGCCTTTTACCTCACCGATGTGTGCGGCCCGCGTCTGGCGGGCTCCGAAGGCCTGGCCCGCGCCAACGCCTGGACCAAAAAGCGCCTCACCGACTACGGCCTGGCCAACGCTAATGTCGAAGCCTGGGGGGACTTCGGCCGCGGCTGGGACATCGACAAGAGCTACGTGGCCATGACGGCGCCCTACTACCACGCCCTCATCGGCGTGCCCAAGGCCTGGACGCCCAGCACCGCTGGCAGCCTGCGCAGGCAAGTGGCCTACGTGAATGTAAAGGAGGAAGCTGACTTTGCTAAGTATAAGGGCCAGCTGCGCGATAAAATCGTGGTGCTGCCGGTAGCTACGCCGCCCCAGCCCAACTTCGAGCCCGACGCCAAGCGCCTCACTGCCGACGACTTGCAAAAGCTCACCGAAGCGCCCGCCGGGGGCGGTGCCCCCACCGCCGCCAACCGCCCCGCCGAGGCCAATCCCGAAGCCCGCCGCGCCGCCATGCTCGCCGCCCGCGAGCTGCGCCAAAAGCTGGGCGACATGCTTATGGCTGAGGGCACCGCCGCCATCCTCAGCCCCGGCCGCGGCTCCGACGGCACCGTTTTCACCACCAACGGCGCGCCTTACGCCGCCGATGCCAAGCCGGTACTGCCCGAGCTGGAAATGTCGAGCGAGGACCAGCTGCGCCTCATCCGCCTCGTGGAAGCCGGCATCCCGGTCGAAGTAGAGCTGGAAACCAAAACCCATTTCCAGGCTCAGGACCTGAAAGGCTACAACGTGGTGGCCGAGATTCCGGGTACCGACAAGAAGCTCAAAGGTGAAGTGGTCATGCTCGGCGGCCACCTCGACTCGTGGCACGCCGCCACCGGCGCTACCGACAACGCCGCCGGCGTGGCCGTGATGATGGAGGCCGTGCGTATTCTGAAGGCTAGCGGCCTCAAGCCGCGCCGCACCATCCGCATTGCGCTGTGGGGCGAGGAGGAGGAAGGCCTGCACGGCTCGCGCAACTACGTGAAAAACCACTTCGCCGACCCCGCCACGATGATGCTCAAGCCCGACCACGAGAAGCTGGCCGCGTACTTCAATCTCGATAACGGTGCGGGTAAAATCCGCGGTATCTACGCCCAAGGCAACGAGGCCGTGAAGCCCATTTTCACCGCCTGGCTAGCCCCCTTCGCCGACATGGGTGCCAGCACCGTGACGCTGCGCAACACCGGCAGCACCGACCACATCGCCTTCGATGCCGTGGGTTTGCCCGGTTTCCAGTTCATCCAGGACGGCCTCGACTACTTCGCCCGCACTCACCACTCCAACCAGGATACCTACGACCGCCTCGTGGCCGACGACCTTAAGCAAGCCTCGGTTGTGGTAGCCTCATTTGCCTACAACGCTGCCATGCGCGACCAGAAGCTGCCCCGCAAGCCGCTGCCCGCGGCCGTGAAGCCGCAGTAGGCAACGGGCGCATTTTTGAGCATACCTAACCGATTGGCAGTCTTTCTTTGTTAAAAATACAGGAATATTGAAATAATAAAAAGTCAGAGTTCACCCGCCACCCACGTTGCTGAAGAAAAATTAACCTTGACTTAAGGCCGGGTTAAGTTGCCCGGGGGAGGTTTGCAGCACCATCAGCAACCGATTGCTGTTGCAAACCTCCCCTTTGTCATGTCCAGCGAAATCAAAAACCTCGAAGTAAATGCAGTAAAAACCGCCAAGGCCGTCCCCAAGGCCCCGGCCGATAAGTCGGAAAAAGACAACCCCCAAAAGCCTGACCACAAGCACGATAAACTTAAGGCCCAGCTGCGTAAGCTCACCACTCACGCCGGCACGGTAGGCGAGTACGGTGCCAACCCCGACGGTATCTACGACCGGTTTACGCTGACTGCCGCCGGCGCTAGGCACACCATTAAATTTCCGCCGCACTTCGGCCAGGCGCTGCACCAAGCGGCCCAGCCGGGCGCCGCCGTGACGGTGCTGGCCTACCCCCACACCACGCCCAAAGGCGACGAGCACCTGCACCTGGCTAGCCTCGAAGTAAGCGGCCAGCACTTGCGGCCCCAGTCCGCTGGCCCCGCCGCCGAGCCCTTTACCGCCCAGGGTAAAGTAGCCGAGCTGCTGCGCGACCCCCAGGGTCACCCGCGCGCCCTGCGCCTCGAAGGCGAGGCGAGTGAGCTGCGCTTTCCGCCGCACCTGGGCGAGCAATTGGCTGCTTATCTGGCAATTGGCGCGGTAGTGCAGGCTAGCGGCTCGCGCCGTGCCGACCGCCCCGGCGAAGTGCGCGCCCCCGGCAACGCGGCCCCGCTGCACCTAGAGCTGCTCACGGTAGGCGGCGAGTCGTTCCTGATTCGTTAGCGACCACATAACGCACTGGCAGTGAAGAAGCTGCCTCCGATAATCTGCCATCCGCAAAGGCCATTCTGCTGCATGATTCCAGGCGTAGAATGGCCTTTTTGCTGCTAGGCTGAAGCTTATTTTAGGCTGAGCCGTAGGCAGTAGCGCCATTTGGTTTCATTTTGCCTTTCTCAGCTGGCGTTATGCCCGACCCCAAACCTGCTGCCGAACAAAACGCCTCGCTCGACCTAGCCAATGACCCCAAGAAGGGCAGCATTCGGGCGCTGCGGGCGCTCAATTTCTTCATTGCCGACGTGCAGAACGGCATGGGACCCTACATGGCGCTCTTTCTGCAATCGAGCGTGCATTGGGGGCCGGCCCGGATTGGCTCGGCGCTGGCCGTCGGCAATATTGCCCAGGTGCTGGCCCAAACGCCGGCCGGCGTGCTCATCGACCGCCTGCGCCCGAAGCGGGCGCTGCTGCTCGTGGGTATCGGGTTTATTGCGTTGGCGGTGATAGCCACGGCATTTTTAACCACCGAGCCTGTGGTAATGAGCGGGCAGGCGCTCATCGGCGTGGCCGGGGCCATTTTTCCGCTTTGCCTGTCAGCAATCGCGCTCGGGCTGGTGGGGCGGCAGAAGTTTGACCGGGCGCAGGGCACCAACCAGGCCTTCAATGCGGCGGGCAATATGTTTGCGGCGCTGGCGCTGGGCGCCGTGGGCTACTATTTCAGCCTGCGCTGGATGTTCTACTTCGTGGGCATCTTGTGCGTGGGCGCGGTGCTGTGCGTGCTGCGCATCAAGGCCGACGATATCGACTTCGACCAGGCGCGCGGCGCCGACAAGGGCGCCGATGACGCGGCCGCCCCCAGCGGCAGCGTTTGGGAGGGCATCAGGGAGCTACTATACTGCTTCCGCGACTTGCTGAAGCAAAAGCCGGTGGTTGTTTTTCTGATTTCGGCGGTCATCTTCCACTTCGCCAATGCCGCGATGGTGCCCCTCGTAACGCAGCTGCTGGCCACGGGCGTGGGCACCAAGCAGGCGGTGCTATTCACCTCGGGCTACATGGTGGCCTCGCAGCTGGTGTTTATGGTGGTAGCGGCGGCCAGTGGCCGGCTAGCCGGTAAGCTGGGGCGTAAGCCGCTGTTTCTCTTTGGGTTTGCGGCGCTGGCGGCGCGGGGCGTACTCTACACGCTCAGCCATCACCCGGCCGCGCTCATCGCCGTGCAGTGCATGGATGGGCTGGGCGCCGGCATTTTCGGCGTGGTGGGCGTGCTTATCATCGCCGACCTTACCAAGGGCACCGGCCGCTTCAACGCCGCGCAGGGCGCCATCGCCACGGCCCAGGGCATCGGGGCTTTTTTGAGTAATTCGGTGGCGGGCTACCTGGCTAAAAACCAAGGCGATAATTTCGCTTTTCTCACGCTGGCCAGCATCGCGGCGGTGGGCTTGGTCGTGTTTTGGGTCTTTATGCCGGAAACGCGCGCCAGCGCCCCCGTTAGCTAAGCGGCCCGACTTTTGAGCCGCCGCCGGCTTAAATACGCGGCGCTCGTGCCGAACTTCGCCGCGCGCGGTGCTTCGTCGGTGGCCTTGGCTAGCCCGGCGCGGCCCGCGCGCTCCGCTTATGCTGCAACGCGTTCAGTTAAACCGCCTGAAATACGCCGCTGCCCTGACGCTGGCTAGCCTGCTCATCGGGCTGGCGGGCTTCATGGGCATCGAGCACTTCAACCTGGCCGATGCGTTCTACATGAGCGTCATTACCGTTTCGCCGGGCGGCTACGAGCAGCTGCGCCCACTCTCCGAAGCGGGGCGCATCTTTACGGGCTGCTACATCCTCTACAACCTGCTGGTAGTTGCCTACTTCGTGTCGGTAATTACGACGTTTATTTTTGATGGGGAGCTGCGCCGATTATTTAATATGTACCGTACCGACCAGGAAATCAAGCGTTTCAGCGGCCACGTCATCATCTGCGGCTTTGGCAGCAATGGGCGCAAGGCCTACCAGCGCCTGCTGCTCAACAGCGTGCGGGTGGTCGTTATCGAGCTGAACGAGCAGCTGCTGAAAGAGCTGACGGAAGGCCGCAACGGCGCCGATGTGGACGGCGACGGCGTGGCCGGCGGCAAAATATTTTCGGTGCTGGGCGATGCTACTATGGACCCCGTGCTGGAGCAGGCCGGCGTGGCGCGGGCCTCGGCCATTATCGCGGCCCTGCCCAACGATTCGGATAATATGTCGGTGGCGCTGTCGGCGCGGGCGCTCAACCCGCGGCTCAACATCATCGCCCGCGCGTCGCACAAGGTGTCGGAGCGCAAGTTGATTGCGGCCGGGGCCAACTCGGTGGTGATGCCCGACGAGATTGGCGGCTCGCAGATGGCCGACCTGGTGGTGCGCCCCGAAGTAATCCGGTTTCTGGACATGATTTCGGGCCTGAGCGCCGACAAGCTGCGCCTCGAAGAGTTGAGCTACGAGCAAATGCGCCAGGATTTGCGCGGGCGCAGCATCCGCGAGTTGGATATCCGCTCCCTGACCGGCGCCACGGTCATCGGCCTGCGCCAGCAAAACGGCGCCCTGCTGGTGAGCCCGGACGCGAACTACAACCTGGAGCCGGGCGACATTATCCTGGTGCTTGGCAGCGAAACACAGATTGAGGCGTTCGAAGTCCGCTACCGGCAGCTCTAAATCAGGCTTGACCGATAGCTACTTAAGTCAGCGCCAATGGCGCGGGGCCCTGCTCCGTGCCGATTACTTCGCCGGCCTCTGGCTGGCACTTGTGGTGCGAGTTGCTGGCGGCTAGCGCGCAAACACCCCGTCCTAAATGGCGTAGACGTAATTCGCATCTGCGTAAAACTATGTCTGCTACTCCTCAGATTGGCCAAGCCCACCGCCGCGTCGACGGCCGCCTCAAAGTAACCGGTCAGGCCCGCTACGCCGCCGAGCACGCCGTGCCGGGCTGCGTGCACGGGGTGCTGGTAACGAGCCCGGTAGCGACCGGCCGCATCACGCAGCTCGATACGAAAGCGGCGGCCAAAGCCCCCGGCGTGCTGGCCGTCGTGTCGCACCTCAACTCGCCCAAGGTGCCCGGCTACGAAAACCCCCAGCCCGACGCGCGGGTGGAAGGCCAGCAGTTTCGGGTGTTTTTCGACGCTGAAATCCACTACAGCAACCAGCCGGTGGCGCTGGCCATCGCCGCCACGCTGGAGCAGGCGCAGCACGCCGCTACGCTCGTGCGCGTGCAGTATGAGCAGGCCGCGCCACATATGGATATCACCAAAGGCTTGACCAGCAGCTACAAGCCCAAGAAAGAAAAAGACCACCTGCGCGGCCAGCCCCAGGCCTACAAAACGGCCCCGGTGCAAATCGCCCACGAGTACCAGACGCCGCTGCAAGTGCACAACCCGCTGGAAATGCACGCCGCCATCGCTGAGTGGCAGGGCGATAAGCTCACGGTCTGGAACAAAACCCAGGCTCCGTCGCTGGCCCAGAAGGATTTGATGAAGCTCTGGGCTCTGCCCAAGGAAAGCGTGCAGGTGCATTCGCCGTTCGTGGGCGGGGCGTTCGGGGGCGCCTCGCGCATCTGGCCGCCCGAGATGGCCGCCATTATCGGCGCCAGGGTGGTGGGCCGCCCGGTGAAGGTGCTGAACCAGCGTGAGCACGAGTTCAGCATGGTGGGCTACCGGCCGCGCTCGGTGCAACGCGTGGCGCTGGGCGCGCAGCCCGACGGCACGTTGGTGGGCATTGCGCACGAGGCGTTCGGGGCTACCTCGCGCTACGAGCAGTTCACCGAGCGCATTTTGCACCCCACCAAGTCGGGCTACCGCTGCCCCAATGCCGAGCTGACTTACCACCTCGTGCCGCTCGACATGAGCTCGCCTTGCTGGACGCGCGGCCCCGGCGAAACCACCGGCTCCTTCGCCATCGAGTCGGCGATGGACGAGCTGGCCCACGCCCTCAAGATGGACCCGCTGGCCCTGCGCCTGAAAAACTTCGCCGAAACCGACCCCGACAACGGCAAGCCCTGGAGCAGTAACTACCTGCGCGCGTGCTACGCCCGGGGCGCCGAGAAATTCGGCTGGCAACAGCGCAACCCTACGCCCGGCGCCACCCGCGCCGGCGACTGGCTGGTGGGCCAGGGCATGGCGATGGGCATCTACCACGCCTCGCGCACCAAGGCCAGCGCCCGCGCCCGCCTGCTGCCCGATGGCACCTTAATAGTGCAGAGTGCAACGGCCGACGGCGGCCCCGGCACCGCCACCATCATGACCCAGATTGCCGCCGATGCCAGCGGCGTGGCCCCCGAAAACATCCGCTTCGAGCTCGGCGACGCGGCCTTCCCGGAGGCGCCCGGCCAGTTTGGCTCGCACACCGTGGCCTCGGTGGGCGCGGCCGTGCACGCGGCCTGCGCGGCCCTGCGCCAGCAGCTGGTCAACCTGGCGTTCAGCACGCCCGGCTCGCCCTTCGCCCAGGCCCGGCTCGCCGACCTGGTGGCCGAGGGCGGCACCGTGCGCCTGGCTAGCCACCCCGCTACTGGCCTAGCCTACGGCGAGGTGCTGCGCCGGGCCGGCCAGCCGGCGCTCGAAGTCACGCATGAGTCGCCCGAGGTGCCGGAGCAGGGCGAGAAGTCGGGCAAGTCGTTCTGCGCCAGCTTTGTGGAAGTGCGCGTGCACGCCCACACCCGCGAGGTGCGCGTGAGCCGCGTCTTCTCGGCCGTGGATGCGGGCCGCATCATGAACCCCCAAACGGCCCGCAGCCAGGTGTACGGGGCCATCACCTGGGGCCTGGGGCTAGCCCTGCTCGAAGACGCCGTGCTCGACCACCGCTTCGGCCGCCTCACCAACGCCGACCTGGCCAACTACCACGTGCCCGTCAACGCCGACCTGCCGCCCAGCATCGACGTCATTTTCATCGACCAGCCCGATACCTACCTCGACCCGATGGGCGCCAAAGGCCTGGGCGAAATCGGCATCGTCGGCTTCAGCGCCGCCATCGCCAACGCGGTATTTAATGCCACCGGCAAGCGCGTGCGGAACTTGCCAATTACCCCGGATAAACTTATCTAAAAAACGTCTGTCATGCTGAGCTTGCGAAGCATCTTGTCAGATTAAAACTTGGTTCTGGATGACAAAAAGCTTTACAGGTTCAATAGTGATTATTCTTTGAATTGAATCATTCGGAAAGCAAGTTGTATACTGTAAACTTGTCTTCATACTGCCCTTTGGTGAACAATTGTACTTCTTCTGGCGATTCCCATTCAATACTGCGTAAATAGTTAATGAAATCATCAACGTCTAAGTAATTATAAGCCCCTAGGTAAATACGAGTTTCCATCATTTTAGAGCCACCGTACCAACCTCTGGGAAGTCTGTCATCATCAATTGATACTAATAGAAATCCCCGTTCTTTATTAGGGTAGCTATTTAATTGTGATGCAATGGTTTGCTCCTCTTCGCTGACTGAAAAAGAGAGCATCAAGTTTGTTACAGAGCTCATATTAGCTTTTTGATAACTTATCAATTGCAGTTTCAGTCTACCCCAGCTTCTCCTTAAACAGCCGCAGCGTGCGCTCCCAGGCCAGCTTGGCGGCCTCGGCATTGTAGCGGGCGGGGGAAGTGTCGTTGTTGAACGCGTGGTTCACGCCCTCGTAGATAAACAGCTCGTAGGGAATGTGGGCGGCCTTGAGCGCCGCCTCGTAGGCCAGGATGCCGGCGTTGATGCGCTGGTCGAGGCCGCCGTAGTGCAGCATCACGTTGGCTTTTATCTGGGGCACGTCTTCGGCCTTGGGCTGCTGGCCGTAGTAGGCCACGGCGGCGTTGAGGCTGGGGTCGTGCACCGCCAGATGGTTGGCTAGCCCGCCGCCCCAGCAGAAGCCCACGCAGCCGGTGCGGCCGTTGCAATCGGGCCGGGCGCGCAGGTAGGTGAGGGCGGCCAGGTAATTGTGCAGGTTTTTGGCCGGGTCGAGCTGGCCGATGAGCGTGCGGCCCTGGTCTTCGTCGGCGGGCGTGCCGCCCACTACGCTCAGCGCATCCACGCCCAGCGCCAGGTAGCCGGCCTGCGCCACGCGGCGCGTCACGTCCTTGATGTGCGGCGTAAGGCCCCGGTTTTCGTGGATTACGACCACCGCGCCGCGCTTTTTCCGGCCCTTGGGGTGCACCAGGTAGCCGCTCACGGTGGCGCCGTCGCCGGGCCAGGTCACGGTTTCTTCCACTAGGTCTTCGGCCAGGGGCGAGATAGTAGCTGCCCGCGCGTAGCCGGGCTCCAGCACCGAGAGGGCCGTGGTGGCCAGCGCCGCGCTGCCCGCCAGCACCAAGAGGCGGTCGAGAAATTCCTTGCGCGACAGCGGGCGGTGGGTGTACTCGTCGAAGAGGTTGATGATGCGCTGGTCCATGCGGGCGGGGAGGGGTTAGGCGCGCAAGGTATTGCCGGCCAGCTTATTCCGCGCCCAGCCCAGCGCGCAAGGTTTGAAAATACGCCGCCGAATGCCGCAGCCGACTGCCGTACCAGCTGAACAACTCGCCATCCACCACCTGAATTTTCGCCGCCGGGCAGATTGCCTGAAATTCCGCCACGTGCTTTTCGCCAAACGGGTATGGCTCCGACGACAGAAAAATATGCGCCGGCGCCACCCTAGCCAGCTGCTCCGGCGTGATTTCGGGGTAGCGGCCGAGGCCCGCGAACGCGTTGCGAAAGCCCGCCTGCCGCAGCATATCATCGATAAATGTGCCGCTGGCCGCCACCATGTAGGGCTTGCGCCAAATGAAATACGCGGCCGTGGCCAGGGGTGCCGTAGCCGCCAGGCGGAGCTTGTCAAAGGAGTGCTTGATTTCGGCGGCCAGCGGCTCCGCCAGCTGGGTCTTGCCCGTAAGGTCGCCCACGCGGCGTATCATATCGAGCGCGTCGGGCAGGTCCACGATATCGCTCAGCCAGACCGGAAAATGCCGTTCTAATTGCGCAATGCCTTCCCGATAGTTTTCTTCTTTATTGCCGATAATTAAATCGGGCTGGGCGGCTTTGATTTTCGCAAAATCAAAGTTTTTGGTGCCGCCAATCACGCTGGCCGAGTGGCGCGCCGTGGGTGGGTAAATGCAGAATTTGGTTACGCCTTCTACCTGCTTGCTTAGCCCCAAGTCAAATAATAATTCGGTCTGGGAAGGCACTAGTGAAACAATGCGCAGCGGGGGATAATGATATTGTACCTCCCTACCCATCTGGTCAGTTACGATGCGCAATCGTTGGTGCGAATTATAAGCCATGAGTAAATTGAAAACGGCCGCTAGCCCCGAAAACAGCACGTCATGCTGAGCTTGCCGAAGCATCTCTACCGCACCGCTAGGGTGTCGTTCGGTAGAGATGCTTCGGCAAGCTCAGCATGACGTGCTGTTTTAAGCTATTGTGGGTAACAGGACCTAGCTGAAATACCGGAAGTCCTGCTTGTCCTCGATGCGCAGCAGCGTTTCGTAAATAAGGCGCGTCACGTTCTCCACGTCGTCCTTGTGCACGGTTTCGACAGTAGTGTGCATATACTTGAGCGGCAGCGAGATAAGGGCCGAAGCCACTCCCGACCCTGAGTAGGCAAAGGCGTCGGTGTCGGTGCCGGTGGCGCGGGTGGCGGCGGCGCGCTGGAAGGGAATGTCCGTTTCCTTGGCCGTATTGATAATCAAGTCGCGCAGGTTGTTCTGCACGGCGGGGCCGTAGGTGATGACCGGGCCTTTGCCGCAGAAAATATCGCCGCTGGTTTTCTTCTCGTACATCGGCGACTGCGTGTCGTGCGTCACGTCGGTGATTATCGCCACGTCGGGATTGATGCGGTGGGCCACCATTTCGGCGCCGCGCAGGCCTATTTCCTCCTGCACCGCGTTCACGATATAGAGGCCGAAGGGCAGCTTTTTGCCGTTTTCCTTCAGCATCCGGGCCACCTCGGCCACCATGAAGCCGCCCACGCGGTTGTCGAGGGCGCGGCCCACATAGTACTTGTCGTTGAGCACCGTAAACTCGTCCTCAAACGTCACCACCGAGCCCACGTGAATGCCCATTTCGGCCACCTCGTCGGCGCTGCTAGCCCCGCAGTCGAGGAAAATGGTTTCGATGGTCGGCGCCTTATCGTTTTCCACCTTGCGCACGTGGATAGCCGGCCAGCCAAAAATGCCTTTTACGATGCCTTTTTCGCCGAAAATATTCACACGCTTGCTAGGGGCCACCAGCGCATCGGAGCCGCCGTTGCGACGCAGGTACAGGTAGCCTTCCTTCGTGATGTAATTCACGAAATAGGAAATCTCGTCGGCGTGCGCCTCAATGACGACTTTGTATTTCGCCTCGGGATTAATTACGCCAACTACGGTGCCGTAGGTATCGACAAAATACTCGTCGATGTAGGGCTTAATGTACTCTAGCCACAGCTTCTGGCCTTCCTTTTCAAAGCCGGTGGGCGAGGGGTTATTCAGGTATTTCTCAAGAAACTCGAATGACTCGGGACGCATAAAGAAAACTATTAATTACAAAATAAGAACGTCATGCTCATCTGGCGTCCGCTTGTCGAAGCATCTCTACCGAACGACACCCTAGCGGCGTGGTAGAGATGCTTCGACAAGCTCAGCATGACAGTGAGTTTTTTGATTTACAGCGGAATATTACCGTGCTTCTTGCGCGGCAAAGTATCCACTTTGTTTTCCAGCATCTTAAAGGCGCGAATTAATTTTTGGCGCGTCTGCGAAGGCAGAATTACCTCGTCCACGAAGCCGCGGTGGGCTGCGCGGTAGGGCGTGGCAAATTTCTGCTGGTACTCGTCTACCTTTTCCTGGAGCTTGGCTTCGGGGTCTGCGGCGGCGGCGATTTCGCGCTTGAAGATGATTTCGGCCGCGCCCTTGGCGCCCATGACTGCGATTTCGGCGGTGGGCCAGGCGAAGTTGAGGTCGGCGCCGATGTGCTTGCTGTTCATCACGTCGTAGGCGCCGCCGTAGGCCTTGCGGGTGATGACGGTGATGCGCGGCACGGTGGCTTCGCAGAAGGCGTAGAGCAGCTTGGCGCCGTTAGTGATGATGCCGCGCCACTCCTGGTCGGTGCCGGGCAGGAAGCCGGGCACGTCTTCGAGCACGAGCAGCGGGATGTTGAATGAGTCGCAGAAGCGCACGAAGCGCGCGGCCTTGGTGCTGGCGTTGATGTCGAGTACGCCGGCGAGCACCGCCGGCTGGTTGCCCACGATGCCGATACTGCGGCCGGCTAGCCGCGCAAAACCTACCACGATGTTCTCGGCGAAGTTCTGGTGCACCTCCATGAAGGAGTTGGCATCAATCAGGCCCTCAATTACTTCGCGGATGTCGTAGGGCTGGTTGGCGTTGTCAGGGATGAGCGTGTCGAGCGCGGGGCGGCTTTCGTCCTGGCCGGCCTCGTAGGGCACGGCGGGGGCGGTTTCCTCGCAGTTCTGGGGCATGTAGCTCAGCAATTGCTTGAGCTGCTGAATGATGACGACCTCATTAGGCGCCGTGAAGTGCGTGACGCCGCTCTTGGCCGAGTGGGTGCTGGCGCCGCCGAGCTCCTCGCTGGTCACGTTTTCGTGGGTCACGGTTTTCACCACGTTGGGGCCGGTCACGAACATGTAGCTCGTGTTTTCGACCATCAGAATGAAATCCGTAATGGCCGGCGAGTATACCGCGCCGCCCGCGCACGGCCCCATAATGGCCGAAAGCTGCGGCACCACGCCGCTGGCCAGCGTATTCTTATAAAAGATGTCGGCGTAGCCGCCGAGGCTCACCACGCCCTCCTGAATGCGGGCGCCGCCCGAGTCGTTGAGGCCGATAACGGGCGCGCCGTTCTTCATGGCGAGGTCCATGATTTTTACGATTTTCTCGGCGTGCGTCTCGCTCAGCGAGCCGCCGAATACCGTGAAATCCTGCGAGAAAACGTACACCAGGCGGCCGTGCACGGTGCCGTAGCCCGTCACGACGCCGTCGCCGAGGTAGTATTCTTTATCGAGGCCAAAGTCTTTGGCGCGGTGCATCACAAACTTGCCGATTTCCTCGAACGAGCCCTCATCGAGCAGCAAATCAAGGCGTTCGCGAGCGGTGAGTTTGCCTTTTTTGTGCTGGGCGTCGATGCGGGCCTGGCCGCCCCCTAGCAGGGCTTCCTGGTTTTTGGCGGCGAGCAGCTCGGTTTTGGAGAAGGTGGGGTGGGCGGCTACGTGGGGGTCGGCCATTGGGGAAAGCGGGGAGGTTGGGGTAACTTTAACGTAAAGCCAAAGATAGGCGGCCGTAGCGCGGACTTTTAGTCTGCCAAGAGAGTAGTTGAGCGAGCTACCCTATCTGCGGACTGAAAGTCTGCGCTACTCCCAACCCAGGTCGGCGTTAATGGGTGGTGTGGCATCGAGCGACTTCCACAAATATTTGCAGGCCAGTGAGCGGTAGGGCCGCCAGGGCTCGGCCAGCAGCAGCATTTTCTTGTGGAGGGCGCGGCCGGTTTCTTCCAGGCCGTAGAGCTTGCGCATGGCGTTCTGGATGCCCAGGTCGCCTTCGCTGAACACGTCGGGCTGGTCGAGGGCAAACATCTGGAGCATCTGGGCCGTCCAGCGCCCTACCCCCTTAATGGCGGTGAGGTGAGCCGTAAAGGCCTCCGCATCGAGCTGGCTCAGGTGCTCGTGGTCGAGCAGGCCGCGCTCCTGGTACTCGGCCACGGCCTTGAGGTAGCCGATTTTCTGGCGCGAAAGGCCCGCCTCGCGCAGCTCATCTTCTTCCAGGCGCAGCACCTCGCGGGGCTCGGGGTAGCCATCGGGCCGAAAAAGGGCCGTGAAGCGCCGCCAGATGGCCGCCGCCGCCTTAGTCGAAATCTGCTGGCTCACGATGGCGCGCAGCAGCGCCAGGTACAGGTCTTCGTGGGCGGCGGGGCGCACCGGGCCGGCCACGCGGGCAATGGCTTTCGATAAAATAGGGTCGGCCTGGTGCAGGTGGGCCAGCGCGGCCGCGTGCCAGTGGGGCTCGGTATTCAAATCTGTCATTGGATTTTGAGCAGCAGCTAACCAGTAATAGGCTAGCCACTAATGAATTTTGCCAAACGAGTAAACATCCTCCGGCGCAGTGTGAATTGCAACAGTTTGCAGCACCGCGCCGGTTTCGCTCAGACGCAGGGCGGTGAGAAAGTGGCCATCGGCCGCGCCGGTATCGAGGTAAATGGCCTGGGCCGTTTCATCGCGCTCGGGCCGGTGGCTAGGGGTAGGCGTGTGGCCCACCACTTGCAGCTGGCCGGTATTGCGCAGCGGGCCGCGCCGCCAGAGCACACCCTCCGAGCTAGCCGGGTCGAGCGGATTGGGCACGTCGGCCAGGCCGGCGTGGGAGAACAGCAGGTGGTCGTTTTGCCAACACAGCGGGCGCTGGCTCAGCCAGGCGGCGTGCGGGGCTAGCAGGGACCGGTGCCGCTGATATTGCGCCAGGGTGGCGCGGCCGCCCCAGCCCAGCCAGGCTTTGTAAGGACCATTTGGTCCGACGTGCTCGGCCATGGCCCAGTCGTGGTTGCCTTGCAGGAAGATGGTTTTATCCGGAAAATCCTGGCTGAGCTGGCGGCACAGCTCCACGGTGTCGGGCGAGTAGTTGCCGCGGTCTACCAGGTCGCCGAGCTGCACCAGGATTTCCTCGGCCGGCCGCCAATGCGTGAGGAGCTTGCGAAAGGTGTGCAGGCAACCGTGAACGTCGCCGATTACGAAGAAATTCATTCCGACTATGTACGCAGCTAACCTAAAAACGCTATTCGGCCTCGGCCACGGCGGGTGGGGGTACTGGCCGGCTCACCCCTAGCCAGCGCACTAGCGGGCCAATCGTAAGTCCTTGCCCGATAATAGAAAACACCACCACCACATAAGTAATGCCCACCAGTAATTCGCGCGGGGCACTGGCCGGCAACCCTAGCGCCAGCGCCACCGACAGCCCACCGCGCAGCCCGCCCCACGTGAGCACGGCAACGCCGTGGCGCGAGGGCTGAAATACCGGGCTCAGCTTCAATAGACCCAGCGGCAGCGCCACGGCCAGCAGCCGTGCCAGTAGCACCACCATGATTGCCGCCAGGCCAGCCACTACCGTGCGGCCCGGCAGGTGCAGTACCAGTACTTCCAGCCCCATCAGCACGAAGAGCAGGGCGTTCAGAATCTCATCGACCAGCTCCCAGAACTTGTCCACATAATCTTGCGACTCTTCCGACATGGTGCCGCCACTGCGGCTGAGGTGGCCTACCAGCAGGCCGGCCATCACCATCGCCAGCGGCCCCGAGGTGTGCAGGCGTTGAGCCAGCGCCGTGCCGCCCGCCACCAGCGCTAGCGTTAGGAGAACCTCTACCTGGTAGTTATCGACGGTGCGCAGCAACCAGGCCGTGGCTAGCCCCAGTGCCGTGCCTAGGGCCAGGCCGCCCACGGCCTCTTGCATGAAAACGGCCAGCGCGTGACCCAGCGATACTTCCCGCGGGCCAAACTGCGCTACTTCGGCCACCACCACGAAGAGCACCACGCCCACGCCGTCGTTAAACAGCGACTCGCCTACTACTTTTATTTCCAGGTCTTTGGAAATATTGGCCTTAGTCAGAATACTGAGCACTGCCACCGGGTCGGTAGGCGAGATGAGCGCCCCAAACAGCAGGCAGTAGATAAGCGGCGTGGGCAGCCCCAGCGCGGGCAGCACCAGGTACATAGCCCCGCCTACCAGCCCCGTGCTCAGCGGCGTGCTGATGAGCGAGAGCACGCCCACCGGCCAGCGCAGCCTGCCCAGCCGCCGGGCATCGACGTGAATGGCCCCGGCGAAGAGCAAAAACCCCAGCATCACCTGCATGACGAGGGCGCTGAAGTCGATTTTGCCCACCAGCCGGGCCAGGTTCAGCACCGCGCCCACGCCCAGCTGCGCCAGCCCAACCAGCGCCAGCGACCCTAGCAGCCCCAGGCTCATCAGGCCGATGGCCGGCGGCATATTGAGGAAGCGGTGGTTGAGGTAGGCAAAGGCCGCGGCCAATACCAGCAAGAGTGCCAGCGCGTTGTATAAATTCATCAGAAAGCCGTAGGGACTGCCTACGCATACGCAGGCAGCCCCCGAGCGATTAAAAATAGTAGTATTCGGCTGCTTAAGCCGCAAGCCCCGGCAGGGCCGCAAGAACCCGGGCCAGCATGGCCGCGCTCACGTCGAGGTGCGTCACAAAGCGCACCCAGCTGCCGCCAAAGCCGCTGGCCTTGATGCCCTGCGCCTCCAGCCGGGCCAGAAAATCGGCCACCGTCAGCCGGCTTTCGTCGAGGCGGAAAATAACGAGGTTGGTCTCAGGCTCCAGTATTTCGGCCACGTAAGGCAGCGGGCGCAGCGCCTCGGCCAGCTGCGCGGCGGCGCGGTGGTCGTCGGCCAGCCGCGCTACGTGGTGCTCCAAAGCGTAGAGCCCGGCCGCTGCCAGATAGCCCGCCTGCCGCCAGCCGCCGCCAAATAGCTTGCGCAGGCGCTTGCAGCCAGTAATAAACTCTCGCGAACCCAGCAGCACCGAGCCTACCGGTGCTCCCAGCCCCTTGCTCAGGCACACCGAAATAGAATCGAACAGCCGGCCGTAGTCCTCGCTGCGCTGGCCCATGGCCACGAGCGCGTTGAAGATACGTGCGCCGTCGAGGTGCAGCGCGAGATTATTCTTTCTAGTGAAAGCCGCGATTTCCTCCAGGTCAGACCAGGCGTAGCAGCTGCCGCCGCCGCGGTTGTGGGTGTTTTCGAGGCACACGAGCCGGGTGGTGGGGTAGTGCACGTTGCCCGCCGGGCGCACGGCGCTAGCCACCTGGCTGGCCGTGAGGCGCCCCCGCTCGCCGGGCAGCAGCGCCACCGAGGCGCGGGCATGGTGCATAATGCCGCCCACTTCCCATAAGTACACGTGGGCCGTGGCTTCGCAGATAACCTCCGATACCGGCGCGCAGTGCGCCATGATAGCCAGCTGGTTAGTCATCGTGCCCGAGGGGCAAAACAAACCGGCTTCCATACCGAAGCGGGCGGCCAGGCTGGTTTCCAGCTCGCGCACGGTGGGGTCTTCGTCATACACGTCGTCGCCCACGGCGGCGGCCTGCATGGCGGCGAGCATGGCGGGGGTGGGGCGCGTCACGGTATCGGAGCGCAAGTCGATAAGGGGCAGGGGAGAAGAAGCTAAAGCCAAGGGATTGAGCAAGAGGTTTGGAATTCCAAAAGTAAAGCCTTATTTTTGCACCTCATTTGCCAGAAGTCCCCCCTAGAACTTTAATTGCCCCGGAAATCATGTCCGTTACCCGTCTGAAGCGCAAGCACCGCAAAAACATTGCCCGTGCCAACAATGAAACGCGCAAAATCAAAAACTTGCTGCGTACGCCCGTGCTGAAAAACGTGGACCTGGACGAGCTGAAAGCGCGTTTCACCACGTCGGCCCCCGCGGAGGCTGACGAAAAAAAAAATCCTAGCGTAGCGGCCGAGGCTGCCAAGCCCGCCGCTAAGCAAGAAGGCCTGCTGGCCAAAGTAGCCCACGCCGCTTCGGCTGCTGCCGACACCGTGAAGCACGCCGCCAGCGAGGCGATTGATGCTGTATCCCACAACAGCCTCGTGGAAAAAGCCACCGGAGCCGTGCAGGAAGCCGCTCACAACGTGGTAGAAGGCGCCAAGCACGTTCTCGATAGCAAGAGCCCCGAGCACAACCAGGCTACCGAAGCCAACCAGACCGGCACTACCGGCTTCGACGCCGCTGAGGCTGAAACCAAGCCCGTTACCGAAGACGGCCAGGCTGGTGAGCACCCCAAGCCCGAAATTGCCTTGTAATACAGCTCGTTAAATACTAAAAAAAGCGTCTGGCTAGCTTAGCCAGACGCTTTTTTAGTGTCCTTCCGTGTCCAGAATGGCAGTGCGCGGGCCAAGCTCCACCGCCTGCATCTCGACTACCTTGCCCCTGTCGACGCCAAAGCGCAGCAGCGTGCGCACTTTGTGAAAGCCGTGCCGCCCGGCCGCGCCGGGGTTCAGCGTAAGCAGCCCCAGCTTGGGGTCGGGGATAACCCGTAAGATGTGCGAGTGCCCGCTCACAAACAGTCCCGGCCGCGTTTGGGCCAGCAGCTGGCGCGCCGCCGGGGCGTAGTGCCCCGGGTAGCCGCCAATGTGCGTCATCACCACGCGCAGGCCCTCCACGGTGAAGTCTTGCACCAGCGGCTCGGTGCAGCGCACGTCGGTGCCATCAATGTTGCCATACACGCCCCGGAACATGGGGGCTAGCGCGGTGAGCTTTAAAATCAACTCCGACGAGCCAAAATCACCGGCGTGCCAGATTTCATCGGCGCCGCGCAGGTGGTGGGCAATGCGGGCGTCGAAGTAACCGTGAGTATCGGAAAGCAGGGCAATACGCGTCATAGTGATTACAAAGATGCAGCCAGACACCGGGTGCGCCGAAAATCCGGCCAGCCCGTATCTTGCGGCGCGCCCCACCGTATGGGGCAGGTATTGGCACGGGCGCTAGCCCATTTTGCCGTCTTCTTTTGCATTACTTCCGATGAACGTCTTCATCAACGATGTGCCGCTGATTATTAAAAAAGCCAGCGACAAAGTGTATAAACATAAATACGACCTCGTGCTCGGTCCTGAGGATGAGTTTACGAGCAAAGACCTGATTGGTGACGTGCTGGTGCGCGAGGCCTCGGCGGCCTTTCTCGACCGGCTGCTGCGGCTCATGGAAGTTAAGAAGCTAAAGAAGCTGAAGACCCTGACCCTGATGGCCCGCAAGAAGAAGAACCTGATTTTGCACCTCAAGGACCAGTTTAAAATTGCCAAGGCGGCCGGCGGCCTCGTAGTAAAAGAAGGCCAGGTGCTCATGATTTACCGCCTCGGCAAGTGGGACCTGCCCAAGGGCAAGCTCAATAAGGACGAAGACGTGGCCCTGGGGGCCATTCGCGAAGTGGAGGAGGAGTGCAACATCAAGGTAGAGCTCGGCGAAGAGCTGCCCAGCACCTGGCATTCCTACGCCTACAAGGGCAATAAAATGCTGAAAAAAACGAGCTGGTTTGTAATGAAATGCCTCGACGACTCGGTAATGCGTCCCCAAACCGAAGAGTATATTGAAGAAGTGCGCTGGATGTCACCGCAAGACGCGCTAGCCCGCCTCGAAGAGTCGTATGCCTCTATTACGCTCGTAGTGCGCCACTACCTCAGCGAGATGGCCGGCAAGCCCGCCAAAGCCGCTACCCCCGACTAATGCGACTCGCCCGCTCACTGCGTACGATGGGGCTGCTGCTGGCCAGCGGGTGGCTGGGCGCGTGCTCGGGCGCCCACGAGTCAACGCAAACCGCCACGGCGGTGCACGCGGGCGCGGCTCCTACTACCAATGTGCCGGCGCTGGTAGGCCTGTCCATCGATGACCTATATAGCCGCCTGGGCGCTAAGCAGCCCTTGCCGGTTAGCTTGGCCAATGCAGCCGAAGTGCTAAGCGCCGTAAATCAGGCAACCAAGCAGGATTCTCTGGCTACTTTTAAGACTGGAGGTCTGACGCTTATCGCTAACTTCAACGCCAGTACCCGCCAGGTACGCGACCTGCTGCTGCTCGGCCACCACGAGGATAGCCTGATGGCCAGGGCCACGTTACGCTCCAGTGCTACTCAATATCTGGTGCTGCCAGTATTTGCCAGCAACCGCCCCAATTACTTGCTGGGCCTGCGCATAGTACCTATTAATTGAAGAAGCGCAAAGCAAAGCGCTGATAAAGAAAAATTTAAAGGGAAGAAAGCCCTTCAGCTACGCATAGCAGCTGAAGGGCTTTCTTCCCTTTAAACCGGGTAGCAAGTGTTAAGCTTCAACCGCCATTTTGGGCGCGCCGGCCAAAATATCAGCGCTGGCAAAGTCGGCGTATTTTTCAAAGTTCTTGACAAACTTCTCAGCTAGCTCGGCGGCCGTTTGGTCGTAGGCAGCTTTGTTCGCCCAGGTGTTGCGCGGGTCCAGAATTTCGGTTGGTACGCCCGGCACGGCGCCCGGCACCGCTACCCCAAAAATGGGATGTTGTTTGAAGTGAACCTCCGTTAGCACCCCAGAAAGGGCCGCCGTAATCATGGCGCGGGTGTGGCCCAGCTTCATGCGGTGGCCGGTGCCGTAGCTGCCGCCCGTCCAGCCAGTATTGATGAGCCAGACATTGATTTCCGGGTTTTCGTCCATTTTCTGGCCCAGCATCTCGGCGTAGCGCGTGGGGTGCAGGGGCAGGAAAACCTGCCCGAAACAAGCCGAAAAAGTAGTTTGCGGCTCGGTGATGCCCATTTCGGTGCCCGCTACCTTCGCCGTGTAGCCCGACATGAAGTGGTACATGGCGTGGCACTTGTCGAGCTTGCTGATGGGCGGCAGCACCCCAAAGGCATCAGCCGTGAGGAAGAAGATATGTGTCGGCGCGCCCGCCACCGAGGGCTCAATGGCATTGGCAATGAAGCTGATAGGGTAGGCCGTGCGCGTGTTTTCCGTTATTGACTTATTGGCAAAATCAACGGTGTGGGTGCCGGGCACGAAGCGCGTATTCTCCACGATGGCCCCGAAGCGAATGGCATCCCAGATTTCGGGCTCTTTCGCACGGCTCAGGTCGATGACCTTGGCGTAGCAGCCGCCCTCAAAGTTGAAAATGCCCGCGTCGGGCGTCCAGCCGTGCTCATCGTCGCCGATAAGGCCACGGTTGGGGTCTGTCGAGAGCGTGGTTTTACCAGTGCCTGACAAACCAAAAAAGATGGCCGTGTCGCCGCTAGCCCCCACGTTGGCCGAGCAGTGCATGGGCAGCGTGGCGCGCTCGTGGGGCAGCAGGTAGTTGAGCACTCCGAAAATGCCCTTTTTCATCTCCCCGGCGTAGCCCGTGCCGCCAATTAGAATCAGCTTGCGGGTAAAGTCGATGATGGCAAAATTCTTCTGCCGGGTGCCGTCCACGGCCGGGTCGGCCTCAAAACCCGGCGCGCAAATGATGCTGAAATCAGGCGTCCAGGAAGTGTCGGCGCCAGTTTCCGGCCGCAGAAACATATTGTAGCAGAATAGATTATGCCAGGCCAGCTCGTTCACTACGCGCAGCTTAAGCTGATAGTCGGGATTGGCGCCCGCGTAAGCGTCGCGCACAAACACTTCCTTACCTGCCAGGTAAGCCACCATTTTCTGATGCAGCTGCGCAAATTTGGCCGGGTCAAAGGCAAGGTTGATATCGCCCCACCACACGCTGTCGGCAGTATTTTCATCGCGCACCACAAAGCGGTCCTTGGGTGAGCGGCCGGTAAACTGACCAGTGTCGGCCATGAGCGCGCCGGTGTCGGTGAGTGTGCCCTCGCCGCGCCGCAGCGCGTGGCTGACGAGTGCGGCCGGCGGCAGGTTGAGGTGAGCCTGGGTAGGAGCCTGCGCGAACCCTAGCGGGGCCAGGCGCGCAGCGACAGCTTTTTGGTCTGCCATGTAAAAAGAACAAAAATGTGGGTGGGAGGAAGAGAAATAGTGCCGTAAAGGTAAGCCAGGCGTTGGAAATTTTGCCCGCAAACGTTTGCGGTAAGCAAAAGTTAGTAGGCTGCTAAAAATCAAGTACCGATTATGCGTGGCTGATTGGCAGTGCGGCGGCCGTTGGAAAAGGAGGAAAAAGCTGGTAGTTATCAGCCTTGCGCCTTGATAGCCTAAGGGCTGTGGCAAGGCGCAAAGTGTGCCGGCCCGGCTGTTACGTAAAGTTTTCTTAGCTTTACCCACCCCCAACCCGTCGCGGCGGGGGAGCTTTTCTTTATTTCCTTTTACTTCTTCGTTTATTGCATGCAACCTGCTACCGCCAGCCTGCGCCCGCAACCGCCCCAAACGGCCTCGGCCAGCCACCCGCGCGGCCTCTACCTTTTGTTTGCCACCGAAATGTGGGAGCGTTTCAGCTATTATGGCATGCGCGCCGTGCTGGTGCTGTTTCTCACCGACGCGATGATGATGGACAAGGCGTTCGCGTCGAAGTTTTACGGGGGCTATACTAGCTTAATTTACCTCACGCCGCTCATTGGGGGCTTTATCTCTGACCGGTACTGGGGCAACCGGCGCTCCATCACAGTAGGCGGTATCTTAATGGCGATAGGGCAGTTTACGCTGTTTGCTTCGGCCAGCAACTATGGGCCGGCTGCTACCCATCCGTTGAGTCACTGGCTCCTCTATGCTGGCTTGGGCACCATGATTATGGGTAATGGCTTTTTTAAGCCTAATATTTCGTCGATGGTCGGCTCGCTTTATTCGGCTGACGATAAGCGGAAGGATGCCGCCTACACCATTTTTTACATGGGTATCAATTTGGGCTCCTTTATCGGCAATACCATTACCAGCCTCATTGGCGATACGGGTCACCCCAGTGATTTTCGTTGGGCCTTTCTAGCCTGTGGTATTGCGATGTTACTCGGTACGGGTATTTTCAACTGGGGTAAGGGAAAATACCTGCACACTCCAACTGGCGAGCAGGTAGGGCTTACCCCTATTCAATCGGGGGGCATCAAAGGGGTTTACGCGCTACTGCCGGTATTTTTTGCTTTAGTACTCGGTATTCTGTGGTTGGATACGGCGCGGTTTCCAACTATTGCACCCTTATTAGCTATTGCGCTGGTTGCCATTGTTATCATGATTTTCAGCGATAAATCACTAGTAGGTGCCGACGTGCAAGGAGTCATGGTAATTTTTATCGTATCCTTTTTTGTCGTGTTTTTTTGGGCGGCCTTCGAACAGGCTCCGGCCTCGCTTACCTTTTTTGCGAAGGAAAGCATGGACCGTACTATATTCGGTCACGAACTGCCGCCCAGTCTTTTTCAGAACCTGAATGCCATCTTCGTCGTGGCAGGTGCCCCGCTTATGGCCCTAGTCTGGACGGCGTTAGGCAAGCGCGGCGCCGAGCCGGCTTCGCCCGTGAAAATGGCAATTGGGCTAGCCTTGCTGGCGGCGGGCTACCTGGTGATGTGCTTTGGGGTGCATAATCTGATGCCCGGCGTCAAGGTGAGCATGTTTTTTCTGGTAGCACTCTACTTCCTACACTCGGCCGGCGAGCTATGCTTGTCGCCCATTGGTCTTTCGCTCGTCAATAAGCTGGCCCCGGTCAAATTCGCTTCGTTGCTAATGGCCGTTTGGTTCTTGGCCAACGCAGCCGCTAACTATCTAGCGGGCTACATGAGCAGCCTTTACCCCGACCCCAAATCGACGGCCCCCGCGCCTTCGGTACTAGGCTTCCACATCACGAATCTCTACGACTTCTTTATGGTGTTCGTCGTGTCGGCGTCGGTTGCGGCGGCCATTCTTTTTCTCATCAGCGGTCGCCTGGCCAAGATGATGGATGCCCGTAACTACCCGGCTCCGGCCCAAGCACAAGCCTAGGCTTACTTTACAGACAACAAAGAGCCCCGCCGGACATCGTCCGGCGGGGCTCTTTGTTGGGCTACTGAATCAGCGAAATCTATGTCAATTGGCGATTACATCATGCCGCCCATGCCACCCATACCGCCCATGCCACCATCACCGTGGCCGCCAGCGGCTTCCTTCGGCTCGGGCTCGTCCGAGATTACGGCTTCGGTCGTCAGCAGCAGGCCGGCGATGCTAGCGGCGTTCTCGAGCGCCAGGCGGGTTACTTTGGTCGGGTCGATGATGCCGGCGGCCGTCATGTTCTCGTAGCGGTCCTCGCGGGCATTGTAGCCAAAGTCGCCTTTGCCTTCGCGCACCTTCTGCACCACTACCGAGCCTTCGCCACCGGCGTTAGCCACGATGGTACGCAGGGGGGCTTCGAGGGCCGTGCGCACAATTTGCACACCGGTTTTCTCGTCGCTGTTGTGGGTTTGCACGGCGTCGAGGGCCTCAATGGCGCGCACCAGGGCCACGCCACCGCCGGGCACCACGCCTTCCTCAACGGCGGCGCGGGTCGCGTGCAGGGCATCGTCTACGCGGTCTTTTTTCTCCTTCATTTCTACCTCGGTGCTGGCGCCGATGTAGAGGATGGCTACGCCACCGCTCAGCTTGGCCAGGCGCTCCTGCAGCTTCTCCTTGTCGTAGTCCGAGGTGGTGGTTTCCATCTGGGCCTTAATCTGGTTCACGCGAGCGGTGATATCCTCTTTCTGGCCTTTGCCATTGACGATGGTCGTGTTGTCCTTGTCAATGATGATTTTCTCAGCTGTGCCGAGGTAATCGAGGGTAGCGTTCTCCAGCTTGTAGCCGCGCTCTTCCGAAATCACCGTGCCGCCCGTGAGGGTGGCGATGTCTTCGAGCATGGCCTTGCGGCGGTCGCCGAAGCCCGGAGCCTTCACGGCTGCGATTTTCAGCGAGCCGCGCAGCTTGTTTACTACCAGCGTGGCCAGGGCCTCGCCGTCTACGTCTTCCGAGATGATGAGCAGCGGCTTGCCAGTCTGAAGCACTTGCTCCAACACGGGCAGTAGCTCCTTCATGGTGCTCACTTTCTTGTCGTAGATGAGGATGTAGGGGTTCTCAAACTCCGTTTCCATCTTCTCGGGGTTGGTCACGAAGTAGGGCGAGAGGTAGCCGCGGTCGAACTGCATGCCTTCCACCGTTTTTACTTCGGTTTCGGTGCCACGGGCTTCTTCTACCGTGATAACCCCTTCTTTGCCAACCTTATCCATGGCATCGGCAATCATCTTGCCGATTTCGGCGTCGTTGTTGGCCGAGATGGTGCCCACCTGCGCGATTTCGGCGCTGTTAGCAATCGGCTTCGACTGCTGCTTCAGGTTAGCCACAACGGCCAATACAGCTTTGTCGATACCGCGCTTCAAATCCATCGGGTTAGCACCGGCGGCTACGTTCTTCGAGCCAGCCGTGTAGATGGCCTGGGCCAGTACGGTAGCAGTCGTGGTGCCGTCGCCGGCCTGGTCGGCCGTCTTGCTGGCCACTTCCTTCACGAGCTGGGCGCCCATGTTCTCGATGGGGTCGCGCAACTCAATTTCCTTAGCTACGGTTACGCCGTCCTTCGTGATGGAAGGAGCGCCAAACTTCTTGTCAATGATAACGTTGCGGCCTTTCGGGCCGAGGGTAACCTTAACGGCGTTGGCGAGCTTGTCGACGCCCCGCTTCAGGCGGTCGCGGCCTTCGGTGTCAAATTGGATGTTCTTAGCCATTGGGTGGTTAAGTGGTAGGTTAGGTTGATATTAAGTAAGGTGCAGGCTGGCTTAGAGCACGGCCAGAATGTCTTTCTCCTGCATGATGAGGTAGTCCTCGCCATCCACGGTAATTTCGGTGCCGGTCCACTTGCCGTACAATACCTGGTCGCCTACTTTCACCTCGGGCTTGATAACGGTGCCGTTGTCCGACGTTTTGCCATCGCCCACGGCCACTACTTCGCCACGCTGGGGCTTTTCTTTGGCAGTGTCGGGGATGATGATGCCAGACTTGGTGGTGGCTTCGGCGGCGGCGGCCTTAATGACTACGCGGTCAGCTAGCGGTTTAATGCTCAGTGCCATTGGGTAAAATGGGAAATGGATGTTTTGGGTACAAAGAAGTTGGAAACTCCTGCGGCGCGATTGACACGAAATGTGCCAACCCCGGAAACCTGACAGAATGCGCGCCGCAACTCGCCGGATTGGCAGATGCCTGGCCGCTAGCCTGCCGCAATAGGTCAAAAAGCAGAAAAGCCAGGAGCTTCCGTCTTCAGCGGAAGCTCCTGGCTTTGGGAGGGAAACAAATCAAATGCTACCTATTTGGCCGGCTGGGGCGCCGGGACCGGAATGGTAGACGGCTGTCCGGCCGGGGCCGGTGCCGGGGCGGCCGGCGCCGCAGGCACTACGGCGCGCTGGGCCGCCTGCTGGTTGATGCTGCGGGTGGGGCCGGCGCTGCCGGTGATTACGTGCGTAGCCAGCGAAAGGACAATCAGCCCCACGGCAAAGCCCCAGGTTAGCTTTTCGAGCAGGTCGCCGGTGCGCTTCACACCCATGAGATTGGCCGCGCCGCCCGCGCCAAACTGGCTGCTAATACCGCCGCCCTTGGGGTTTTGCGCCAGCACCACGAGGGCTAGCAGAAAGCAAATCAGGAGAATGAAAATGACGAGAAAGAGGTACATGGAAAAAATAAAAGGCTAGGCCGAGGGGCGCAAAGAGTCAATCTGGGCTGCAAAGTACGCCATTTTTTCTGGGTGTTTCACCATAAGGCGCTCATAAACTGCGATAGCACGGTCAGGCTTGCCTTGCCGGGCCAGGATTTTAGCCAGGCTTTCGGAGGCCAAGTCGGGTTCGGCGCGGGTGCTGCGCACCGAGAGGTCGGCCTGTTCGTCGGGCTCGGGCGTGCCTGGCAAAGGAGCAGCGCGGCGGCGGGTAGGGGCGGGAGCGCGCTGCAAAAAGCTGTTGATTAAGTCGAGCGAGCTGGGTTTCAGAACGGGCGGCGACTGATGCTCGGCCAGATGCGCTAGCAGCAGCGTATCGGGTGCGAAGAACTCGCCGGTGGGCGGCAGGCTAGCCCCAGGCATGGTATCAACTGCTTCGGTGCTCACCAGGCCGAAGCCTAGCCGGCTGCCTTCGCTGGGGGCATAGTGCACCTGCGCTAAGCCGCTAAAGGGCGGCAAGTAGGGCGTAGTGGCCGGCATGACTTCGGCCGGCAGCAGCGCAGTCTCCAACTCTGGCAGCTGGTAAGCAATGGTCTCGGCCGGCTCGGCAGGGGCTAGCCCAAACTCAGCGTGCGCAGCGGCGGCTTCGGCCGGTGGCCGGATGGGCGGTGCCTGGGCGGGCAGCTCCTCTTCGACTGGTGCGGGTGCGGGTGCTACCATCTCGGGTGTAGTCAAGCCGATTACCTGGTCGGGCTTATCTTCCGGTAGGGTAGTAGTTAGCCTGTCAAGTGCTTGTTCCTCAGTGGTTAAATCATTGAAAGCAGAAGCGTTACTAGAATTGCCCGGCGAGGAGGCTAGCGGCAAGCTCGGAAGGGTATCAGCTTGCGCGGGAACCGGGACGGCCCCAGCTGCAACTGGCGCGGGCATCTCGATAAGCTGGCGCAGGCGGGTGCGGTCGGCCGCGTAGGTAGCGGCGCGGCGCAGGCGCTGGCCGGCCAGCATCGAGCTTTGGTCGTGCGCCGCCTTGGCGAGTAGCAGGTGGGCCGTCTGGCAGTAAGGAAAGGCCTCGGCCAGCTCTTCCAGCGCGCGCACGTCGGCCCCGGTGAGGGCCGTGGGGTGGGCGAGCAGTTGAAGCAGCGTGGCGCGGGTCATGGAAGAAGAAAAGGCGGCTAGCCTTTAATCAGGGGGCTTTGGACCCGCAACATTACGGCAAAGCGAGCAGAATATGGCGCCGGCGGCCGGGCTCACAGTTGAGCTTACCAGTTGGCCACCGACTTGTTGAACATGTCGCTGATGATGTTGCGCGTGATTTCGCGCACCGAGGCCAGGTCGTTATTTACCGTGGCAATGTCCTGGGTCGAGGCAAAATCCTTCTGGCTCTGGAAGGTCTGTTCAAAATCCTGCTTGTTATTCTTGGTATTCGTGAAGCGCAGCTGCACCTGAATGGTGAGGCGGTTGGCACCCGCACCGGGCAGGCCGCCGTTTTGCTGAATCTGGGCCGGCGCGAAATCGTAGGCCGCGATGTTGCCGTCAAATTGCAGGTCGCCATCGCGCGGCACCAGCTTCAGGGTCGTGTTGCGCTGAAAATAATCCTTGATATCCTCCGTAAAGCGCTGGGCCAGGTACGCCGGCGCGTTGGGCGCGCTGTTCTGGAAGGTCTGGATGGAAATCGTCTTCACGGCCGGGTCGATATTCGTACCGTTAAACGAATAGATGCCGCAGCCGCACAGCGGCAGCATAGCCAGCGCCAGCAGGCTCAGCGCCCGGCGCCGCGTAGTGTTAGGCCGATTCCAGGTCATACTGCTTGAGCTTGCGGTAAAGGGTGCGCTCCGAAATACCCAGGTCCTGGGCGGCATACTTGCGCTTGTTGTGATGCTTCTTCAACGCCTTGAGAATCATTTCCTTCTCAATAGCATCGAGCGACAGCGTTTCCTCCTCGGTTTCGTGCGAGATATCCTCGGTCTGGTCGCTTTCGTCGTCATCGGCATAGGCGCCCGAGGAAGTTACATCGACCCGCAGCGGCGCCGCCGGGTTGGCGGGCAGGTAGTAGCCCCCGCCAGCCTCGGCCGGGCCATCGGGGCTAGCGAAGGGCGAAGCCTCGCTGAGGTTGGTAAACAGGTGGCTGTTCTGGCGCAGCAGCTCCTGCGTGTCGGCGGCGGCGGGGCGGTTGCCGGTGGCCAGCTCCAGCACCACCTTTTTGAGGTCGGTCATGTCGCGGCGCATGTCGAAGAGCAGCCGGTACAAAATATCGCGCTCCGAGTACGAGCCGAAGTCGCCGCCGCTAGCCCCGCCATGGCCGGGCAGCAGCGCCGGCAACTGCGAGGTTTGGGCGGCGGGCAGGTAGGTGGCCAGCCGCGCGGCATCGACCTCGCGGTCGAACTCCAGCACCGAAATCTGCTCGGCGATATTCTTGAGCTGGCGAATATTGCCGGGGAAGCGGAAACGCGTCAGCAGCCGCACCGCATCGGGCGTGAGGCTAATGGGCTTCACGCGGTGCTTCTCCGAAAAATCGGCCGTAAACTTCCTGAACAGCAAGTAAATATCATCGCCGCGCTCACGCAGGGGTGGAACCGTAATCGGCACCGTGTTGAGGCGATAATACAGGTCCTCGCGGAACTTGCCGGCCTGCACGCGGTCGAGCAGATTGACGTTGGTGGCGGCCACCACGCGCACGTCGGTCTTCTGCACCTTGCTGCTGCCGACACGGATAAACTCGCCGTTTTCGAGCACGCGCAGCAGGCGGGCCTGGGTGCCCAGCGGCATTTCGGCAATCTCATCGAGGAAGATGGTGCCGCCGTCGGTTACCTCAAAGTAGCCCTTGCGCGCCTCATTGGCCCCCGTGAAGGCGCCCTTCTCGTGGCCAAACAGCTCCGAGTCGATAGTGCCCTCCGGAATGGCGCCGCAGTTGATGGCGATAAACTGCCCGTGCTTGCGCGGTGAGAGTGCGTGAATAATCTTGGAAAACGACTCCTTACCCGACCCGCTTTCGCCAGTGATGAGCACGGTCATGTCGGTCGGCGCCACCTGGCTAGCCACCTGAATGGCGTAGTTCAGCGCCGGCGCATTGCCGATGATGCCGAAGCGCAGCTTGATGGATTGAATTTCTTGGTTGGTCAAGGCTTCTGTTTCTTTAGCAGTGAGCTTATTCAGTTTTAAGTATCTCGTTAAAACGTGGAAACCCAGCTACGTACTTTATTTTGACAATCTGCCCTACAGCGTATTTGCTGTTGAGGCTGTTGCCCGTGTATTGTTTACCATCAACTGCGAATTGATACGAGTAAGAAAAGTCATGAGAAACAGGACTATTGCCGAAATAATTTTTTTCGTCGATTATCACTGCTTCAGTAATAACACCCTCTGTTCGCAGATAGTGGTTGCCAATAGAGGAATAAATTATAAAGCCAGCCGGAATAAGAATGGGAATGAGCGCAAGGAGTAAGCATCCTATGCCAGCCCTAATAATTTTTAGTCGCTTTTTCCTTTTTCGCTCAGGAGCTAGCTCAGCCCATTTATTCCGCGCCATCTAATCAAACTGCCTCCCCCAGCAGCGCACCGCCGGTCGTACTAGTCACAAATACGTTAACGTAGTCGCCTTTCTGGTGATTGCCCTTCGGGAAAATAACCACCTGGTTCTGGCTGTTGCGGCCGCTCAGGTGCTCCTGCGAGCGTTTGCTGGGGCCTTCGGCCAGTACCTGGTGCACGCGGCCCACCATGCGGGCGTAGCGGGCGCGGGCGTGCAGCTGCTGGCGGTCGATGATTTCCTGCAAGCGGCGCTTCTTGGTTTCGAGCGGAACATCATCTTCGAGCTTGCGGGCGGCCAGGGTGCCGGGGCGCTCCGAGTAGAAGAAATTATAGCCCATGTCGTACTGCGCGAAGTCGAGCAGACTCAGGCTGTCCTGGTGCTCTTCCTCGGTTTCGGAGCAGAAACCGGCAATCATGTCGGTCGAGATGGCGCAGTTCTCGCCCAGAATGCGGCGGATGGCCTGCACCCGCTGCTCGTACCAGGGCCGGTCGTAGGTGCGGTTCATCAGCTCCAGCACCCGCGAGTTGCCGCTCTGGGCGGGCAGGTGAATGTACTTGCAGATGTTGTCGTGGCGGGCCATCGTGTGCAGCACCTCGTCGGTTATATCCTTGGGGTGCGAGGTTGAGAAACGCACCCGCAGCTCGGGGCTCACCAGTGCCACGCGCTCCAATAGCTGCGCGAAGTTGACGCGCTCGGCACCGTCTTCGCTAGCCCACTTGTAGGAGTCCACGTTCTGGCCCAGCAGGGTAACTTCTTTGTAGCCAGCGGCCACGAGGTCGCGGGCTTCCTGCACGATGCTGTGGGCATCGCGGCTGCGCTCGCGGCCCCGGGTGAAGGGTACTACGCAGAAGGAACACATGTTGTCGCAGCCGCGCATAATGCTGATAAAGGCCGTGATGCCGTTCGAGTTTAGGCGCACGGGCGTAATGTCGGCGTAGGTTTCCTCGCGGCTCAACAGTACGTTCACGGCCTTCTGGCCACCATCAACCTGGCTGATAAGTTGCGGCAAGTCGCGGTAAGCATCGGGGCCCACCACAAGGTCCACGATTTTCTCTTCTTCCAGGAACTTGCTTTTCAGGCGCTCGGCCATGCAGCCCAGCACGCCCACCAGCATGCCCGGCTTGCGCTTTTTGTGCGAGTTAATCTGCTTGAGGCGCATGCGCACCGTCTGCTCGGCTTTCTCCCGGATGGAGCAGGTATTGAGCAGCACGAGGTCGGCCGTGGCCAGGTCTTCGGTCGTGTCGAACCCTTCATCGGCCAAAATGCTGGACACGATTTCGGAGTCCGAGAAATTCATCTGGCAGCCATAGCTCTCGATGTAGAGCTTGCGCGCGCCGCCGGTGCGAGTGGCGGTGCTTACGCGCACCTCGGTGGGCAGGGCCAGCGCCTCAGTGGTCGGCGCTTTATCGAGAAAATCTAACGTAATGAGCGGTTGGGACATAGCAAACAAACACCTTAGCCGGGTGCGCGGCAAGTAACAAAGATACGAAGCAGCCCCGGTAAATGACAGAATGGCAGGGTCAGGTAGCTAGTATTACTACTCCCTGATAACCGTCCCGAGTGCTTCCAGCACGCCCTGGGCTTTGAGCAGGCACTCGGCGTATTCCTGCGCAGGCACCGAGTCATAAGTAATAGCCGAGCCGACTTGCAAGCTGAGGTAGCCGGTATCGGCGCGGTATTGCAGGCTGCGAATCACCACGTTAAAGGTGAAATCGCCATCGGGCAGCACGTAGCCCAGGCTGCCACTGTAGAGGCCGCGCCGGCTAGCCTCGTAGTGCTCGCTAAGCTGCATGGCCCTGATTTTGGGCGCGCCCGTCATGGAGCCCATCGGGAAAGTGGCGCGCAGAATATCGGCTAGCCCTACCTCCGGCCGCAACTCGGCCGATACGGTCGAAATCAGTTGCCAGACGTGCCGGAAGCCGTAGGTGCCGAACAATTCGGGCACGCGCACGGTGCCGGTGCGCGCCACGCGGGCTAGGTCGTTGCGCACCAGGTCTACTATCATCAGGTTTTCGGCGCGTTCCTTTTCGTCGTGCAGCAGGGCTAGCCGCTGCTGCTCATCGTCGGCCGGGGTGGTGCCGCGCCGCCGGGTGCCTTTGATGGGCTGGGAGGTGATAACCGACTGCTGTTTAGCAATAAACAGCTCGGGCGAGGCGCACAGTAAATAGTGGTCGTGGTGGCGCAGAAAGCCTGCGTAGGGTGCAGGTGAGGCCTCGTTGAGCCGCCAGAACGTGGCGACCGGGTCGAGCCGCCCGCCTTCGGCGTAAAATTCCTGACATAGGTTCAGTTCGTACACCTCGCCGTTGAGAATGTCCTCACGCACGTCGGCCACAGCTTGCAGATAGTCGGCTCGCGGCAGGCGCGGGCGCAGCGGCGGCACGGCGGGCCGGGACGGGCTAGCCACCTCAGTAGCCAGAATCGCGGCCAGCACGCCCGCCGTTTGGCCCTCGATGGTGAGCGTATTGGCGTGCCAGCGCAGGCAGATTGCGGGCTGAAAAAAGTGCAGCGCCGGCCAGTCAAAGCCCGAAAAATTCTGGCTGCTCAACTGCTCAATCTCATTTTTAACATCGTAGGTCACGAAGCCGCAGTGCGGCAGCGCCGCCGGGCTAGCCAGGTACGTGGCCAGGCTAGCCAGCGAGCCGGGCGCCGTGGGCGCGGCGTGCGCCACGGCCAGCAGCCGGCTGAAAGTGCCGGCGGCCGACTGCTGCAAGTCATTAGGCTCATAATAAGCGCAATGCGCAAACTGAGCCGCCCATTGCAGGGCGCGGATGCGAAAGTCGGCCGGGAGGTCGGCGAGCGGAATAGTCAGCATAAACTCCGCTTATAACCCGCGCAAAGCCACTTTGGCTTTCTGGTCGGTGCTGTTTTTATACTCGTGCTTCTGGTAAGTCGTGGCCCGCTCGAAGTAGTTTTTGGCCGCCGCCCGCTGGCCAGCC
Organism: Hymenobacter sp. BRD128; assembly: GCF_013256625.1. Lineage (NCBI taxonomy): Bacteria > Pseudomonadati > Bacteroidota > Cytophagia > Cytophagales > Hymenobacteraceae > Hymenobacter > Hymenobacter sp. BRD128. The sequence goes on from NZ_CP053908.1 coordinate 1,359,514, forward strand.
GCCAGGGCCAGGTAGCCGAGCTGCAAGGCGGCCTGCGGGGCAAAGTAGTAGGGTGGGTCGCCCAGGGCAGCCGATAGGCGCAGCGTGCGCAGGTAGTCGGCCCGCGCCGAGTCGGGCCGCGCCAGCCCCTGCCACACGCGGGCGCGGCGGTAGGGCGCTTCGAGCTGGTCGCGCACGGGCGTAGCGGGCGTAGCTCGAAATTTCTGTAAAATGCCCATTGCCTGCGTGTAGTAGCCACCATCGGTGAGTAGCCGGGCGCGGGTGAGGGAGGGGTTGAGCAGCTGCGCATCGTGGTAGAAGCGCTGGGCGTAGATGTCTTCCTCGATGGTAAGCGGGCCGGCCAGGTTGATTTGCTGGCGGTAGCGCTCGGTGGTGGCGGCCGGGTCGCCCCCTAGCCAGGCGGCCAGGTAGAGCTTAAAGGCCGCATCCTTGCGGTAGTAGTCGCCCCGAAACTCGCGCAAAAACTGCTGGTTCTCAGCAATTGAGGGAGCATAGTCGCCCTTATACAGCAGCAGGTCGGCCGCCAGATGGTGCAGAAAGGCCAGCGGCAAATATGCCGGGCCGGTGGGCCGGGCGCGGTAAGCAGCCAGGGCCTCCTCGCCATGATGCTGGCGCTTATTTAAACTGACAACCAGATAATTATACAGAAGATTGTCGGGCTGCTCACGAGCCAGGCGGCCGGCCAGTGCCAGGCTTTCGTCGCCTTTTTTATAGTACGACTCCCGCACGAGGGCCAGGATAATCTGGCTTTCGGCCTGAAAATCGTGCGGCTGCCCCGCCGCCAGGCTCAGGTTGGCCAGGCCTTCGTCAATACTGCCGCGCAGGCCGAGCAGCCGCAGCAGCCAGTGGTAGCCCTCGGGCAGCGAGCCGATGCCGAACTGACACAAACCCAGGGTTTTGCGGGCTGGTAAAAAGCCGGGGTACCGCTGGGCCACGGCCTGCGTCAGCAGCATGGCCTGGCGCAGGTTCCAGGCCCCACGCACCTCGTGGTGAAAGGCCAGCTGGGCCGCCGCCTGGTGCAGTCGGATTTCAGCCCGCGCGTAGTCGCGCAGCGCGCCGGCCGGCGCTTTGTCGAGGGTGGCTAGCCGGGCATCCTGAGCGGCCACAGTGGCATCGTAGCGGCTGATATCCAGGCTGATGAGTAGCTCCAGAAAGTCGGCGCAGTCGGCCACCAGTAGCGTGCCGGGGGCGTTGGCCGGCTCGCTAGCCAGCAACTGGCGGCAGGTGCCGGCTTTCAGCTTCAGCAGCTCGGTGTAGGCGCGGCGGGCGGTGGGGGAGAGCACTTGCCCGGTGTCGGGCTGGGCGGTAAGTACTCGCTGCGGCACGCAAAAAGAATCGCTGAGGGCCGCTGAGGCACTGCCCAGCACAACCATTACGCTCAGCGCACCTCGGCGAACTCTTCTGCGTACCTCAGCGGAAACTTCCAGCACGAGCGCTTATTTAATTAAAGACCAATCACTTGCTACAAAAAAAGGAACGACCGGGGCCGTTCCTTTTTCTTGCCAAACAAACCTAGCCTTAGTTAGCCGATTGTTTGCCTTCCACGTCGGCCAGAATACGGCCGCAGTGCTCGCACACGATGATTTTCTTGTGCGAAATAATGTCGGCCTGGCGCTGCGGGGGCACCGTGTTGAAGCAGCCGCCGCAGGCGTCGCGGCGCACCAGCACCACCGCGAGGCGGTTGCGCATATTGCCCCGGATGCGGTCGTAGGCCGTCAGCAGGCGGGCTTCTACGGGCTGCACGGCGGTTTCGCGCTCGTGCATAAGCTGCTTCTCGTCGGCTTCGTTCTCGGCCACGATGGTGTCGAGCTCGCTCTTCTTGGTTTCGAGGTCTTTGCGGCGCTCGTCGAGGCGCTGGCGGGTCACGTTGGCCTCGGTGTTGCGCTGGTCGATGAGGTACTGCGCCTCCTTGATTTTCTTGTCCGAAATCTGAATTTCGAGGCGCTGCAGCTCCACTTCCTTGGCAATAGCCTCGTACTCACGGTTATTGCGCACGTTAGTTTGTTGCTCTTCGTAGCGCTTAATAAGGCCTTCGGCCTCTTTGGTAGCGGCTTTGCGCTGCTTGATTTGGTCTTGCAGGCCACCAATTTCTTCGTCGAAGCGCTTGACACGGGCTTCGTAGCCGGCAATTTCGTCTTCGAGGTCGCGCACTTCCTCGGGCAGGTCGCCGCGCACGCGACGAATTTCATCCAGCTGCGAATCAATGCGTTGCAGGTTGAGCAAAGCTTCGAGCTTGGCGGAAATAGGCGCGTCGGCCGGATTTGCCACGGCGGCAGAATTAGCAGTCATACTGAACGGGATTCGTGGGGGTTTCAGCGAATAAGACCGCAAAAGTACGACCGAACTGTGCCAGCAGCAAATCGCGGAATACCTCGCCGGTAAACTGCTCGCTCTCAAAGTGCCCCACATCGCAGAGCATGAGCCGGCCTTCGGGCGCGAAAAACTCGTGGTACTTCACGTCGCCGGTCACGTAGGCGTCGGCCCCGGCCGCCAGCGCAGCGCCGGTCAGAAAGCTGCCCGCGCCGCCGCACAGAGCCACTTTTTTAATAGTTTTTTCGAACGCGGTGTACTTCACCACGGGTACCCCCAGCTCAGCTTTCAGCAGCTGGCGAAATGCGGTTGGCGGCAAGGCTTCAGGCAGCTCGCCCACCATGCCGGCACCCACGTCCTGATGCTGGTTTTCCAGCTTAACCAGTTCATAGGCAACCTCTTCGTAGGGGTGGGCCTGGCGCAGGGCAGCGAGCACGGCCGTCTGGCAGTGCAGGGGCAGCAGCACCTCAATTCTGGTTTCGGCCACGGCGGTAGGCTGGTTTTTGCGGCCGATGGTGGGGTGGGTGCCCGGGCCCGGCGTGAAGGTGCCCAGGCCCAACGTTTGAAAGCTACACTCGCGGTAATTGCCGACCTGGCCGGCCCCGGCCGCGTACAGCGCCTGCAACACCTTATCGGCCAGCTGCTGGCCATCGTTGGTGGGCTGGTCGGGTACGTAGGTGCTGAGGCGGGCTAGCGTCCCGCTTTTAGGAGCCAAGATGCGGGTGTTTACCAGGCCCAGCTTTTCGGCCAGCTTGGCATTTACGCCCGGGCGCACGTTGTCGAGGTTGGTGTGGGCGGCGTAGATGGCCACGTCGGCCTTGAGGGCGGCCATGATAGTTTGCTCAACCAACCCTTTGCCGGTGAGGCGCTTGAGTGGCCGGAAAATAACCGGGTGGTGGCACACCACTACGTTGCAGCCGCGCCGGCTAGCCTCGGCTACCACGGCGGGCATGCAGTCGAGGGCCAGGAGCACGCCGGTGATTTCGGTTTCGGGGAGGCCACATTGCAGGCCGGCGTTATCGTAGCTTTCCTGGTAGGCGAGGGGGGCGGCAGACTCTAGTAGGCGGGATAGGTCCTGAATGGTGGGCATAATAGCAGTAATAGTCAATAGAATAGCTAGCGGAGCGAATGGGAGGACAAGGATACGCCACGTTAAGGTATAATCCAAAATTTGTGCAAATTTATTCGAGCAGCCCGCCCAGTACATCCACGTAGCGGGCCACGTTTTCGGCCAGGCCCTTGCGGCGATACTGCATGAGGAAGCGCGGGTGGTCCAGAATCTCAATTCGGTCGAATAAACCTAGCTCATCGTTGATTTTGCGCAGAAACTCCCCGTTGCGCCGGCCCAGGCTCACGGCCACATCGCGCCGCAGGTGTAGCTGCTGGGCTTGCTCAGTCAGCGATAGCCGCATAGCGGGCCATAGTTCTTTGATGAGCGCGGGCGCATCGTAATAGTTATAGTTTTTGCCCTCACGAGTCAACTCCAGCGGATACACCGAGCTGAGGAAAAAATGCCGGTAGAACTCGGCCGGGCCGCCCAGCGCGGCGATGAACTGATAAACGAACTCGCTCGACAGCTCGCGGCGCTGCTTGGGCAGCGCGTGGCTGATGCCGCAGAGGGTGCTCAGCGCCACCGGGTCGGTGAAGGCGACGCCGGTGCGCCCGCCACCGAAGCGGCCGGGGTTGATGCCGAAGATGCCCACGCGCGGGGCGTCCTGAGTATAAAATTTTTGCGCGAATTCTTTAAAAATGTCGCGCACGGCCGGGTCGTGGTAAGAGTTGCGCACTTCCACGCCGCCCGGTAGCGGCGCGGCAGGCAGCGGAAACGTGGAAAGCAGCTTGAGCAAGCGGGCGGCAAAGTCGGGCATGGGGCAAAGGTCGGGGCGCTGGCCGACCTTTGCCCCATGCTTCCTCCCTGGCCGGCCTGGCTGCTGCTCCCGTTTTCCTGGCTTTATGCCGCCGTGCTGGCGGTGCGCAACTGGCTCTACGACCACGGCTGGAAGGCCTCGGCGCCCGGCTGGGTGCCGCTGCTGGGCGTGGGCAATCTGCGGGTGGGCGGCACCGGCAAAACGCCCCACGTAACCTGGCTAGTCGAAGAGTTGCGGCGCCAGGGCCAGCGCCCGGCCATTCTGAGCCGGGGCTACGGCCGCCAAACCACCGGCCCGAGGCTAGCCACCGCGGCCGACTCGGCCGCTACCGTGGGCGACGAGCCCTGGCAGTACTTCCGGGAATTTGATGCGCAGCAGGTGCCCGTAGCTGTGGCCGAAAGCCGCCGGCTAGGCCTCGACTTGCTACGTCAGCACCATCCCGAAACTACGTGCGTGGTGCTCGACGATGCCTACCAGCACCGCCGCGTGCGCCCGGCACTCAACCTCCTGCTCACTGAGCTGGCCAGACCTTTTTACGCGGACTTTGTGCTGCCGGCCGGCCGCCTGCGCGAAAGCCGCCCCGGGGCCGCCCGCGCCGATGTAATTATCCTCACCAAGTGCCCGCCCACCCTGCCGGCCGAAGCGCAGGCCGCCGCCGAGGCGCAGGTGCGGCGCTACGCCCGGCCCGGCGTGCCGGTGCTTTTTTCGGCGTATGCCTATGGGGCACCCGAGCCGCTTCTGGCCGAATTGGAGTGGCTAAGCTCCGAGCTGGTGCGAGTGCCCGCCCCGCCGCCCACGCCTGGCCCGGCGCTGCTGCTTACGGGCATTGCGCAGCCCGGCCCGCTACGCAGCTACCTCGATAGACAGGGCTATACCATTGAGCACCACGAAGAATTACCCGACCACCACGCCTTTCAGCCAGCCGACCTCGCCGCTCTGCTGCGGCACTGGCAGCCGGGCTGGCCTATTTTTACCACCGAAAAAGATGCGACCCGCCTGGCTAGCCCTGGCTTGTGGGCCGGGCCGCAGCGGGTATTGGCTGGCCATATCTATACCATTCCGGTGCGGGTGGCGTTGCTGGCCGACGGTGCGGCGCGGCTGGCTAGCCTGGTAGCCGCCGCTACCGGGCCAGCCAGCCGCTAGTACCTTTAACTGCTGAGTTGGGCGCGCCAGCGTCTTCTATTATCGAGCGTTTATTTCTGCATGGTTTCTTTTAAAAACGCGGCCGGCCGCTGGCTCCTGTTACTGCTGCTGCTGGGGCTGGGTGCCCCCCTGGCCGCCCGGGCGCAGATTGTCGACGACTCGACCAAGGTGCTCTACGGCCCCAAAACGACCCGCGTCATCTCCGAGGCCGAGGTGCGGCGCGACTCGACGGGCGGCACCCCTATCGATACCGCCCTCACGCAGTGGCCGCAGGCGCGCTTCTGGGCCCACGATACTACGTTTCAGCAAGATTTGGGCGTGCTGGGCTCGGCCTCACACCCGCTCTTGTATCAGCCCAACTACCAGCTGGGGGCGCGCTTCGGGCGCAATGCCTTCGACCGCAATACCCGCGACGGGAGCGAGGTGCCGTACTACGACAGCCGCTCGCCCTACTCATTTTTTCGCTACGTGCAGGGCAGCCGCGGCGAGCAGGTATTTGAAATCAACTACTCGCGCTCGCTGAAGAAAAATTTTAGTATTGGCATTGATTACGAGCGTATTGCCGGCAATCAGGTGCTGGCCGTGAATACGTCGCAGTGGCAGGTCGAGCACAATAACTTTACCCTTTACAGCCGCTTCCAGACCGAAGACGGCCGCTACCATCTGCTCGCCAACTACTCGGCCAGCCGGCAGCGCACCCGCGAGCTAGGAGGCATTTGGCCAACTGCCACCGAAAGCCTTACGGAGCTGAAGGGGCTCAACAGCTTCTTCAAGTACGACTTGGAGCGCGTGTACCTCTCGCCGGGCATCAACATCGACGACCGCGACCAGGTGCACGTGTTTCAGAGCTACCGGCTGGCGCAGAAGGGTTTCACGGCCTACCATGTGCTCGACGTGCGGCGGCAGTACAATGGCTATACCGACAATGCCTTGCCGCGCGATGCCAGCGGCTTCTTGCTTTTTTATCCGCAGGCCACCACCTTTCCCGGCTCGGGCACGCTGCGCAACTCGGTAGCCACCGACGACCGCGCCACCTTCCGCCAGATTGAGAACACCTTTGGCCTGCTGGGCCGCACCGACCGCATCGAGTACAACGTGTACGGCCGTTACCGCAACGCCTGGCTTTCGCAGCTCACCACGCCGCTCGGCCGCTCGGGCACCGGCCTGCGTCTCCAAACGGTGGGCAGCTCCCCGGCCGATACCATCGTGGCGCCGCACTACTTCGGGCAGCTGTTCGTGGGCGGCACGGCCTCGTTTAACTACCGCAGCATCTACGCCGTGGAAGTGGCCGGCGAGTACCTGCCCTACGACAACGGCAGCGTGAAAGTGCCGGGCGCGGGCGCCGAGTACTGGCTACGTGGCCGCATCCGCACCGGCCCGCTCTCGGCCGAGCTGCTACTTAATTCTTACTCGGCTACGCTCACCCAGCGCGTATTTATCGGCAACAACTACACCTGGACTAACCTGAGCGATAACAAATGGCAGAGCACCTTTGGCAACACCACTACCCAGCAGCTCACGGGGCGTCTGCGCCAGCGCCTGCCTTTCCTGGCCGAGCATTCTATTGAGCTGAGCGCCAGCGCCGCGCGCATCGCCGGGCTGCTGTTTTATAATCAGTACGGCGTGCCCGAGCAGCTCTCCAGCGCCATTGCCGACAGCAAGGTGCTGCTCATCGGCTTTGCGCGGCACCGCGCCCGGCTAGGCAATGTGTACTTTGATAACCAGGCTACTTACACGCGGGGGGGCGATGGTGCGGGCCTGCGCATTCCGGCGCTCGTCACCGAGTCGCGGGTGTATTACCAGCGGCGGGTGTTTGGGCACGCGCTGTTTGCGCAGGTGGGCGGCGAGCTGTATTACCAGTCGAGCTACCGGGGCTACAACTATGCGCCGAGCACCCAGCAGTTTTACGTGCAGGACCGCTTTACCATCGGCAACTACGCGGTGGCTAACGTGTTCGTGGCCGCCGATATCAGCTCGGCCTCCCTTTTCCTGAAAGTGGCCTACCTCAACCAGGGGCTGGGCCGCGACGGCTATTTCACGGCCCCGTATTATACCGGCTACCCGCGCCGCTTCCAGTTTGGGGTGCGGTGGCGGTTCTTTAGCTAAATTCTTCGTGATGAAAGAAAAAACCATCCTCAAGCTTAAGCTTAACTCCGACCCGCGCTGGGCCGACCTGGCCAGCAAAAACCTGGAGGAAATCCTGGTTGACCACGCCTATTGCGAGCAAAAGGCGGCCAGCACCGGCATCTCGCTCATCGTGCACTACCCCGAAAAAGAGCGCCTGGTAGACGAGCTTACTGCCCTCGTGGCCGAGGAATGGGAGCACTTCGACCGCGTGGTGAAGGAGCTGCGCAAGCGCAACCTGCCGCTAGGTCGCCCGCGCCGCGACGAGTACGTGGTGCAGCTCATGGCGCACGTGCGCAAAGGCGGCCCGCGCGAGCGCCAGCTCCTGGACCAGCTGCTTGTGTCATCGCTCATTGAGGCGCGCAGCTGCGAGCGCTTCAAGCTGCTGTGGCTGCATTTGCAAGACCGCGACCCCGAATTGAGCCAGTTCTACTACGAGCTGATGGCGAGCGAGGCCGGCCACTTCGTGAGCTACGTCGACCTGGCCAAAGAATATTGCGACTCCGCCGAGGTCGATGCCCGCTTGCAGGAATTACTCAAAATCGAGGGTGAGATTGTAGTGAGTTTGCCCGTGCGCGACGACCGTATGCACTAACTCCACGGTGTCATGCCTCCTTCGGGAAGCCAGATGAGCATGACAACTAGTTTATAGCTTAGCCAAGCGTGACACCTATTGTACTTGAAATTCCGACTCTAGCCGCCGTGCCCACGGCCGCCCAGCAGCTCGCCACGGCCATTGCCGAGTCGGGCCGCTCCGTGGTGGCTTTTGAGGGCGAGATGGGGGCGGGCAAAACCACGCTCATCCGGGCCCTGTGCGCCGCGCTAGGGGTCAAAGACGATGTGAGCAGCCCCACCTTTGCCCTGGTCAACGAGTACCGCGACGGCCAGGGCCAGTCCCTTTATCATTTCGATTTTTATCGGGTCGACTCCGAAGAAGAAGCTGCCCGGCTGGGCGCGGCCGAGTACTTCGATTCGGGGTATCTTTGCCTAGTAGAATGGCCTAGCCGCGTGGCCAGCCTGCTACCCCCGCAGCGACTGCTGGTGGAGCTGACCGTAACCGGCCCCGAATCAAGACAATTATCAATTAACAGTGAGTAATGAGCAGTGCGCAATGAGTACCTGGCAGCCAGAAGCTGCTCACTGGTTATTGCGCCCCGCTCACTGAAATAAGTTATGGCCGAACAGCTACCCTCCGGCTTTGGCGCGCTGGCTACGAGCCGCGCCTACTTCACCCAGGAGTCGATGCTGGCCGTGGAAACGCGCAAGCGTAAGCTCTTCATCGGCCTGCCCAAGGAAACCTCGTTGCAGGAAAACCGCCTCGGCCTCACGCCCGAAGCCGTGCATCACCTCGTGACCGAAGGCCACGAAGTGATGCTGGAAAGCGGGGCCGGCGAGCCCAGCAAGTACTCCGACCACGACTACTCCGAAGCCGGTGCCACCATTGCCTACTCCACGGAGGAAGTCTACAAGGCCGACATCATCCTGAAAGTGGCCCCGCCCGTGATGGATGAAATTGAGCTGATGCGCCCCGGCCAGACGCTCATCTCGGCCCTGCAAATGGGCACCATGACGCCCGAATTCGTCAATGCGCTGGCCCGCAAAAAGGTGAATGCCATCGGTTTCGAGCTGATAAAGGACCCTAGCGGCGCCCGCCCGGTGGTGCGCGCCATGAGCGAAATTGCGGGTTCGACGGTGATGCTGGTGGCGGCCGAGTACCTGGCCCGCTCCAACGAAGGCAAGGGGATTATTCTGGGCGGCATTACGGGCGTGCCGCCGTCGCAGGTCGTGATTCTGGGCGCCGGCACCGTGGCCGAGTACGCCGCCCGCGCCGCTATCGGGCTGGGAGCGGAGGTAAAAGTATTTGATAATCACCTGTATAAGCTACGCCGTCTCAAGCATAACCTCGGCGCGCAGCTCTACACCAGCACCCTCGATACCTTCGCCCTGAGCCAGCAGATTCGGCGAGCCGACGTGGTGATTGGCGCGCTGGCCGTGGAGGAAGGCCGCATCCCCTTCATGGTGCCCGAGCAGATGGTGGCTAGCATGGCGGCCGGCTCCATCATCATCGACATCAGCATCGACCAGGGCGGCTGCTTCGAAACCAGCGAGCTGACCACGCACAGCAAGCCGGTTTTCCGCAAGTACGACGTGGTGCACTACTGCGTGCCCAACATCGCCTCGCGCGTGCCCCGCACCGCCACCAACGCCCTCAGCAACATCTTCACGCCCATTCTGCAAGACATCAGCCAGCAGGGCGGCATCAACGAGGCGCTGTTCACGAACGAGCATTTCCGCTCGGGCGTCTACATCTACAAAGGCTCGCTCACCAATGCTGCCATCGCCAAAAAATTCAACATGCGCTATAAGGAGCTAGGGCTGCTGATTGCGGTGCGGAATTAAGCGCATCAAATGGCTGAGGTAAATGACTCATTTCCAATTTTGCCAGATAAGTAGCAGGATAATAAAAGCCACCAGTACCAAGCAGCCTAGCTGGCGGGTAGTGGTGGCTTTTTGCATGTGTTGTAAATGATGCATCGCTTCTGTTTGGGGTAAAAAGAAACCCCGCCAAGCATTATCAGGCTCTGACAAAACCCAGATTTGCTGACAATCGGTGCAGTAGTAGGTGGCGCTCACGTTCGGTAAGGCCGGCGCCGATATGACGGTAAGCTGTTTGCTTGATAATCTATGCGTTAAATCAACGTCAAGCGCGGCAAAGCTAGTTGCCGACGGAAAGCTGTAGATGGGAGTAAGTGAGCAAGTCATACTTATGACTTCAGGTTTAGCCTATCAGCAATACCCGCCACGCCTCGGCTACGCGGCCTTCTTCCAGCCACTGGCGGGCTAGCAGGGTCAGCTGCTTTTGCTGCTCGGCTAGGTCGGTGCGGTGCTTATTGAGTAAATACGCTACCATCGGCTCGGCTTTAATTTCCTCGATTTGGGCGGGGGTGGGAAGGGCGGCGCGCTCCACGTTGGCTAGCTTGGCCAGGTCGTTACCGGTGAGTAGGTCGCTGTGGCGAATGTGCGTGGGCAGCTCGTCGAAACCTATTCCCAGGTGACGGTTGGGGCGGCTCACGGTGAACAGGTTTTCGGGGCGCAGGCGGCTGTACCAGTCGCCACCCAGGCGCGATACGGCCTCATACTTGTGCGGGTCGATGCCGGGCCGGCCGGTGAGCAGAATTGCCTCGCGCACATGGGCCTGCACCACCCGGCACACCACCAGGTTGCCGTGGCCAGGACCGTTGCCGAGGGCGATAAGCTGCTCGACTACGCACTCGAAGGCCACCGGGCACTCGGCCACGCGCGGCGGGCGCACCAGGCTGGATGTTGCCTCGGTGAGGCCGGCCTTAACAAACTCATTTACCCCGCTGGGATATTCGGCGCTGGCCAGCGAAAGCTGCTCGACCAGCGGATAGTCGCAGAGGTTAATCACGACCTCGGGCACGGCGCGCACATTGTGCAGTGTATCCTTCTCGGAGTTGTCGCGCCCCCGGCTGGTGGGCGAAAACACCAGAATGGGCGGGCTTATACTGAACACATTGAAGAAGCTGAACGGACTTAAATTTACTTCGCCGGCCGCCGAAATGGTGCTGGCAAATGCAATGGGGCGCGGCGCCACCGCGCCGATAAGGTATTGGTAAAAATCGGCCGGCGATAAGTCGGCCGGGGCAATGGCACGGTAGGCGGGGGCAGGCATGGGGTGGGGGAGGATTGACCAGTCAAAGCTACGGCCAGGGCGCACCGAAGCCCTGCCCGGTAGCTTTGGTCGCAACGCACAGTTTTTTGCTAAATTCCTATACATTTGCCGCTAGCCTCTTGCTGACCTTCCCACCCCGCTTTCCACCGTTGCCATGACCGCGCCCGCCTGCCCCAAATGCGACTCGAAGGAAGCCACCAAGAGTGGGGTAATCAATGAGCGCCAGCGCTTTCGCTGCAAAAGCTGCGGCTACCATTACACCGTGGCCAAGGTGGGGCGTGAGGTTAATCCGTATTATGTGGTGAAGGCCTTGCAGCTTTACATCGAAGGAGTGAGCTACCGGGAGATTGAGCGCCTGCTGGGCGTGAGCCACGTGAGCGTGATGAACTGGGTGAAGAAATACGGTGTGAAGGCCCCGCGCCAGACCGACTACCACCCGACGTATAAGATTCTCAATCAAAAAGAGTTAGCCGAGTTTTTTCAGAAACCCGAAAACCTGAAAAGCGCCGGCCTGGTCGTGACCGAACTCGGCGACAAGTACATGATGATACGCTGGGAGCGTTTCCGGGCAAGCTAGCGGCGGGCTCGGCTATACTACTGAGCAGGGCGCGAGTCTGGCCGGCGCACAAACGAAAAAAAAGCTGCTACTTAGCCGGATAAATCTCAGGTAGTTGCGGTGGGGCCTTGTCCCGATATTCCTTTCCCACTCATTTTTTCAGCTTTTTCCATGCGTTCTCCCCAACCTACCCTTGCCCCGGCCGAGCGGCCACCGGTGGGCCTATTCAGCGCCATCGTCATTGTGGCGGCGCTAGGCTATTTTGTCGACATCTACGACCTGGTTTTGTTTAGTATTATTCGGGTTAAGAGCCTGAACGGCATTGGCATAACCGACCCAACGGCCGTAACCGACCAGGGCCTGAACCTGCTGAGCATGCAGATGTGGGGCATGCTGCTAGGGGGTATTTTATGGGGCGTGCTGGGCGATAAGCGCGGCCGCCTGTCGGTGTTGTTCGGCTCGATTTTGCTCTATTCGCTGGCCAACATTGCCAACGGCTTTGTGCAAACGGTGGAGCAGTACGGCTGGCTGCGCCTGATTGCGGGCGTGGGCCTGGCCGGCGAGCTGGGCGCAGGCATTACGCTGGTGGCCGAAACCCTGCCTAAGGAAAAGCGCGGCTACGGCACCATGATTGTGGCCTCGGTGGGCGTGAGCGGCGCGATGGTGGCCTACCTGGTAGGGCAGGAGTTTGGCTGGCGCAATGCCTACTTTATCGGGGGCGCGCTGGGCCTGGGGCTGCTGGCCCTGCGGGCCGGCGTGTTCGAGTCGGGCATGTTTGAGAGCACCAAGAACTCCGACGTGTCGCGCGGTAACTTCCTGAGCCTCTTTAGCAGCGGGCCGCGCTTTTATAAGTACCTGCGCTGCCTGCTGGTGGGCACGCCCTTCTGGTATCTGGTGGGCATTCTCATCACGTTTGCGCCCGAGTTTGGCAAGCAGTTTGGGCTGCAAGGGCCCGTAACGGGCGGCCTGAGTATCTTCTGGTGCTACTTCGGCCTCACGCTGGGCGATTTCACGAGCGGCGGCCTCAGCCAAGTGTTTAAGAGCCGCAACAAAACGCTGCAAGTCTTCATCATCTCGTCGGCCTGCACGGTGGCGGCTTACCTCTTTGCCCTCAACGGGGCTAGCACCACGGTTTTCTACGCCGTATGCTTTATGATAGGCTTTACGGGGGGTTCTGGGCCTTGTTTGTGACGGTAGCGGCCGAGCAGTTCGGCACCAACCTGCGCTCCACGGTAGCTACTACGGCGCCCAATTTTGCGCGCGGCGCCACGGTTATCATTGCCCCGGTGTACAAGATGCTGAAGGCCAACCCGTCGCTGGGCATGGTGGGGGCGGCTGGCCTCATCGGGGCGGTACTGCTGCTGCTGGCTTTCTTCAGCGCCAGCACCCTGCCCGAAACCTATGGCAAGGACCTCGACTATGTAGAGTAGGCGGCTAGTGCCAATACGGTTTGCAAAGTAACTGAGCGGCAGTTCCTAACGGGGCTGCCGCTTTGCGTTTGTTAGAAATTAGCTGGCTAAGTGGCTTGGAGCCGGGCTACGGTGGTTTTGTCGCTTATTAGCTATAGGTTTGCTGATTAAGTATAGTTGCCAGATTTTTTGCCCAAAATATGGTCTGAATACTCTTAGATGGGCATAATTTCAGAAGTCGTGGCAGCCGGCTAGCTCCTTTCACGGGCAGACCAGGCGCATTAACCGACAAGGCAGCAGGCACAGACTTACTAGTGCGTCGGTAATAAGTGCCTGATATGAATGTTATTGCCTTTTTTGCATCTGCTTTCTGGCCTTGGGCCGGCAGCTATAGTACTTTGCAAAACGACTGCACAGGTGTACCAACCTATAGACGAGCGCTGCTACTTAGCCGAACCAAACCAGGCTGCGGGGCGCGGTGCGCGCCGTCACGCTGCTTTTTTCCCACCATTCACGTCTTCTTTATGCGAAATAATCGCTACGCTCTGGCAATTAGCGGCTTGCTGCTGACCGGGACCGGGGCCGCTTTCGGGCAGGTAACGCCGCCGGCCACGGGCACGCCACCCGCGCCCGCCACGCCGGCTCCGCCACCCACGCCCGCTGCCCCGGCCAAGTCGGTGCCCTACGGCGCGGGGATGAAGGTGAACCTCTCGCCCGACGGCTCGAAATACCTGCGCTTTATCGGTTGGACGCAGGCCTGGGCACAGTACACTCAAAACAACAGCAACACCCTGCGCAATGGCGTGCCGACGGACGACCAGCTGACTTTCAACCTGCGGCGGACGCGTCTTATTACGCTGGCGCAGCTCAATCCCCGGTTTCTGCTGATAATCGACGTAGGGATGGAAAACCAGAACTCGGTAAGCGGCGAAGCACCGCTCGACGCTACCGGCCCTGGCAAAAGGCCTCAAGTGTACATGCACGAGGCCGTGGGCGAGTACCGCATCAATAAATATCTTAACCTGGGGGGGGGCCTGCATTACCAGAATGGCATCTCCCGGATGACCTCGGCCAGCACGCTCAACATGCTGACCCTGGACGTGCCCGTTGTCAATTTTCCTACCCTCGACCAAACGGACCAGTTTGGCTACTTCCTGGGATTTTATGCCAAAGGACGGATTGGGAGCTTCGACTACCGCCTGGCAGTTGACGATGCCTTTCTTACCAATCAGGCGAGTAATCCCTCGACGCTCCGCACTAATGTGGCGCAGTTTTATCCGCGCAACTCCAATAAAATCTACCAGGGTTATTTCAGCTACTCGTTTCTGGATAAAGAGGCCAACCTGCTGCCCTTTTTTACGGGCACTTACCTGGGTACCAAGCGGGTGTTGAATATTGGGGCGGGCTTTCATTACAACCCCAGCGGCACGTATTCGCGCCCATCTGCTAACCCCACTACCATTCCGGCCAACACGTTTACTATTCCCTACAATACCCACGATATTAAACTGTTCGGCGCAGACGTATTCTACGATGCTCCGCTCGATACGGCCTCGAACACGGCCCTTACGGCCTATGCGGTGTACTACAACTACAACTTCGGCCCCAACTACGTCCGCAATGCGGGAGTGCTGAACCCCGGCACGGGGGTTAGCACCGGGCAGGCCGGCCTGACGGGTAATGCCCTGCCGCTCATTGGTACCGGCCAAAGCTACTATGCCCAGCTGGGCCTGCTGCTGCCCAAAAATCTGCTTGGTCCCAAGGCCAAGCTCCAGCCCTACGTGGCCTACCTGCACAATAGCCTCAACGGGCTGCTTGATACCGATGGCAGCATTCGGGGTGTGAATGTGTACGATGCCGGCCTGAACCTGCTACTCGATGGCCACAACGCCAAAATCACGCTCAACTATCGCTTCCGCCCCGATTTCAGCGACCAGACCAATAACGCGGACGGTACTATCCGGGTCAACAGCGTGCAGTATCGCCCCGAAATCACGCTGCAAACGCAGGTATATTTATAAGCAAAGCAGCCCTCAGCCGATGGGGCGACCAACCGGCTGAATGCCTGGCTTCCACAACTTCTTTCCCCACCCTTTACTAATGGAACAAAGCCTGAACCCAGCCGCCTACGGGGCGGCGCTGGACGCGCCGGCGGCGCACGACAACAACCAGGTCGATTCGAAAACCATCTGGCAGGTCATTACGGCCTCGTCGGTGGGCACGGTCATCGAGTGGTACGACTTCTACATCTTTGGCTCGCTGGCGGCCATTATCGGGCCGGTACTGTTTGGGCAGTCCGGCGACCTTACCAAGTCCTTGCTCGGGGCCCTAGCTATTTTTGGTGCCGGCTTCGTGGTGCGGCCGTTCGGGGCGGTGTTCTTCGGCCGCATCGGCGACATGATTGGGCGCAAATACACTTTCCTGGTGACGCTGCTCATCATGGGAGGGGCCACGTTTGTAACGGGCCTCATCCCGAGCTACGACTCCATTGGCATTGCGGCGCCGCTCATCGTAGTGGTGCTGCGCCTGTTGCAGGGGCTAGCCCTGGGCGGCGAGTACGGCGGCGCGGCCACTTATGTAGCTGAATATGCGCCCGACAAGCAGCGCGGCTACTACACCAGCTTCATTCAGATTACGGCCACCGGCGGGCTCATTCTTAGCATCACCGTCATTCTCATTACCCGCAAATTGATGGGCGAGCCGGCCTTCAAGGAGTGGGGCTGGCGCATTCCGTTCCTGCTCTCGGGCTTCCTGGTAATCGCCTCGTACTTCATCCGCAAGCGCCTGCACGAGTCGCCGCTGTTTGCCAAGGCCAAGGCTACCGGCACCACCAGCAAGAGCCCGCTGCGCGACTCGTTCGTGAACCCCGTGAACCGCCGCCTCGTGCTCATCGCCCTCTTCGGCGTAACAATGGGCCAAGGCGTTATCTTCTACACCAGCCAGTTTCAGGCCTTCACCTTTATGAATGCCACGCTTAAGCTCGATACCGTGCATTCGAGCATCATCATGGTGGTATCGATGCTGCTGGCCACGCCGCTGTTCGTATACTTCGGCTCGCTCTCCGACCGTATCGGGCGCAAGCGCATCATCATGACGGGCATGATTTGCGGCGCGCTGTTTACCATGCCGCTCTTCCACGGCCTGCAGGCATTCGCCGGCCCGATTACGGAAGTAACGCCCGCCACCGTGGACGCCGCCGGCAAGGCCGTGCCCGCCGTGATGAAAGCCCTTAACCCCAACCTGCCAGCCATGATTGCGCTCACCTTCTGCCTCGTGCTGTTCGTCACGATGGTGTACGGCCCCATCGCCGCCTACCTCGTCGAGCTGTTTCCAACCAGCGTGCGCTACACCTCGCTGTCGGTGCCCTATCACATTGGCAATGGCATCTTTGGCGGCTTTGTGCCGCTGGTAGCTACTTCCATCGGCGTGTGGGCCGCGGCCCAGCCGGCCGGCACTTTCGCCAACGAGCACAAGAGTATTATCGGCCTCATCTACCCGGTAGTCATCGCCTTCATTTGCTTCTTTGTGGGCATGGCCCTGATGAAGGACACCCGCGACGTGAAGCTCATGGACAGCTAATAACGGCTTGATTTGCAGTCAAAAACCCGTCAGGCAGCCCGCCGGGCGGGTTTTTGCCTTCTACCCACTCGCTAGCCCTAGCCATGAACCCCACGCCCAACCCCCCGGATAGCAGCCAGCAGCGCGGCCAGCGGCTGCTTTTTGTAGCGGGGCTGTTTGCGGTGCTGCTTAATTACCCCTTGCTCGCCGCTTTCGACCACGACGGGCGGGTGGCGGGCGTGCCCGTGCTGTACCTCTACGTGCTGCTTACTTGGCTGCTGCTCATTACCCTCACGGGCTGGCTGGTGCGCAAAGCCGGCTAGCCCTGCCCACTTCACACAATTTTCTTAGTACCCCGCGGAGCTTCGCGGCGGATTTTGTACGGTGAATAAGCTGCTCGTCATCGCGTTTTCGTTCGGCTACCTGGCCCTGCTTTTCGGCGTTGCCTACGCCGCCGAGCGGCGCTCGGCCGCGCGCAAAAGCCTGGTGGCCAACCCCTACGTGTATGCCCTGAGCATGGCGGTGTACTGCACCGCCTGGGCCTACTACGGCTCGGTGGGGCGGGCGGCGCACCAGGGGCTCAGCTTTGTGGGCATTTACCTGGGGCCGGGGCTGCTGGCGCCGGCGTGGTGGCTGGTGCTGCGCAAGATAATTCGGGTGTGCCGGCAGCAGCGCCTCACTTCCATTGCCGACTTCATCTCGGCCCGCTACGGCAAAAGTGCCAGCCTGGGCGCGCTGGTTACGGCGGTGTGCGTGCTTGGCGTGGTACCCTACATCGCGCTGCAAATCAAGGCCATTGCCAGCTCGTTTGTGGTGCTCACGGGCGGCGACCAGGGGGCGGGGGCTAGCGGCGCGGCGCTGTTTGCGGCCGGGGTGCTGGCCGCGTTCACGGTGCTGTTCGGGGTGCGCTCAGTCGAGGCCACCGAGCGGCACGAGGGCGTGGTGCTGGCCGTGGCCCTCGAAAGCCTCGTGAAGCTGCTGGCGTTTCTGCTGCTAGGGGGCTTCGTCACGTTTGGGCTGTTTGGGGGCTTTGCCGAGGTGTTTGACCAGGCGGCGGGGGTGCCAGCGCTGCGCCAGCTTTTTACCCTGCAAGGGACCGGCACCAGCGGGGCCGAGTGGCTCACGCTACTTATCCTTAGCATGTCGGCAGTGCTGCTGCTGCCGCGCCAGTTTCAGGTGGCCGTGGTCGAGAACGTGGACGAAAACCACCTGCGCAAGGCCATGTGGCTGTTTCCGCTCTACCTGCTCATTATCAACATCTTCGTGCTGCCCATTGCTTTTGGCGGCATGCTGCGGCTCGGCGGCCGGGGCTTCGACGCCGATACCTTCGTGCTGGCGTTGCCGCTGGCTACGGGGCATTCGTGGCTAGCCCTGCTCACGTACCTGGGGGGCCTCTCGGCGGCCAGCAGCATGATTATCGTCGAAACCATTGCCCTGAGCGTGATGATGAGCAACCACTTGCTGATGCCCTTGCTGGTGCGGGTGCCGGCCGCCCGGCCCGAAGGCCAGCGGCGCTGGTTTGCCTACCTGGGCCGGGTGGCCCTCACGAGCCGGCGGCTGGCCGTGGTGCTGGTGCTGGCCCTGGCCTACGGCTACTACGCCGGGGTGGGCCGGCAGCTGCCGCTCGTCAATACCGGGCTGGTGTCGTTTGCGGCAGTGGCGCAGTTTCTGCCCGCCGTGCTGGGCGGGCTGTACTGGAAGGGTGGCACCCGGCGCGGGGCCACGCTAGGCATTCTGGCGGGGTTTGCCATCTGGTTTTTCACGCTGGTGGTGCCCACGCTGGTGGGGCCGGGGCGCCTGCCGGTGAGCCTGCTCAGCGACGGGGTGGGGGGGCTGGGCTGGCTGCGGCCGGGCGCGCTGTTTGGGCTCGATGGCCTCGATTATTTGTCGCACGGGCTGTTCTGGAGCTGGTTTTTCAACATCGGGCTCTACGTAGGCTTGTCGCTGGCCTGGCCACCCACGGCCCTGGAGCTGCGCCAGGCCGACGTGTTTGTCGATGTGTTTCGGCGCCGCAGCCTGGCCGAAGAAATTGCCGGCTGGCAGGGCCGCACGCCCTTGCCCGACGTGCGCGCGCTGCTGCTCGGCTTTCTGGGGAAGAAGCGTACCAACCAGGCACTGCGCGCCTTCGCCGAGCGCTTTCCCGATGCCCTGCCGGCCGCCGACCCTGGTGCCGCCGCGCCGGCCGCCGGCAGCCCGGCCCCCATTCCGCCCGCCGACCCGCGCCTGCTCACCTACGCCGAAAAGCTGCTGGCCGGCACGCTCGGCCCGGCCTCGGCCCGCCTGCTGCTGGCCTCGGTGGCGGGGGCCGAGCAAATTAGCTACGACAACGTGGTGGGAATTCTCAGGGAAAGCCAGCAATTGCTCGAAGCCAACCGCCAGCTGCAAAAGCAGCGCCGCCAGCTGCAGCGCCTCACCGACGAGCTGCGCCAGGCCTACCAGCAGCTGCAGGAGCTGGATATGCAGAAAGACGAGTTTCTGTACACCGTAACCCACGAGCTGCGCACGCCGCTCACCAGCATCCGCGCCCTGGCCGAAATTTTGGCCGACAACCCCGAGCTGGAGGTGGAAGAGCGCGAGCGCTTCCAGCTCACCATCAGCCGCGAGGCCGAGCGCCTCACCCGCCTTATTTCGCTGGTGCTCGATTTGGAGAAATTTGAGAGCGGCCAGGCTAGCCTCGACCGCACGCCCCTGGTCCTGGCCGAGGTAGTGCAGGAGGCCGCCGAGGCCGTGGCCCAGCTAGCCCGCGAGCGCGGCACCGAGCTGCGCGTGGAGGTGCCGGCTAGCCTGCCGCTGCTGCCCGCCGACCGCGACCGCCTGATGCAGGTGCTCATCAATTTGCTTTCCAATGCCATCAAGGCCACCGTGCCGGGCCGGCCGGGGCACATTGCGGTGCTGGCCTGGCCCGCCGCCGATGCCCTGCTGCTGTGCGTGGAAGACAACGGCAAGGGCATTGCCCTGGCCGAGCAGCATCAGATATTCGACAAGTTTTTTCAGGCCCACCACCAGACCATGCGCAAGCCCGAGGGCTCGGGCCTGGGCCTGGCCATTACCAAAAAAATAGTGGAGTTGCACCAGGGCCGCATCTGGGTCGAGAGTGCCCCCGAGCTAGGAGCCCGCTTCTTTATTGAGCTGCCGCTGGCCGTGCCCGCGCGGGCGGTGGCTCCCTTTTCTCCGTCCTTTTCGCTATGACTGCGCCCGCTATCTTACTGGTTGATGATGAGCCGAATATTGTCATGTCCTTGGAGTTTTTGATGCGCAAGAATGGCTACCAGGTTGGCATTGCCCGCAACGGCACCGAGGCCCTGGCCGCCATCAATCAAACGCCCTACGACCTCGTGCTACTCGATGTGATGATGCCCGATGTGGACGGCTACCAAGTGTGCCGCCAGCTGCGCCAGCGCCCCGACCGCACGGCCACCAAAGTCATCTTTCTCTCGGCCAAAAGCCAGCCCGCCGACGTACAAAAGGGCTACGACGCCGGCGCCGACCTCTACATTCCTAAGCCCTTCAGCACCCGCCAGCTCATGCAAAAAGTGCGCGAGCTGCTGGGCGATGCAGCGCGGACGTTGTAGTCCGCGCCGCTCCTTCCACCCTGGCGCGGACCACAACGTCCGCGCTGCATCCTCTTCCCACCCATGAAACGCGCCTGCTCTTACGCTGCTACCTACGCCGCTAGCCTGGTTAATCCGGCGGGTTTTTGGGCCACTCAGGCGGCCCGGCTATCTTGGCACAAGCGGCCCGCCACCATGCTGCGGCAGGAGGCCAGCGGGGCCGCGCGCTGGTTTGCGGACGGGGAGCTGAACACCTGTTACCTGTGCCTCGACTACCACGTGGCGCACGGCCGGGGCCCGCAGCCGGCCCTCCTCTACGACTCGCCCGTGACCGATACCCTGCGCACCTACACCTACGCCGAGCTGCTCGATATGACGGCACACTTCGCCGGCGGCTTGCGGGCGTTGGGGGTGGGGCTAGGCGACCGCGTCATCCTCTACATGCCCAATATGCCCGAGGCGGTGGTGGCCATGCTGGCCTGCGCCCGGCTAGGGGCCATTCACTCGGTGGTGTTCGGGGCTTTGCGCCGCACGAGCTGGCCGTGCGCATCGACGATGCCCGGCCGCGCGTGCTCATCTACGCCTCGGGCGGGCTGGAGTTCGACCGGGTTATTCCCTACAAGCCCCTGGTCGATGCCGCGCTGGCCGAGGCTAGCCACCAGCCGGCGCACGTGGTGGTGCTGCAGCGTGACTTTTGCGCGGCGGCCATGCAGCCGGGGCGCGATGTTGATTTTCAAGAAGTGATAAAGGCGGAGCCCGTGGCCGCCGTGCCGGTGCCGGCCACGCACCCGCTCTACATCTTATATACCAGCGGCACCACCGGCCGGCCCAAGGGCGTGGTGCGCGACCACGGCGGCCACGCCGTGGCCCTGCGCTTCAGCATGGAGGCCGTGTATGGGCTAGCCCCCGGCGAGGTCATTTTCACCGGCTCCGATATTGGCTGGGCGGTGGGCAGCTCCTACATCGTGTACGGGCCGCTGCTGCGGGGCTGCACCTCAGTGCTCTACGAAGGCAAGCCCGTGCGCACGCCCGACGCGGGCACTTTTTGGCGGCTAGTCGAGCAGCACCGCGTCAACGTGCTGTTCACGGCCCCCACGGCCATCCGGGCCATCAAAAAGGAAGACCCCGACGGCCAGCTAGCCCGCCGCTACGACCTCGGCAGCCTACGCCAGCTGTTTCTGGCCGGCGAGCGCTGCGACCCCGCTACCTTCACCTGGGCCGGGCACGTGCTGGGCGTGCTGGTAGTCGACCACTGGTGGCAAACCGAGTCGGGCTGGCCCATCGTGGGCAGCCTCGTGGGCCTGGAGGAAATGCCGCCGCCCCGCGCCGGCAGCGCCGGCTTCCCGGTGCCGGGCTACGACGTGCAGATTCTCAGCGAGGAAGGCCAGCCCGTGCCGGCTGGTACCACGGGGCTGGTGGCTATAAAGCTGCCGCTGCCGCCCGGCTGCTTCCCGGCGCTGTGGCAGGATGAGGCGCGCTACCGGGCCTACTTCGACGTGTTTCCGGGCTACTACCTGAGCGGCGACGGCGGCTACCGCGATGCCGAGGGCTACGTCTACATCATGGGGCGCGTCGATGACGTAATAAACGTGGCCGGCCACCGCCTCAGCACCGGCGAGATGGAAGAAATTCTGGCTGCCCACCCCGCCGTGGCCGAGTGCGCCGTGCTGGGCCTCGCCGACGCGCTGCGCGGCCAAGTGCCCGTGGGCCTGGTGGTGCTCAAAGACGGCCACGCGCTGGCCGAGGCCCTGCTCGAAGCCGAGCTGGTGGCGGCCGTGCGCGCGCGCATTGGCGCGCTAGCCTGCTTCCGGCAGGTGCTGGCCGTGAAGCGCTTACCCAAAACCCGCTCGGGCAAAATCCTGCGCAAAACCCTGCGCCAGCTGGCCGATGGCGAAGCCTTTGCCCTGCCCGCTACCATCGACGACCCGCTTATTCTGGAGGAAATCCGGGCGGGCTTTGAGCGGCGCGGGGTGGGGCAGGCATTCACCCCCTAACGTGAGGCAGTAAGCCCGCCACGTGCTGGCTATCAGTAGGCTAGCGCCTGCTCCATAAACCGATTTCTACTTCTCTTTTCATCACTACCACTCCCAACATGTCTGCCATTCGCACGCGCACTCTGGAAGAGTACCACGCCGATTACACCCAATCTATTGAAGACCCCGATGCCTTTTGGGCCGCTGCCGCCGAGCCCTTCACCTGGCGCAAAAAGTGGGATACCGTGCGCGGCGGCGAGTTTTCGCCGGCTGGCACCAGCACCTGGTACGCCGGCGCCACGCTCAACCTCACCGAGAACTGCCTCGACCGCCACCTGGCCAGCCGCGCCAACAAGCTAGCCATCATCTTCGAGCCCAACGACCCGAAGACGCGCCACCTGCGCCTCACCTACCGCGAGCTGCACGAGCAGGTGTGCCAGTTTGCCAACGTGCTGAAAAAGAACGGGGTGCGCAAGGGCGACCGCGTGGCCCTCTACGTGCCCATGATACCGCTGCTGGCCGTGGCCACCCTGGCCTGCGCCCGCATCGGGGCGGTGCACTCAGTGGTATTCGCTGGCTTCTCGGCCTCGGCCATTGCCGACCGCATCAACGACGCCGATGCCGTGTGCGTCATCACGGCCGACGGCCTGAACCGGGGCGCCAAGCAAATACCCGTGAAGAGTGTGGTGGACGAGGCGCTGGCGAACTGCCCTAGCGTGCAGCGCGTCATCGTTATCGAGCACACGGGCTGGCCGGTGCAGTTGCAAGCCGGCCGCGACGTGTGGTACCACGACGAGGTGAAGGACGTGGAGAAAGACTGCCCCGCCGAGGAAATGCAGGCCGAAGACCCGCTGTTCATCCTCTACACTTCGGGCAGCACCGGCAAGCCCAAGGGCGTGGTGCACACCCAGGCCGGCTACATGGTGTGGGCCGACTACACGTTCCGCAACGTGTTCCAAATCGAGGAAAACGACGTCTACTGGTGCACCGCCGACATCGGCTGGGTTACGGGCCACACCTACGCCCTCTACGGGCCGCTGCTGGCCGGCTGCACCACGCTCTTGTTTGAGGGCGTGCCCACGTTCCCATCGCCGGGTCGGTTTTGGGAAGTCATTGACAAGCACCACGTTACGGCGTTTTATACCGCGCCTACGGCCATCCGCTCGCTCATGGCCGCACCCCTCGACCACGTGCTGGCCTACTCGCTCAGCAGCCTGCGCGTGCTAGGGTCGGTGGGCGAGCCCATCAACGAGGAAGCCTGGCACTGGTACCACCAGCACGTGGGCAAAGGCCGCTGCCCCATCGTGGACACCTGGTGGCAAACCGAAACCGGCGGCATCATGATTTCGGCGATGGCCGGCATTACACCCAGCGTGCCCGCTAGGGCCGGCCTGCCGCTGCCCGGCGTGCAGCCCGTGCTGCTCAACCAGGATGGCACCAAAATCGAGGGCAACGACCAGGAAGGCTACCTGGCCATCAAAGCGAGCTGGCCGGGTGTTATCCGCACTACCTGGGGCGACCACGAGCGCTGCCGTCAGACGTATTTTCAGCCTTATCCCGGCTACTACTTCACCGGCGACGGCGCCCGGCGCGACGAAAACGGCCTCTACCGCATCATCGGGCGCGTCGACGACGTGATAAACGTGAGCGGCCACCGCTTCGGCACCGCCGAAATCGAGAATGCCATCAACGAAAGCGAGTACGTGGTGGAAAGCGCCGTGGTCGGCTACCCGCACGAGGTGAAGGGCCAGGGCATCTACGCCTACGTCATTTGCCAGCACGGCCTGCCCACCACCGATATCGAGATTCAGAAAACGGAGGCTAGCATCATCGAAGCCGTGGTGGCCGCCATCGGCCGCATCGCCAAGCCCGATAAGATTCAGCTGGTGAGCGGCCTGCCCAAAACCCGCTCGGGCAAAATCATGCGCCGCATCCTGCGCAAAGTGGCCGAAGGCGAAACGTCGAACCTGGGCGACACAACCACGCTGCTCGACCCGCTGATTGTGGACGAGATTGTGGCGGGCAGGAAGTAAGCAGCCGGCGCCGAAGCGATATACTGCAAAATAATTGGAAATTAATTGGTATTCAACTTGGCATAATCAACTATATAACTCACTTTTGTGGAATGAGAAGTTGATGAACCACTTATAGCTGCGTTACCCATGAAATATCCATTACCCTTGCTATTGTTGCTAGCGCTGCCTGCCGTGGCGCAATACCGCCCCATGTATTCGCCCTCCCGGCCCAGCTATACCCCCAGCTACCGGCCCTCAACCGTCAACAACACCCTAACTGGCCCTAGCAGCAATTACCGGGCGCAACAGCTACAGCAGCAGCAGGCGCACCAGAATTTTCAGCGGATGCAGGACCAGCAGCGGCAGCAGATGCAGCAGTATTACTACAATCAGCAGCGATACTTAACTCGGCAGCCGCTGGCGCTGCGCCGGCCCCCAAGCGCCCAGCAGCTAGAGCAACTGCAAGCCCAGCAGCAGCAGGCCGAGCAGCGGGCCAACGAGCAGCTCGCGCAACTAACCCAGGAGCAGCAGCACCGGCGGCAAGAGCATCCGGCTGCTAACGCCCAAGAAGCGGAAAATCAGCAAAAAGAAGATGCCCGGCAACGCACCAGACTCGCCGTGAAGAGCTACCAAGAGGTATTTTTGCCCGGCCAGATGCGCGGCGCACTGCAATCGCTGACACTCGCGCCCCAAGCGCAGCAAAGCCTGCAAGCGCTTAACAACGACTTGCTGCGCAACGCGTGGTGGCGCCAGCAAGAGGCAGCGCAAATGCAGGAAAAGGTGGCAGCCTATAGCAAGACTCTGGCCGGGCTCACGGCCGACCTGCTCGGCTTCAGTGCTGCCGAACTGCCGTCGCCCCCGGCCCCTTTCTCGGCCAGCGCTCTTCAGGAGATGCTAAGCCACGACGCGTTTGACCAAGCCACTGCCGCCCAGCTCATCCGCGAGGCTACCCTGGCCGACAAGCGCCTGGAGGGCGAGCGGCTAGCACAGGCAGTGAAGGACTTTACGGAGGTGGGGGCAAAGCTGGCTGCTGACCCAGCCACGCCCCAAAACCAGAAGTCGCAGCGCAATGAGGTGAAGAAGCGCCTGCAACGCGTCAACCAAGAGCTACAGAGCTACTACGCCCGGATGTCCCGCCCGAGCCGGCTCCAAGAGGCGCAAAAAGCGATAATGCAAGCTACTGATAGCTACCTGGCCGGTAAAGGTAGCTGAGCTGGCCCAGCGCGCTCGTGCCTTGACGGGCGGGCGCTGGCTACTGAAAAAACCGCGCTTCTGCCAGAAGTGCGGTTTTTTTGTGCTGGCAGAGCCGGGCCGCCTATGCTCCTTTGCCTAGGCCGGCCCTAATACCGTGCCGCTCACCTCGCCTAGCCCAATACGCAGGCCATTCCTTTCGGCAAAGCCGCGCAGAATGACCGTATCGCCGTCGCGCAAGAAGCCGAGCTGCAAATTGTCCGATAGGTTGAGCGGCTGGGTGCCGCGCTGCGTTAGCTCCAGCAGCGAGCCTAGCGAGCCGGGTGTGGGGCCGCTGATAGTGCCCGAAGCATAAATGTCGCCCGCGTCGAGCGGGCAGCCGTTGCTGGCGTGGTGCGTCAGCTGCTGAGCCATGGTCCAATAGAGGTGCCTCATATTGGTGCGGCTGATAACGAACGGCGCCGCCGTGGCACCAGCCGGCTGAATCAGCACTTCGAGTTCAATGTCGAAATGATGCGCCCCTGTTTCTTGCAGGTAGGGCAGGGGCTGCGGCTCCTGCGCCGGCCCGGCCACCCGGAAAGGCTCCAGCGCATCGAGCGTGACGACCCAGGGCGAAACGCTGCTGGCGAAATTCTTGCCCAGAAAAGGCCCTAGCGGCTGGTACTCCCAGCTCTGAATATCGCGGGCGCTCCAATCATTAAACAGCACGAGGCCAAAGATGTGACTCTCGGCCTCGGCTAGGGGTACTGTAGTGCCCTGCGCGGTGCCCTGGCCCACGATGAAGGCGGTTTCCAGCTCAAAATCGAGCTGCTGGGTGGGGCCAAAAACCGGCGTTTCCTGCCCGGCTAGCCTATACTGGCCGCTGGGCCGGCGCACGGGCGTGCCGCTCACCACGATGGAGTTGGCCCGGCCGTGGTAGGCGATGGGCAGGTGCCGCCAGTTGGGCAGCAGCGGGTTATCGGGCCGAAACAGGACGCCTACGTTGGTGGCGTGTTCCAGGCTGCTGTAAAAATCGACGTAGTTAGTGGGCTTCACCGGGCGCAGCATGGTCACATCGCGCTGGCGTAGCAAGCAGGTGCGCAC
This sequence comes from Hymenobacter sp. BRD128, assembly GCF_013256625.1. Lineage (NCBI taxonomy): Bacteria > Pseudomonadati > Bacteroidota > Cytophagia > Cytophagales > Hymenobacteraceae > Hymenobacter > Hymenobacter sp. BRD128. Next base: position 1,385,989 of record NZ_CP053908.1, read on the forward strand.
GGCCAGTTCGTTGTCGCGCAGGGCGGGGTTGTCGTGGCGCAGGAGCTCGCTTACGCGCTCGCGCACGGCCCGCCACGCCGCCGGCCCCAGCCGCAAAAACGCATTGAGCGAGCGCCGCCGAAACACCTTGGGCAGCGCCGCGCCCAGCGCGGGCACATCGGCCGCCAGGCTGTCGAAGTACCCTAGCTGTGCGCAGGCGTACAAATCCAAGGCGTAGCCGCCGATGGCCACCGCCAGGCGCGGGCCCCACTCGGGTACCTCCATCACTCCGAAGGGTAGGTTTTGAATCGGAAAATCGTCGGTTGGCCGGATGTCAATCCAGGAGCGCAGGCTAGGGTCGTTGGCGGGCGAAGCAGGCATAGGCAAAAGTAAGCTGGGCCGAAACTTACGCGTCGGCCAAAAAAACGTCTGTCATGCTGAGCTTGCGAGGCATCGCTACTGCACTGCTAGGAAAACTAACCCTAACGGTGCGAGCAAGATGCTTCGCAAGCTCAGCATGACAGACGGTAGGGGGAATCACCAAAAAGAGGGCTAGCGGGCCTCCACGGCCGTGATTTCGGGCACGGCCTTGCGCACGGTGTCTTCGAGGCCGGCGCGCGTCATCGGCGACATGGGGCAGGCGCCGCAGGCACCTTCCCACTCCAGCTTCAATACGCCAGCATCGGTTATTTCGGCCACGCGCACGTTGCCGCCATCCGTGGCCAGGTAAGGACGCAGAGAATCAAGGGCTTGCTCGACGCGGGACAAAACAGAATCCATTTTCAATCAATTAACAGTTAGCAATGTGCTATAAACAGGTGGAAGCAGCAAAATGTGCACTGCGTACTACCTGGCTAGGCTGGTAGTTCGTGCGCGCCGATTAGCTGTTCATCTGCACAACGCTGGTTTTAGGGGCCACGTTGTTGCGAATGCTCACCTGCCGGGCCAGGCTTTCGGCCAGGTCGCGGAAGGTGGCCGCCGCCGGCGAATTTACATCAGCCAGCACGGCCGGGCGGCCTTCGTCGCCGGCCTCGCGCACCGCCTGAATCAGCGGCAGCTGGCCCAGCAGCGGCACGTCGTGCTTGGTGGCCAGCCGCTGGCCGCCGCCCTCGCCAAAGATATAATACTTGTTGTCAGGTAGTTCGGCCGGCGTAAACCACGCCATATTCTCGATAATGCCCAGCACCGGCACGTTAATCTGTGGCTGGCGAAACATCTGTAAGCCCTTCTGGGCATCCATCAGCGCCACGGGCTGCGGGGTGGTCACGATGATGGCGCCGGTCACGGGCACGGTTTGTACCATCGTGAGGTGAATGTCGGAGGTGCCGGGCGGCAGGTCGAGCAGCAGGTAGTCGAGCTCGCCCCAGTCTACTTCCGTAATAAACTGCTTGAGCGCCGACGAGGCCATCGGTCCGCGCCACACAATGGCGTGCTCGCTGGGGGCCAGAAAGCCGATGCTCATTAGCTTCACGCCGTACTTAATAATCGGCTCGATGAGGTTCTTGCCGGCCGGCGTCTGGTACACGTGCGGCCGGGCATCTTCCACCCCAAACATGGTGGGCATGCTCGGCCCCGAAATATCGGCGTCGATGAGGCCCACCTTGGCGCCGGCGGCGGCCAGGGCCACCGCTAGGTTGGCCGTGACGGTGCTTTTGCCCACGCCGCCCTTGCCCGAGGCAATGGCGATGATGTTCTTCACGCCGGGCAAAATGGTGTTGTTGTTGCGCATGGTGGTCACGCGCGAGGTCATCTGAATCACCACGTTGGCGTCTTTGTCCACCATCGTGTGCACGGCGCGCTCGCAGGCGTCGTGGATGAGCTGCTTGAGCGGACAGGCGGGCGTGGTGAGCACCACGGTAAACGACACCGTGCGGCCGTCTACCTTGATGTCTTCCACCATGTTAAGGGTAATCAAATCCTGTCCCAGGTCGGGCTCTTCCACGAAGCTCAGGGCGTGGCGGACGGCTTCTATCGTTATCTCAGGCATAAGCAAATGCGCCGCTAGGGGCGTAGCTGCAAAGATAACCCGCCGGGCGGGGGATGGGTTTCGGGGGCGGGGAGTTATTAAGAGTCTATATTTGGTTCATTGCTGAATGCGGTTGAAGCCAACTTAGTTTATTAGCAAGATAAAATATAGCGTATGCATTGGACAAGAAGAAAATTTATTAAGGCCGGACTATTGACGATGGCTATAATAGGACTAATAGATTCAGTATGGGTCGAGAAGTTCTTCATCGAAACGAACGAGTTTTTTCTTGGTTCTTCAGAAGGCGGAGTATCTAGTATTAAAGTTGTCCAGCTATCAGATTTGCATATACAATCTGTGAATTATCAGTTGCGGCAACTTGCTAAGCGATTGAATACGTTAAAGCCAGACCTTATCCTTATTACTGGTGACGCAGTCGATAAGACAGAGAAACTACACGTCTTGGATAAATTTCTTGGGCTCATCAATCTTGATATTAAAAAGGTAGCAATACTTGGTAATTGGGAGTACTGGGGACACGTGAATCTGGAGGCGCTAAAGCAGATTTACAATAGTAATAACTGCGATTTATTAATTAACGAGTCTAAACGTTACGCTTTTAATAAGAAAACAATAGCCATAACGGGTGTTGATGACTACGTAGGTGGGCGTGCAGACATAGCTGCTGCATTAGAATCATACCAGCAAAGCGATTTTCATATCGTGCTGAATCACTGCCCAGAATATAGCGACAGGATTTTTGAGCTAAGCGGTAAAAAACAGCCTATTAATTTTATTCTGGCTGGCCATACGCATGGTGGGCAAGTAAATATTTTCGGTTACGTGCCATTCACCCCACAAGGAAGTGGTAGATATTTAAAAGGTTGGTATGAGGATGGTACGAAGAAAATGTACGTGTCGAAAGGTATAGGAACGAGTATCTTACCTGTACGCTTCATGGCGCGGGCCGAAATCGCAATATTCAACTTAGCGACCTAAACTAGCTATGTATTATTGCTACAAAAAGAAAAGCCTCGGCAACTGCTTAGGCTTTTCTTTTTGTAGCAATTTGTAGCAATAGTACCTATCCCGGCTGCCCCGGCTCCGAGTGCAGCAAACCGGCCGGCACCTCCAGCTCGCCTGAGTGGAAGCCGATGAGGCCGTTGCGCTCGTCCTCGATGTTAGTGGCCTGGGTGTAGACGTCGCCCGCGATGGGCCTAGCGCGCAGCTCGCGCTTGAAGTCGCGGATGCTGTTGGTGCGGGCCTCGGCATCGGCGGGGCCGCCATAGTCACTGAAGCCGAAGCCGCCCCACTCGCTCACGAGCAGCGGGCGCTGGCCGCGGTAGAAGTAAGGGTCGCCCACCACGAGCGGGAAGGCGGCGGTGCCCTCCAGCTCGCCGTGGATGAGGCGGTCGAGCAGCTCGCGCCAGCGGCCCAGGTCGGGGGTGTAGAGGTGGGCGGTGAGCAGGTCGCTCTTGAGGGCGCCCCGGTCGGAAATGTGGTGCCAGCCGTCGTTGTCAATCACCAGAAACTGCGGGTGAGCCAGCTGCATGAAGTTGTACATCTGCACGATGTAGCGCTGGGTGGCCGGGTTGGTGGCAATGTCCTGGGCGCCCCAATCCTCGTTGTAGAGGCTCCAGATGATGATGCTGGGGTGCGTTTCCATGAGGCTGAGCATGCGCAGCAGCTCGGCGCGGTGGTTTTCGCGGCTGCGGGGCGTGCTGCTGTGCGGGCTGGGCACCTCTACCCACAGCAGCAGGCCTAGCTCGTCGGCCAGGTTGTAGATGCGCGGGTCGATGCCGGCGATGTGCACCCGCACGAGGTTGCAGCCCAGCTTTTTCATGGCGTGCATGTGGCGCTGCATCTCGGCGAAGGTGGCCGTGCCCGGCTGGTAAAGAATACCGTCGAGATAAATCGGCTCGTTATTCAGATACACCTTGCGGCCGCGCGCCTCAATCTTGCGCAGGCCGAAGCGGGCTTCAATCTGAGCCGAGTAGTTGGTGCTGTCAATGAGCTGGGCCACGAGGCGGTAGCGGTGCGGATTCTCGGGGCACCACACCTCGGCGCCGGGCACCTCCAGCGAAAAGCGCTGCTCTTGCTGGCCGGCGGCTAGCCGCATGGGAAAATCGGAGCTAGCCAGCGGGGCATCGGTAGGTGCCGCGTCGGGCTCGAATACTTGCAGGCGCACAGTGTAGTCGCCCGCATCGTGGATGCGAATGGTGAGGTTGAAGCGCACCAACTGGTCCTCGATGGTGCTCACCACGCCCACTCTGGAGCGCAGGCGGTTGCGCTCCACGGCTTCGAGCCACACCGAGCGCACGGCGCCCGAGTGCGTCTGATACCAGATGCCGCCGCGCTTATACACGTGCGATTCCTGCTTGCCGCGGGTGGTTTCGGCATCCATCGTGTCGGCAATGCGCACGGTGAGGCGGTTGGCCAGGTGCAGGTCGGCCTCGGGCAATTCGTACGTAAACGAGGTATACTCGCCGTAGTGTACGTCTTCGCCCTCAATGGTGCGCAGCAGCTTGCCATTGAGCCACACCCGCGTTTCGTAGCCGCAGGCCCCGAAGGTGAGCTGAATGAGCGAGCGCGAATTGCCGCTGCCACTGCTAGCCACCTCGGGCAGCGGAAACTCGCGCTCGTACCAGGCCACTACCTTATCCTGCCAGCCGGTGCTGGCCTCATTGGCGTGGGCCTGCACAATATGCTCCTCAATCGAGCCCGGCCACTGGGCCGTGTAGCGGTAGTCGTGGCCTTCAAACCACTCTTCGATGAGGCCCGCGTCGTCGGGGTCGAGGCCAAAGCGCCAGGTACCGTCGAGCAGAAAATGCGTGCCCGAGCGCAGCACGGCGCGCGGCAGCGAGTTATCTACTTCTTCGGTAGTATTGGCTTCGGGCGGGGCCGAGAGGCCGTAATTAGCGTGCGTGAGGTCGTCCATACGAGGTAGCTAACGGCAGAATCCAACAAACAGATACTAAGTTGAGCAAGGTACTTGCCAAAAAAGCCGCAATCCATATCCGAAGTAGCGGCCGGTGAAGAAGACGGGCGGAAAAGTAGGTACGACAATCCAATTAACGCCGGATTTGGTCCGGCTAGCTTTCTGGGGCCGGCTCCAAAGTCAGGCTGGCTTTTACCTTTACCGCGTGTCTGCTTTTGCTCCCAGTTTACCCGCTTACGACGTGGCCATCGTGGGCGCCGGCCCGGCCGGCACGGCCTGCGCGCTGGCCCTGCGCGGCAGCGGCCTGCGGGTGGCGCTGCTCGATAAGGCCACTTTCCCGCGCGATAAAGTGTGCGGCGATGCCGTGCCCGGCCACGCCTTCAAGGCGCTGGGCCAGCTCGACCCGGCCTACGTGGCGGCGCTGTGGCAGCTGGAGCCGCGCGACGACGTGCACCGCAGCCGCCTGGTGGCGCCCAGCGGCGGTAGCTTTTATTTGCACTGGAAACTGCCCGCCTTCAACAGTCCGCGCCTCGATTTTGATGCCGCCCTGCTCGCCCTCGTGCGCCAGCACACCGCCACCGAAGTGCTCGAAAATGCGGCGCTGAAAACTATTGAAATAACCGCTGATTGCGCCCGGCTGCACCTGGCCAGCGGCCAGGAAATCACGGCTAGCCTCGCCATTGGCTGCGACGGTGCCAACTCGGTGGTGGGCCGCCGCCTGCTGCCCGAGCCCCGGCTAGCCCGCGCCCACCACAGCGCCGGCGTGCGCGCTTACTTCGAAAACGTGGCCGACGCCGAGAGCGGCACTACTGAGTTTTTCTTCAGCCGCAGTCACCTGGCCGGCTACCTCTGGCTATTTCCGGTGGGGGCGGGGCGCTGCAACGTGGGCCTGGGGATCCTCTCCGAACTGGTTTCCAAGCACAAAATCGACCTCAAAAAGCTGCTGCTGGAGCAGCTGGCCACCCACCCAGGGCTAGCCAGCCGCTTTCGTGAGGCGCGCCAGATAGGGCCCATTCAAGGGTTCGGGCTGCCCATGGGCGGCGGGCGGCAGCGGCCGGCCAGCGGCGCGCGCTTTCTGCTGTGCGGCGATGCCGCCTCGCTCATCGACCCCTTGCAGGGCCACGGCATCGACCTGGCTATCCGCAGTGGCATCATGGCGGCCGGGCAGGCCCGCGAATGCTTTGCGAAGCAAGACTTCAGCGCCGAAAGTATGCTGGCCTACGACCAGGAATTGCAGCGCCAGCTGGGGCCGCAGCTCGCCCACAGCTTCCGCTTGCAGCGCCTGCTCGGCACCCGGCCCTGGCTCCTGAACCTGGGCACGCGGCTAGCCCAGCTGCCCGGCCTGCGCCGCCTGGCGCAGCGGCTGGTGGGGTGAGTAGCGGAATATCCCACGCATTATCAGGAGCATCTTGGCAGGATAAGTTATATAACTCTACGCTGGCAAAACGCTTTCTTCGTCAGCATCACAATGTTTGTTTAGTTACGACTTTTAAGTGAACACAGGCCTATGCGTCGCTTCCTACTCGTGCTGCTTCTGGTTCTCGTTGGGCTAGCCGCCGTGCTGCTCGTCAACACGCTGCGCCTGCCCAACCACCAGCTTGGCCCGGTGCCCGCCGCGCCGGCCGTGGCCGTGGTGCCCGACTCGGCCACGGCCCACCTGGCGGGTGCGCTGCGCATTGCCACGGTGTCGCGCAGCCACTATGCCGAGACGGACACCGTGCCCTTCGACCAGTTTCAGGCCTATTTGCAGCGCACCTTTCCGCTCGTGCACCAGCGGCTCAAGCGCCAGACGGTCAACCACTACGGGCTGCTCTACGAGTGGCCCGGCACCGACCCGGCCCTGAAGCCACTGCTGCTGCTGGCCCACCAGGATGTGGTGCCCGTGCTGCCCGGCACCGAAAGCCAGTGGACGCGCCCGCCCTTTGCCGGCCAGCAGGCCGGCGGCTACCTCTACGGCCGCGGCGCACTCGATGACAAGCTCAACGTGCTGGGCCAGCTCGAAGCCGTGGAAGCCCTGCTGCGCGCTGGCCTGCGGCCCCGGCGCACGGTGCTGCTCGCCTTCGGCCACGACGAAGAAACCCTGGGTCTGCGCGGCGCCACGGCCCTGGCCGCGCTGCTCAAAACCCAGCACCCGCAGCTCGAACTGGTACTCGACGAGGGCGGCCTCGTGAAAGCCGATGGCGTGGCCGGCCTCACCCAGCCCGTGGCGCTGGTGGGCGTGAGCGAAAAGGGCTACCTCAGTCTGGAGCTGGCGGCCACCGGGCCGGGCGGCCACCCGGCCCGCGCTCACGAGCGTGGGCCGGGTGGCCGCCGCCGTGGCTAGGCTCGAAGCCGAGCCCTTTCCGGCTAGGCTCAATGGCGGCGTGAGCGGCCTGCTCGCCTACCTGGCCCCGGCCGTGCCGTTTGGCAAGCGGCTCGTTTTTGCTAATCAATGGCTGTTTGGGCCGCTCATTCAGAAATCGCTGGCGGCCACGCCCTCAGGCAATGCGGCGCTGCGCACCACCACGGCCCCTACCATCATCCGGGGCGGCGACAAAGACAACGTGCTGCCCAGCGGGGCTACGGCCACCGTCAATTTTCGGCTGCTGCCCGGCGACTCGGTCGGGGCTGTGGTGCGGCGGGTCAAAGAAATTATCAACGACCCGCTAGTGCAAGTAAAAATAGTAGGCGCAGGCCGCGCCGCCTCGCCCGTGTCGGGCACTGATAATGCGGCGTTTGCCACGCTCACCCGCACTATCAAAAGCGTTTTTCCGCAGGCCTTGGTGGCACCCTACGTGGTGGTAGGCACCACCGATGCCCGCGCCTACGCCAGCCTCTGCCCGCAGGCGACTTACCGCTTCATGCCCCTGCTCATGGACCAGGCGGCCATCGAAAGCCTGCACGGCACCAACGAGCGCCTGCACCCCAGCGCCTACCAGGAGGTTATTCGCTTCTACGCCGCGCTGATTAAAAACCTGCAATAAACTGCCGCCAAACATCCCGCGCCCCCGGTTTGTCGTAGCAGTTCCGAATTCCAAAAACGCCATGTCTCCCACCTCCGCCCAACTCAACGAACTGCTCTTCGACGCCGCCCGGCGCGGCGACGTGGCCGATATCAAAGACCTGCTGCAAAACCCGCAGGTCTACCTCAACGCCCAGAATGGCAAGGGCTACACTGCCCTCATCCTAGCTACCTACGACAACCACCTCGATGCGGCCCGCGCCCTGCTCGATGCCGGCGCCAACCCCAATCTGCAGGATGCCAGCGGCAACTCGGCCCTCATGGGTGTGAGTTTTAAGGGCTACGCCGACATTGCGCGCCTGCTCATCGAGCGCCACGCCAGCCTCGACTTGCGCAACGGCAACGGGGGCACGGCCCTCATGTTTGCCACTCTCTTTGGCCGCAACGAAATCGTAAAAATCCTGCTCGACGCCGGCGCCGACGCCTCCATCCACGATTACCGGGGCATGTCGGCCCTGCACCTCGCCGGCCAGCAAGGCAACGAAGTAGCCTGGAAGCTGCTCGGCGGCCCCGAACAAGAGGATTAATGACTAATGCTTGGGAGCAAGGCTGCTTACTAAAACTTAAATCTGGCGCAGCTAGTAGGCGGCGGTGCTGGCAGTTTTCTCCACCGTGATAAAACGCTGGAGCAGCGATGAGGGCCGCGCATCGCGAAAAAACTCGTGCTCGGTCTCTTCGCGGGTTTTGCCTTCGCCGGCTAGCTTCTCCCCAAAACCTTCCGCGTCCTCCGAGGCCGCGGGGCCGGGCAGTAATGAGGTTACAGTTACGTTAATGCCCTTGGTAAGCTCGGCCAGGCCGCGCGATGCGGCCAGTTGGGCGGTTTTGGCCACGCCGTAGTGCATCATCTCGCTCGAAGGGCTCTTAGGCTCGAAAATACCGACGTTGTTGATGATAATTGTATTACTCCCCAACAACTGGACACTGTAGTGGGGATTAGCAAATAAAAATAGCTGGTTGGATAAATAGAGAGTTTGCCGAAGCCTGGCGCCGGTGCTTGCAGTAGGCAAAGTACGCCTGCAAGTGGTGGTGCAGGTGGGCCGTCGTTGGCGGGGTAGGGGATAATAGGCGCCCAGTTGAGCGCGCCAGAGTTGTTCGAGCAGTCGCTCGGCCCCGACCGTCGCATCGAGGGGGCGGCAGGTCCAGAAATAATAGAATGAGCGTGTGGCAGCACTAAGGAGTGGTGGTAAAGGAAGCCAGCGCTAAGCAAACGTATGGCGTCAAAGAAGGTAAACTCCTCCTGCGCTGTCCAAATCGCCACAGAATCGGCCGGTAGTTTCGGGCGCTTTTAGAGAAAATTATTCATGTCCTTTATTGAAAGAATAACCGGGCTGCTAGCCTTGGTGCTGCTGGGCGCACCCACCCTAGCCCAGGCCCAGAGCGGCGCCGTGCGCGGCACGCTGCTCGATGCGGCCACCGGTCAGCCTATTCCCTTCGCCTCCGTGGTAGTGCTGCACCTGCCCGACTCTACGGCCGTAGCCGATGCCCAGACCACCGAGGCCGGCGCGTTTGCCCTCGAAAAGCTGCGGCTAGGGTCTTATGTATTGCGCGCTAATGTGCTGGGCTACCGCGTGGGCCAGCGCCAGCTGAGCCTAACTACGGCCGCGCCGGTGGCGCAGCTCGGCACGCTGCGTCTGCGCCCGGCCGCTACCCAGCTCACCGAAGTAGTGGTGCAGGGCGAGCGCCCGCCCGTCACGACTGACCTTGATAAGCGGGTGGTGAACGTGGCCAAGGACCTCACCGCCGTGGGCGGCACGGCCACCGATGTGCTCCAAAACGTGCCCTCGGTGGCCGTGGACCAGACCGGCGCCGTGAGCCTGCGCGGCAAAAGCGGCGTCACCATCTTCATCGATGGCAAGCCGACCGGCGCGGCGGGCGGCGCGGGTGGGGGTAGCCTCGACCAGATTCCGGCCAGCAGCATCGACCGCATTGAAGTTATTACCAACCCCTCGGCCCGTTACGACGCGGCAGGCTCGGCCGGTATTATCAACATCATTCTCAAGAAAAACCAGCGCGACGGCCTCAATGGCGTGGCTGCGGCCGGAGTAGGCACGCGCAATAAGTACAATACCTCGCTCACGCTGAATTACCGCCGGGGCAAGCTTAATATATTTGGCTCGTATGACTTCCGCTACGACCAGCGCTTCACCAACAGCAGCCTCGACCAGACCACCATCGGCCCGGTAACGGACCCCGCCACCGGCCTGCCGACCACCGATGCCCACACGCTGTTCCTGCACCAGGGCCGCGATGGGCTAGCCACCCAGACCTCGCACGCCGTGCGCGTGGGCCTGGAATACGCCCTGCCCCACGACCAGACGCTGACGCTGGCCGCCCAGCCGCGCTTCAATAGTTATCAGAACGACGAAATTATTCTCTCGCGCCAGCAGGACCTCACGCTCGGCCAGCCGGTGTACGTGGGCACCAATGACCGCCAGAATGCCAGCCTAGGCCGTAACAACTCGGCTGATTTTACTTTCGACTACCGCCGCAGCTGGCCCGCTAGGCCCGGCCGCGAGCTCACGGCCGGCGCCGTGTACACGCCCCTATCTGCCGACAATGCCCTGGCCGCCAACCTGCGCTACCTGGGCGATGGCACGCTAGCTACCCAGCAGCAGGCCTTTCATACTTACCTGCACCAGGGTGCGGCGCAGGTCGATTTTACGCAGCCGCTAGGGGAGAAGGGGCGCTTTGAAACGGGCCTCAAGAGCACCTGGCAGCGCTCCGACAACCGCTACGACTTCAGCAGCACCAGCCCGGCGCTCACGCAGCAGTCGGTGTTTCTGTATCAGGAATACGTGCAGGCAGCCTACGCCAGCCTGGGCGGCGAGCGCGGCAAGCTGCACTACCAGGCCGGCCTGCGCCTGGAGCAAACCAACACCCACGGCCAGCAACAGCTGACGGGCGAGGAGTTTAGCCGCAGCTACCTCAATCTGTTTCCGAGCGGCACGCTGGCCTACGAGCTGCCCAAGGAGCGCCAGGTGCAGCTCAGCTACTCGCGCCGGGTGCAGCGCCCCAACCAGGGCGAGCTCAATCCCTTCCTCGACCGCTCCGACCCGCTAAATCTGCGCGCCGGCAACCCCGCCCTGCTGCCCGAGTACGAAGGCCAGGCCGAGTTGGGCTACCAAAAAGGCTTTGCCAACAAAGCCTCGGTGGCCGTGACGGGCTTTTACAGCCGGGAGCTGCAAACGATTACCAGCTTCCGCCAGGTTATCACCGACCCGCTCACCGGCAACCAGGTCACGAGCAGCACCCGCCTCAACATCGGCCAGGAAACCAACTATGGCCTGGAGCTGGTGGGCAGCTTACCCCTGGCGGCGTGGTGGAAGGTGAGCGGCTCGGCCTCAACTTTCCGGCGCCTCGTGCGCACCACGGTGACTAATTCGGATTACACTAACAGCAACATCGTGGGCACCGCCCGCCTCAACTCGACCTTCACGCTCACCAAGAAGTTCGACGTGCAGGTGTCGCTCAACTACCGCTCGCCGGTGGTCACGGCCCAGGGCCGCCGCCTCACCTCGTTCAACGTGGATGCCGCCGCCAAATACACCTTCCTGCCCGAAGACCGCGGCACGCTCACGCTGCGCGTGTCGGACGTGTTCAACACCTTGCAATACAACTTTCTGGCCTACGCTGCCGGCCTCGATTCGCAGAGCTACAACAAGCGCGAGTCGCGGGTAGCCTTCCTCAATTTCAGCTACCGCTTCGGCCGCGATGGCGAGGCCGCCAAGTCGAAGCGCAAGGAGGAAAAAGAGGACACCGGGCGCGGGTTCGAGTAGCGGCAGTAAAGCCGGTTGCGGATGCGGCTACTGCGCCCCCGAGCGCTGCCTCTGAAACAGCGCCTGGCCCCGCAGCAGCACCCGCAGGCTCTTGCGCTTAAGCAGAATGTGCGGTGCTCGCTTGCCATCATCTTCCAGGCGATTGCGGTACGCCGCCAGAATGTCGCGGTAGGAGATAACGCCGCTTACCTGCGGCTGGTCGCCAGTGGCAAGTACGGGCAGCACGTCAACTCCCTCACGGGCCATGCGTTCGACGGCGGTGCGCAGCGAATCGGTGGCCAGCACGGCGGTGGTACGCGGCTCCAGCAGGGTGCTGATGGGCGCGGTGTCGTCGGCGTGCCAGCTAGCCAGCGTGAGCAGGCTCAGGATGCCGGCAAACGTGCCATCGGGGTGCACCATCACCAAGTGCGGGGTGGTGCGCTCGGGCTCGCGCTCGGTCCATTCGCGCACCTCGCCAATGGTGTTGTCGGTGCTGATGGCTATCATTGAGCTTTGCAGCACGCGCTCCACGCGTACTTTGTCGAGCAGGTCAGGCTCGTAGTCAACCGGCGTTTTGACGCCCCGGCGGGCTATCTTCTCGGTCATAATGGTGTTACCCATCAGCAGAAATGACACCAGGTAGGCCCCTGTGCACGCTCCCAGCAGCGGCAGCAGCGCCTGGGCCTGCCCCGTCGACTCTACGGCAAAGACGATGGAAGTAAGCAGCGCCCGTGAGGCTCCCGCAAACATAGCCGCCATACCCACCAGCGCCGCCAGCGGCAGCGTAATGTCGGAAGCTGGAAAGAAGTGTCGCACGGCTAGGCCCAATAGGGCGCCGGCCGCTCCGCCGATGGTGAGCAGCGGGGCCAGCGTGCCGCCCGAGGTGCCGCTGCCCAGCGAAATGGCCCACGACGCGAATTTCAAAAAGCAGAGGGCTAGCAGCAAGTTCAGCGGAGCTGTACCCGAAAGCACGGTGGAGATATTCTCATAGCCCACGCCCAGTGTGTGCGGGGCAAAATAGCCAATAATGCCCACAGCCAGGCCGCCCAGCGCCGGCCACCAGCCCCAGTGCAGTGGCAGCTTTTCAAATAGGTCTTCGATGAAGTAAACTAGCTTGGTAATCAGCACCGCCGCCAGGCCGATTACCAGTCCAATGGCGCTGTACGTAGCCAGCGCCGCATTGCTGGGCGCCGCCAGCGCCGCCATTTCAAACACCGGTCCCTGCTCAAACAGCAGGTGGTGGCCCGCCGCCCCCGTAATGCAGGCCAGCGCCACCGGCAGTAGCGAGCGGGGCGAAAACTCGAACAGCAGCAGCTCGATAGCCAGAAAAACCGCCGCGATGGGCGTGCCAAAAATGGCCGACATGCCGGCCGTAGCCCCCGCCGCCAGCAGCACCTTGCGCTCGTGGTGAGTGATGGGAATGAGCTGGCCCAGCGTAGAGCCCAGCGCCCCGCCCGTGGCAATAATCGGCCCCTCGGCCCCAAACGGCCCCCCGGTGCCAATCGACACCGCGGCCGACAGCGGCTTGAGGTACATAATGGACGGCTTGATGCGGCTCTGGTTGGTCAGAATCTGCTCCATTGCCTCCGGAATGCCGTGGCCCCGGATGGCCTTGGAGCCGTAGAGAGCCATTAGGCTCACCACCAGGCCACCCAGAACTGGCATTAGTACCACCCACCAGCCGAGGTGGTTATCGGCCGGGCTGTGGTAGGCCAGCGAAACTTCGCCGTGAAATACCAGGTTGGTCACGAGGTTAATCAGATACACCAGCCCCCGCGCCACTATGCTGATAGTGAGGGCCACCAGTACCGCCAGCGCCGACAGGCGCACCAGCCGTTGCTTATCGGGCGTCACGCGGGGCCGCACCCCATCATCAGCCAGGGTAAAATCGAGGGAGGGGGCAATTGGGATACCTGTGTGGGCTAGCGTAGGGTGCTTCATAAAGGCAATGCCTACGCCGATAGGGTACTTCAAAATAAAGATGACCTGGCGTAGAACACCGCACCTGGGTCTACGCTATAAAGCTGGTAGTAGTCTACCCGTTCACCGCAAAACGCAAGTCATCTGGTAGTTGTACTGGTGGCCGGCACGTGTACCGTGCCGGCCCGCTCGCGCAGCGGCCGCCCCTGGCGCCCGCTGCGCTGCGCCTGAATTTCGGCCACGATGGCCAGGGCAATTTCCTCGGGGGTTTCGCTACCCAGGTCGAGGCCGATGGGGCTGCGCAGGCGCTGGCGCAGCTGCTGCACCTGGGCGGCCGGAAAGGCGGCCAGCTCATCGAGCAGGCGCTGGGCCTTGAGCCTGGGGCCTAGCAGCCCGATATAGGGCGCGGGCGAAACCAGCAGGGTTTGCAGCGCGGCCAAGTCGTAGGCGTAGTTGTGGCTGAGCAGCACGTGGTAGGCTAGCGGGTCGGGCGTGGCAGTTTCGAGCTCGCGCACGGGCACGATGCGCACCTCGGCCGCCTCGGGGAAGCGGGCGGCGGTGGCCAGGTTGGGCCGGCCATCGACTACTGTAATGTGCCACCCTAGCGAAGCCGCCAGGTGCACCAGCGGCTGGGCGTCGTTGCCGGCGCCGTACACCACCAGCCGCAGCGGCGGCGTCAGAACTTCGAGCGAAGCCCGCACCGCGCCGGCATCGGTTTCAATATCCAGCACCCGCGACTGGCCCTGCGCCAGCGTGGCATGGGCGGCGGCCGCCAGCGGGGCGGCCAGCAGCGGCGTGCCGCGCACTACGCCCGTTTCGGAAAGCAGCACCCGTTGGCCCACGGCGGCTTTCAGCCCGCTGGCATCGGTTGCAAACACGGTAGCCAGCACGGCGGGGCTAGGGTGCTGGGCGAAGCCGCGCAGCAGCTCCAGCGGGTTGTCAGCATTATCAAAATGCAAGGGCTCGAGCAAGATGCGCACCACGCCCTGGCAGCCGGGCCCGAGGCCGTGGCGCGGGTCGTCCTCGTCGCGGGTGTCGTAAGTGACGAGCGCCGGCTCGCCCTGAAAAATGGCCCGCCGCGCCCGCTGCCGGGCGTCGCCCTCCAGGCACCCCCGCTGATGGCCCCGGTCAACTCGCCATCTTCGGTCACGAGCATACGGGCGCCGGGGCGGCGGTAGGCCGAGCCCAGTACTTCGACCACGGTAGCCAGCGCGCAGGGGCGGCGGGCCGCCCGGTGCTGGTCGTAGGCGAGAAGCAGGCGTTGAAGTTCGGTCATCGGAGCGGAAAAGGCTGGGTAGGCAGTACGCCCCAGAGCGGGGCGGGGTTATGTGAACCGCCCGGCCAGAGGTAGGGTTTCCGGCCAGAGGTTGTAACTTAACGAAGGTGCTGCAGCGCGCAGCGGTTGCAATCGTCACTGGTTACTGGCCACGCGAGATGCTTCGCTGCGCGCTGCAGCACCGGCGGCTGTTTGCTTCTCGACCAGCCGCGAGTACTTTGCCCTGTATGACCGCCAACGTCCCCGTTTATCAGCTACCTGCTCTTGCCGAAGCCACGGAAAAACCGGCCGCCGTGTTTTTTCTGGGGCCAAATTCTACGGCGCCGCACCTGCCTATCAACCTGCCGTATCGCAGCGATTATTATAAAATCGGCATCGTGCTGCGCGGCAGCGCCCGCCTGCAAGTCAACCTCGAAACCTATGACCTAGGGCCCGATTCGCTGATGGTGCTCTCGCCCTACGTCATCAAACAGTGGCCATTTATGTCGGACGACTGTGACTCGCTGAGCATTTTCTTTACCAAGGAGTTCATTTCGGCGGGCGGCGGGCTAAACCTGGATGCGTTTGCGTTCTTCGAGCGCGACGCCCGCCACGTGTTTACCCTACCCCCCACTGAAGCGGCGAGTATCACGGCCCTGCTGCACACCATCGCGCAGAAATACGACGCGCCGCACGCCTACCGCGAGGAGATTCTGCGCAGCCTCATCCACATTTTGCTGCACGAAACGGCGCCCATCTACAGCGCGCAGCACCCTGCGCCGAATACCATCCAAACGCGCAGCCAGCTCATTGCCGCCGATTTTAAGAAGCTGGTTAACACCCATTACGCCGCCGAGCGCAGCCTGGCATTCTACGCCGATAAGCTGTGCATCAGCCCCAAGCACCTCGCCGAAACCGTGAAGGAAGCCACCGGCAAGCGCGCCGTAGCCTGGCTGGCCGAAGCCGTGCTGCTTGAAGCCCGCGTGCTGCTGCAAAACCCCGCCCTCACCATCGCCCAGATTGCGGACACGCTGCACTTCGCCGACCAGTCGGCGTTCGGCCGGTTTTTTCGGAATAATACCGGCGTGTCGCCGGCCGGGTATCGGCAGCGCAGTAGCGCGGACGTTCAGTCTGCGAGTGGATAGTAAAGGAAGCAAGCCATTACTCGCGGACTGAACGTCCGCGCTACCCCCGCCCTTTGGCCCAATCTTCCCGCCCTTTTGCCCTTCCACCGCACCCTAGCCAGCCGCAGCTTTGCACTATGAAAATAATTGTCACTGGTTCCCTCGGGAACGTCAGCCAGCCGCTCGCCACCGCGCTAGTGCAGCAGGGCCACACCGTCACAGTCATCAGCAGCCAGCCCGAGCGCCGGGCCGCCATCGAAGCCCTGGGGGCCACCGCCGCCATTGGCTCGTTTGAAGATGCGGACTTCCTGGCCGCCACCTGCGCCGGGGCCGATGCTCTGTATGCCATGATAGGGGGCGGCCACCGCGAGCCCGATTCGCGGGCGTATTTCCAGCGCATCGGCCGCCACTACGCGCAGGCCATCGGGCAGGCGGGCGTGCGGCGGGTGGTGCAGCTCAGCAGCTGGGGCGCGCACCGCGACCACGGCACCGGCGGCATTCTGGGCTCGCACGATGTGGAGGAAATCCTGGCCAGGGTGCCGGGCCTGGCGCTCACCCACCTGCGTCCCACGTCCTTCTATACCAACTACTACGGTTTCGTGGGCATGATAAAGGGCGCTGGTTTTATGGGAGCCAACTGCCCCGGCAGCTACCGGGTGGCGCTGGTGCACCCCCGCGACATCGCCGCCGCGGCCGCCGAGGAATTGGGCAAATCTGCCCCGGCCGGCCGCACCGTCCGCTACGTAGCCAGCGACGAGCGCACCCAGGACGAGGTAGCCCAAGCCCTGGGCGCCGCCATCGGCCGGCCCGACCTGCGCTGGGTCGCCTTCACCGACGAGCAAATGCGCGCCAACCTCCTCCAAAATGGCCTGCCCGCCAGCACCGCCGCCGACATTGTGGACATCTACGCCAGCATGAGCAGCAGCGCCCTGGCCGAGGACTACGCGCAGCACAAGCCCGCCCTAGGTAGGGTGAAGCTGGAAGAATTTGCCCAGGAGTTCGCGGCGGCTTTTGGAAATACCAGAGAATAGTTTGTAAAGCTGTTCAAGAAGTAAAGCAAAAACCCGCTTATCATGCTGAGCTTGCGAAGCATCTCGCTTGCGCTGCTAGGGTAGTATTCCTAACGCGGCGGGCGAGATGCTTCGCAAGCTCAGCATGACAAACGGGTTTTTCGGTTCCTCAAAAATGCTACTACCTAAATAGCATCCAGTCCCGGCAAGCCGAGTAGCTCCGCCGCGCGGCGCGCCGTGGTTTTAACGCTGGCTACATCCGGCCCGGTGATTGTGAGGTGGCCCATCTTGCGGCCGGCGCGGGCTTCCAGCTTGCCATACAGGTGCAGGTGCGTGCCGGGCAGACTCAGCACGGCGTACCAGTCCGGCTCGCGCGGCTGGCCGTCGGGGCCGAACCACACGTCGCCTAGTAGATTGAGCATGATGGCCGGCGAGTGCTGGCGCGGCTGGGGTAGGGGCAGGCCCGCCATCGCGTGCACTTGCAAATCAAACTGCGAGGCGTCGCAGGCGTCGATGGTGTAGTGGCCGCTGTTGTGCGGGCGCGGAGCCATCTCGTTGACTACCAGGCCGCCGTGCGCGCTGCCGTTGTCCACCACAAAAAACTCGACGCACAGCACTCCAACGTAGTTGATGTGCTGCGCGATGGCGATGGCCGCCTCGCGCGCCCGCTCGGCCAGGGCCGGGGGCACCGCGCCCTCGTAGGCGTGGGTCACAGCCAGAATGCCCGCCTCGTGCACGTTGCGCTGCGGGGCGAAGCTCACAACCTGCCCATCCCAGCCGCGGGCTACCAGCACCGAGCACTCGGCGGTGAGCGGCAGCATCTTTTCCAGCACGCAGGCCACGTTGCCCAGCTCGGCCCAGGCGGCGGCCAGCTCGGCGGCGGTCTTCACCCGGATTTGGCCCTTGCCGTCGTAGCCCAGGCGCGCGGTCTTCAGGATGCCGGGCAGCAAATCGGCCCGCTCGGCTAGCACGGTTTGCAGGTGGTCCGGCGTTTCCAGCACCGCGTAGGGCGCGCAGCTCACCCCCGACACCTCGGCGCAGGCCGCGAAGTGGGCTTTTTCCTCGATGCGGTTTTGGGCAATGCCCACCACGGCCGCGCCCGGCGCCACGGGCCGGGTTTGCGCCAGCGTGTGCAGGGCCTGGGCCGTCACGTTTTCAAACTCGGTGGTGATGGCTTGGCATAGGTCGGCTAGCTGCGCCAGGCCAGCCGGGTCGTCGTAAGCGGTCTGAATGTGGTGGTGGCTCACCAGCCCGGCCGGGCTTTGCGCGTCGGGCTCCAGCACGGCGGTGAAGTAGCCTAAGCGCTGGGCGGCGTGCACAAACATCCGGCCCAACTGGCCGCCCCCCAGCACCCCTAGGGTAGCCGGTCGGCCGGCGGCATCCCGGCTACCCGGAAAAATCGGCGTCATCGTCGCCGCGTGTGTAGCGGCGCTCATACGGGCAGGGTCATGGCGCGGGCGGCCTCGGTTTGGTCGGCGCGGAAGGCCCGCAATTTGGTCGCCAGCTCCGGGTCGTGCAGGGCCAGGAGGCTCACGGCGAACAGCGCGGCATTGGCTGCCCCGGCCGTGCCGATGGCAAACGTGGCCACCGGTATCCCCTTGGGCATCTGTACGATGCTGTGCAGCGAATCGACGCCCTGTAAGTGGCGGCTGGCCACCGGCACCCCCAGCACGGGCACCGTCGTTTTGGCGGCTAGCATGCCCGGCAAGTGGGCGGCCCCGCCCGCCCCGGCAATGATGGCTTGCAAGCCCCGCGGGCCGGCCTGCTCGGCGTAGGCAAACAAGTCGTCGGGCATGCGGTGGGCCGATACCACGCGCGCTTCGTGGGCCACGCCAAACTGCGTGAGAATCTGCACGGCGTGCTGCATGGTGTCCCAGTCGCTGCTGGAGCCCATGACCACGCCAATCACTGGCTGGCCGGGGGTAGCGCGGGGGCTGGGGGCGTCGGGGGTAGCAAGAGTACTCATAGTGAGCCTTATCGTAAGGGGCAGGGTAGCCCTGAGTGGTCGAAAAAAGCGGGATTGCGGACGTCAGCGCGGGCTAGCCCCCGCCGCCGGGCAGCCAGCTACCGGGCTGCGCATCATCCCGCCAGGGTAACGGGCATTCACTGGAAAGGCCGTCACCACGGCCACAAATTTACTGGTGCCGTCTGCGTGGCAGCCTAGAATTTGGGCGAAACCTGAAAAACACCTTGCCAGCGAAAAGTAAAACGCCTCGGAACTCTGTAGTTTCGAGGCGTTTTATAGTAGTTTTAGGCACCTAACCGCAAACGCCATGACGCTAAGCATTGGCGGTAGTACTCCGAAAAACGCTCGCTATGGAGAAGTCTAAGGTGCCCAATATTCGGATTGACCCTAGCCTTGACAAATACGACAACGTCGTTCTATTTCCTGAGCTGCTAGCAAAAGTCAACGCCCTTCTTGAAAAAGCCGGCCCGCCGAAGTTTCCAGCGCCTAAAAAGTAACTAGTGTAAGCAATGAACGTCGCCGACCTGATAACTACTGACCCGGATATACTCGGTGGTCAACCTGTATTTGCGGGTACGCGCGTACCAGTAGAAACCTTATTTGACCATCTGGAAGCGGGCATACCGCTGGATGAGTTCTTAGACGACTTTCCCACTGTTACCAGAGCGCAGGCCATAGCCTTGCTGGATATGGCTACTAAGCTCCTTACCGCCAAGAATGTAGTGCAATTATATGCGGCTGCTGCTTGATGAGAACCTGCCGAAGAAGCTGAAGTTAGACTTTCCCGAGCACGAGGTTTTTACGGTGCGCGATAAAGGCTGGAACGGCATCAAGAATGGCAAACTGCTGGAATTAATGGTAGCTGACGACTTTGACGCCTTGCTCACGTTTGACAAAAATTTGCAATACCAGCAGAATTTTCAGAAATACACGCTCACGGTTTTTGTGCTAAACGCTCCTGCAAATACTTACGCGGTACTCACGCTGCTTTCGGCTCAAGTCAATGCTGCATTGATAAAGGGGAATTTGTTGAATGGACCGTTGGTGATTCAAGCAGAATAGCTTTTGTCTGGTTTTAACACTAAAGATGCAGGCACTCGAAGTACTCAAAAGTAAGCTAATTGGCTCTTTTATATCAAGATTCAGTGTAGGTGATACCTGGAATTTGTATATCGATGGCTATTGGTTAGTGGCTCAAGAGGTAATATCAGGAGACGAGGATTATCTCAACAAGTTTTTTGAGAATAATTATTCTCACTTTAAAACGACAGTTGACAAAGGTTATATTAGTAAGTGTGCCATAGTTGCTGCTGCTATGAGAAGAGACATTGTTGGCGTAGAACTTGATGAGTTGTATAACCTGAAAATCGGATTCGATAATAATTTTAGTTTGTTATTCCCAACGAACGTAGAAATCGTTGATTGGCAGTGGTGCTTAAATTATAATGGCACTGACCCATACACCAATTGTCTAGTGGGCTGTTTTTGGGAAGGTGAAATTCAGGTAAATGAAAAACAAGATTAGGTTAAATAGCAAAGCGCCCCGCAGCCAATCGGCTACGGGGCGCTTTGCTATTTAACCTAATCCAAATCTTACAGCAGCTTATCAATCGTCAGCGGTAATTCGCGGACGCGCTTGCCGGTGGCGTGGTACACGGCGTTGGCGATGGCGGCGGCTACGCCCAGCATCCCGATTTCGCCGACACCTTTGACGCCGATGGGGCTGGCGATGTCGTCTTCCTCCTCCACAAAAATTACGTCGATTTTGTGAATGTCCGCATTCACCGGGATGTGGTACTCGGCGTAGTTGTGGTTGATGTAGCGGCCCAGGTCGTTGTTGAGGTAGGCCTCCTCCATCAGGGCCATGCTGATGCCCCAAACCGTGCCGCCCAGCACCTGGCTACGGGCGGTTTTGGGGTTCATGATGCGGCCGGCGGCCACGGCGTTTACCACGCGCGTGACGTGCACGGTGCCCAGGTCCTCGTCCACTTTCACTTCCACGAAGGCCGCGTTGTGCGAGTGCATCGAGTACTTCAGCATGTTAATCGGGTTCGGGCCGGCCTTACCGTCGGCTTCGATTTTGGCTTCGCCGCTCGCTGCCAGAATGTCGGCGATGGCAACCGTGCGGCTGATGTCCTCATTGGCGCGGATGTGGCCGTCGGCAAACTGCACGTCCTCAAAGTTCACGCCGGCTAGGGGCGAGTCGTCCAGTTGTTGGGCCAGTTTGAGCAGCTTTTTGCCGAGCTCCTGGCAGGCATTCTGCACGGCGGCACCCACCGAGTTGGCCGTCCAGGAGCCACCCTGGATAGGAGCGGCGGGCATCTCGGTATCGCCGAGCTCGAAGGTGACCTGCGCCATCGGCAGCCCGAGGGTTTGGGCAGCCATCTGGGTCATAATCACGTAAGTACCCGCGCCCTGGTCATTGGTGGCGCTGCGCACGGTGAGGTGGCCGTTGGCCGAAATTACCGCCTTGGCTTCGGCTTTCTGCATGGAGGCATCCCAGCAGCCCGCGGCTACGCCCCAGCCTACCAGCAGGTTGCCGTCGCGCATCGAGCGGGGCGCGGGGTTGCGCTGCTCCCAGCCGAAGCGGGCGGCGCCTTCGTGGTAGCAGTCGTCGAGGCGCTTGCTGCTGAAGGGCTTGTTCTCGGTAGGGTCGGAATACGTGTAGTTAAGCAGGCGGAAATCGAGCGGGTCTTTGCCCGCCTTGTACGACAGCTCGTCAATGGCACTTTCGATGGCGAAGTTGCCGGTGGCGGCGCCGGGCGCGCGCATGTCGGCCGGCGTGTTCACGTCAATTTTGGCTAGCTTATAATCGAACTGGCTGTTGGGCACGGTGTATGAAATGCCCGACCAATTCACCACCGTTTCGGTTTCGTTCTCGAACTGCGAAGTTTCCCCCAGCGCGTTGTGTTCCATCGCCTGCAGGTAGCCCTGGTCGTCGCTAGCCAGACGAATATTCTGCACCGTGTGGGGGCGGTGGCCCAAACTAAACATCTGCGAGCGCGTCATCACCACCCGTATCGAATGCTCCAGCTCTAAGGCGGCCATCACGGCCAGAAACACCTGATATTGCGGCCGCAAGCCCGCGCCGAAGCCGCCGCCCGTGAACTTCGAGATAATACGTGCCTCCTCCTTGCTCAGGCCGAAAATCTTGGCGATGTACTGCTGCACGTTGGGCGCGCCCTGGGTCTTATCGTAGATTTTCATCTTCTTACCGTCGCCCAGCCAGTCCACGGTCGTCCCGAACAGTTCCATTGGGTTGTGGTGCTGCGCGTGGTGTACATACTCGCCAGCCATCTTGTGCGGGGCATCGGCGTAGGCCTGCTCCATGTCGCCCTTGGGCTTGGGTGGAGGCAGGAAGCCGGTTTTGCCCTTCGGCGCTTCAAATGCTTTGGGGGCAGCGGCCGCCAGGTCGGTGTTAAATTCTTCCACGTCGTACTCGATGCGCAGCACCGAGGCGGCGTAGCGGGCCAGCTCAAACGTCTCGGCCACTACCAGCGCCACCGGCTGCTGGCTGAACATGATTTCGGGCTCGTGCAGTGGGCGGAAGGGCGAGCCGCCGGGAGCCACGTCGTCCTTGTAATTGCGGTCGAACCAGGCTAGCGAGGGCACATTCTCGTGCGAGAAAACCCGCTGCACGCCCGGAATAGCCAGCACCTCGGCGGCGTGGATTTTGATAATCTTGCCCTTGGCTACTGGGCTGCTCACGATGTAGCCGTACCACAGCGGGCCGGTCACGCCAAACTCGGCGGCGTACTTGGCCGCGCCGCTCACTTTGGCCGGGCCATCGGTGCGATTAATAGGTTTGCCAATCACGTCGCTGTCGAGGCGCACGGTAGGCGGGGCGGCAATAGTCTGGCTCATACTAGCTTACGGATTAGAATTCAAAAACACGTTCGGGTTCACGACCTGGCTCATCTCGGTAGCCTGTTTGAGCGCCCGCACGATGGCACGCTTGCCTAGCTCAAGCTTAAACGAGTTGTGCAGCGAGCCTTCGCCGTAGCCCTTGGCATCGGCAAACACCTTGGCGGCCACTTGGCGGAACAAGTCGGGCGAGGTCGTTTGGCCTTCCAGCAGCTGCTCGGCCTCTTGGTCGCGCCAGGGCTTGTGGGCCACGCCGCCCAGGGCAAAGCGGGCTTTTTCGATGACGTTGCCGTTCATCTTCAAGCCTACCGCTACGCTCACCAGCGCAAAGGCGTAGCTGCTACGGTCGCGCAGCTTGAGGTAAGTGAAGTGGTCGGCGTAGCCTTCCTCGGGTAGGTCGATGGCCGTTACCAACTCGCCGGGTTGCAAGGTGTTGTCCTTTTCGGGCTTATCGCCCGGCAGGCGGTGGTAGTCGTCGAACTTGATGGTGCGCTCGCCATCGGGGCCTTGCACGCGCACCGTGGCTTCGAGGGCGGCTAGGGCCACGCACATATCCGAAGGATTGGTGGCGATGCAGCTTTCGCTGGTGCCCAGCACGCCGCACACGCGGTTGGGGCCGGTGAGGGCCGAGCAGCCCGTGCCGGGCTCGCGCTTGTTGCAGGGCGCGGCGAGGTCGTAGAAGTAGTAGCAGCGGGTGCGCTGGTTGAGGTTGCCGCCGTTGGTGGCGGCGTTGCGCAGCTGCGGCGTAGCCCCGGCCAGGATGGACTGGCTCAGCAGTGGGTAGCGTTTTTCTACCTCGGGGTGCCAGGCAGTGTCGGCGTTGGTGGCTAGGGCGCCCAGGCGCAGGCCGCCGTCGGGCAGGCTCGTGATGTCGGTGAGCGGCAGCAAACCCAGGCTGGTGAGGTGGGTCGGCCGCTCAAGGTTGTACTTCATCAAGTCCACGAGGTTGGTGCCGCCGCCCAGGTAGGCCGCGCCATCGTGGCTGGTCAGGTCGCGCACGGCCTCGTCGGCGGCCGTGGCCTGGATAAGAGTGAAACTATTCATAGCGAATTACTTAGCTAGCGGAGCTGGATTTGGTGGGCTGGGCCGGAATGGTTACCAGCGTGCCGTTATCGACCACTACCTGGCCGTCGTGCAGTACTTCCATCACGGCCGACAGGATGTTGGTGTAGGCGCCGCACCGGCAGAGGTTGCCACTCATGTGCTCGCGCACCTCGTCTTCGGTCTTGCAGCGGCCCTCGTTGATGAGGCCCTGCGCCGAGCAAATCTGCCCCGGCGTGCAGTAGCCGCACTGGAAAGCGTCGTGGTTGACAAACGCTTGCTGGAGCGGCGAGAGGTTGTCTTCCGTACCCAGGCCCTCAATGGTCTGAATTTTCTTGCCCTGGTACACCGTGGCCAGGGCCAGGCACGAGTTAATGCGCTTGCCATCAACGAGGACGGTGCAAGCGCCGCACTGGCCGTGGTCGCAGCCTTTTTTGGTGCCGGCCAGGTCCAGGTACTCGCGCAGGGCGTCGAGCAGGCTGGTCCAGGGCGCAAGCTGGATGGTGTGGTCTTCGCCGTTGACGTTGAGCGTTACGGCCTGGGCGGGCACCACGCGCGGCGCCGCTTTATCAAGGGGCTCTTGAATGAAGTGTGCACTCATAGGGCAGGAGAGTGGAAAAGGAAATAAAGCCGGCCAGCGCAGCGGCAGCCAGCGTTTTTGGCTGATTCCAAACCCTACGGCTCCCCGTGAGCTTTCGATGTTTTTACTTATTCTAAATAAACTTTTAGCCCCGGCAGTTAGCACGCTGATGGTCTGAAGCTCAGTTTAGACGCAACCTAGGTTCGCAGACTGGTACCCAGGAAAAAATCTTGGTTAAAATAGCAACAGCAAACAAGCCAAGGCGTTGTATTATAAGATATACAACGCAAGGTTTCGTGGTGGAAGTGAGTTGGTGCCGTATGGCGCTGGCTACCGGCACCGCGCCCCGTAGTTGGGAGAAGCGACATTCCCGGCCTTACCTTTGCGGCACGCTCCGGCACCGGGGCTCTTATCCAGAAAGGCGGAGGGACAGGCCCGGCGATGCCTTAGCAACCAGCAGCAATGCGAAGGTGCTAATTCCTGTTTCGAAACGCGGCCCCGGCCAAGTTTCGGAAGCAGATAAGTTATGAGAGGTGAGGCGGACCCTAGCGGCCGCGTGGCTCTTCTGACTTGTCGGAAGGGCTTTTTTTGGGCTCTTCCGGTAAGGAGTTTTGGATGAGAGTAGGGTAGGCGGCGCGCGTTTCAACCGTTCTATTTCTCTCTTTTTACATGACTCGTACCGACCTCAACATTGGTCTTTTTGGCTTTGGCGTGGTGGGCCAGGGCCTGCACGCCGTGCTGGAGCGCACGCCGGGCCTGCGCGCCCGCATTGGCCGCATCGCCGTTAAAAGCCGGGATAAAGTCCGCTCGCTGCCGGCCGAACTGTTCACCTTCGATAAAAACGACCTGCTGAGCGACCCTGGTCTCACGGTGATAGTGGAGCTGATTGACGATGCCGACGAAGCATACCTGATTGTGAAAGAGGCGCTGCTGCGCGGCAAAGCCGTGGTAACGGCCAACAAGAAGATGCTGGCCGAGCACCTGCCCGAGCTGATTGAGATTCAGCAGACTACCGGTACGCCGCTGCTCTACGAGTCGGCGGCCTGCGCCAGCCTGCCGGTCATCCGCAACCTGGAAGAATATTACGATACCGACCTGCTCGAATCGGTGGAGGGCATCGTGAACGGCTCGACCAATTACATCCTCACGGCCATGCACCGCGACGCCCAGCCCTACGCCGCGGCCCTGGCTAGGGCCCAGGAGCTGGGTTTTGCCGAAAGCAACCCCGCCCTCGATGTGGAAGGCATCGACGCCCGCAACAAGCTGGTGCTGCTGCTGGCCCACGCCTTCGGCGCGGTGGTAGCACCCACCGATTTGCTGGCCGTGGGCATCACAAATATCAGCGGGCTAGCCACGGCCTACGCCCGTGAGCAGGGTCTGATAATCAAGCTGGTAGCCGAGGCGCGGCGGTTGCCGGGCGGCGGATTGGCGGCGGCCGTGCTACCCACGCTGGTGCGCCCCGGCCACGAGCTGGCGCAGGTACACGACGAGTTTAATGGCCTCATCACCCAGAGCGGCTTTGCCGACCGGCAGTTTTTTCTGGGGCGCGGGGCGGGGGCGTTCCCCACGGCCTCGGCGGTGCTCAGCGACCTTTCGGCGCTCACCTACGGCTACCGCTACGGCTACAAGAAAATTCACCAGAACGCTCACCTAGCCCTCACGCCCGACGCGGCCGAACTCGACGTGCTCGTGACGTTTGACGAAGCTGGCGGTGCGCCCGACCGGGCCGATTTCACGGCCGTGCACGAGGAGTTTCGCTCGGCGCAGCGTGGCAATTACCTCACCGGCACTATCAGGCTGGGGCAGCTGGCGCGGGCGAGTTGGCTGCGGGCGCCGGGCGTGTGCGTCATCAGGCTAGCCGAGCCGCTGCGCGCCGCCGTGGCAGTGCCCGCCGCGCTTGAAACTGCTACTGCTTAGCCCCACCACCCCCTACTTTTGGGCATGACTCCTTCCTCTGACGCACCCATCGGTGCTGGCTTGCTGGCCTACGGCATGTCGGGCAAGCTTTTTCACGCGCCGTTTCTGGCCGCGCATTCCGGCTTTGCGCTGCGCGCGGTGGTCGAGCGCACCCAGCAGCGCATGATTGCCGACTACCCCGCAATTATCAGCTACCCCAGCACCGAGGCCCTGCTGGCCGACCCTGCCATCGAGCTAGTGGTGGTGAATACGCCCAACGATACGCACTACGACCTCGCGCGGCAGGCCCTGCTGGCCGGCCGGCACGTGCTGGTCGAGAAGCCCGTGGCGACTACCGTGGCCCAGTGGCAAGAGCTATGCGCTCTGGCCCGGCAGCAGGGCCGCCTGCTGCTAGGCTACCAGAACCGCCGCTGGGACACCGATTTTGGGGCGGTGCGCCGGGTAGTGGAAAGCGGCCGGCTAGGCCAGCTTATCGAGGTGCATTTTCGCTTCGACCGCTACCGGCCGGTGCTGCATACCAAAGTATTTAAGGAAGATGGCCGCCCCGGCTCGGGCGTGCTCTACGACCTGGGGCCGCACCTGCTCGACCAGGCTATAGCGCTGTTTGGCAAGCCGTTGTCGTTCGAAAAAACAACCGGCTGCTACCGCGCTGGCTCGCGGGTTGATGATTTTTTTGCGTTTCGTCTGCGCTACCCAGAAGGCCTGCACGTGTGGGTAACGTCGAGCCTGCTCGTGGCCGACCCTGGCCCGGCGTTTATCCTGCACGGCACGCGGGGCAGCTACAAGAAAGACCGCACCGACCCCCAGGAACCCCAGCTGCTGGCCGGTATCAAGCCTACCGACCCCGCCTACGGCCGCGAGCAGCCCGGCCAGGAAGGCCGCCTGACCCTGGCCAACCCGGCCGACCCCAGCCAGCTGCTGCCGCCCGTGGCCGAGGAGGCCGCGCCAGCTAGCTATATGAGCTTGTTCGAAGCTGTTTATCAGGCCATTCGCCACGACCAGCCTTACCCTATTCGGGCAGAAGAACTGGCCTGGCAGCTCGACCTATTGAACGCTGAGCCCGCTCACTAACTAGCTGGCTAGCAGGTCGGCGTACTCTTTATGGTGCTGCTGTACATAGTCGGCCATGAAGGGGCAGCTGGTGCGCACCTTCAGGTGCTGCTGGCGGGCGTAAGCCAAGCCAGTTTTGGCCAGCTCGTCGGCCACGCCCTGGCCGCGCTGGTTTTCGGGCACGTAGGTGTGCACAAAATCGATGACCCCGGCGGCGGGCAGCGAGTAGGCCAGCTCGGCTTGCTGGTCGGCCGCGCCGACGGTAAATTCTTGGTTAGCAGCGTTGTGGTGAATAGTCATGCGGGTAAGAAAGGAGGTGCAAAGCCGGAGTGGCTGCCTGGTGTACGTAGGCGCGGCGAAAAATACGGCGCTAATAGCGCGTCGGCAGCAACGCGAACCCGCAAACTACAGTAAACACCCCCGACGCCGGGCTACCGGCGACCCCCGAACTTCTTTCCTCCTTCCCAATGAATCCTGGTTCTGCCTCTGCCGAAGATAACGACCAACTGCCCATCGGCCAGCGCCAACGCGCCGAGGAAGCTCATCTCAACCCCAATGAATCCGCCACCCAGGCCGAAGCCGGCACACCGGTCTACGGTGACTTTGGCAAGCCCGAAGTAGTTGCGGCGGCTGCTTCCGCTGGCCGGGGCCGTGATGGCTCAAATGATAACCCCGACGAATTCAGTGAGATACGTGACCCCGAGGATGCCGCAAAGGCTCCCGTTAATCCCACCGACCAGCGCGGTCACGTAACCCAAAACCAAGACCCCGCCGCCGTGCGCTCCGCCCAGCACGCCGATACCGACGCGCAGCGCGCCGCTTGGTCAGACGACGACCCGCGCTACGCCGGTGGCAAGCAGAAAGCTACCTGGCAGGAAAATAACGACAAGGAACATTCTAAAGATTAGCGCATTATGGCTTCCATTCCGCAAACTGCCCCCGGCAACGACCTCAACGGTAAATCGTCGGCCGACGACAACAAGACCACCGCGCGCACCGAAACCGAAAAGGAGTCGGACAGCTTTCTCGACCGCGAAACGGCCGGCCAAGTATTCGACGACAATAGCGGCCAGCAAATGGCTGATATGATGGATGACTCGATGCGCTCGGATATGCAGGCGCCGATGGCCGCATCCTCCGAAAACGTGCCCGACGAGCTGGCGCGCCCCAGCGAGGCTAGCTATACCTTGCCCGAAACCCAGCACCAGGGCAAAACCCTGACGGCCGAAGGCGATGATAAATAAACTGGCTCGCCAGTTGAGAAAAGCCCGTAGCCTTCCCGGCTGCGGGCTTTTTTGTGCAGTTTGAGGCTAGCCCTTATCAAGTAGGTCATGCTTCCGCTCCGCCGTTTCCCAATGAGACATAGGTTATCCTCGTGGTGAATGGCTCCGTGGTTTTTGCTGTTGCTGAGTTTTTGCAACAGCCCAATGCCGAAGTTTGAAATACGTAGCTCATCAGGTATTCAGTGGCCGCTACACGAAGAAAGAGTTCAGGCGGTATTATTCAGCTGACTATACCGCCCCTAAGGCCAATTACAACAGTCGCCCTTTTCGCAGAGATTAATATTCTATACAACAGTGAGTTAGGTAAGACGCGGCGCTGGTAAGCAATAAATTTGACGAGTATTGGAATAAAAAATTTTATTAGGCTCGATAATACGCGGCAATACCTGCATACCTTAGGTATAGGTAGTGGCAACTGCCCCGAAACGGGAGGGCGCAGTAGATTCGGGCAGCGGGCAAGCTAGGCCGGCTTCGTGGCGGTGCTGCATACCTTACGTGTCTGGCGCGACCACAAAAATTATTGGGTTGACGCTCGCCATAATGCAATGACGCTTTATGTGGTAAACTCGCCGCATGAACCTTTGATAAGCTATTAGCTCTACAATCTTTGCCTGCCCTGCCGCCCGCCCTCCGCCGCGCCCTTTTTGACCTGCCGCAAAAGGAAAAAGACCAGCTGCTAGCCCGCCTCGTAGCCCAGGATGCCGTGCTGACCGAACAGCTAGCCTACCGCCTGCTCGAAGGCCCCGATGCCCTCGAAGCCCGCCGCGCCGCCCTGCGCCAGCAGG
Organism: Hymenobacter sp. BRD128; assembly: GCF_013256625.1. Lineage (NCBI taxonomy): Bacteria > Pseudomonadati > Bacteroidota > Cytophagia > Cytophagales > Hymenobacteraceae > Hymenobacter > Hymenobacter sp. BRD128. The sequence goes on from NZ_CP053908.1 coordinate 1,415,423, forward strand.
TAGATGACCCCGTGCGCGGCTATCACCAAACGCCTAACGACCTGCTGGTTATCCTGCGCCAATTGCAGGCGCGGCTAGCCTACCACGCCCGCATTACGGAAGATGCCTTTGGCGAAGTCGAGTTGAGCTTGCGGCTGCTGGCCAATGTGTTTGCCCATCAGCCGGGGCTGGTGGCGCGGCTGCACGGCCCCACGCAGCCGCTGCTGCAGCATCTGGTGCGCCGTGCCCAAGAAGCTGTGAAGCAAGCCGAGAAGCTGCACCCCGACTACCACCTGGGGCTAGCCGCTGACGCCAATGCCGTGCTGGCAGGGCTGTTTGCCTCGGGGGCCGCGCCGCTGGCCCGCGAGGCCGGCCTGCCGGCCAGCGTGGCGCACTGGGGGTAGCTACGCATGGCTAGCGCGTACTCATTCACTATCAGGCGCTTATTGGGGCTGTTGGCTAGCAGTTGAGTGGGTAGCAGTGGTGTAAACCGGCCAGCTACCAAGGCTAGCTTTGGCTGCGGATTTAGCTTGACTCCAGATAAAAATGCTGTGTTTGCGACGGGGTAGCGCCGTCTTGTTTGCCACTGAAAACACCCTAGCTACCCACCTGCCACGGTACGGAGTGAGTATACTTTTGCCCACCCCACTGAGGGCATGGGTTGCAAAGTACACTTGCATTGCCGCCGCAATCCGTACTGGCTGCCGCAAAGGCGCGTGACCCGTAAAAATTCCAAACAGTGCGCGGGGCGGAGAGGTACAAATACGAGTAATTTACTGAATCGCAAAAAAGGAGCGCTTTGCGCGCGCAAGAAGCCGCTTCTTTGCGTAAGTAGGGCGGGCGGTGGTCGTATATTTACCCGTAGTCCTATTTGAGGTGTTCTTGAGCATGAGATTATTTTATACGTTACTCGGGTTTGTTTGCTGGCTGCTGGCCCTGCCGGGGCTCGCGGGGCCGCCCACTGTTCCGGGCCGGCTGGTGCTGAAGCTACACGCCGAGGCGGGTTCGGCGGCGGCGGGTCTCGGCGCGTTGCGCCCCGCGCTAGCCGCGCTGCACGCTACCAGTATTACGCAGAAATTCCCTCTTAGCCAGCTACCTAACACCGAGCGGCCCGGTAGTGTAAACCTGCGCCAGGTATACGAGCTAACCGTGCCGGCTAGCCTTGCGCTGGCCAAAGCGCGCGCTCAGTTGCTGGCTACCGGCGTGGTAGAATATGTCGAGCCACTTTACATCCGCGAGCCGCAGTACCAGCCTAACGACCCGTTGGCCGACTCGACGGCCGCCAATAATCAGTACCATTTGCGCCTGACGCAGGCCTACCGCGCCTGGGATTTTACGAAGGGCGATACGAGCATCGTGATTGGCATGACGGATACCGGCATCCGGTACACCCACGAGGAGTTGCTGCATCAGGTAAAGTACAATTATGCCGACCCTATCAATGGTAAGGACGATGATGGCGACGGCTACGTAGACAATTTCCGGGGCTGGGACTTTTCGAACAACAACAATGACCCCATGTACGAGGCCTACACCGGGCATGGTACGCAGGCGTCGAGCATTGTGGCCGGCCAGGCCGATAACGGCAAGGGGCTAGCCGGGGTGGGGTTTAAGAGTAAATTTTTGCCCCTGCAGGTGTTTCCGGGTACGCCTACGGGCTCGTTTGCGGGCTATGAGGCCATTGTGTACGCGGCCGACCACGGCTGCCGGGTTATCAATATGTCGTGGGGTGGAGCAGGGGGCTACTCGCGCTTCGAGCAGGATGTGTGCACCTACGCCGCCGTGAACCGCGATGCCGTGCTGGTGGCCGCCGCCGGCAACACGTCCGGCGACATCCTGTTTTACCCCGCTTCCTACGACCACGTGCTGTCGGTGTCGGCCACCGATGCTACCGATAGCAAGGCCAGCTTTGCTACCTACAGCCGGCGCATCGACCTAGTGGCACCGGGCGTCAATATTGCTATTGCGTATGGCCGGCCCACGACCACCGCCGCCGGCCCGCCCGATACCGACTACTGGCACGGCTCGGGCACCTCTTTTGCGGCGCCGCAGGTAGCGGGCGCGGCGGCACTGGTGCGGGCACGCTTTCCGCAGCTCACGGCCGAGCAGGTGATGGCTCAGCTGCGCCGCACCGCCGATGCCAGCATCTATGCCTTAGCGGCCAATGGCAATTACCAGGGCTACCTGGGCACCGGCCGCCTTAATATTGCCCGGGCCGTGGCCGGGCTCAGTCAGCGTGAGGCGCGGGTGGTGCGTAGCGCATTCAGCCCGGTGCAGCCGGCCGGCTACGCGCCCGGCGATACCATCCGGCTAGCCACTACGGTGCGCAACCTGCTGCTGCCCGTCGGGGGCCTTACCGTGACGCTGCGCTCGTTGTCGCCTTACCTCACCGTGCGCCGGGGTACGTTTGCGGCTGGTAATCTTGCTACGCTGAACGAGGCCAGCAACGACGCCGCACCTTTTCGACTAGCGGTAGCGGGCACGGTACCGCTCAATACTACGGCCACCCTGAACTACCACCTGGTAGGTGATAACGGTTATGTGTCAGACCAATACGTAGATGTGCTGCTTAATCCTGACTACGTGCAGCTTGATGCCGGCAATATCAGCCTGAGCTTGACCAGCCGGGGCAATCTCGCTTACGACGACCCCACGGCCGCCGTGGGCCGGGGCCTGAGCTACCGGGGCAGCACGCCGCTGCTCAGCGAAGGGGGACTGCTGCTGGCTACTTCGCCCACCCGCGTGGCCGACCACCTGCGGGCTAGCCCCGGCACGGTGCGGCAGTCATTTTTTACGCTGGCCCAGGTGCGGCGGCTAGCCCCCGGCCCCCGCGCCGACCAGGAGGCGCGCGGAGTGTTTCGCGACTCGCTGCCCGATGCCAAGCTGCCCCGCTCGGTGGGCGTGCGCGTGCGCCAGCGCGGCCAGAGCTGGGCTAGCCCGGCCGCCCGGCGCAACGTAATTCTGCTTGATTATTCGCTGCGCAACCTCACCGCCGATACCCTGAAACCCCTCTACGCCGGCCTGTTTGCCGACTGGGACCTGCCCGGTGAGGCCGCCCGCAACGTGGCCCGCTGGGACTCAGTCAGCCGCATGGGCTACTGCTACGACCCCTTGGCCCCGCGCTTCTACGCTGGGGTGCAGGTGCTGGGGCCGCGCCCGACGGGCATCTACTCCATCGACAATGCCGCACCGGTAGGTACGCCCATCTACCTCGGCGATGGCTTTAGTCCGGCCGAAAAATACCTGGCCCTGCGCGATGGCTTCGGCCGGGCGCACCGCCAGGCCGGCACCGATGCGCAGGGCTCCGATGTGTCGCAGGTGGTCAGCACCCTGGTGCCCCGGCTAGCCCCCGGCGACTCGGCCACGGTGGCCTTTGCCGTGCTGGTGGCACCCACGCTGGCCGAGCTGCAGGCGGCGGCTAAGGCCGCTACGGCGGCCTACCAGCAACCGCTGGCTGCCGTGCCCGTGGCGGCGGGGGGCACGTGGCAGCTTTATCCTAACCCAACCACTGGCCGCCTGCACGTGGCCTTACCCGCCAGCCTGGGGCCGGCCACGGTGCAGGTACTCGATGCCCTGGGGCAAACCGTGAGTTCGGCGGGGCTGCCTAGCGGTGGTGGTGAGCTGGACCTGGCTAGCTTATCCCGCGGGTTGTACATAGTGCGTGTAGTAGGCACCAGCTTGGTGCAGCGCGTGGTGCGCGAATAGCCAGCCCCGCAAACACGCAAAAGGCCTGGCTTTCAAGCGAAAGCCAGGCCTTTTCAATAAAGGCAAGTGCCCGCAGTTACATGCCCGACGACGAGCGCATAGCGGCGCTGTCCTTCATCATGCCTTTGCGGTGCATGCCTTTGTGATGCATTTTCATATCGTCACCATCCATTTTCATATCGCCCTTGCGGGGCTTGGTGGTAGCTTTCATGCTGTTGCCGGCGTCGTCTTTGCCCTTAACCTTCATTTTGCCATCGCTGGCTACTTTGGTTTTTACGGTCATGCCGTCGGCCGTCGTAATGGTTTTATCGCCGCCATCTTTGGTAACCGTGGTGGGAGTCGTCTGCGCCAGTACCGTAGTAGCGGCCAGCAGGCCGAGGGCTACCGCGGAGAAAAGTGTCTTTGTCATAATCAGAAACAATACAAGGTGTGGGCGCTATACGGCTAGCCGGGGGGCGAAGGTTATGGGGCGGCGGGCTAGGGCCGGCGGTTCACGGCGTTCAGGTCTTCGAAGGCCGCCTTGAGGCGCGCCACGAACGTTTTTTCGCCTTCGCGCAGCCACACGCGGGGGTCGTAGTACTTCTTGTTGGGCGAGTCGGGGCCGCTGGGGTTGCCAATCTGGCTTTGCAGGTAGCCCTCGTTTTTCACGTAGTAGTTCTTGATGCCTTCCCAGAACGCCCACTGCAGGTCGGTGTCAATGTTCATCTTGATGGCGCCGTAGCCGATGGCTTCGCGGATTTCCTCCTGCGACGAGCCCGAGCCGCCGTGGAAAACGAAGTCGATGGGCAGCGCGGCTTCGATGCTGTGCTTCTGGCGCAGGTGCTCCTGCGAGTTGTGCAAAATCTTGGGCTGCAGCTTCACGTTGCCGGGCTTGTACACGCCATGCACGTTGCCAAAAGCCGCCGCAATGGTAAAGCGGGGGCTGATTTCGCTCAGCTGCTCGTAGGCGTAGGCCACTTCCTCGGGCTGGGTGTAGAGCTTTGACGAGTCCACGTCGGAGTTGTCTACGCCGTCTTCCTCGCCGCCGGTCACGCCCAGCTCGATTTCGAGCGTCATGCCGATTTTGGCCATCCGGGCCAGGTATTCTTTGCAAATGTGGATGTTCTCCTCAATCGGCTCCTCCGACAAGTCGAGCATGTGCGAGCTGAACAGCGGCTGGCCGTGCTCGGCATAGTATTTCTCACCGGCGTCGAGCAGACCATCAATCCAAGGCAGCAGCTTTTTGGCGGCATGGTCGGTGTGCAAAATCACGGGCACGCCGTAGGCTTCGGCCATCAGGTGCACGTGGTGGGCACCCGAAATGCCGCCCGCGATGCTGGCTTGCTGCTTGTCGTTGGCTAGCCCCTTGCCGGCAAAAAACTGCGCGCCGCCGTTCGAGAACTGAATAATAACCGGCGAGTTGAGGTCGCGGGCGGCTTCAAGCACGCCGTTCACGGTGTCGGTGCCGGTCACGTTCACGGCGGGCAGGGCGTAGCCGTGGGTTTTGGCGTGTTGAAAGAGGGCCTGCACTTCGTCGCCGTGCAGCACGCCGGCGCGCAGGCCGGTAAGGGTGGAATTTGCCATAAGTAAAAAAGGCGGAACAACAGGCTCCGCGCCCGCAAAGAAAACAGCTATCGGGTGGTTTTGATAGGAACCCGGCAAATGCCCGCCAAAAACCAGGGCTAGCCTATTTCCAGGTCACGACCAGCGGCGAGGCCAGGCGCTGCGCAAACTCGGCCAGGTAGGCGTCCCAGGCGGCAGCTGAGGCAAACTGCCCGCTCTTCTGCCAGCCAAAACCGGCGTAGAAGATAACGGTGCCCTGCTGCGGCTTGGTCACCATATATAGCTGGCTCTGGTCTTTTTCGGCGCTGCGGTGGTCTTGGTAGTCAAGCACGTAGCTCGGGGCCACTACTACGCCGGTGCCCAGGTACGAGTCGTCGATTTTCTCCCAGTAGCGGCACCAGCCGGCGGGGCGGTCGGCCTTCACGTCGCCCTTGGCTTCGTGCAGGGTCAGGCCGATGGTGCAGTTGGGCAGGGGCTTGTCGGCCGCAATCTGCTCCTCGTAGCGGGTCAGGTTCGAGCCCAGGTCGAGGCTGATGATTTTCTTCTCCGTTACCTGCCGCCCATTGGCCTCCCAGGGCGCGTAGGTCAGCTCAAACACGGTGCGGATGGGCCCGGTAGCCAGCACTTTATAGCTAGCGAAGTTGCGTGACGTGTACAGCTTATCACCCACCAGAACGCCGGTGCCGCCCACGCCGCGGCTGCTGCCCACGTGGTAGGGGTCGTAGCCCTCGCCGGTGTCGGTGTGATAGGCAAAGGGCTTTTCGTGCACGTGGCGGCCATACCACTTGTCGATAATGGGGTAGCTCACGCGCTTCAGCCAGCAGTCTATGCCGCTGCTAAGGGTACCGGCGGGGTCTTTTTTGTCGTAGAGCTCCTGGGCATTGGGGCCGTAGGTGCGGAAGGCTACGCGGTCGTTTTCCCAGGCAAAGTCGTCGGTGCGCTCGGGCACGAAGCGGGCGAAGGTGGTGAGGGGGCTAGCGGGTACGGGCTCGCCACTGGCCGCCACCGTGAAGGCCAGCGTGGCGCCGGCCGGCACCTCGGTTTGAAACAGCAGTTCGTCGGGCTTGCCGTCGCCGTTGTTGTCCATCAATTGGCTAACCAGTAGTTTATTAGCCTTAGCCTCGCGCACCCGCAGGCTAGCCGGCGCCAGCTGGCGCACGGCCGCCGGCAGCTGCGCCAGCGGCAGGCTGATGGTTTCGGACTGGCGCGCCAGCCTCAGCTTGTTACGCACGGTGATGGTGGCGGTGGGGGCGGGCGCCAGGGCGGCACCAAGCCCGAGCGCCGCCAGGGGCAGGGCAAACAGGAGCGGTTTCATGAGTAAAGCAGGCTAGCGGAGGTCGGCGAGGGCCACGGCGTTCATGTCGGTGTATTCGAGGTTTTCGCCGGCCATGCCCCAGATGAAGGCGTAGGCGCTGGTGCCGCAGCCGGTGTGAATGGACCAGGGCGGCGAGAGGATGGCCTGCTCGTTGCTGACCCACAGCGGGCGCGTCTCGCTGGGCTCGCCCAGCAGATGTAGCACGCGCTGGCCAGCGGGCAGGTTGAAGTAGAGGTAAGCCTCCATGCGCCGGTCGTGCACGTGCGAAGGCATGGTGTTCCAGACCGAGCCCGGCTTGAGCTGCGTCAGGCCCATCACGAGCTGGCAGCTGGCAATGCCTTCGCTGAAAATGTACTTGTAGATGGTACGCTGGTTGGCCGTTTCCAGCGCGCCCATTTCCACCGGCGTAGCCTCGGCCTGGGTGCGGCGCGTGGTGGGGTACTCCTTGTGGGCCGGCGCTGAGAGCAGGTAGAACTTGGCCGGGCTCGCCGCGTCGAGGCTGCGAAACGCGACCTGCTGGCTGCCGCGCCCTACGTAGAGGCAGTCCTGCGAGCCGAGCGCGTAGGTCGTGCCATCGACTACGATTTCGCCCGCGCCGCCCACGTTGAGGGCGCCCAGCTCGCGGCGCTCCAGAAAGTAACTGGCCTTGAGGCTCTCGGGGCAGGACAGGGCTAGCGGGACCTCGGTAGGCATGGCGCCGCCCACCAGCATGCGGTCGTAGTGCGTGTAGGTCAGCTCGATGGCGCCGGGCGTAAAGATATTCTCAAGCAGAAAATGCTGGCGCAGGCCAGCCGTGTCGAGGCGAGCGGTTTCGCGCGGGCCGATGGCAAAACGTTGGGTCATAATGTAGGAAGCAAATAAGGAAGAGGAGGTAGCGCGAAGCCAGCGCTTCGCGCTACTGGTTTAGCGGCCCATCCAGCCACCGTCCACAGTGAGGATGGTGCCGTGCACGTAGTCGCTGGCGGGGGAGGCCAGGAACACGGCGGGTCCTTTGAAGTCGGCGGGCTCGCCCCAGCGGCCGGCCGGGATGCGCGAAAGGATGCTGGCCGAGCGGTCGGCATCCTGGCGCAGGGCGTTGGTATTGTCGGTGGCGATGTAACCGGGGGCGATGGCGTTCACGTGCACCCCGCGGCCGGCCCACTCGTTGGCCAGCGCCTTCACCAAGGAGCCGATGGCGCCCTTGCTGGCCGCGTAGCCCGGCACGTTGATGCCGCCCTGAAAAGTGAGCAGCGAGGCCGTGAAGATGATTTTGCCGCCGCCCTGCTGCAGCATGCGCCCGCCCACGGCGCGGGCTAGCCGGAAGGGCGCGTCGAGGTTCACGCTCAGCACGTCATCCCAATCTGCATCAGAGTGCTCGGCGGCCGGCGCGCGGCGAATGATGCCGGCGTTGTTGACCAGAATATCAATGCGCTCAAAGTCGGCCAGCACTTGCTGGGTGAAGGCGTCGGCGCTGGGGCGCTGGCTGAAATCGGCCTGGTAGGCGTGAAACTGCCGGCCCAGGGCTTGCACCTGGCGGCCGGTGTCGCCGCCATCGGCCGCCAGGCTGGCCGATACGCCAATGATGTCGGCGCCGGCTTCGGCCAAGCCCAGGGCGATGCCCTGACCAATGCCGCGGTTGGCACCCGTCACGAGGGCTAGCCGGCCGGTTAAATCAAACGAAGAAAGCTGCATGCAAAAAAGTAACTAATTGAATTAGAGGGCGTGGTCGGTATGCACGTCTTGCCCCGACCAGATGCGGCGGGCAGTCCAGTCTTGCGCCGGGCTAGCCCAAAAGGCGTGCGTGGCCGGCAGGCCCAGCGGCAAAAACGCCGTGGTGCACAGATAGAGGCTGCCCGTCGAAATGTAGGTTTCGCCGATGCCCGGCTGGTGGCCGCAGAGGCCAATTTGCAGCCAGCCCTGCGCATCAAAGGTGCCCGGCGCCTCCAGCGTGCGCCGGATGACGGCCGTGAGCGCGCCGCGCGCCTGCCCGGCCGGCAGCGCCTCGGGCAGCAGGCCCTGCAACGCGCACTGCGCCAAGTGCTGAAATGCCCCGCAGCGGTAGGCTAGCGAGCGGCCGAAGGCGGCAAACGAGCCATCGGGCGCCACCAGCCGCTCCTGCACGGCGGCGTAGCGGCGGGCGCGGGTGCGCAGGGTTTCGAGCAGTTCGGGGCGCTCTTTGCCGGCAGCTACCAGCGTGCCCACTACATCGAGCAGCATGGGTTGAATGACGTAGCTGTTATAGTAATCCCAGTGAAAATCAGGCCCATCGCCGTAGGTGCCATCGCCCTTATACCAGGTTTGGTGCTCCCGAATAGCGTAGTCCATACGCATGAGGTCGCCGCTACCCGTGAATTTCAGTAGTGCCGCCTCGATGATGGCGCTGAACAAGAGCCAGTTGCTATACACTGGCTTGATAACGCGGGTGCTTTGCAGCGCCTGTACCAGCTGCGTTTGGGCGGCGGCGGGCAGCTTTTCCCAAAGATGGCTAGGGGCCCGCAGCAGCGCGTGGGCCAGAAAAGCGGCATCGACCACCGGCTGTCCGCCTTGATTAAAATTCAGGAAGTCAGCATCCTGCGGACTAACGGCGTGGGCGATGGCCTGGCGGGCCTGCTCGGCGGCGCGCTGCTGGCGGGCGGCTTCGTCGGCCGGCACGTCTTTTAGCTCGAGCCAGGGGGCTAGCCCGGTGAGGGTGCGGCCCAGGGCTTCGAGGTGCGTCACGGCGCGGCGGCCTTCTTGCTGGCCGGGCGCGGCCTCAACGGGCATGGTGGCTTTCAGGCGACCGGCGGCGGCATTGGTGAGCACCGACTCGACTACGCGCAGCAGGGTGGCTAGCCAGTAGGCGCGGTCGTTGGTCGGGCGAGCGGACGAGTGCGCCGCCTCGGGCGGGCTAGCCGCGGCCCAGCCGCTGGCCGGCACCGCCAGAGCCGATAAGCCGGTAGCCGCGCGGCCCACGAAATTGCGGCGGTTCATGCGCGCTTAGGGCTTGAGCTTGATGACTTCGGAGCCGGCCAGCAGGTAGGCGCCGGTGCCGTACACCTCCCAGCTATCGGCCGAGAAGTCGCGGCGCGGGTCGGCGCCGATGGGCTGCACCCAGCCCACGCGGCCTTCGTCCGATACGCACTTGTTCAGGGCTACCCAGGCCCGCTGCACTACTGGCAGGTAGGTGGCTTTGTCCAGGATGCCCTGGTTGATGCCCCAGGCCATGGCGTAGCAGTCGAAGCCCGAGCCCGAGGCCTCGCCGCCGGGGTAGGCGCCGGGGTCGAGCAGACTGGAGCGCCACAGCCCATCGGGCTGCTGCAACTGAATGAGCCGGGCACTCATTTCCTTGTAGAGGTTGACGTAAAAAGGCCGCGTGGGATGGCTAGCGGGCAGCTCTTGCAGAATTTGCACCAGGCCGCCCATCACCCAGCCATTGCCCCGGCTCCAGAAAATGGGCTGGCCATTGCTTTCCTTTTTGCCCTCACCCTGGGCATTCAGCAAGTAAGAGGCATCGCGCGAAAAAAGGTGCTGCTGGTGGTTGAAGAGGCGCTTGTATGTCTGCTGATACAGCGTGTCGCTGAAGGTGAGCAGCTGCGGCTGGTTTTCAATCATCCCCAGCTTCACGAGCACGGGCGGACCCATAAACAAGGCATCGCACCACCACCACGTGATGCCGTGGCCCGCCACCTCGGGGCCGGGCACGGTGCGCAGCTTCTCCACCACCGCTAGGGTGGGCGCTAGCATGCGGCGGTCCTTTTTGAGCCGGTAGAGGTTAAGGTAGGTCTGGCAGATAACGATGTCGTCGGCGTGGTCGTAGCGCTTGTCGGGCTGCCACTGCGTGCGGTTGCCCATCGCCATCAGCGAGTCCAGGATGAGCTTGGACTTGGTAGTCTGGTAGGCGGCAAACACGCCCGAGTAGAAGGCGCCGTTGGTCCAGTCCGTTACCTTGTGGCGGGGGTGGGCCAGCTGCCAGCGGGTGGTTTTCAGCAGCTGGGCCTTGATGAATTTGGGCTTGAAATAAGCGGCGTCGGCCGGGGCAGTTTGGGCGCGCACGGCGGGGCCGAAGCCGGCCGCCAGCAGCAGGCCGCCGAGCAGCCACGTAGTCCGGAAAGAGCGGAGCATACCAGAGAAGGGTGGGAAATGAAGGCTGCGCCACGCCGGCCAGCCGCTACAATACGACCGCAATAGTAGCACGACCAGCCAGTTTGGGCCGGGGGCATTTCCGCAGAATAACGGGGCTTTTTTCACGCCTCGGCTAGCCTCAGCTTCGCAGATAATAGGCAACTAATTGAGTAATAGTCGCTAGTTCACGGGTCCTGAGCGTTGGTGGCTAGCCATCCAGCACCCGCGCCTCGCTGGCGGCGGGGCTAGCCCGGTGCTGCCGGGCGTAGTCGGAGGGCGTGCAGTTGTATATTTTTTGAAACGCTTTGCGGAAATACTTGGCATCCTCAATGCCCACTTCGAAGGCTACTTCCGAGACGCGCAGCGTGGTTTGGGCCAGCAGCTGGGCGGCGCGCTTGAGGCGCACGTCGCGGATAAACTCGACCGCCGTTTGGCCCGTGATGCTCTTAATGCGGCGGTAAAAAACCGACTGGCTCATGGCCATCTCGCGCACCAGCACCTGCACGCTAAATTCCGAGTCGCCGAGGTGTTTTTCGACCACGCCCATGGCCTGCTCCAAGAACTCGCGGTCGGCGTCGGCCACTACTATTTCGGTGGGCTGCAGCAGGATGTGGCGCTGGTAAAACTCGTGCAGCTTGCGCCGGTTGCGCAGCAGGCCCTCGGCCTTGGCTTGCAGCCGGGCCGGGTTGAAGGGCTTGCTCAGGTAGTCGTCGGCGCCCATGCCCAGGCCCTCCAGCTCGTGGGTTTCGGCCGTGCGGGCCGTGAGCAGCAGCACCGGAATATGGGCCGTTTTGGGGTGCTGCTTGAGGCGCTGGCACAGCTCCAGGCCATCGGAGCGCGGCATCATCACGTCCGAAATAATGAGGTCGGGCAGCTGGGTTAGGGCCGCAGTCCAGCCCGCTAGGCCGTCTTCGGCAGTCAGCACCTCGTAGTCGGCCTCAAAAATCTGGCGCAGGTACTGGCGCACCTCGTCGTTGTCTTCCACCACCAGCAGGCGCGGCGGGCCAGCGGGGGCGGGGCTAGCCGGGACTGCTTCCGCCTCGAGGGCGGCCAGCGCCAGCAGCTCGTCGGCGGCCGGGCTAGCCCCGAGTTCGGTGTCAACTTCTTCGGGCTGAATGTCTTCGGGCTGCAGGTGCTGCTGGCCGAAGGGCAGGCGCAGCTCGAAGGTGGTGCCCACGCCCGGCGCGCTCACCACCCCGAGCTGGCCGCCGTGGCGCTGGGCAAACTGCCGGGCCAGCGCCAGCCCGATGCCCGTGCCGCCCATGCGCAGCGTATTGGTGTGCGAGGCCTGGTAGTAGGGGTCAAAAATGCGGTCCAGCTCGGCGGGCTGAATACCAATTCCGGTGTCACTTACGTTGATTTTGAGGTAGTTGCCGGTCAGCTGCCCATGCTGGTACACCGCCTCGCCGCCGGCGTTACCGATGATAGTGGCGCTTAGCTCGACCCGGCCCCGGTCGCGCACGTACTTAAAGGCATTGGCCAGCAGGTTGGTCAGAATAATCTCCAGCTTGCTGCGGTCGAAATAGAGCCGCACCGGCTCGGTGGGCACATCGAGCACGTAGTCTACGCCGCGCTCTTGGGCCTTGAGTTGAAACACCGCGTAGAGCCCGCTGAGGAAGTGCCCGGCATCGCCAGGGCTGGCGCGCAGCGGCACGTGGCCGCTCTCAACCTTTCGAAAATCAAGCAGTTGATTAACCAAATCCAGCAGCTTGCGGGCCTGTTGGTGCATGAGGCGCACCTTGCCGCGCAGGTCGGCTACCGGGCCGGGGCTGCGCATGATGTCCTCCATCGGCCCGAGGATGAGGGTGAGGGGGGTACGCAGCTCGTGGCTCACGTTGGTGAAAAAGCCCAGCTTGAGGCCGGTCAGTTCCTTCTCTTTCTCGGTCTGAAACTGCTCCAGCACGAGCTTATTTTTCAATTCCTGCTGGGTTATCTCGAAGCGTCGATAGAGTATAATGCCACCTGCCAATACGCTGACATATAGCAGGTAAGCCCAGCCGGTTTTATACCATGGCGCCAGTACGTCGAAGGCCATGCTAGCGGGTCGGGCCGACCACACGCCCTCGCCGTTGCTGGCCTTCACGCGCAGGGTGTAGTGGCCGGGCGGCAGGTTGGCGAAGCTGGCGGTGCGCTGGCCGGGCGCCGGGTATACCCAGTCGTCGTTGTAGCCTTCGAGCTGGTAGGCGTAGCGGTTTTTCTGCGGGTTGGCGTAGTTCAGGCCCACAAACTCCACCGAAAAGTCGTTTTCCGAAGGCTTAATCGTAACGGTCTGGGGCTGCGACAAGGGGCTAGCCAGCACCACCCGCCCATTGAACGGCTGGCCCACCGCCACCGGCTGGTTGGCAATGCGCAGGCCCGTAAGCTGCACCACCGGCGCGTAGGGGTTGGGCTGAATGGCCGAAGGCTGAAAATAGCTGATGCCGTTGATGCCGCCGAAATAGAGCGTGCCATCGGCCCCGCGCGCGGCGGCCCCAATCTTGAAGGCGTTGCTTTGCAGGCCGTCGGCCACGTCGTAGCGCAGGTACTGGTGGGTGCGGGGCGTGAAGCGGTAGAGGCCGGTGCCCCCAATCCAGAGGTTGCCGGCATCGTCGCTGAGCAGGCTTTCGGCGTCGCTCTCGGGCAGGTAGTGCTGGTAGCTGCGCACGGTTTCGCGGCCCTGGGCATCGGTGCTGAGCTGGTGCAGCCCGCCGCCGATGGTGCCAATCCAGAGGTTGTGCTGGCGGTCGAGCAGCAGCGGCCAGGTGTAGTTCACGCGCAGGCTGTTAGCTGCGCCCGGCTGGTAGCGGTATTGCCGCAGCAGGCGCAGCGAGTCGGGCGTCACGCGCAGCTTCAGCAAGCCGGCATTGGTGGTGCTGGCCCAGAGCACGTCGCGCTGCGCATCTACCAGCAGGAAGGTGAAGTTATTGGTAGGCAGCAGGTTGCCCTCATTGCCATACGCGCCCAGCAGCTTGCCGTCGAGGCTGAAGCGCAGCAGGCCCTGGTCGAAGGTGGCGACCCAGAGCGTGCCGTAGCGGTCCTCCGCCAGGCGCTCGATGCTGGCATTGCGCAGGCGCCGGCCGCCGGGCAGCTGGTCGTAGGTGGTGAGCTGCTCGTGGCCACCCTGGTGCGTGAGGCGCACCAGCCCCCGGCCCCGGGTGCCAAACCACAGGGCGCCGTTGTGGGTCTGGCAGATGGCCGACACATCGACGCCGCGGGTCAGGCCGTCCTCGTTCTGGCTCAAGTAGTTGCGATACGTCTGGCGGACCAGGTCGTAGGCCGATACGCCGTTGCGGGTGCCTAGCCACAGCGTATTGGTGGCCTCTTCCTTATACACGGCATTGATGTAGCTGTTGGGGAGCGCGACCCGGCCGGCGGGCTGGCGGCGCAGCCGGCCAAAGGGCTTCTGGCGCAAATCGACCTGGTTGAGGCCGCCGGCCGAGGCGCACAGCCACATCACCTGGGTGCGGTCTTCAAAAATCTGGTGCACCCGCTCCGAGTTGATGCCAAACTGCTCGCCGTCTCTGGGCAGCAGCAGGGTAGGAGCGGGGCGCAGCGGCGGGGCGGTGCCCGTCACGGCCCCGGCTTCCCACACATACAGGCCGTAAATAGTACCCACCCACAGCCGGCCAAACGAGTCGAGCTGCAGGGCTTGTAATTGCGGGTAAGTTTGGGCCTGCGGGTGGGCGGTAAGCTCGCGCACGGTGCGCCGGTTGGCCGCGCTCACCCAAAATACCTGGTGGTCGCTGCCAATCCAGAGGTCGCCGCGCCGGTCGAGGTGCAGCGCCCGCACGGTGGTCTGGAAAGCCGTGGGCTCGGCCGCCAGGCCCTCGGGGTGCACCACGCACAAGCCAAAATTGCCGGTGCCAACCCAGATATTGCCTTCAGCATCGGGCACCAGGGTGATTATTTCCGGACGGGCGCCGCTAGGCGGGCCCGCCACCGGCACCTGGCGCAGCTCGGCTAGCCCACCCTGCGCATCGAAGCGCAGCCGAAACAAGCCGGCCCGTATGGTGCCCACCCACAAGTGCCCCTGTGCATCGGTGGCGAGCGCCGTCACGCTCTGGGTAGCCAGCAGTTGCAGCAGGGGGTGGGTTGCCGCCGGGGCGGGCAAGTGAGCCAGCAGCACCAGGCGGTCGGTGGCCGCGTCGTAGCGGCCCAGGCCGCTGCGCTCGGTGCCCACCCAGAGGCGGCCATCGGGAGCAGCGTGCAGCGCCTTAATTCGGTTGCCCGAAACGCCGTTGGTGTTAATCGGCAGCCAGTATTGCTTCAGCTCGTAGCCGTCGTAGCGGTCGAGGCCGTGGTTGGTGCCCACCCAGATAAAGCCGGCGCGGTCCTGGGCCACGGCCATCGCATCGCTGTGCGAGAGGCCCTGGTCCACAGTAAGGTGCTCGAAGCGGAAGTCGCTGGGAGCCGTATCCTGGGCGTAGCCGGGCCACGCCAGCCCGGCCGCCAGGCAGCACAGCAACAGCAACAGCCAAAGTCTTAGACAACAACGCATGGGTGGGGAGCAGAAAAATAGCAAGCGGAAGGCAGGCCGCCAATTTACGGCGGCAATCGGTACCCACCGCCACCCGGGCTAGGCTGAGCCCGCCCCCGCTGGCCCCGCCTAGTCTGGCCCGCACTTTTGGTGAATATGCCCCCGCCGGCCCCTGCCGGCGGCCGGTAGTTTTGCCTGGTCTTCCTGGCTTTTCTCTGGCTTTCCCCTGGCGGGCCAGTGGGCGGCCGGCCGCTGGTGCTACTGCTGCGTTCCCGATATTTCCTACCTTTTATTTCTTCTACGTGCGGTTTCTTTTTGGCTTACTGCCTGCTGCTTTGCTGCTGGGCAGCCCGGCGCCCGCCCCGACCCCGGCGCACACGTTCGCGCTGGGTCCCAACCAGTTTTTACTCGATGGCCAGCCTTTGCAGCTGATATCGGGCGAGCTGCATTACCCGCGCATTCCGCGCGAGGCCTGGCGGGCCCGGCTCCGCATGGCCAAGGCCATGGGCCTGAATACCATCGGTACCTACGTGTTCTGGAACGTGCACGAGCCCCAGCCGGGCCACTACGACTTCACGGGCAATAACGACGTGGCCGCTTTCGTGAAGATGGCCCAGGAAGAAGGTCTCTGGGTGATTTTGCGCCCCAGCCCCTACGTGTGCGCCGAGTGGGAATTTGGCGGCTACCCCTACTGGCTCCAGAATGTGCCCGGCCTGAAAGTGCGCAGCCAGGAGCCGCAGTACATCGCCGCCTACACCCGCTACCTGCAGGCCGTGGGCAAGCAGTTGGCCCCGCTGCAAGTCAACCACGGCGGGCCGGTGCTGATGGTGCAGGTCGAGAACGAATACGGCTCGTATGGCGCTGATAAGCAATATTTAGCCCAGAACAAGCAGCTGTTCATCAACGCGGGCTTCGACGGCCTGCTCTACACCTGCGACCCCGCCCCCGACGTGGCCGCCGGCCACCTGCCCGGCCTGCTGCCCGCCGTCAATGGCCTCGACAAGCCCCGCGAAGTGCGTAAAATCGTGCAGGCCAACCACGATGGCCAAGGGCCCTACTACATCGCCGAGTGGTACCCGGCGTGGTTCGACTGGTGGGGCGCCCCTCACCACACCGTGCCCGCCGCCCAATACGTTGCGCCGCTCGACTCGGTGCTGAAAGCCGGCCTCTCGATAAACATGTACATGTTTCATGGCGGCACCACCCGCGGCTTTCTGAATGGCGCCAACTACAAGGGCCCCACCACCGACTACGAGCCCCAGGTGAGTAGCTACGACTACGACGCGCCCCTCGACGAGGCCGGCAACGCCACGGCCAAGTTCCGCGCCTTCCGCGAGGTCATTGCCAAGTACCGGCCCGCCGGCGCCCCGGCCCTGCCGCCCGTGCCCGCCGCCAAGCCCAGCGTGGCGCTGCCCGCCCTGCAGCTCACGCGCACCGCTAGCCTGCTGGGCCGCCTGCCCGCGCCGGTGGCTAGCCCGCAGCCGCTCACCTTTGAGAAGCTCAAGCAGGCCTACGGCTTCGTGCTCTACCGCACCACCGTGGCCGGGGGCGGCGAGAAATTGCTCAAAATCCGCGACTTGCGCGACTACGCGGTGGTAATGGTCAACGGCCGGCGCGTGGGCACCCTCGACCGCCGCCTGCGCCAGGACAGCCTGCGGCTAGCCCTGCCCGCCGGCAAGGCGGTGCAGCTCGATATTCTGGTCGAAAATCTGGGTCGTATCAATTACGGCAAGTACTTGTTGCAGAACACCAAAGGCATTACCCAAAGCGTGACGCTGGGCGGCCAGGCGCTCACCGGCTGGCAGCAGTTTGGCCTGCCCTTCGACCAGGCCCCGGCCGTGGCGAAGAGCACCGGCGCGGCCCCGGCGGCCACCGGCGGCCCGGTGCTGCGCACGGCCAGCTTCACGGTGGCTAGCCCCGCCGATACCTACCTCGATATGCGCCAGTGGGGCAAAGGCGTGGTGTGGGTAAACGGCCACAACCTGGGGCGCTACTGGGCCATCGGCCCCCAGCAAACCGTCTACGTGCCCGCCGAATGGCTGCGCAAAGGCCCGAATGAAGTGACGGTGCTGGAGCTGCTCAAGCCGCAGCAGGCCACGCTGGCCAGCCTCGACCATCCCATCCTGAGTGAGTTGCAACCAGTTAGTAAGTAGGCTTTTCATTATGAAAAAAGTATCCTTTCTGGGTGCGCTGCTGGCGCTGGCTAGCCTTGCCCAGGCGCAGCAGCGCACCGCCTTCGAGCCCGGCCAGCCCTGGCCCGACAACCACGGCACCCACCTCAACGCCCACGGCGCGGGCGTGCTCTACGACCACGGCCGCTACTACCTCTTTGGCGAGCACAAAATAGCTGGCCCCGCCGGCAACAGCGCCCAGGTGGGCGTGCACTGCTATTCTTCCAAAGACCTCTACAACTGGCAGGACGAGGGCATTGCCCTGGCCGTGGCACCCGCCGGCTCGGGCTCAGAAATCGAGAAAGGCTGCGTGCTGGAGCGGCCCAAAGTGGTGTTCAACAAAAAGACCAGCCAGTACGTGATGTGGTTTCACCTCGAGCTAAAGGGCCAGGGCTACGCCGCCGCCCGCACCGCCGTGGCCGTAAGCAGCAAGCCCGCCGGGCCGTATAAATACGTGCACTCCTTCCGGCCCGATGCCGGCCAGTGGCCGCTAGGGTTCCAGGAAGCCTGGAAGCACCCCCAGCCCGGCGAGGCCGCCCTGAAGTGGTGGACACCCGAGTGGCGCACGGCCGTGGCCCAGGGCCTGTTTGTGCGCCGCGACTTCGACAAGGGCCAGATGGCCCGCGACATGACCATTTTCGTCGACGACGATGGCAAGGCCTACCACATTGCCTCATCGGAGGAAAACCTGACGCTGCATCTGGCTGAGCTGACTGCTGACTACCAAGGATTTACCGGTAAGTGGAGCACCATTGCGCCGGCCGGCCACAACGAGGCGCCCGCCCTGTGCAAGCGTGGCGGCAAGTACTACCTCATCACCTCGGGCTGCACCGGCTGGGCGCCCAATGCGGCCCGCTCGTTTGTGGCTAGCTCCATCTGGGGGCCGTGGCGGCAGCTCGATAACCCCGCCACCGGCGCCGATGCCGACTCGACCTACCACTCGCAGAGTACTTACCTCTTGCCAGTGGCCGGCAAGCAGGACGCCTTCATTTTTATGGCCGACCGCTGGACGCCCAAGAATCCCATCGACGGTGGCTACATCTGGCTGCCGCTCAGCTTCGAGGGCGACCAGCCCCGCCTGCACTGGGCCGACCGCTGGACCCTCGGCGTGTTTGACCGGCCCCGGGCTGCGGGCGCGGCGCAGTAGGGCAGGGGCTAGGGTCGGTTTAGGCAGGCGGTGCAGCGCTGCGCTGGTGTGTAACCCCGCCACCGGCCAGTAACAACCCCTGCTAATTTACGCCAGCCAACGGCTTGTACCTAAGGGTTGTAGCAATAATCTCTGCCCCAGCCGTCCCAAACGTTTGCGGGAGTAGGCAGCAAATTCACCCCGGCTTTTTGCTGAAAATGCCCCTGAGCCTGCCCCCCGACTTCAGGTACTTTTGACTCGGTTCTTGGGCTGCCTCCCGCCGCTGGCCAATGCTTTTACCAGCAGCGGCCAGCCCCGGCGGCCGGGCCCACGGCCGACTTGTGCTGATTACGCAATTTTCCCACCCTGGCTGCTTCGGCAGCCGCTAGCTTCCTCTTCTATGCAGGCTAAGTCTATTCTCCTCTGTGGGGCGCTACTGCCCGCAGCCGTGGTAGCCGCCCCGCTCGCCGCGCCGCGAGTGCCCGGCCAGCCGGCCGCGACCAGCCGGGCCGCCCTCGCCGATATTGTCGTGACGGGCAAGGTGCTCGACGAAAAACAGGCCGGCCTGCCCGGCGTGACGGTGGTGCTGAAGGGCACCACGCTCGGCACCTCGACCGACACCGACGGCAACTTTACGCTGCGCGTGCCCGACGGCACGGCTAGCCCCACGCTCGTTATCTCGTCGGTGGGCTACGTGCGGCAGGAAATTCCGGTAAACGGCCGCACCAGCTTTACCGTAAACCTGGCCCCTAATACCCAGGACCTCAACGAGGTAGTGGTGGTGGGCTACGGCACCCAGAAGCGCTCCGACGTGACGGGCTCGGTGGTGTCGGTGCCGCAGGACCGCCTGGAGAAAATACCGGTTTCCAACGTGGCGCAGGCGCTGGCCGGCTCGGTGCCGGGCGTCAATATCACCACCAGCTCGTCGGTGCCGGGCGCGCAGCCCAGCATCAACATCCGGGGCGTGCGCTCGATTACGGCCAGCACCGACCCCTACATCATTGTGGACGGGCTGCCGTTTCCGGGTAGCCTCAACGACATCAATTCCAACGACATTGCCTCGATTGAGATTCTGAAGGACGCCAGCTCGACGGCCATCTACGGCACGCGCGGCTCCAACGGGGTTATCCTCATCACCTCGAAGCGCGGCAAAACCGGCAAGCCCGAGATTCGCTACAACGGCTACGCCGGCCCCGAGTACCTGATTCAGCGCCTGAACCCGCTCAGCGGCCCGGCCTACGCCCAGAAGTACCAGGACTATGCGGCCCAGCGCGGCTTTACGCCCACCCAGCCGCTGCCCAACTACACGGAGGTGACCAACCTGCAGGCCGGCCAAACGGTGGACTGGATGAAGGAAATCAAGCAGCAGGGCTCGATTCAGGACCACAACCTGTCCATCTCGGGCGGCACCGACAACGTGAAGTACTTCGTGTCGGGCGAGTTCTTCAACCAGCGCGGCACGCTCAAAGGCTTCCAGTTTCAGCGCGTGAGTTTGCGCTCGAATATCGACGCTACGCTCACGCCCTGGCTGCGCGTCGGCACGTCGTCGTTCTTCTCAACTAATAACGACAGCGGTGGCCGGGCCGACCTCACCCTGGCCCAGGTGACCAGCCCCTACGGCAGCGAGTTTAACCCCGACGGCACCTACACCGTGTATCCCGAGCTGCCCGAGCTGCTGATTAAGAACCCGCTGGCTTCGCTCACCAACACCCGCGAGAGCCGCGTAAACCAGCTCATCGGCACGGGCTACGCCGAGGTAGCCTTCCCCTTCCTGGAAGGGTTGAAGTATCGCCTCAACGGCACCTATGGCTACCGGCCCTACCGCTATGCCTACTACGAGGGCCGCTCCTTCGGCAACCTCAACGGCTTTGCCCAGCTCACCAACGACGAGCGCCACAACTATACCCTGGAGAATATTCTGAGCTACGCCCACGACTTTGGCAAGCACCACGTCGACTTCACGGGGCTCTACAGCGCGCAGGAGAACAGGTACTTCACCACGACCGAAAACGGCAGTGGCTTTATCAACGACCAGATTGGCTTCAATGGCATCGGGGGTGGCTCGCTCACGCCCACGCTCAGCTCGTACAGCGAGCGCCGGGCGCTGGTTTCGCAGATGGCCCGCCTCAACTACAACTACGATAGCCGCTACCTGCTGACCCTGACCGCCCGCCGCGACGGCTCGACGGTGTTTGGCGTCAACAATAGCAAATACGCCATCTTCCCGTCGCTGGCCGTGGGCTGGAACGTGGCCAACGAGGCCTTCCTGAAAGATAACAGCGTGCTGACGGCCCTGAAGCTGCGCTTCTCATACGGCACCACCGGCAACGAGGGCATTAACCCCTACCAGACCATCACGGGGCTAGCCCAACTGCAGTATGCCTACAGCGGCGTGACTACGGTGGGCCTGCGGGCTAACACCTTGGGCAACGCTGGCCTGAAGTGGGAGCAAACTACCAGCGCCAACTACGCCATTGACTTTGGGTTCCTGAAAAACCGCATTACGGGTACGGTAGAGTACTACGATGCCACGACCAACGACCTGCTGTTGAATCGCCAGATTCCGATTATCTCGGGCTACGGCTCTATTCTCGACAACGTGGGCTCGGTGCGCAACCAGGGCGTGGAAGGCGTGCTGACGACGGTGAACGTGCAGACGCCCAGCTTTACCTGGGAAACCAGCCTGAACGCCTCGGCCGTGCGCAATCGCCTGCTGCAGATATACGGCACCGGCGGCGACGACATCGGCAACAACCTGTTTATCGGCCGGCCGCTGCGGGGCATCTACGATTACGTGAAAACCGGCGTGTGGCAGCAGGGCGAAGACGTGAGCAAAACCGACCCTAGCGCCAAGCCCGGCGACCTGAAGTTTGCCGACCTCAACGGCGACGGCACCATCACCAGCCTCGACCGTACCTACCTGGGGTCGAACCTGCCCGACTGGCAGGGTGGCATCACCAACACCTTCACTTACAAAGGCGTTAGCCTGCGGGTGTTTTTCCAGACGGTGCAAGGGGTGCTGCGCAACAACGGCAACCTGAACTATGTCGACCTGGGCGGCCGCATCAACGTGCCGCAGGAAATCGGCTACTGGACGCCCCAGAACATGAGCCAGGACCGCCCCGGCCTCAACTACACCAACCCCCGCAACTACGGCTACGCCAGCAACGCCAGCTTTACGCGCCTCAAAGACGTGACGCTGAACTACAGCTTCCCGGCCGGGCTGACCGAAAAGTGGCACCTGGGCACGCTGAGCGTGTACGTGAGCGGCCGCAACCTCTACACCTGGACGCCCTGGATAGGCTGGGACCCCGAGCAAACCTACACCGTGGGCAACGGCACCGGCAACGGCGGCACCAACTTTCCGCAGGTGCGCACCTTCGTAGCCGGCCTCAACGTGAGCCTGCGCTAACCTTTCTTCCCACCCGATTTTAGTACCTGACGATATGAAACGCCTCGCGTTAGCTTTTGTGGGCCTGCTGGGCACGGCCCAGCTGTTCAGCTCCTGCAAAAAAGAGTACCTCAACGAAAATCCGCCCTCGCTCTACACGCCCCAGACCGTGCTCGTCGATTCGCTAGGCTTCGAGGCCGCGATGGCCGGCCTGCAATCGGTAGTGCGTGAGCAGTATACCTACGACGGCGCCCAGGGGCTGCTGGGCGTGATGCAGGAAGGCACCGATGTGTGCATTCCGGGCCAGGTGCAGGGCATTGAAGTGCCCTACTACAACTACAACCTGCTGAACTCGCAGGATGGGGCCGCCGCCTACTGGTGGAGCTGGGCCTACCGCACCATCAACAACGCCAACCAGATTATTGCCGGGGCGGCCGCCGCGCCCAGCACCCTGCGCCAGGGCTACAAAAACCGCATTACGGCCGAAGCCCGCTTCTTCCGCGCCTACGCCTACGACTTCCTGGCCACGCTCTGGGGCGACGTGCCGCTGATTGACACGCCCGTGACCTCGCCGCGCACCGACTTTACGCGTAATCCGGTAGCGGCCGTTAACGACTTCATCGTCAGTGACCTGAATACGGCCATTCCCAGCCTGTTTACCGCCAGCAAAGCCGCTTCGGGGCGCATTACGCAAGGCGCCGCCCAGCAGCTGCTCGGGCAGGTATACCTGCGCATGGGCAAAAATGACCTGGCCCAGACGGCCCTGCAAACCGTAATTAACAGCGGCCAGTACAAGCTCATTACGGCCCGCTACGGCGTGAACGCCAGCGCGCCCGGCGACTACTTCGCCGACATGTTTATCGTGGGCAACCAGCGCCGCAACCAGGGCAACACCGAGCTTATCTGGGGCATTGAGCAGCAGCTGAACATGCCGGGCGCCACCACCAACGCCCAGCAGCGCCGCATGTGGGTGCCGGGCTACTACAACATCAAGGGCATGATAATCGCCGACTCGCTGGGGGGCCGCGGCATCGGCCGCATGCGCCTCAGCAACTGGGTTGACTACCAACTGTACACGAGCAGCGGCAGCACCGACCTGCGCAACTCGAAGTATAATCTGCACCGGCGCTTCTACTACAACGACCCGGCCCAAACGGCCCTCTTCGGCAAGCGCGTCACCGGCCTCAAGGGCACCGATACCATCTACTTCATCACGCCCTACACCACCAAGTGGAACCAGTACAACCCGGCCGACCCCTTCGGCTACGGCACCATCAAGGACCTGACCATGATGCGCCTGGGCGAAACTTACCTGCTGCTGGCCGAGGCGCAGTTTAAGCAAGGCAACCCCACCGGGGCCGCCGCCAGCATCAACGTGCTGCGCACCCGCGCCAAGGCCGCGCAGGTCACGGCCAGCCAGGTTGACCTCAACTTTATCCTCGATGAGCGCGTGCGCGAACTGATAGGGGAGGAGCAGCGCCGCCTCACGCTGGTGCGCACCGGCACGCTCGTCGAGCGGGCCACCCGCCTCAACGGGGCATCCATCACGGGCCTGAGTGCCAAGAACCTGCTGCTGCCCATTCCGCAGTCCACCATCGACCTCAATACCAACGGCAACCTTACTCAGAACCCCGGCTACTAGCCGCTAGGGGAGGTGAGGGCAAAGGCCGGGGCCTGTTTGTGGGAAAGACAGGTTCCGGCCTCTTGGTGTTGTTTCGGCTTAGTTAATGCAATGAAAAATAATTGGTTATTGGCTGGTGCGCTCGCGCTGCTGCCCCTGGGCCAGGCCTGGGGGCAGGCCGCCGGCACACCGGCTTTTTTCGATACCCACGTGGCGCCCGCCGCCACCAGGCTGCCGCTCTTCGAGGTGAAGAGCCCGGACCGCCGGCTGAGTCCCTTCACGGGCATGACGCGCCGGCACTGGCAGGATGCCGCCCGCTACCTGCTCGGCGGCGCCTTCAGCTACGTGCGCACCCTCGACGACCCCATGCAGTTTCCGAAGCTGCCGGGCAAAAGCTACCCGCGCACCCCTAGCCAGGTGCCCACCGAAAAGCTCGAAGGCCTGTGCCGCACGCTGTTCATGGCCGCGCCGCTGCTCAAAGAAAACCCCGGCCTGACCCTGAACGGCGTGAAAGTGGGCGACTACTACCGCCACCAGCTGGCTAGCCTTGTGGACCCGGCCAGCCCCAGCTACATTGTGCCCCGCGCCCCCAGCGGCGGCCCGAGCCAGAACCTGGTGGAGTTTGGCGGCCTGTCAGTAGCCCTGTTTGCGGCGCCCGAAATCCTGTGGGACCCCCTGCCCGAGGCCACCAAAAAGGCCCTGGCCGCCACCATGCTCAGCTACGGCGACGGCCCCACCGTGCCCCAAAACTGGCGCTACTTCAACATCTTCATCCTCAGCTTTTACCAGAGCCGGGGCTACCAAGTCAATACTAAGCTGCTCGAAGAATATCTGCAAAAGCAGCTCGCGCACTACAAGGGCGAAGGCTGGTACGACGACGCGCCCACCTTCGACTACTACAGCATGTGGGCCTTCCAGATGTATGGCCGGCTGTGGAGTGAGTACTACGGCCGCCAGCACTACCCCGCCGTGGCCGCGCAGCTGGCCACCAACTTCGCGCCGCTCAAGGATAATTACCCCTACCAGTTTGGGCGTGATGGCACCATGCTGATGTGGGGCCGCAGCATCACCTACCGCTTTGCGGCGGTGGTGCCTTTTCCGCTCATGGGCCTGCAGCCCGACCCGGCCACCAACTTCGGCTGGATGCGGCGCATTGCCTCGGGCGCGCTCCTGCAGTTTTTGCAAAATCCTGATTTTTTGCAGGATAACATCCCCACTTTAGGCTTCTACGGGCCCTTCGACCCGGCCGTGCAGGCGTATAGCTGCCGGGGCAGCGTGTTCTGGCTGGCCAAGGCTTTTCTGGGCCTGCTCGTGCCGGCCGACAATCCCTTCTGGACCGCCACCGAAAACGAAGGGCCATGGGCGAGCGAGCTTAAGCCTGGCACGGTGGTCAACAAGTTCGAGCCGGGCCCCAACATCCTCGTTACCGACTACCCCAATAGCGGCGCGGCGGAACTGCGCGATGCGCCCCACCAGCCCGCCGGCGACGCCAACCGCGGCAACGAGAACTACAACCGCCTGAGCTACAACACCGCCTTCCCCTGGCAGGCCGACGGCCCCAACGGGGAGGTGGCCATGAGCTACGTCTTAAAAAACAAGGACGACAAGTGGGAGGCCCTGCGCTTCTACACTTTCAAGAAGTACGAAGACGGCGTGTATTACCGCGACGCCGCCCTCGAAAGCAGCCCCAGCCTGCGGTTGCACCTGGCCGAAATGCCGCTGCCCAACGGCATCCTGCGCGTAGACCAGAATGCCAGCACCGAGGCTACGGCCGTGCGGCTAGGCCACTACGCCCTGCCCAACCTCACGGGCACCATCCGGCGCAGTACCCGCCGGGTGCAGGGCCACGAGGTGCGCATCATCGACAACGGCACCTACCAGCTGGCAATGGTGAGCCTGGCCGGCTGGGACAAGCTGGAAACGCTGGATACCAACGGCCTGAACCCCGTGAAGCCGGCCAGCACCCTGCTCAACGCCGCCGCCACGTTCGTGCCCGGGGCTAGCCAGCCGGTTTACTATGGCACGCTGCTGCTCTGGAAAAAATCGGGCACGCCCTGGACCGATGCCGAGTTGCTGCCGGTGCGGCAGCTAGCCCCGGCGGCCGGCCACCTAACGGCGACAATGGCCGATGGTAGCCGCAAACAGTTGTTGTTTAGT
Source organism: Hymenobacter sp. BRD128 (assembly GCF_013256625.1). Classification (NCBI taxonomy): domain Bacteria; kingdom Pseudomonadati; phylum Bacteroidota; class Cytophagia; order Cytophagales; family Hymenobacteraceae; genus Hymenobacter; species Hymenobacter sp. BRD128. The sequence goes on from NZ_CP053908.1 coordinate 1,440,966, forward strand.
GAGTAAAGTAGGTCAATCTGGTTGCCGGGTGGAGTTCTTTGCCAGGAAGCGCCGCGCTCGGGCTAATTTTTTTCACGGATTTACACAATCGTTTGTGTAAATGGTGCCAACTTTACGGCATTCTCAAGCTCTTTTTTCCATGTCCCACCTCCGGGCGTTTATCGCCACCCTAGCCCTCGCCGCGCCGCTCGCCACTACTGCCCAAACCGTGCAGCTTACCGTGCAGCCCGGCGACCCCAAACTCCTTGTTAGCAAGCACATTCAGGGGCAGTTTGCCGAGCACCTGGGGCGCAATATCTACGGCGGCTTCTGGGTCGACCCTGGCCTGAACGTGCCCAAGCAGGGGCGCATTCGCATGGATATTGTGCAGGCTTTGCAAAAAATCCACGTGCCCAACCTGCGCTGGCCCGGTGGCTGCTTTGCCGATACCTACCACTGGCACGACGGCGTGGGCCCCGCCGCCCAGCGCCCCAAAATGCTGAATTTGTGGTGGGGCAATACCTTGGAAGACAATAGCTTCGGGACGCACGAGTTTCTGGAGCTGTGCAGCCTACTGGGCACCGAGCCCTACCTGGCCGCCAACGTGGGCAGCGGCACGGTGCAGGAAATGGCCGGCTGGATGGAATACCTCAACTCGAACGAGGACACGCCGCTGGTGCAGGAGCGCCGCAAAAACGGCCACCCCGAGCCCTACCACGTGAGCTGGTGGGGCATCGGCAACGAAAGCTGGGGCTGCGGCGGCAACATGACGCCCGAGTACTACTCCGACGTGTACAAGCGCTACGCCACCTTCGCCCACGATTACCCCGGCACCCGGCTCAAGCGCATCGTGAGCGGCGCCAACGGCGACGATGCCAACTGGACCGAAACCTGCATGAAAAATATCGGGCCGGGCAAAATGTGGGGCATCACGCTGCACTACTACACGCTGCCCACCGGCAGCTGGAGCGGCAGCAAGGGCAAAGCCACCGGCTTTGGCGAGCAGGAGTACTTCAACACGCTGCGCAACGCCTTGAAAATGGACGAGATAGTGACCCGGCACGCGGCCATCATGGATAAGTACGATAAGGACAAAAAAGTGGCGCTGCTGGTAGATGAGTGGGGCGTGTGGACCGACGTGGAGCCCGGCACCAACCCCGGCTTCCTGTATCAGCAAAACTCGCTGCGCGATGCCCTGGTGGCCGGCACTACCCTCAACATCTTCAACAACCACTGCGACCGGGTGCGCGGCGCCAACCTGGCCCAGGCCGTGAACGTGCTGCAAGCCTTGGTCTTAACTGATAAAGAGAAGATGCTGCTCACGCCCACCTACCACGTCTTCGACCTCTACCAGGTGCACCAGGATGCCGAGTACCTGCCCCTGCAGTTCGCTAGCCCCGACTACGTGCTCGGGGGCGAGAAAATCCCGGCCCTGAACGCCTCGGCCACCAAGGATAAGAACGGCGCGGTGCACATCTCGCTCGTCAACCTCGACCCGCACAAGACCCTGACCCTGGAAACCGCGCTGCCCGGCGTGAATTGGAAAACGGTGACCGGCCGCGTGCTCACCTCGGCCAGCGTGAGCGACTACAATACCTTCGACAAGCCCGACAACATCAGGCTAGCCACCTTCACCGGGGCCAAAAAGCGCGGCGATAAGCTAGCCGTGGCCCTGCCCGCCAAGTCGGTGGTAGTGCTGGAGCTGAAGTAGTCGGTCATCCAGTCCCGGGGCCATTCGGGCTGGCTAGCCCTCATCCCGAATGGTACTCTTAGTCATGAGATAACCAGCTGATAGTGTATGCGTTTGATAATTTATCTGGTCTTGAGCTTATTGGCCTGCGCCGCGCGAGTAAGCCTAGCCCAAACGGCGTCGCCCGTAGGCTTGGGCTGGGCCAAAAACAACGTGAACGGCGCGGTCTTCCGCAAAAACTCAGTGGTGAGCCTGGGCCGCGACCAGTACGTGGCCTACTACGACTCGGCGGGCTACGTGACCCTAGCCAAGCGCCGCCTGCCAGCTGGACCGTGGCAGGTGCAGCGTACTGCTTATCAAGGTAATGTAAAAGACGCTCATAACGTCATCAGCCTGATGGTGGATGGCGCAGGCTACCTGCACCTGTCCTTCGACCACCATAATAACCCGCTGCACTACTGCCGCAGCGTAGTGCCCGGCTCGCTGAAAATGAATGCTTTGGAGCCCATGACTGGCCAGCAGGAGCAGAAAGTCAGCTACCCCGAGTTTTACCGCTTCCCTAATGGTAATCTGCTGTTTATGTACCGCGACGGCGGCTCGGGCAACGGCAACCTGGTGCTGAACCGCTACAGCCTGAAAACCCGCCGCTGGACGCGCCTGCACGACGTGCTCATCGATGGCCAGGGCCAGCGCAATGCCTACTGGCAGGCCTGCCTCGATACCAAAGGCATCATTCACATAGCCTGGGTGTGGCGCGAGAGCCCCAACGTAGCCTCCAACCACGACCTGGCCTACGCCCGCTCCCCGGACGGCGGCCGCACCTGGCAAAAAAGCACCGGGGAAAGCTACCACCTGCCCATCACCGAGGCCACGGCCGAGTACGCGGCCCGCATTCCGCAAAACAGCGAGTTGATAAACCAAACCAGCATCACCACCGATGCCCAGGGCACGCCCTACATTGCCACCTACTGGCGGCCCCAGGGCACGCAGGTGCCCCAGTATCAGCTGGTTTGCCTGGCCGGCAAAGCCTGGCAAACTACGCAGGTGGGCCAGCGCACCGCGCCCTTCAGCCTGAGTGGCACGGGCACCAAGAAAATCCCGATTTCACGCCCGCAGCTCGTGGTTGCTACTATTAAAGGCCACCCGGCCGCCTACCTGCTCTTCCGCGATGCCGAGCGCCAGGACCGCGCCTCGGTGCTGCACTGCCCCGACCTCACCCGCCCGCAGTGGGCGGCCGCCGACCTCACCGCTAGCCCGGTCGGCAACTGGGAGCCCAGCTACGACACCGAGCGCTGGAAAAACGAGCACATTCTCAGCCTCTTTGTGCAGCGCACCGGCCAGGGCGACGGCGAAACCCTCGAAAACCTGGCCCCGCAGCCGGTGTACGTGCTCGATTGGCGGCCGGGCCAGCCGGTGCGGCCTGCTGCCCTAGCCGCGCTGCCCGCTGGCCCGCCCCCCCGGGCGCCACCCAGGCCAGCGGGGGCTACCGCCTGGTGTGGGCTGATGAATTTGACCAGGCAGGCCGGCCCGACCCGGGCAACTGGGCCTACGAAACCGGCTTCGTGCGCAACCACGAGGCGCAGTGGTACCAGCCCGAAAACGCGCGCTGCGAAAATGGCTTGCTCGTGCTGGAAGCAAAAAAAGAATCGCGCCCCAATCCTGGGTATAAAGCCGGTAGCCCCGACTGGCAAGCGCGCCGCCCTACCATCGACTACACCTCGGCTAGCCTCAACACGCGCGGCAAGCACCAGTGGCAGTACGGCCGCTTTGAGCTGCGCGCCCGCCTCGATACGCAGCCGGGTCTGTGGCCCGCCTTCTGGACGCTGGGCGTAGCGAAAGCCTGGCCTAGCAACGGCGAAATCGACATTATGGAGTTTTATCAGGGTAAAATTCTGGCCAACGTGGCCTCGGGCACGGCCCGGCCCAACACGCCAAGGTGGCACAGCGAAACCAAGCCGCTGGCCAGCTTCGCCGACCCCGGGTGGGCTAGCCAGTTCCACATCTGGCGCCTGGACTGGGATGCCGAGGCCATCCGCCTCTACGTCGATGACCTGCTGCTGAACGAAACCCTGCTCACGCAAACCGTCAATCAGGATGGCACCGGCTTCAACCCCATGCGGCAGCCGCACTACCTGCTGCTCAACCTGGCGCTAGGGGGCGACAACGGCGGTTCGCTCACCCCCACCACCCTGCCCAGCCGCTACGAAATCGACTACGTGCGCGTGTATCAGCGCTGAGAATTTCGGTTGACAATCAATAGCTTGTATTTGAAATATCGAAAATAGGCCCGGGAAATTCGTCCGGCTACCCCAGGCAATTCACGGACGGGCAGCAAGCTCGGCATCGATACCCTGATGCGCCAAGGCCTGCTTAAAATGCACTACGGCCTGCGCAAGCAGGGTTTCTCCGGCCACGGGGCGTGGCAATGGGACGTGGCTGCCCTCGTAGGCCGGGTTCGTTTGCTGGAGCCAGCTGGTGGCATTCTCCAAGTCGGCAAAGACGCCGATGTTGAGGTAGGGGAGTTGCTCGCGCACCTGCGCCGACAGGCCAAAAGCCCGCACGACGGGCGCGTGCACCCAGGCTAGCTGCTCGATGCCGGCTAGCTCCAGGTAAGGAAAAAAATGCTTGGTTAGCCAGGGCACAACTTCCCAGGGCAGGCTGGTTACCTGAGCATCGCTGTTGAGCACGCGCGGGTAGGCGTGCTTGACAAAGCACTGCGCTACTTCCAGGCAGGCGTACTGCACGGCCGGCAAGGTCAGCGCGCCCTCCCACTCGATGTAAAGCCAATTATTCCAAGAATCAAAATAAACCTTTACGTGTGGAGCAGTGCATAAATGTCTTAGATTCATAGGGTAGGAGAGAAATAAACCCTAAAATTCCCTGTGCTGGCTCAGCAATAAAATAATGGCTAAATGCAAAAAGCCTCTACCGAAACGGTAGAGGCTTTTTCACTTAAAAATAAAGTGAAAATTCAATAAAAATTCATTGATTAGTAAGCCTTTGCCTGGTCCAGGGCCTCCGCTTACCTTCCCCGGTTAACCCAAGCCAGGCTAAAGTAGAGAAAATCGGGTACTGGCGCCAGACATATACTGGCTTCCGACGCCACAGCTTGTTGCAGAAGCCCGCGCCCAATGAGCTGATGACTAACTGCCGCCACTACGAAGCCATTCTCAAGCGGTCTTATAAATGGGCAGCAGTCAAAGTTGCTCAACTTCTGCGACCAGCCAGCTTACGGAATGGGAAACGTATAGGCTGGCTCCGCAAGAGCAGCTAGCGGAGAAGCCGCAAGGCCGGGATTTTGAAAATTCTCAATAAAAATTGGTTCCGTATAAATAAAAAAAGCCCCTCACGCTAGCGTGAGGGGCTTTTTAGTGGTCTCGTTAGGAATCGAACCTAAATCTAGAGCTTCGGAGGCTCCTATACTATCCGTTGTACTACGAGACCCGGTGCGGGCCTGCAAAAGTAGCTACAAAAGCGGGCGCGGCCAAACCGTAGCTAGTACTTATGTGCTACTCCCCAACAACTGGGCACTGCCGCGGGGGGTAGCAAGTAATAAATAGCTGGTTGGATAAATAGAGAATTTACTGAAGCCTGGCGCCGGTGTTTGCCCACCTCAGCCTGGGTGGGGCCACCGGTGCTTGCAGTAGGCAAAGTACGCCTGCAAGTGGTGGTGTAGGTGGTGGTCATCGTTGGCGGGGTAGGGATAATAGGCGCCCAGTTAAGCGTGCGCCAGAGTTGTTCGAGAAAGGCATTGCCAGTCGCCCGGCCCCGACCGTCGCGGCGGCTAACGCAACTTCTGCGTTGCACTCAGTAGGGAGGCGGCAACGGGGGCATTTCGGGTTCAGGGCGCTGCCTAAGCTAGCCGCCAGCAACGGTCCAACTTTTGGGGAGTACTACACCTCTGTGATGGTTTTAGGAGCGGAAGCATAATAAACTGACAATCAGACACAGGCATATTGAAAAGCAATTAGTTGCAAAAGTACTTTAGCTTACTCCCCCAACTTCCCCAAAATCTCCAGCGCAGCCTTAGCAATGACGGTGCCGGGGCCGTAGATGCCGGCCACACCCGCGTCGTAGAGCTGCTGGTAATCTTGCGGCGGAATGACGCCGCCGGCGATGACGAGGATATCAGGGCGGCCTTCTTTTTTCAATTCTGCAATGAGCTGAGGCAGCAGCGTGTTGTGGCCGGCGGCTAGGCTGCTCACGCCTACCACGTGCACGTCGTTGTCCACGGCCTGGCGGGCTACTTCAGCGGGGGTTTGGAAGAGGGGCGCCAGGTCTACGTCGAAGCCCACGTCGGCGAAGGAGGTGGCGATGATTTTGGCGCCGCGGTCGTGGCCGTCCTGGCCCATTTTGGCCACCAGCATGCGGGGGCGGCGACCCTCGCGGGCGGCAAAATCCTCGGCGGCGCGGCGGGCCTGGGCAAAGTCGGCGTTGTCGGTCATGCCCTGCTGATACACGCCCTGCACGGTGCGGCTGGTGGCCTGGTGGCGGCCCCAGGCGGCTTCGAGCGCGTCGGAGATTTCGCCGAGGGTGGCGCGGGCGCGGGCGGCCGTCACGGCCAGGGCCAGCAGGTTTTGGGAGGTATCGGTGGCAGCGGCCGTGAGGGCAGCCAGGGCGGCCTGCACGGCGTCGTTGTTGCGCTCGGCGCGGATTTTTTGCAGGCGGGCTACCTGGCTTTCGCGCACCGCGTCGTTGTCGATTTGCAGCACGTCGAGCGGGGCCTCGCCTTCGGGCGCCGGGTATTTATTCACGCCCACGATGACCTCCTGGCCGGTGTCGATGCGCGCCTGCTTGCGGGCGGCGGCTTCCTCGATGCGGAGCTTGGGCAGGCCGGTTTCGATGGCGGCGGCCATGCCGCCGAGGGCTTCGACTTCCTGCATCAGGGCCCAGGCCTGGTTGGCGAGGTCGGCGGTGAGGCTTTCTACATAATAGGAGCCGCCCCAGGGGTCCACTACTTTGGTGATATCGGTTTCGTACTGGAGGTAAAGCTGGGTGTTGCGGGCGATGCGGGCCGAAAAGTCGGTGGGCAGGGCTAGGGCCTCATCCAGCGCATTGGTGTGCAGGCTCTGGGTGCCGCCGAGGGCCGCCGCCAGGGCCTCCACGGTGGTGCGGGTCACGTTGTTGAACGGGTCTTGGGCGGTGAGCGAGTAGCCCGAGGTCTGGCAGTGCGTGCGCAAAGCCAGGCTTTTATCGCTCTGCGGGTCAAACTGCTTAATGAGCTTAGCCCACAGCAGGCGGCCGGCGCGCAGCTTGGCAATCTCCAGAAAGTGGTTCATGCCAATGCCCCAGAAAAAGGAGAGGCGCGGGGCAAAATCGTCGATTTTCAGGCCCGCCGCTAGCCCGGCGCGCACGTACTGCAAGCCATCGGCTAGGGTGTAGGCCAGCTCCAGCTCGGCAGTGGCGCCGGCCTCGTGCATATGGTAGCCCGAGATGCTGATGCTGTTGAACTTGGGCATGTGCTGCGCCGTGTAGGCGAAGATGTCGGCGATGAGCCGCATGCTCGGCGCGGGCGGGTAGATGTAGGTGTTGCGCACCATAAACTCCTTCAGAATATCATTCTGAATAGTGCCCGTCAGCTTCTCGGGCGGCACGCCCTGCTCCTCGGCCGCCACGATGAAGAAGGCCAGCACCGGTAGCACGGCCCCGTTCATGGTCATGCTCACCGACATCTCACCCAAGGGAATCTGGTCGAAGAGGATTTTCATGTCCTTCACCGAGTCGATGGCCACGCCGGCCTTGCCCACGTCGCCCACCACGCGCGGGTGGTCCGAGTCGTAGCCCCGGTGCGTGGCCAGGTCGAAGGCCACACTCAGCCCTTTCTGCCCGCCGGCTAGGTTGCGCCGGTAAAAAGCGTTCGATTCCTCGGCTGTGCTGAAGCCCGCGTACTGGCGCACCGTCCAGGGCGAGCGCACGTACATGCTGGCGTAAGGGCCGCGTAGGTAGGGCGCGATGCCCGCCCCGAAGCCCAGGTGCGGCAGGTGCGCGGCATCGGCGGCGGTGTACATGGCCGGGCCGGCGCTGGGGTAGTCGGCAGGCTTGGCCGGGGCCGGGAGGCTAGCGGCGTCGTAGGCGATAGTGGAAAAGTCGGGGCGCATAATACTATTGGTTTTCGGCGCCTTCTGCGTACTCCTCTGCGGGCTAAAACCGTCACAACGACATTAGGGCGCAGAGGAGTACGCAGAAGGCGCAGCTTGTTCTAGCGCCCTTGCAGGCGCGCTAATACTTCTTCCGTGCGGTGGCCCTCCACCACAAATTCCTTGAACCCGAACACCCGCACGGCCTCCAGCAGGGTAGCCAGGTCGGAGGTGATGAGTGAAGGGATATCGAAGGTGTGACCCACGGGTACCTGCTGCACCACCCGCGCCAGATGGTCGAACTGCGCGGGCGTGGCGTACATAAGGGTGGCTTCCTCAGGCTTTGAAAACAGCACCGAGTAGGAGTCAGGCGCTAAGTCGAGGCGGGGCGGGGTGGCCGTGCGCTCGCTCGGGTGCAGCAGGTGCCAGAAGGCTTCGGCGATTTCCTCGTTCACGCGGGCATTGCCGAGTAGCACCAGCGTGGCCTGCTTGTCCTGGTTGGCGCGGCGCTCGAAGTGCAGGGCGGTGGCCAGCCGCAGCACCTCGCTAGGGTAGGTGGCGCGGGTGGTGTCGAAGTCGCGCGAGCGCAGCAGCTGCTTGGGCTGAAAATCGAATTTTTCCTGGGGATTCTGGAAGCGGTTGGTGCCCACCACCACATCTTGGCCGGTGGCGATGCGCTTGAATTTTTCGAGGCCCGACTGGCTCACGGCTTCCAGGGCGCGGCTGCGGGCGTGCGCCATGCCGCCCTGGGCTTCGAGGGCCTGAAACTCGGCCCAGGCGGCGCGGGCCAGCTCATCAGTCAGGGTTTCAATAAAATAGGAGCCGGCCGCCGGGTCGGCCACCCAGTCGAGGTGAGCTTCCTCTTGCAGAATAACGGGCAGGTTGCGGGCTAGCCGGGCGCTAAACTCATTGGGTGCCTGGTAGAGGCAGTCGAACGCCGCTACCTGAATAGAGTCGGCCCCGCCGAGCACGGCGCTCATGGCCTCGGTGGTGTGGCGCAGCAGGTTGGTGTGCGGGTCGAGAGTCGTTTGCGTCCAGGTAGAGGTGGCCGCGTGAATGGCTAGCGTGGCCGCCCCCGCCGCCGGCAGCCCGAAGGCGTGCAGCAGCGTGGCCCACAGCCGCCGGGCGGCCCGCAGCCGGGCTATTTCGGGAAAGTAGCTGGGGCTAATAGCAAAATCGAGGTGCAGCGCCCGCGCCACCTCGGCCGTAGTGAGGCCGCTAGCCTCATCGGGCAGCACCTCTAGCATGGCGGCGGCCGTGCTCAGGCTGAAAGCCAGCTGCTGGGTGAGCGTAGCCCCGCGGTTGCCAAAGTACATGCCATTGACCGCCAAGGTAGTAAACGCAGGCCACCCGCGCGCCAGCTCCAGGCAGCGCCGCAGGGTGGTCCGAAATGGCAGCAGCTCGGCGCCTTCGGGCAGGGTGGTGGGCGTGTAGCGCAGGTAGCCTTGCAGCGGCTGGCCGTTGCCGGCGGTGCGCAGCCTTTCCAGCAGGGCATCCGGGCTTTGCGACACCGTGTAGCCTAGCCAGGTAGTAGCCAGCGGCAGGCGCTCGGCCAGTTCGCCCACGGCAAAGCTGGCCGAGTCGCCCTGGAAGTGAAAATGCAGGCCCGCGGCCCCGCGCGCCAGCGCATCGGCGCCCTGCTCTATCTGGAGGCGGCCGTCGGTACCAGCGGGCACGGCCAGCGCCACCACGTTGCGGCAGGGCGCGGGGCGCGGCGGCAGGGGGCGGGCGGCCCACCCAGGGCGGCCAGGGCCTCGTGGTGGTAAAAGGGCTCAGCCACCAAGCCGTCGGGCAGCGTCCAGCGCAGGCTGGCCGGGTCGGCGCCTTTTAGCTCGCGGGCTAGCTGCGCCTGCCACTGCGCGGTGCTCACGGGCGCAAACTCGGAAAAAGAAACGGGCGGGGTGGGGGGAGGGAAGAGTCAGTCATACTTTTTCAGCTAGGCGCCGTGGTGGCGTAGCCAGCCCACGCGGCCCGCAAGATACCGCCCCGGCAGGCATGGGGCCGGAGTGTTGGCCGGGGTAAAGGCGCGGGCAGCTGCACCTACTGCTTACTTTTGTGGTTCCCGCTGGTTTCCGCCGGGCTGCCTGCTGTTCCAGTGCTTTGCTCCTTTACCTGTTACGAATCTGATGCGCTTCGTTCGTCCCGTTGCGGCTAGCCTGCTCGCGCTGGCCCTGGCCACCGGCTGCCAGCGCGGCCCGCTGCTGGCTACGGCGCGCCTGCCCGCCGCCACCAGCCAGCCCGTGGGCGGCACCATCGTGCCCGATGCCGGCGCGGCCGACTACATCAAGCCCTATCACGATAAGGTGGTAAGCGAGATGCAGCAGGTTATTGGCCAAGCCCCGGTGGCGCTCGGCAAAAACCCCGGCGAAAATCCCATTGTCAATTTCGTGGCCGACTTGCAGCGCACCGCCGCCAGCCAGTATTTCAAGGGCGAGCCCATCGAGCTGGGCGTGATGACCAACGGCGGCATGCGCAATGCGCTACCGGCCGGGCCCGTCACGCTGGGCAACGTGTTCGAGCTCATGCCTTTCGAGAATGAGCTCCTGGTGCTCGACGCGCCCGGCCCCGTGGTGCAGCAATTATTCGACTACGCGGCGCCCCTCGGCATGGCCGTGTCGGGCGCCGTCTACACCGTAGGCCCCGATAAAAAGCCCCAGCAGATTCTTGTCGGCGGCCAGCCCTTCGACCCGGCCAAGACTTACCGCATCGCCATTTCCGACTACCTGGCCGGCGGCGGCGACCACATGGAGTTTCTCAAGGCGGCCAAGCTGCGCCACACCGGGCTGCTGCTGCGCACCGTCATCATCGACCACATCAAGGGCCTTACTGCCGCCGGCCAGCCCGTCACGGCTAGGGTCGAGGGCCGGGTGAAGCCCGCTAATTAATCAGTGAACAAGTATCAGTGAGCAGTGAACAGTCATTGATATGTTGTTTGTCTACCATCTGTTCATTGCTAACTGCTCACTAATACTATGCAGCGCCGCGATTTTCTCCAGAAATCTCTAGTTGGCACGGCCGGCCTCAGCCTGCTCGGCCCTAGCCTCGTGGCTAATGCCGCCGGCAGCTCGTCGCGGCTCGTTATTCTGCACACCAACGACATGCACTCGCGCATCGAGCCCTTTCCCGACAATGCCCCGCAGTGGGCCGGGCTAGGGGCATGGCACGGCGCGAGGCCCTCATCGACAGCGTGCGCCGCCAGGAGCCCAACGTGCTGCTGCTCGACTCGGGCGATATCTGGCAGGGCACGCCCTATTTCAACTTCTTTCTGGGCGAGCTGGAATACAAGCTGATGAGCCGCATGAAGTACGACGCCAGCACCTTCGGCAACCACGACTTCGACAACGGCCTCGAAGGCTTGCAGAAGCAGTTGCCCAACGCTGGCTTCCCATTTCTCATCGCCAACTACGATTTCAGCGGCACCCCGCTGGCCGGCCGCTTCGCGCCCTACAAGGTTTTTGCAAAAGCCGGCGCCCGCATCGGCGTCTTTGGGCTGGGTATCGAATTAAAAGGGCTCGTGGCCGATAAAAATTTTGGCACTACCCAGTACCTCGACCCCGTGACCGTGGCCCGGGCCCAGGTGCAGCAGCTGCGCGAGCGCGAACATTGCGATATGGTTATCTGCCTCTCGCACCTCGGCTATAAGTATGAAAGCGAGAAGCTTGACGACCGCAAGCTAGCCGCCCAGGTCGGCGGCATCGACCTGATTTTAGGGGGGCACACCCATACCTTCATGCCCGCTCCCGAGCCCATTACCGGCCCCCAGGGCCACGTTACGCTGATAAACCAAGTGGGCTGGTCGGGCATTAACCTGGGCCGTATCGACTATGATATGCGCCGTGGTGCTCAGCCCGTACGGGCCACCGGGGCCCTGGTGCTGCCCGTTCGCGCTACCTGCTAGCGGCTTCATAAAAGCAAGCATTTGCGGGCTTTTTTGTCTGCTGGTTTATGCGCAAATTTGTCCCCCCCAAGTCGGGCCGGTTAAATTATCGGCTCAACTTGGAGGGCTTTTTTTTCGTTGCGGGTCCTTCGCCCAAGCTCGTTTTTTTTCACCTCCATGTCGCAGGATTTCCGCACCGTTTGGGCCAGTTGCCTGCGCGTCATCCGCGCCGAGGTGGGGGAGCAGAGCTTTCGGACGTGGTTTGAGCCCATTGCGCCGGTCGAGCTGCAAGGCAAGGTGCTCACCATCCAGGTCCCCAGCGTCTATTTTTACGAATTTCTCGAAGAGCACTACGTCGAGGAGCTCAAGCGCGCCATCTACCAGGAGCTGGGCCCCGAAGGCCGCCTCGAATACAGTGTAGTCGTGGACCAGGGCAACGCGCAGGCGCCGCCCAAGGCCATGCACCTGCCGCCCGCCCGCAAGGCCGCGCCCAGCGCCCCGGCGCCCGAGCGCAGCGCCGGCCCCAACTACGGCACGGCGCCCGGCGGCATCCAGCCCGCGCGCCCGGTAGCTCCGGCCCGCCACCTGGTGCCCGGCGGCAACACCGCCACGGCGGCCCAGGTGGCTGCCACTACCCTGCGCAACCCCTTCGAGGCTGTTAAAACGATGGACCGCAACATCGTGCCCTCGCAGCTCAACACCACGTATACCTTTGATAACTACGTCGAAGGCGACTGCAACCGGCTAGCCCGCTCGGCCGGCCTGGCGGTGGCCAACAAGCCCGGCACCACTGCCTTTAACCCGCTCATGGTGTACGGCGGCGTGGGCTTGGGCAAAACGCACCTCGTGCAAGCCATCGGCAACCACATCAAGGCCACGAACACGGAGAAATTCGTGCTCTACGTGTCGGCCGAGAAGTTTACCAACCAGTTTATCGAAAGCCTGCAGCGCAACGCCGTGCAGGACTTCGCCAACTTCTACCTGCTCGTCGATGTGCTCATCCTCGACGACGTGCAGTTTCTGGCCAACAAGGGCAAAACCCAGGAGATGTTCTTCCACATCTTCAACCACTTGCACCAGGGCGGCCGTCAGATTGTGATGACCAGCGACCGCCCCCCGCGCGAGCTCAGCGGCCTCGAAGACCGCCTGCTCTCGCGCTTCAAGTGGGGCCTCACCGCCGACGTGCAAAGCCCCGACTTCGAGACGCGCATCGCCATCATCCAGAACAAGGCCCAGCAGGACGGCATGGAAATCGCGCCGCAGGTAGTGGAGTACCTGGCGCATTCGGTGCCCACCAACGTGCGCGAGCTCGAAGGCGTGCTCACCACCCTGCTAGCCCAGAGCGTACTCACGCGCCGCGACATCGACTTGGAGATGGCCAAAGGCGCCCTGCGCCACATCATTGAGGAAGTGGAAGCCGAAGTCAACGTGGACTTCATCCAGAAAACGGTGGCTGACTTTTTCAACGTGCCAGTGGCGCTGCTGAAGGAGAAAACTCGTAAGAAAGAGATAGTTACGGCCCGGCAGGTGGCCATGTATTTCACCAAGGAGCACACCAACCACTCGCTCAAAACCATCGGCTACCACTTCGGCGGCCGCGACCACGCTACCGTTATCCACTCGGTCCAAACGGTATCGGATTTGATTGATTCCGACAAAAAATTCAAGGACCAGATAGCCGAGCTGCGCAAGAAGTTCGTGCAGAAATAAATAGCGCGGACTACAAAGTTCGCCCTACAAAATCTCCTTCGGGTAGCAGATGTAATACTTCTGCACTTTCTGGCTAAGCGCCCGAATATTAGGCAAATCGGAGGCTTCCACCACGTTCACCACCTTGCCGAGCTTGGTGAGGATATTGATGGTTTCGTTGCTGGACGGGTCGTAGGCGGTATTGCTGAGGCGGCCGGTTATCATGAGCTGGCTAGCCTCCTCGGGGCGCAGACTGAAGTGCTCGGCAATCAGCTCCACGATGCCGAGCTGAAACTCTTCATCGTGGGGTTCGGGACTAACGACAATTTTAAATAACTGGCGGTTTATCAGACTCTTGGCCAGGAAGCTCAGCACCTTGTCGGGGTAGCTTTTCCAGCCCTTGATGGCCGCCCACACGTCGGTATCGTCCAACTCCACGAAATGATTGAGAATAGCAGAATTGGTTTCAAACTCGGCTAGGGTCACGGCGCGACCCAGGAAGAACGTGAGGCAGCTGCTGCCGGGCACGGCCACGCCGGCGCGGGCCAGGTCGCGGGCCCGCTGCATGGTGCGAATAACCATCTGCTCGGCACTCGTAACGGTCTTGTGCAGATACACTTGCCAGTACATCAGGCGGCGGCTCACCAGAAAGTTCTCGACCGAGTACACGGCTTTTTCTTCCAGCACCAGGCGCTCATCCACCACTTGCAGCATCTTGATGAGGCGGTCGGCGCCCGGCCGGCCTTCGGCCACGCCGGTGTAGAACGAGTCGCGGTTGAGGTAGTCAAGCCGGTCCATATCCAACTGGGAGCTCACGAGCTGGTGAAAAAACTCGCGCCCGTAGCTGCCCTGAAACATCTCGATGGCTAGCCTCAGCCGGCCGCCAAACTGCTTATTCAGCCGCTCCATCAGGTACAGCGACAGCTGCTCGTGGGGCACATCCTGGAAGATGCTGGTTTCCAGGGCGTGCGAGAGGGGGCCGTGGCCGATGTCGTGCAGCAGGATGGCAATTTGGGCCGCCTCGCCCTCGGCCGCCGAAATTTTTACGCCCTTGTCCTTGAGCGTGCGCAGGGCCAGCTGCATGAGGTGCATGGCCCCCAGCGCGTGGTGAAAGCGCGTGTGCAACGCCCCCGGATACACGAAGTTAGTGAGCCCGAGCTGCTGAATGCGCCGCAGCCGCTGAAAGTAGGGGTGCTCGATGAGGTCGAACAGCAGCTCGGTGGGCACCGTGACGAACCCGTATACGGGGTCGTTGAAAATCTTCTTTTTATTCATCGCAGGCGGGGCGCGGCCCGGCGAGCGGGCTAGGGGGCGTTGGCCGGGATTTGGGGCCGGTTGGCCGACTAAGCTGCGGGTAGCAGGAACCCAAACCCCGGTTTTCCGGTAAAGCTACGGACGGCCTGCCTTCACCCCACCGATACTACGGGCGGGCTAGCCACCGTTAGAACCGCTACCGCAACCTTTTTTTTGATGCGCGAACCCACCTTCGCGCCCCTGCTTATGCAACGATACTCCATTCTCTGGGCCGACGACGAAATTGACCTGCTCAAGCCGCACATTCTGTTTCTCAAGGAGAAGGGCTACGATGTAACCGGTGTTAACTCCGGCGCCGATGCCCTGGAAGAGGTGCAGGAAAACACTTACGACCTGGTTTTTCTCGATGAAAATATGCCGGGCCTCACCGGCCTCGAAACACTCAACGAAATCAAGGTGGTGCGCCCCACGGTGCCCGTCGTGATGATTACCAAGAGCGAGGAAGAACACATTATGGAAGGCGCTATCGGGGCCAAAATTGCCGATTACCTCATCAAGCCCGTCAACCCGAACCAGATTCTGCTGTCGGTGAAAAAGGTGCTGGATAACAAGCGCCTGGTGACGGAAGCTACCAATTCGGGCTACCAGCGTGACTTCCGCCAGCTCGGCATGCAGCTCTCCGACCGCCTCTCGCCCTCGGAGTGGGTGGATGTGTACAAGAAGCTGACGTATTGGGAGTTGGAAATCAACGAAACCGAGGGCAAAAGCATGGCCGAGGTCTTCAACATGCAGAAGGACGAGGCCAATACGTATTTCGGCCGTTTCATTATTGAGAACTACGAGGACTGGGTAAACGGCCGCGACAAAGACGCGCCGCTCATGTCGCACCAGCTCTTCAAGGAAAAAGTATTCCCGCTGATGAAGCAGACCGGCGACACGCCGGTGTACTTTGTGCTCATCGACAACCTGCGCTACGACCAGTGGAAAGTGCTCGAACCCATTATTGCCGAGCTGTTTACGGTTGATTCGGAGGAACTATATTACAGCATTCTGCCCACTACTACGGCTTACGCCCGCAACGCCATTTTTGCGGGTATGATGCCGGGTGAAGTCCAGAAAAAATACCCCAACCTGTGGGTGTGGGACGAGGACGAAGAAGGCAAGAACCTGCACGAGGCCGAGTTCATGGAAATCAATTTCCAGCGCAACAACCAGAAGGCCAAGCACAGCTACCACAAGGTAACTAACCTGCAGGCGGGCAAGGACTTGCTGGGCAAGATGAGCAACCTGCATAACAACTACAAGCTCAACGTCATCGTCTACAACTTCGTGGATATGCTCTCGCACGCCCGCACCGACATGGCGATGATACGGGAGCTAGCCGCCGACGAAAGCGCCTACCGCAGCCTCACGCGCTCGTGGTTTTTGCACTCGCCGCTCTACGAAATGCTGCAAACCATCTCGGAGAAAAAGGGCAAGCTTATCATTACGACCGACCACGGTACCATCCGCGTGAAACGGCCGTATAAGATTGTGGGCGACCGCAATACGAATACCAACTTGCGCTACAAGCACGGCCGCAACCTGGGCTTCGACGAGAGCCGCGACATCTACGTGGTGCGCAAGCCGGAGAGCATTTTCCTGCCCCGCGAAAACGTGAGCACGGCCTACGTTTTCACGCTCGGCGACTATTTCTTCGCTTATCCCAACAACTATAATTACTACGTGAATTATTACAAGGACACGTTCCAGCACGGCGGCGTGTCGTTGGAGGAGTGCATTATCCCGTATATTACGCTGACAGCGAAGGGATAAGGTTCATAATAATTGCCTGGAAAAAACGTCATTCCGAGTCTGCGCGGAATCTCACTACCCCGCTTGGCTAATTCTGGCGGTGTGAATGAGATTCCTCACGGACGCGGAATGATATTTTTTCGTAAGCTGGTAATTCGCATGACATCTACCCATTATTACCCTAGCGACCTGGCCGCCGCCCTGCACCAGCGCTGGCCTGCCGAAGCGCTGCCATTGCCCGCCACCGACGTGCTTACGCAGCTCATTTCGGCGCTTTACCAGGCTAGCCTGCTGTTTGAGGAGGGCCGGGCGGTGGAGTGCCACGTGGTGTGGGCTACCCAGGCGCAGCTGGAAGCGCAGCCCGTGACGCTGCTGGATTTTCACCTCGCCCGCTTTGCCGCGCCCCGCGCCTGGAACGAGCAGGAACTGCGGCGGCTGAGCCCCGCCGTGCAGCACCCGAGCAGCCTGCTGACCGTAGAGCAAGCCCCTGGCGGGCAGTTGCAGGTGTGGGGTATGCTATTTAGCGAGCACGAGTGGGACCAGGTACTCGATAGTCCGGGCCGGGTGCAGCTAGCGGCACCCCAGGCGCTGCTGGTGCAAGTAA
Organism: Hymenobacter sp. BRD128; assembly: GCF_013256625.1. Taxonomy (NCBI): domain Bacteria; kingdom Pseudomonadati; phylum Bacteroidota; class Cytophagia; order Cytophagales; family Hymenobacteraceae; genus Hymenobacter; species Hymenobacter sp. BRD128. The sequence goes on from NZ_CP053908.1 coordinate 1,457,930, forward strand.
GCGGGCCGGGCAGCCTAATATTTTATTACGGCGCCCGCCGCGTGCTCACGTTGCAGCGGGGGCGCATTGATGGGCACGGCTTTTTGCAGTTTCCGATGGCCTGGGGCGAAGGGCGATTCGTGGAAAACCACCTGCTGGCGGGGCTGTTGGGCAATGCGCCTTTGCCGGCCGCCCAGGAGGAGCTGATGGTGCAGCTCGTGCTGCACATGCAGCGCCGGGCCCTCACCCGCTTGCGGGCCAGCGGCCACGGGGGGCTGGTGGTGCTGGTGCCCACCGACCGGGTAGCCGCCCTTACTGCGCCGGGCGGCGTGCTGCGCCCCAAGTACCGGCTGGTGCCCGCCGGCGCTGGCCCGCGCTACCGGGCCGTGGTGCAGGCGCTGGTGCGGCGGCTGGGACTACTTCCAAAATTCGCCCGATGAAGAACTGCGCGTGCTCACGACCCAAATCGACCACTTTTCCGATTATATCGCGGGCATGACGGCCGTCGATGGCGCTTTGGTGCTCACCCAGCAAATTGATATTGTGGGTTTTGGGGTCGAGATTCAGGCTACCCAGGTGCCGCTCAGCTCCGTGTACCGGGCCCTGAACGTGGAAGGCACCAGCTTTCAAGCGGTGCCCGCCGACCACGGCGGCACCCGCCACCGGGCCGCCTACCGCCTGTGCCTGGCGGCGCCCGAGTGCCTGGCCATTGTGGTGTCGCAGGATGGCAACGTGCAGTTTGTGCACAACCAGGATGGCCAAGTGGTGTTCTGGGACCAGTTGTCGTTTTAAGCGCAACCTCGCGCTTAGGTCTTCTGCTTCTTCTTCTTGGCCGCCGGGAAGAGCACGTTGTTCAGAATCAGGCGGTAGCCGGGCGAGTTGGGGTGCAGCGAGAGGTCGGTGGGCTCTTCGCCCACCAGGTGCTGGTAGTCCTCGGGGTCGTGGCCGCCGTAGAAAGTCCAGGTTCCTTTGCCCAGGGTGCCGTGCATGTAGCGCACCTCGCCGTCCTGCTTGGTTTCGCCCATAATGATAACATCGGGCTTGATGAGGCTTTTGCGAAACGCCGTGGTCTGGCCCATGAAGCCGTGGATGGTCTTCTCGTGGTTCTGGGTCAGCATGGTCGGCACCGGGTCGTACTTGGCCGAGAAGGTAAAAAGCTGAAAATAATCGTTTTGCTCGTAGAGGCCGCGCTCATACGGCTGCATGTCGATGTTGGAGTACTCGTACTCCATCGGGTTTGTTTTCAGCTGGAAGTTCTGGAAAGCCAGCGTGCGGTTGAAGTTGAGCTTACTTTGGGCGTTGGGGTCGGCGGGGTCGCCGTCGTACATGCTTTCCACCATATCGACCCCTAGCCCGGCCAGGGCGATGTCGTAGCTGTCGGTGGCCGAGCACATGGCAAACATGAAGCCGCCGCCCGCAATAAACTCCTGCATCTTCACGGCTTCGGCCGCCTTCATCTCGCTCACTTTCTTGAAGTTGTTGCGCTTGGCGGCGGCTTCGGCCTCGCGCTGCTGCTGCTGGTACCAGGGCGCGTAGCGGTAGGCCGAATAAAACTTACCGTACTGGCCCGTAAAATCCTCGTGGTGCAGGTGTAGCCAGTCGTACTTGGGCAGCACGCCCGAGAGCACCTCGTCGTCGTAAATCTTGTCATAGGGAATCTCGGCGTAGGTGAGCACCATCGTCACGGCGTCGTCCCAGGGCTGCTTGCCCTTGGGCGTGTACACCGCGATTTTGGGGACTTTCTCCAGCTTCATCACGTCCATGTTGGCGTTGGGGTCGGCTATCTGCTGCAAAATGCCGGTGTACTGCGCCTCCGAAATGGTCTGGAACGTGATGCCGCGCACGCTTAGCTCGTTTTCCAGGGCCGGCTGCGCCTCGCAGGCAAAGGAGCCACCCCGGTAATTGAGCAGCCAATCAATTTCAATCTGCTTGCTCAACGCCCAGTAACACAGGCCATAAGCTTTGAGATGTTCCTTCTGGGTGTTATCCATCGGGATGAAAATATGGTTGGCGCGGGCCGCCAGGGCCGGGGCCAGCAACGCCAACAACAGGGCAAGACGCTTCAGCAACATACTTTTGAGGACTAAGGGCCTAGCTGCCCAACGGGCCGGCCGCAACCGTAGTTCAAGGTAAGGCGCGGTCGCTGAACTTTGCGGTGCCAGCACCGGCTAGCCGCCCGCATCGGTGAAATCTGCCCAATCTGCCCAATCTGCGATTTTATGAGTTTTCTGGAAAATATCCGCGAGGCGCTGCGCTCCATCTCCGGCAATCTGCTGCGCACCATTCTCACGGCGCTCATCGTGAGCATTGGGCTAATGGCCTTGGTGGGTATTCTCACGGCCATTGACGCCATGCGCCATTCGCTGGGCGATACCTTCGCTAGCCTCGGGGCTAATGCCTTTGAAATCAAGGCCAAAGGCTATAATAACCGCTTTCGGCGCGGCGGCGTGCAGGGCAAGCAGTACCCGCCGCTGAGCTACCTGCAAGCCACGCTTTATAAAAAAGAGCTGACCCGCCGCGAGCCGGGCACGGTGGTAGGCGTGTCGGCCTTCATCAGCGGAGCCACCGAAATCAAGGCCAACGGCCAGAAAACCAACCCCAACATGCAGGTGGTAGCCGGCGACGAAAACTACCTGCGCATCCAGAGCTACGCCCTCACGCAGGGCCGCACCTTCTCGCCGGCCGAGCTAAGCACCGGGGCCAACGTGGCCGTCATCGGCCAGGAAATGAAGGAGAAGCTCTTTCCGCAGGCTAGCCCTGTCGGCAAGTATATCTACGCCCTGGGCAAGCGCTTTCAGGTAGTGGGCCTGCTCGAAAAGAGCGGCAGCACGATGGGCGGCTCGGGCGGGGCCGACCGCCTGCTGCTGGTGCCGCTCGAAACCGGCAACCAGCTACCCCGCACCGGCGCCCTCACCTACGACGTGAAAACGGCCACGCCCACGGCCGGCTCGCTCGCCTTTCTGCAAAGCCAGGCCACCGGCGTGATGCGCGCCGTGCGCAACGACCGCCTGGGCCAGGAAGACTCATTCGACATCGAAAGCCCCGAGTCGCTCACCGGCACGCTCGACTCGCTCACCGGCAAGATGCAGCTAGCCGGCGGCATCATCGCCTTTCTGGCGCTGCTCGGGGCCAGCATCGCGCTCATGAACATCATGCTGGTGTCGGTGACCGAGCGCACCCGCGAAATCGGCATCCGCAAGGCGCTGGGGGCTACCGCGCGGCAGGTGCGGCTGCAGTTTCTGCTCGAAGCCATCGTTATCTGCGTGCTGGGCGGCCTGTTTGGCATTCTGCTAGGGGTGGGCGCCGGCAATGGCGTGGCGGTGCTGGCGGGCAGCAAGACCTTTTTCGTGCCCTGGGGCTGGGTAGGGTTGGGGCTCACCATCTGCGTAACGGTGGGTTTGCTGGCCGGCTCGTATCCGGCCGGCAAAGCCGCCGCGCTCGACCCGATTGATAGCCTGCGCTACGAGTAGCTTATCCGTTTCCTTTTTCCAAGCCTTTGGTAACGCCCGGCCATGAACGAAGTATTACGTGATAAGAGCTTTCGACTGGCCATTGGCCTAACCTTTTTCTTTTTCGGAACCGGAATTATTTTTTTGTTCGGGGGGCTGGCGCAGTATGGGATAGTATTATTCGTACTGTTGCCCATCGTGCTAGGGGTAGCCCTCGGAGCTATGCCAAAAGCAAAATACACGCTGGGGGGTGCCCTGGCCGCCACCCTGCTTACCCTGCTGGCCTCGTTCGTGCCCGGGCTATCGGGCCTGCTCTGCATCGTTATGGTGCTACCCCTTATGGTGCCGCTCATCTTTTTGGGTTACGTCGTCTCGCATTTGGCACGGCGTTATCGGCAGCTGCAGGGCACTAGCAGGCTGCCGGTACTGGTGCTGCCGCTTGGCCTGTTTCTGGTAGCCGCGCCCACCGAAACCTACTTCACCAAAGACGCGACAGCTACCGTGGCCGTCAGAACCGAACAGGTATTTGCCTACTCGCCCCGGCAGGTCTATGAGTGCATCAAAGCCGTGGACACCCTCGATGCCCCGAAGCCGCTACTCATGCACCTCGACCTGCCTATTCCCACCCGGTGCGTGCTGGAAAAAGAAGCGGTTGGCGGGCGGCGCACCTGTTATTTTAAGGGAGGCAACCTAAGCAACCGCGATTTTGGCGGTGGCACCATTACCGAGCAGATAACAGCCCTGAAAAAAGGCAAGGTTCTGGAGATGAAAGTAATAGATTATAATCTGGTCGGCCGTAAATGGCTCGGCTTCCGCGCCGCCAATTACTACTTTGATAGCCTGGGTAGCAATAGCTGCAAGCTCACGCGCATTACCATCTACACCTCGGTTCTTAGGCCGCGTCGGTACTGGCAGCCGCTCGAAGTGCTAGGCATCAGGCAAGAGCACGAATACGTGTTCAACAATCTGGCCCGCGACCTGCGCCGCCGGTATGCGAATGCTAGCCAGTAAGAAGGAAGGAGTTAAGTCGGGAAGCGTTTAGCTTTTACATTTGTGCAACTTACCATTTGTGCAAATGCCTGCTCCTGAGTCCATCGGCCAACGTTTTACCCAGCTCATTCAACAGCTGGGAATGAGTAAAAATGCCTTTGCGCAGTCGCTGGATAAGACAGCCACTGTTATTCAACACCTGGTAGACGAGCGCAACAAGCCCGGCTATGACCTACTGTGTAAGGTGTTCGAAACGTACCCAAATGTGTCGAAAGACTGGCTGCTGCTCGGCCAAGGACCAATGTTGGTGACGGAGAGAGCCCCTGCTGAGCCGGCTAGCCCCGTTGCTACGCCTGCTTCCACGCCCCCGGCCGCCGACTTGTTTGCCCCTCCCCAGCCAGCAATTGCATCAGCCGCTGTGCCCCCCGTAGCAGCCGAAGCGCCGACGCCCACGCCGGTGGCCCCGGCGCCCTCAGCGGCGGCAACCCCCGTAGCGCCGCCGATGCCAGTGGCTAGCCCCGCGCCGACAGCGCCGGCACCCGACCCGGCCTACCTCACGGTTGCGCTCCAAACCCAGTATCTCCAGCACCAGCTAGCCTTGGCCGAGCAGCGCAACCAGCACCTGCTCGAACAGCAAGCTCTCATGCAGCAGCTCGTAGCGGTGCTGCAACGAAATGTCTGAACCGCGGATGCTTCGGATTCAGCGGATTTTAGAGACAATTATTTTTGTGTCATTGGCTAGCCCCCGCCAGTGAAGGCAAATAACCATCCTAAACCAACAAGGCCACCCGTGGGGGTGGCCTTGTTGGTTTAGGATGGCTTCAAAATTCGTGTAATTATTTAATAATTAGCTAAATACGTGATTTAGGCAAACAGACCTACTTCCTCGGCCTCCATCAGTCCTAGCGCATTCACCTGGGTGAGGCGCAGCGGCCGGATTTCGCCCACCAGCAGCGGGTCGTACTTGGCCGCCACGCGGATGTAGTTGGGTGTGTAGCCTTCCACGCGGCCATCGGTCACGTCATCTTCAAACAATACCTCGGTTTCGAGGCCGGTGTGCTGCTCGTAGAAAGCCCGCTTCTTCTTTTCCAACAGGCTGCGCAGCTGGGTGGTGCGCTCGGTGCGCACGCGCTCGGGCACGCGGCCGGGCAGGGTGGGGGCCAGCGTATTAGCCCGCTCCGAGTAGGGGAAAACGTGCAGGTAGCTGATGGGCAGCTCGTTGAGAAACTGGTAGGTTTCCAGAAAGTCGGCCTCCGTTTCGCCCGGAAAGCCTACAATTACATCGACCCCGATGCCGGCGTGCGGCATTAATTCCTTGATGCGGGCCACGCGGTCGGCGTAGAGCGCGCGGCGGTAGCGGCGGCGCATCAGGCCCAAAATCTTATCCGACCCGCTTTGCAGCGGCAGGTGGAAGTGCGGCATAAAGCGCCGCGACGCCGCCACGGTCTGGATAACCTCGTCAGTCAGCAGGTTAGGCTCGCACGAGCTGATGCGGTAGCGGCGCATATTCTCCACCTTCTCTAGTGCCTGCACCAGTTGGGTAAAGTTTTCGCGGCGCTCGCGCTCGGGGCCTTGCAGGCCAAAGTCGCCCAGGTTTACCCCCGTGAGCACTACTTCCTGCACGCCCTGGCCAGCCAGCTTTTCCACGCGCTCGACCACCGAGGCCACGCTACCCGAGCGGCTAGCTCCCCGCGCCAGCGGAATGGTGCAGAATGAGCACGAATAGTCGCAGCCATCCTGCACCTTCAAAAAGGTGCGCGTGCGCTCGCCCAGCGACTGCGCCGGGTGAAACTCGTGCGCCGCGCTGATGGGCGAGGCAAATACCCGACCCGGCCCGGTGGCACCAGCCTCTGGCAATTCCAGCTCGGTTAGAATCTCGGCCAGCCGGAATTTCTCGGCTGCGCCCAGCACGGCGCCCACGCCGGGAATGTTAGCAATTTCCGCGGGCTTGAGCTGGGCGTAGCAGCCCACAATGGCCACGAAGGCCTGCGGATTGTGCTTGAGCGCCTGCTGCACCACGCGCCGACACTTGCGGTCGGCGTGGTCGGTGACGGAGCAGGTATTCACCACGTACACATCGGCGCCCTGCTCAAACTCGACGCGGCGCACGCCGCGCTCCTCAAACTGCCGGCCCAGAGCCGACGATTCGGAGAAATTGAGCTTGCAGCCCAGCGTATAAAAAGCAACGGTTTGGGGAGTCATGAGCCTGCAAAGATACGGCTGCTCCGGCGCCTAGCGCGCAGCAGGGCCTACCAGCTCGACAACTGCCGCCAGCACCCGCGCCGGTGCAATCTGGCTGATGTCGGGGTCCTGCGCGGGCGGGCTGAAATCACCGTGCGCAAACCGCGCCTCCTGGCTGGGCGGAAACAAGCACTGGCACGGCGCCCGCAAAAGAGCCGGCGGATAAGGAAAAAACTTGCCGTAGTTCTCGCCCATCAGCAGCACCAAGCAGGGCGTGCCGGCCTGCGCCGCTAGGTGGGCGGCCACGGTGTCATTACTAACGAGCAGGCTAGCCCCCGCCACCAGCGCCGCCAAGCCCGGCAGGTCGGTCTGCCCGCAGCAGTTTTCCAGGGGTACCGTTGGCCCGGCCGCCTGCTGAATCTGCCGGGCCAGGTGGCCATCGGCGGGGCTGCCGGCCACTACTAGTCTATACTGAGGGCCATAGTGCTGCTGCAGGCGCTTGGCTAGCTGCGCAAAACGCCCGGTGGGCCAGCGCTTTTGCCGGGCGCTGGCCCCCGGAAAAAGCACGATATACGGCCCCGCCGCCTGCATGGCTGCCGCCGCGCTGGCCACGGAAGCAGGCAAGCCTAGCGGCGCTTCAGCGACGGGCGTAGTGCCGGCCCCTAGCCAGTGCTCGAAAAACTCGCGGTTGCGGTCGTACTCAAACAGTACCGCGGGGGTGCTGGGCAGCAGCCGGGTGTAGCCCGCGTCGAGCGCGGCAAACCACGGCCCCTTGTGGTGCTCACCCTGGCAAGCCACCCGCACCGGCGCCTGCAGGAAGCGAATAAAGTTTTCGGCCGTTGCCTCGCGCACATGCACCGGATAAATGACTTCGCCCGCACCGAGCGCGCCAACCGCCCGCACTGTTTCGGCCCGATAAGCCAGGTCGGTAGTAAAGCGCTTAAAATCAACGGCGAGTACTTCCGCAAATAAGTCGGCATCCCAGGCGCGGGCCAGCGGCGCCCACAGCGCATGGGCCACCAGCGTGAGGCGCTGGCCCCGGCGGTGCGCCTCGGCGCTCAGGCGGCGCAGCCAGGGCCGATATAATAGGTAGTCGCCAATGGAGTCGTTGCGCACTACCAATACGTGGCTGGCATCGGGCGGCGCCTGGCTGGCGAGGGCCGCCGCATCAAGGCGGCTCAACTGATGCAGGTGGCGCTGCTGCCGACGCTGGCGGCGAAACTGGCGAAAGCGGGCGAGCAAAGTGCCAAGCATGGCCGCAAAGTTACGGGCTACGCCAAATTGCACTCGTCGCCTGAGTTAGGGTAATAAATTCAGGCTGCTGGTTGCCAAATAGTAGCCGCCAGCTATTTCAATTGTGCTTGCCGACTAGTGCTTAGATGCTTAGTACTTTAGGTGCGTAATCGGCGAAAACCGGTAAAAATCCTGACTGGCAATTTTACCCCTTTAGCCGATTAATTAGGGCTATTTACCCAGGAAATCTGCAAACTGAAGGGGGCAGCTGCGGAAAATCATCCGCTCCTCCGTATTTTTGCCTTGAAATCAGATACCCATCCTCAATTTCATGGCCATTCTCCGCTTTAAAGCTCTCGAACTCGTTGACCAGCGCCAGGCGCTGACTGTAAAGCCCTTCGCGGCCCGCCGGTCCGACTCGTTTGGGCAAAATGTATTTAATCTCGAGGCAATGCGGGCGAATATGCCCGGCGAGTATTTCAAAAAGCTGCAAGCGGCCATCAAGCACGGCACGCCCGTTGAGCGCAACGTAGCCGACGCCGTGGCTTCGGCCATGAAAACCTGGGCCATGGCTAAGGGGGCTACCCACTACACCCACTGGTTTCAGCCTCTCACCGGCGCCACTGCCGAAAAGCACGACTCGTTTTTCGACCTGAACTCGGACGGCCGGCCGATTGAGAACTTCAAAGGCTCGGCTCTCGTGCAGCAGGAGCCCGATGCGTCGTCATTCCCCAACGGCGGCATCCGCAACACCTTCGAGGCCCGCGGTTACACCGCCTGGGACCCCACTTCGCCCGCGTTCATCATCGAAACGGTAGGCGCCAAGACGCTCTGCATTCCCACAATTTTTGTGGCTTACACCGGCGAAGCCCTCGACTACAAAGCCCCGCTGCTTAAGTCGCTGGCCGTGCTCGAAAAAGCCGCCGTCGACGTGTGCCAGTACTTCGATAAGGACGTGCAGCGCGTGAATACCACGCTCGGCATTGAGCAGGAGTATTTTCTGGTTGACAAGGCGCTCTACGACGCCCGCCCCGACCTCGTGATGACCGGCCGCACGCTCTTCGGCCACGCACCAGCCAAGGGCCAGCAGCTCGAAGACCATTATTTCGGCTCGATTCCGCCCCGCGTGCACGGCTTCATGCTTGAGTTTGAGGAAGAAGCCAACGCGCTCGGCATTCCGCTGCGCACCCGCCACAACGAGGTAGCCCCCAACCAGTACGAGTGCGCCCCCACTTTCGAGGATGCCAACTTGGCCATCGACCACAACCAACTGCTGATGGATGTGATGGAGCGCGTGGCCCTGAAGCACAACTTCAAAGTGCTGCTGCACGAAAAGCCCTTCGCGGGCGTCAACGGCTCGGGCAAGCACAACAACTGGGCAATGAGCACCGACACCGGGGTGAACCTGCTAGCCCCCGGCCGCCGGCCCAAGGAGAACCTCCAGTTCCTGGCCTTCTTTATCACCACGGTAAAGGCCGTGCACCGCTACGCCGACTTGCTGCGCGCCAGCATCGCCTCGGCTAGCAACGACCACCGCCTCGGCGCCAACGAAGCGCCGCCGGCCATCATGTCGGTGTTCCTGGGCTCGATGCTCGACGGCGTGCTCGATGAGCTGGAGCGCACCGCCAAGCTGCCGCTCGACAAAGGCGACAACATTTACCTCAAGCTGGGTATCGATAAGATTCCGGCCATTATCCTCGATAATACCGACCGCAACCGTACTTCGCCGTTCGCCTTCACCGGCAATAAGTTTGAGCTGCGCGCCGTGGGCTCGTCGGCCAACTGCTCATCGGCCATGACCACGCTCAACGCCATCGTGGCCGACCAGCTCATCGATTTCAAAACCGAAGTAGACGAGCTCATCGCCCAGGGCAAGAAGAAGGAAGTCGCCATCGTAGACGTGCTGCGCAGCTACGTAATCTCGTCGAAAGACATCCGTTTTGAAGGCAACGGCTACTCGGATGAGTGGAAGGACGAAGCCGCCCGCCGCGGCCTGGCCAACGTGCCCACTACGCCGCTAGCCCTCGACGCGATGGTGCGCGACAACGCCGCCGAACTGTTTGCCCGCCACGGCATCTTGTCGCACACCGAGCTGCACGCCCGCCACGAAATCCTGCTCGAAGACTATACCAAAAAGATTCAGATTGAGAGCCGCGTGCTCGGCGACCTGGCCGTTAACCACGTCATCCCGACCGCGCTAGCTTACCAGAATAAGCTGGTGCAGAACGTGCGCGGCCTGCGTGAGCTGGGCCTCGACGAAAACAGCGAGGTGACGGTAGAAATGATTAAGTCTATCTCGCGCTACGTGTCGACTATTAAAACGACGGTCGATGCGATGGTAGAAGCCCGCAAAGTGGCCAATAGAGTAGAAGATGCCCGTGAGCGCGCCATCCTGTATTGCGACACGGTAAAGGAAAAATTCGCGGCTATCCGCCGCGCGACCGACAAGCTCGAACTGCTTGTGGCCGATGAGGACTGGCCCTTGGTGAAGTACCGCGAACTTTTGTTCCGGCACTAGCCACTGGGTTGGAGCCACGGACCAGCGCTGGGTGGGAATTCTCGCTGCGTCCGGGTTTGGAAAGGGTCGTGCCGGGTGGCGCGGCCTTTTTTTGTGCCTATGCTTTTCTAACTGGGCTTACCTGCCTTCCCGCTAGTGCTAGAGCGGTTTCGCTTCGACAGGTCAGGCCAGGTCAGAAGCCAATCTGCCCCTAAAATCTGCCCCTACTTTTTTAGGGGCAGCGCTACGCCGCCTGCTTGGGCAGGTGCCGGATAGTCTGGCGGTGGCAGGCGAGTAGCACTTGCTCGTCAATGCCTTAATTTTTTTCCCTAAACCACGATGCAGGACGATATCCTCCCCGCTAAGTCCCAAGCCGCAGACACGCCCAGCCATACCCCGCCGGTTTATACTCCTGGCGCGACCATTCGGCCAGTCGGGCCCGCCGATTTGCCGGCGCTGCTGGCGCTGCTCCAAGCCGTGGGCCTGTTTGACCCGGAGGGGCTGAGAGAAATGCACGCGCTGCTTACCCGTTACGTTGCGGGAGCGGCCGGTCCCGACGACCATTGGCTGGTCGCAGAAAGCGCCACCGAACTGGCCGGCGCTGTCTATTACGCGCCTGAGCGGATGGCGCAGGGCACCTGGAACCTGTATTTTATCGGGGTGCATCCCGACCACCGCCGGCAGGGGCAGGCGATGGCCTTGCTGCAAGTTGTGGAAGCTGCCCTAGCCGCTCGCAACGGACGGCTGCTCTTGATTGAAACCTCGGGCGATGAGGACCAGGAGCCAGCCCGCGCCCTGTACCGCCACGCTGGTTACGAGCAGGAAGCGCGCATCCGCGAGTTCTACGCGGTGGGTACCGACAAAGTCGTGTTTCGCAAAGCCCTTCCAGTTGTCGCTGCCCAGCCGTAGCCCGGGTGCCCAAGGGGGATTTTTACTGCATCTTGTACCGTTTGCAATTTAATAAAAATTATCGATAAATAATATAATAAATTAATATATAAAATACCCCAGAGTAACAATAGCGCAGCTGCCTACTAGCGTTAGAGGCGACTGCGCTATTGTTGCTGGCTGGCAGCAGGTAGATTGTAAAAAAAACACGCCCTAATAGGGGGCTATCTACCTGGCAGTAGTCCGGAAAGATGCAGCCGCTTCCAGGGAATATACAACTTCATCGAGCGTCATGCGACCACGCGTATAGCGGTCAAGCAATTGCTGCTGGTAGGGCTCGATATAATAGGCTATGCCGTTGGTGACGGAAATAATGGCCGTTATTAAGCGCTGGCGGCTTTGCTCCGTAACAAGCGAAGAAACGGGGAGCGGTTGAAGAGCGGGGGTGGGATAGTTCATGCCCTAAAGTTAGGGCATGGCGTGCAGTTCAGCTTCCTTTTTTTCGTCCAATAAACAAAAAAGCCAGGCCAATGCGCTTTTTTGCTTGGCAAACAAGTATTTATGCACTTGGAGCCAGCCGCTATTTAAGGCGGTTTCCAACTCAGGATACAGCTTCTCCGGTGTGGTCGGCTTTTGGCCACCCTGTACACCGCCTTAGAAACGACTCTAGGCCAGGCACCTTTGCAGAAACTTAGCACCGGGTAGCAAAGCAAAAGGCCCTTCCTGGGGGCAGGAGGGGCCTTTTTTAAACGGAGCGGTCTGGACGGGACTCGAACCCGCGACCTCCGCCGTGACAGGGCGGCATTCTAACCAACTGAACTACCAAACCGTTTTGCCTTACCAGAAAACGTCACCGTTTTCCGCTTTGGTGCTGCAAAGGTAAGGAAATAAAATTGGCTTTCACAAGCCGGAGTTGAAAAAAGTACTTAATCGGGCAGCATCATCCCGGCAGTAGCCGGCAAAGCAAAAGGCCCTTCCCGGGAGCAGGAGGGGCCTTTTTTAAACGGAGCGGTCTGGACGGGACTCGAACCCGCGACCTCCGCCGTGACAGGGCGGCATTCTAACCAACTGAACTACCAAACCGTTTTGCCTTACCAGAAAACGTCACCGTTTTCCGCTTTGGTGCTGCAAAGGTAGGGCTAGCCAAAAGCCTCATACAAGCCGAGGGAGCAAAAAAGCGGCTTTTGGCGCTCCCGGCAAACGTTGTAGGTTGTTTTTCAGGCTCATTATTTTGGGGCGGGCTAGCTGCCGGAGTTTGGGTTTACCTTTGCCGCCCGGCATTTAGCGGACCGGCAGCGGGCGCCAGTTGGCGGGTTGCTTCCTGCTATGTCTACCCAATTATTCTTCAGAAAACAGGAACCTCAGACCTGACTTATGCTGCTTGACTTTGAACAACCCATCGCCGCGCTGGAAGGCAAATTGCAGGAAATGCAGAAGCTGGCGGCCGAGAGCGACGTTGATGTAACGGAGGCGGTAGTGGCCCTGGAGGCCAAAATCAATTCCCTCAAAAAGGAAACCTACGCCAACCTCACCCGCTGGCAGCGGGTGCAGCTTTCGCGCCACCCCGAGCGGCCTTACACCCTCGACTACATCGGCGGCATGGCCGACAAATTTGTGGAGCTGCACGGCGACCGCACCGTGGCCGACGACAAGGCGATGGTGGGCGGTTTTGGCGAGCTCGACGGACAGCCGGTGATGTTTATCGGCCAGCAAAAGGGCCATAATACCAAGCAGCGGCAGTTTCGCAACTTCGGCATGCCCAACCCCGAGGGCTACCGCAAGGCCCTGCGCCTGATGAAGCTAGCCGAGAAATTCAACGTGCCCGTGGTGACGCTCATCGACACGCCCGGCGCGTTTCCGGGCCTGGAGGCCGAGGAGCGCGGGCAGGGCGAGGCCATTGCCCGCAACCTGAAGGAGATGTTTATGCTGAAAGTGCCGGTGGTGTGCGTCATCATCGGCGAAGGAGCTAGCGGCGGGGCGCTGGGCATCGCCATCGGTGACCGCGTGCTGATGCTGGAAAATACTTGGTACTCGGTGATTTCGCCTGAGTCGTGCAGCAGCATTTTGTGGCGCTCCTGGGATTACAAGGAGCAGGCCGCTGAGGCGCTTAAGCTCACGGCCACCGACATGCAGCAGGCCGGCCTGGTCGATGGCATTATCGAGGAGCCGCTCGGGGTGCCCACACCAACCCCGAGCAAATGATTGCTACTCTGAAGCAAACGCTCATTGACACGCTCAGGGAGCTGGCCGCGCTGCCCGCCGAGGAGCGCATCTCGCAGCGCATCGACAAGTTTTCGGCGATGGGCGTGGTGGTGGAATAACGTCGGTCATGCGCACTTTGCGACCCGAAGGAAGCATCTGCTCTTGGCTGTTTTCCTCAGATTTACTAAAACTTGCGGCGCTAGCTTGATAAGATGCTTCGCAGGCGCCGCATGACAGTCACGTATGAAAATCCACCCGATTGATACCGGTTTATTTAAGCTCGACGGCGGCGCCATGTTTGGCGTGGTGCCCAAGAGCATGTGGCAAAAGCTGAACCCGCCCGACGCCAACAATATGTGTGCCTGGGCCATGCGCTGTCTGCTCATTGAGGATGGCAACCGGCTGGTGCTCATCGACAACGGCATTGGGGAGAAGCAGGACGAGAAATTTCGAGGCCATTTCTACCTGCACGGCGATGACTCGCTGGAGAGGTCGCTGCAAAAGCTGAGCTTGACGAGCGCCGACGTGACGGACGTTTTCCTTACCCACCTGCACTTCGACCACTGCGGCGGCTCGGTGGTGCGCCGGCCCGATGGCGCGCTGCAAACGGCCTTTGCTAACGCTACCTATTGGAGCAACGAGGCGCACTGGCAGTGGGCCGTGCAGCCCAACGCCCGCGAAAAGGCTAGCTTTTTGCGCGAGAATATTTTGCCCATTCAAGAAAGTGGCCAGCTGAAGTTCATTGACCCTGGCGCCGGGGTGCCCGATGCGCTGCCGCAGTTCAGCGACATTCTGTTTGCCGACGGCCACACCGAAAAAATGATGGTGCCGCTGATGCAGTATAAAGGCCGCACGCTGGCCTACATGGCCGACCTGCTGCCGAGCGCGGCGCACATTCCGCTGCCCTACGTGATGAGCTACGACGTGCGCCCGCTGCTCACGCTAGGCGAGAAGGAAGCCGTGCTGCGCCGCGCCGCCGAGGAAAACTGGGTGCTGCTGCTGGAGCATGACCCTAACCACGAAGCCTGCACGGTGCAGCTCACCGACAAGGGCATCCGCCTGAGCGAAACACTGCGCCTCAGCGAGCTATAAGCTGATTTGCCAGCCATGCCTATGCCGCCAGTTGCTGAGTCGCTCCCCATTACCTTATCGCTAGCCCTATCGGGCGGCGGGGCGCGGGGCATTGCGCACCTGGGCGTGCTGGCGGCGCTCGATGAGCTGGGTTTGCCGGTGGGCCGGCTGGCGGGCGTGAGCTCGGGGGCCATCGCGAGCGCGTTTTACGCGGCGGGCGTGGCACCCCGCGAAGTACTGAAGCTGTTTCAGGCCGTGAACGTGGTGCGGCTCACGCGGCCGATATTCGGCCAGCGCGGCCTGCTGGGGCTAGAGGCCGTGGAGCAATTGCTGGCCCGGCACCTGGGGCCAGGGTTGCGGTTTGAAGACCTGCGCCTGCCGCTGACCCTGGCGGCCACCGACCTGGTGGCGGGCGAAACGGTGTACTTCAGCCAGGGGCCACTGTTGCCGCCGCTGCTGGCTTCGTCGGCAGTGCCGATTATCTACCGGCCGGTCGAGTATCAGGGCAAGCTGCTTGTAGATGGCGGCCTGCTCAATAACCTGCCCGTGGAGCCGCTGCTCACTAGGCCCGGCGGCGCGCCGGTGGTGGGCGTGCACTGCAACCCGCTCAACCGGGAGGCTACCCTGCCCACCCTGCGCCGGGTGCTGGAGCGCACCTTGCAGCTAGCCATCAACTCCAACACTCTGGCCCGGCAGGCGCAGTGCGACCTGCTGCTGGAGCCGCCCGCGCTGCTCAATTACCGCCCGCTCGACTACCGCAAATCCGTCGAACTATTTGACATTGGCTACCGCTACACGCTGAGTCAGGGGGCCGCGCTGCGGGCGCTGCTGCCCGCGGCGGGTGCGGCATCGGCCGCCGTTTCTGGCTAGCTTTGCGGTCTTTCCGCCCTTTTATCGTTTATGGCTGCGCGCAAAACCTCTACGTTCTGGTACTACATCGCTAAGGCAATTTTAGGCGTGGCCGGCTGGAAGCAAACCGGCCAGATTCCGCCCGAAATCAAGAAGTGCATGATGATTGCGGCCCCGCACACCAGCAACTGGGACCTCATCATGGCCCGCGCCGCCTTCTACATTATGGACGTGGACGTGCGCTTCACGGTAAAGAGCGAGTGGACCGAAAACCCCGTGCTAGGCTGGCTGGTAAAGGCCATCGGCGCGCTGCCCGTCAACCGCAGCCGCAACAACAGCCTCGTCGATGGCATGGTGCAGCTCTTTAACCAGCACAATGAGCTCGTTATCCTCATCACGCCCGAAGGCACCCGCGCCTACCAGCCCAAGTGGCGCAAGGGCTTCTACTACGCGGCGCTGGAGGCCGGCGTACCCATCGTGCTAGGCTTCCTCGACTACTCTAAGCGCGAGGCCGGCGTGGGGCCGGTGTTCTGGCCCACCGGCGACTATGAGAAGGACTTAGAAGAAATTAAAGCCTTTTACCGCACTAAAAAAGGCCGCTTCCCGGAGAAGGGCGTGCGGTAGGGCTAGCCGCAAATTCAAAACAAAAAACGTCTGTCATGCTGAGCTTGCCGAAGCATCTCTACTGAACGACACCCTAGCGGTGCGATAGAGATGCTTCGGCAAGCTCAGCATGACAGACGTTTTTATTTTCTATTTAAGATGAAAAAATTAGTCCTGCGTGAGGGCGTAAGCCACCAGATTGGCGCCCATGCGCAGGGCCGCGTCGTGCACGGCAGGGGTGTCTTCGGGATAGGTGCCCACGTCTTCCCAGCCGTTGCCGAGGTCGCACTCGTAGGTGTAGAAGCACACCAGGCGGCCTTTATACACGAGGCCGAAGCCCTGGGGGCGCTTGCCATCGTGCTCGTGCACCTTGGGCAGGCCGCGCGGGAACTGATATTTCTGGTGGTAGATGGGGTGGGAGAAGGGCAGCTCCACGAACTCCAGCTCGGGGAAGACCTTCTTCATCTGGGGGCGGATGAACTTGTCGAGGCCGTAGTTGTCGTCGATGTGCAGGAAGCCGCCGCCGAGCAGGTACTTGCGCAGGTTCTGGGCCTCGGCCTGGGTGAAGCTCACGTTGCCGTGGCCGGTCATGTGCAGGAAGGGGTAGCTGGGCAGCTCGGGCGCGTCGAGCTCCACGGTGGCCTCGTCGGGGGCGATGTTGGTGTGCAGCGCCTGGTTGCAGAAACCGATGAGGTTGGGCAGGCTCGTTTTGTTGGCGTACCAGTCGCCCCCGCCGCCGTAGTGCAGCTTGGCGATTTGGTAGCTGGGCGCGGCGGGCGGCACGGCGGCAGTGGTGGTGAGCAGGAGGCTAGCGGCGAGCGTCAGTAATAAGGATTTTAGCATAATTGCGGGCCGAAGCTTATGTATTCTAGGAATTGCTAATTAGGTTTGCAAGAAAGCGGTGGCAGAGACCAAAGCTACCAGGTAGAGCAAAGACATCTTGCCGAAAATGGTGGTTCAGCCGCGTCAGACTTCTAGCTAAGCCCACTTGTGCCTGATGAGTACGAAACTCAAAAAGCTGCTAGCTGCCTATGAAGCGGAGCGCGCTAGCCTTACCACTGAAATGGAAGAATGCGTGGCCGAGATGGACTATGGAAAAGCTCGTTTATTCTTCAAGACTCTGGCTAGAGTAAATCAACAGCTGCAAACGCTATACAACCTTCAGGATAGTGGGCACGATGAGAAAGAGCAGCTAAGACATTCGATTAAATTTCTGGAAGAAAAAATAATTGGTGAGAAGGAATATATGCGCCGCTACCTTGCTGAGCGCCTAGCCGAAGAAAAAGAGCAGTTAGCGAAGTTCACTCTTGCCGCTGTTTCCAAGCAAACAACTGGTTATTCAGTGCGTAATGTTTTGGGCAAGGTGCTAGCCGGAGAAATTACAAGTTTTATACTGGTGCTTCAGGATTCGCAGCGCCTTAACTGCTACATCAGACTGGTTAGAAAAACACTCATGCTGACAATTCCGGAGGTTCGCCGCCATAAGCAAGAGTGCACGCTAGAGAAGCGACAAATCAAAGCTTTCATGCGGCTGGGCTTTAAGTTGTGTGACGATAAAGATAAACTGATGCTATTTGCACCGTATTCGACCTTAGAAGACGTGCAGGCACTTCAGCATAAGCTAGCCCGCATCACCTTTGATATCTTTTACTTTAAAGACCTTGCGGGCGAAACATTCATCAAATACTACCCATGACCACCGGTAAAGACCTGCTCGCCCTCGGCTTCAAATCGGGCGAATGGTTTAAAGACGCCCTGGCGCACCTCAACGCCCACGGGCTGGAGGGCGCGGCCCGGCTAGCCTACCTCGACACGGTGAAGCAGCAGAACATCGACGCCGTGCAACTCTCGATGCGGTAGGGCATAAAAGCAACGAGAGAAAAGCAAAAAAATGAAGCGGATTAAATCAGTATCGCTACTATCTGGATTGCTGCTTTTCGGCTGCAATCAAACTGGTACGAAGCCAGTTTTGGTAACAGAGAAAAGGGACGCGGGTGCAAAGAGCGACACGAATTCGGCCACTACGAAGGCAACCTTGGCAACAGCGAAAAAAGCAGCAAAGCCGGCGGATGATAAAGAACAAATTCAAACCCTCATCAGGAAAGTTCTTAAGTGGGGCGACTCGCTACAGGTTGGGTTGCTCCCTGGGGTAGTCGATACTAAAAAGAAGGCCATTACCAGCTTAAACCTTAGCACGCACAGGCTAGACCTGGCCAAACTTCGCACAAGCGGTTTGTTTGCGGCCGAGTTTATAGAAAATTACAACAAGGTTATTTTGACGATTGACAAGCGACTTAGAAATGGCACGCAGCGATGGTTAGATGGCGACCAGCCAGACTTTGGCTTTTCTAGAGATGTTAATGCGTGGTGCGGGTGCCAGGATGTGCCTTATGATAAGCCAAATCCCTATGATTTTGTAGAAGTAAACGTGCTTAGCAAAGGCCCGAACACGGTAGAGGCAACGTGGCACTGGGGGAAACTGCCAGTAGACGCCGACCCGGGCTGGAAAGACTTTTCCTATAAATTTAGAGCGGTAAAAGAAAACGGGGAATGGAGAATTACCTACTTGGAAGGGTTTGACTTTACAGAAGCACTTAAACCAACATGACCACCGGCAAAGACCTCCTCGACCTCGGCTTCAAATCGGGCAAGTGGTTTAAAGACGCCCTGGCGCATATCAACGCCCACGGGCTGGAAGGCGCGGTCCGGCTAGCCTACCTCGACACCGTGAAGCCGCCGGCCGAGCTGCCGCTGCGGCCCGCGCCGCTGCCCTACTTCGAGAATATCCGGGCCGAAACGGCCGTGGAGCAGCAGAACATCGACGCCGTGCGGCTCTCGATGCAGCAACTCATGCGCACGCCCACCGTGGTGACGGGCGCCGTGATGCCCGATGCCTGCCCGGCCGGGCCGGTGGGCACCATTCCGGTGGGTGGCGTGGTGGTGGCGCGCCAGGCCATTCACCCCGGTATGCACTCGGCCGACATCTGCTGCTCGGTGATGCTGACCAACCTGGGCCGCCTCGACCCCAAAACGGTGCTCGACGTGGCCCAGCAGGTGACGCACTTCGGGCCGGGCGGGCGGCTGCCCGAGCGCCAGTACGCGCTGCCCGCTGCGTTGCGAGCCGAGTTTGCCGCTAACCCATTTCTAAGCTCCGAGAAAACCCTGAGCCTGGCGCAGGAGCACCTGGGCACGCAGGGCGACGGCAACCACTTCCTGTACGTGGGCACCTCGGCCGCCACCGGCGACACGGTGCTCGTGACGCACCACGGCTCGCGGGGCGTGGGCGCGCGCCTCTACACCGAGGGCATGAAGGTGGCCGAGCGCTTCCGCCAGCAGCTCTCGCCCGAAACCGCCCCGGCCAATGCCTGGCTGCCCGCCGACTCGCCCGAGGGCGAAGCGTACTGGGCGGCGCTCCAGCTCGTGCGCCAGTGGACCAAGCTCAACCACCTCTGCCTGCACGACGATGTGGCCCAGCGCCTGCAAGCGCCGGTGCAGCAGCGCTTCTGGAACGAGCACAACTTCGTGTTTCGGGCTGGCGAGCTGTATTACCACGCCAAGGGCGCCACGCCGCTCGACCCGCAATTTATGCCCGACATCACCGGCCCGCGCATCATTCCGCTGAACATGGCCGAGCCGATTCTCATCGTGGAGGGCGAAACTACCGCCAACAACCTGGGCTTTGCCCCGCACGGCGCGGGCCGCAACCTCAGCCGCACCCGCCACAAGTACAGCAAGGCCAGCAAAACCCAGCAGCAGTGGTTTGACGAAGAAACGCGGGGCATCGACGCTCGCTTTTTCTTCAACGAAATCGACATTTCGGAGCTGCCCAGCGCCTACAAAAACGCCGTCCAGGTGCAGCAGCAGATTGCCGAGTTCCGGCTAGCCCGCACCGTGGACGAGATTCGGCCCTACGGCTGCATCATGGCCGGCGACTGGGAGAAAAACGCCCCCTGGCGCGTGAAGAAGCGGCAGGAGAAGAAGATATGAAATACGTCGTGCCTATTCATCAGCGCCAAGATTTCTACTTGGATAAGCTAATCCAGCAGAAATTTTCCTCATTTTTAATGAGCGACAGCAAGTGGGTGAAACTCCTTGCTACGCTAGTTGCTAACGCAGCTATTATCAGAGAATGCTTGGTTAAGCCAATATGGGAAGAGCAAGAGCCCACTAGGCACTTGCTATTTGATGAGAATACCTACTATGACTTTGACTACTATGCTAGCGCAATGGAGTCGATGGTATCTGGAAACCCGAGAGGCTGGTATGCTTACAAAGAGATAGAATGGCTGGATTTCCCTCGCTTTATAACGACGAAAGGGAAGGCTGAACCTGTCTCCCAAGATTTAGAAGCCATTGAGTTGCTGCTCAGTAAAGTGGGTCAATTCCAGTTGGAATTAACTGAGGAAAACCTAAGGCTCTACGCTTACCTGAAATAGTAGGAATTGCTAAAGCTCCCGCACGACCTGCGCCGTGAACACGGCGGCCAGCGCGGCCGTTTCGGTGCGCAGGCGCGCGCTGCCGAGCGTGACGGGCCGCACGCCCCGGCTCAGCGCCAGCTCAATTTCGGCGGGGGAGAAGTCGCCCTCGGGGCCGATGAGCACGCAGCAGCGCGGCGCGGCCCCGATAACCTGGGCCAGGGCCGTGCGCTCGCCGGCTTCGAGGTGGGCGATGAAGGTGGTGGCGGGGTCGATTTCGGCGATAAACTTGTCGAAGTCGATTAATTCATCAAGCTGCGGCAGATAGGCCTGGCCGCTCTGCTTGAGGGCGCTGACGGCGATTTTCTCCAGGCGCTCGAGCTTAAGGTCGCGGCGCTCGGAGCGGGCGCAGCGCAGGAAGCTGAGGCGCTCGATGCCGACTTCCACGGCTTTTTCGACGAGCCACTCCATGCGGTCGAGGTTTTTGGTGGGCGCCACGGCCACGTGGGTGTAGGTGGGGCGCGGGGGCCGCAGCTCGTGGCCGGTGAGGCGCAGGGTGCAGCGCTTGGGGTTGGCATCTTCGACCACGGTGGTGGCCAGGGTGCCGTGGCCATCGACGAGCAGCACGGGGGCGCCGAGGGCTAGCCGCAGCACGCGCACGGCGTGCTTGCTTTCCTCCTCGGAGAGCAGGTAGGTGGGCTGGTCGGGGCGCAGGTCGGGGGCGAAGCAGGTGAGCATAGGAGGGCGAAGCGGGCCGCGAAGGTAGGGCGGCTGCCGAGGCAGGAAAATAAGCCAAATTGGAACTATCGAGCCGCGAAGCTAGGTTTGGCCTACAAACTGGTAGAATTTCAAGAACTACCTGCACATTCTCTTCATCACCCTATGAACACAACTTCTTTCCGCCTGCTACCGCTAGCCCTGCTGCTGGCGTTTTCGGGCAAGGCGCAAACCACGCCGCCCCAAACTCCCACTGAGCTGACCCGCGAAATGAGCAGCCGCCTGCAGCTCAACGAAGGCCAGTTTGTGAAGCTTCTGACGCTGAACCGCACCCGGCAGCTGCGCCAGCAAGAGATTGAGCAGGCCACCAAAAGCGACCTGACGGCCCGCAGCGGCCAGCTCGCCGAGCTACAATCGCAGTACGAGCTGGAGTGCGGCCGTATTATGTCGCCCTCGCAGCTAAGCCAGCTGCAGCAAGATGAAAACCAAAGTACTACTGCGGGCGGCGGCTAGCCTCATTCAGCGCTGACTACCTTAAAAAAGCCGGCCGGAAGTATTCCGGCCGGCTTTTTTAAGGTAGTCAGCGCTGCGGCACGGGGTCGGATTGTACTTCCGTGACGGTGCCGAGCGGCCCGAAGTGAATGCTCAGGCGCGGGCCGGCGGAGTGGGGGCGACGCGGGCCGCACTGCGGGCCGGGCATCAGGTAGTAGTGGTAAGCTTTCTCCGTGTTGGCGAGCAATTCTTCCTCGTCGGGCGGGCCTAGCAGGGTGGTGACGTCGTTGGCACGGGCCTCGTAGAGGCGGGGGCGGGCGGCCAGCAGCGGCGGCAGCAGGGCCGCTCGGCGCCCGGCGCAGGCATAGCGGTCGGCGCGCCAGGCGGGCGCTGCAAAACCCGGAATATCGGGCAGCGCGTGGCCGCAGCCGGCCAGCAGCGGGGCCGCCAGCAGCAGCCAGCGCGGGCGCAAGAAATAAGGTGCGAGCAAAGTCATGGGAAGCAGCTGCCCGGCGCGGATGGCCGGGCCAGCGGGAACGAAGCTAGGGCGGAAAAAGGACATCGACCGGGTGGCCCTGGCGCCCCGGTATAACCTAGCCCGCCCGGCCCCGTTACAGACCCCATTCGGCCGGGCCTGGCTTGCAGAGGGCTGGTGCCCGGTTTTCTTCACTCTTCCCTTCTTTCTGACCATGCGCCTAAATCTTCGCGTTATTATTGGCCTTGTTATCGCAGTCGTTACGCTGCTGGGCTATTTCTTCAATACCTCGACTAATCCCGTCACGGGCCAGAAGCAGCACGTGAACATGACGGCCGACCAGGAAATAGCCCTGGGTGTGCAGGCTGCCCCCCAAATGGAGCAGCAATACGGCGGCGAAAGCCGCGACCCCCGCGCCACGGCCGCCGTGCAGCAGGTGGGCCAGCGCATTGTCGAGGCCAACGGCCTGACCCAAAAAACCCAGTACCAGTACCGCTTCCACCTGCTGGCCGACGACCAGACTATCAATGCCTTTGCCCTGCCCGGCGGGCAGGTATTTATTACGCAGGGCTTGCTTAAAAACCTGACCAGCGAAGCCCAGCTAGCCGGCGTGCTGGCCCACGAGGTAGGCCACGTCGTGGCCCGCCACTCGGCCGAGCAGGTAGCCCAGAGCCAGCTTACGCAGGGCCTCACCGGCGCCGCCGCCATTGCGGCCTACGACCCTAATAGCCCCGGCAGCAGCGCCGCCCGCGCCGCCGCCGCCGCGATGGTGGCCAAGCTCGTGAGCCTGCGCTTCAGCCGCAACGACGAGCTGGAGGCCGATAAGTTTGCCGTTAAATTCACGCCCCAGGCTGGCTTCGACCCCCGCGCCATGATAAACGTGATGCAGATGCTCGAAAAACAGGCCGGCGGCAGCAACCCGCCCGAGTTTCTGAGCACGCACCCCAACCCCGGCAACCGCATCGAAGAGCTGCAAAAAGACATTCAGGAAGTTTATCCTCAGGGTATTCCGGGCGGCCTGAAGCCGTAGTGGGCTAGCGGCAGCTTGGCGCGGGCCGGATATATTTGTGCCTATGCTTCCTCACCTCACGCCCAATGCCCCATCCCGCTGGGACCGGCTAGCCCCGCGCTGGCAATTTTTGCTCGTAGCCGCTGGCTTATACCTGGTCTGGCTGATTGGCTACGAAGGCTTTATCGGACCCGACGGCCGGCTCGACACCTGGCTATCGACCAATATTGCAGCGGCCAGCGCGGGGCTGCTGCGCTTGTTAGGTTTCACCGCCAGCACGGCACCCAACTCGCTGCTGCTGATGGATGGTCGCCCCGCCGTGATAGTGGGCGCGCCCTGCGATGGGCTGGTGCTCTACGCCTTGTTTGCGGGGTTTATCGTGGCATTTCCAGGTCCGCCGCGGCCCAAGCTGTGGTTTATTCCGCTGGGTGTCCTGGCGCTGTATCTGCTTAATATCGTGCGGGTAGGAGCCCTGGCCCTCAATCAGCACTACGCCCACCGGTCAGTTGATTTCAACCACCACTATACGTTCAGCTTCGTGGTGTATGCCTTTATTTGCCTGCTCTGGGTGCAGTGGGTGCGCTGGTATGGCTTGCCCGCTGCCACCGACGCATGAGCCCGCAGTTTTCGCGTGCCGGCCAGTCCCTCACGCCCGCTCGCTGGCTGCTGGCGGCGGCGCTGGTTCTGGTTTTGTTTCTGTTGGGGATAGAATCCGATACCGTCTTTGCGGCGCTCACGCGCGCCTGGCAGACTCTATTCGAACTGGCAGGCCTGGGAAGCTGGCTGGCGCGCATGCAGCACGGCACCAGTAGCCTGGTTACCACGCGCAGCCTGCCGGCTGTGGTCACCTATAGCCTGCTCTACGTGGGCCTGTGCCTGCTGCTGCTGCACGTGCTGCTGCGCGACGGCCAGCGCACCCGCTGGGCCGCGCAGGTCTACTTGGGGCTGCTGGGGCTCTACATCATCCTGATGCTGGTGGGGCGGCTGGGTGGCAATGCATCCGGAGTGTATAACCTGGGGCGGCGCATCATCGATTTTATCGTGTCGCCGCTGCCGGTTATGATTTTATTGCCAGTGCTCTGGCCTGGCACCCGGCGGTTTTTCGACTGACTTAAGCTAGAAGAATAGAATAGGTAATACAAAAAAGCACCCAGCCGAAAATTTTCGACGGGGTGCTTTTTTAAGGCAGAACAGGCTAGCCTGGCAAGTTAAATTATTGTACCACCAATCGCTTGGCTACCAGGCCGGCGGCCGTAGTGGCCCGCACGGTGTAGATGCCGGCCGCCAGGCCCGACAGGGGCAGCTCCAGGCTGGGGGCGGCGCCGGCCGCCATCGTCCTGGTCAGTACCACCTGACCTAGGGCGTTGAGTAGCTGCACCGTGCTGGCACTAGTGCCACGCAGGGCCTGCGGCAGCACCAGCGTGGCGGTGCCGTGGGCTGGGCTGGGGTACAGACTGGCCTGGGCCGACAGGGCAGCCGAAGCCGTAGCCAGCGGCGCGTTGGCGCTGAACACGATGGCGTAGCGGCCGGTGGCCGGGTCAGTCGAGCTGAGGTTCAGGCTGAGGCTGGGCGTGGTCGCCAGGTCGGTGTAGGTGCCGGTAGTGGCGTCGCTCAGGTAAGCGTGGTAGCCGGTGGGCAGGTTATTGAGCTCATCCACGGCCAGGGTGTAGGTGCCGGCGGCGGGGGCGTGCACGCGCAGGGGCACCGTCACGGCGCCGGTCAGCTTGGGCAGGCCATTGATGGCCAGGGCCTCGGTGCTGATGTCGCTGGCCAGGTCGAGGCCGTGGGTGGCGGGCAGGTAGTGCGCGTCGTACTTCACGTCGAACGCCGGTGTGGCACCCTGCTCAAAATACACCCGCGTCTGGTTGGCCGCACTGGCGTTGCGCAGCGTAAGGGCCAGGGCCGGGCGGGGGTCGGCGGCCGTGCGCTGGAAAAGCGCCGTTTCGGGCACGTTGGTGCGGGCCGCGTTGGTGAAGTTGACGGTGCCGGTTTGCCCGGCGGCTACCCGCACGAAGAAGCCCTGCGCCAGCGGCACGTTGTCGCTGCCCCCGTTTGTGCCGGTGCCATTCACGTAGGCTGCGTAGGCACCCGTGTACTGGCCGTTGCTTTTAAACACGTACAAGCCGTTTTCAATGCCCGATGAGGCGCCGAATAAGGTCGTGAAACTAATGGCGCCGGGGTAGGGGTTGCCGAGCAGCTGCCAGCCGGCCGTAGCCTGCGGCCCCCGAGCCAAACCGGTGCGCGAGTAGTTGCCGTTGTTGAGCGTGCCCATAAAATCGACCAGTTCTGCCGCGCCGATGTTCACTGTGTAGCCGAGGCCCACCGTAAGCGGGTCGGCGGTCGTGGCGGGCGACTGGAAGCCCTTGTCGAACTCGGGCGACGAGTTGGTGAGGCTCAGGCGCGCCTGGTCGTAGGTATAAATGTTGGGGAAGGGTGTGACGGCGGGCGGCGTGGCGCTGGAGTTATAAGCCGGGTTCACTACCGGCGAGTAGCCCGTGGTAGCAAAGTCGGCTACCGTATTGCCACTCACCGGCGTGCTGTAGTGGCGGTAGCCGGCCCCGGCGTTGGTAGGTGTGATGTAGCGTTGCACCGTGGCCGTGCCCGTCACGGCGCCGCCGCCATTGTTCACTACGTAGGCCGTGCCCGCACTGTTGGAGAGCAGCGTGAAGGGCTGGCCCGACCCAATGGCCAGGTTGCCCGTCGCGGTAAGGGCGCGCACTATTGAAACCGCCTGGCTGGTAGTTGCGCTGGCCGTGCTCACGCTTAGATTCTGAAACGTGGTGGCCCTATTGCCGCTGATGTCTTGCGCGGCGCTGCCTACCAGCGCCACCGTGCCGGTGCCGCTCCCCGCTACCTGGCTATCGTTGTTCACAAAGTCGCCGTTCACATTGAGTGTGCCGCCGTTGGCCGTCGTCAGCACGGCACCGCTGATAAGGTTGACTGAGGCGGCTTGCTGGGCATCGCTCACGGTAGGCTGGTTGGTCACCGTCACGTTGGCTGCGGTTACGAAAAAGCCATTGCCCGGAATTACCACGTCGTCGGCTGCGGTGGGCACGCCCACCGGATACCAGTTATTGGCAGTGCCCCAGGCCGTGCTCACGGCACCGGTCCAGGTCTTGGGCACGGGCGTCATGGCCGCGATGTTGGACAGAAAAACCGGAATCCGGCCGAAGATATTCTTGCCCGTGGCTTGGCCGTTGGCTAGGTTGAGCGCCCACAGGTTAGAGGAAAACTGGTTGGTCGTGCCCCCGTTATTAATGTCCTGGTTATTAATATCCGTGTAGCGCGCCTCGATGAGGTATGCGAGGTTAGTACGACTGCTGCGGTCATAAAAAACATCCACGTCCAGGCCAACGGTAGGTGAAGTCAGCGGGTAGAAATTGCCGTTGCCGTTGGTCATAAACGTGACGCTGCTCACCGGATTCAGCACCCCCGCGTTGGGCGGCGCCTGAATAGAGAGCAGCGCGTTGGTATTCGTCACGTCGATGTCGTAGAGAGTAGTGCCCGTCACGCCCAGCGCCGAATTGGTATAGGCTGCCGTGCCGATGTAGGGCGCGTGGCCCACGGTGCTGCCGCTGGCGTAGGCCAGCGTGGCATCGGCCACGGCCGCGCCCCCCAGGTTGGGATTCACGCGGTAGTTAGTGCCATTGGGCGCCACGATGCGCACGCGGTCAAGGCGCGGATTAAAGTCGAAGCCCACGTTGGGCACAATGCCGCGCGTGTTGTTGCGGTCGTTATCCTGCAGGTTCAGGCCGGTCACGGGGGCGCCCACGGCCGTTGCCACGCCCGTCGTGCCGTCCAGCACATAAAGCTGGGCCGCCTGGGTGGCAGTATTGTAACCCAGGGCGTAGAGCTGCCCGGTACTGGGCCGCTCATCTAGCCCCACCAGCTGCTGGCCAGCGATTACCCCCGTCACTGGCACGGGCTGAACCGCGAGCAAAGAATTGGTATTGCTCAGGTTGGCGGGATTTAACTGAGCGATAATCTGAGTGCCGGGTTGCAGCGTATAATAAGTCTGTGTTACCGTGCCCAGCGCGAAAATCGTCATAGGGGGCGTTTGAGCCGCCGCCCCGACCGGGCCGGCCAGCAGGCCCCCCAGCACTAAGGCTAGCCGGCGTACGTGAGGCGTTGTTGAGAAGAGATTCTTCATAAAGTAACTGCGTAAAAGTGAGTGGGAAGAGATACTGTGGCTAAGGTAACCCAAGATACGAGTAAGCCCCTGATTGGGATGATAAAAGTAATCGCTTAGCAGTAGGCGGCTCCTAAAACTGCGGGGGTAGCAGATTTTTAAAGTGCCCGTTCAGACGCACGCGCTCCTTGAGGCGCTCGGCTTCGAGCACGGCGGGCAGCAGGCGCTCGAGGTGCTCGCGCACCATCTCCTGGCGCTCCAGCTCGGCCGTAGTGCCCAGCAGCTGGTACTCCTGCTCGGTGCTGAGGCCAATGTGGTGAGCCACGTCGAAAATTCGAAAGGCGGGGTCCAGCTGGAGCAGCAGCTTCCGCAGGCCTAGCGCTTCGTAGAGTTGGCGCACCTGCCCGGTAATAACCGCGCGCAGCGCCGGGTCCGCTTCCTCATCCTGCACCACCTCCTCGACCTGGCCGGCGGCGTAGAGCTTGCCCGGCGCCTGGCGAAAGAATTTCTGCACCCGAAATACGCCCAGCGCCTCGGTGCGAATATCCATCTCGCCGCCGGGGTGGGTTTTTTCCACGCTTAGCAGGCGCATCTCGGTGCCCAGCTCCTGCACTGAGTTGTCGAGAAAGGGCGGAATGCCGAAGGTGAGGCCCTCCCCCAGGCAGTCGCGCACCAGCTGGCGGTAGCGCGGCTCAAAAATGTGAAGGTTTAATTTCTCCCCAGGGAAGGCCACCAGGTTGAGCGGAAAAAGCGGAAGTAGACGCATAATGAGCCAAGAATACACTCGGCGGATAAATGTTTTGCCCGATTTCTCGCTCCCGCAGCGTACTCTTAAATTCGCCTTAAGTTTGCGAAATTCCCCGTCATTAACAAACCTTCGCCTCGCCTTGTCGTTTGGGAGCGTACTATGAAAGCGGTGGTCGCCTTTTTTCTTGCCTGCCTCATGCTGGTCGGTAGCTTCATCCCGCAGAACGACCTGTCGGAGCTGAGCAAGCTGCCCCAGCTGCTGGAGCATTACCGCTTCCACCATTCGGTGGCGGGTGGCGGCTTGTCGCTGGCCCAGTTCCTGGCCGAGCACTACGGCTCGGGCACCAAAGCGCATTTTGGCTGCACGTTTGAGCCCCGGCACCAACAAGACCATCAGGGGCTGCCGCTGCACGGGCGGCATTCGTGCAGTGGCCACGGCCACGTAGCTTTTCTGCCGCTGGCGCTCACGGCCGGGGTAGTAGGACGCCCGGTGCCCCGCACCGGCCGGGCGTATCGCCCGGCTAGCCTGTCGCAGTACCAGGGCGGGCCCGCAATGGCCCTGTTGCAGCCGCCCCGAGCCTAGTCCGGTTGCGCCCCTGGGGGTAGTGCGCCTGCCAAGCGCCCGCTACTCTGCTTCAAAAGGAGAGCCGCAACTAGGGAAAAGGCTAGCCAACACCGGTCTAACCACCTACGGCCAGCTTCCCGCTAAAGGCCTGCCCGCCACGTGGCCGGCCAATCCGGCTGATTTAGTACGTATGATTTTTTGGCGAATTTCCCGGCCGTGCCGCGCACGGTCCGGTCCCGCGCGGCGCCCGCCAGGGCTGCGCTTGTCCGCCGCATTCCATTGTTTTCATGTTAGAAAAAATTATTGCGGCTAGTGTTCGCAACAAGCTCATTGTGGGTTTGCTGCTGCTGGGCCTTATCGCCTGGGGCGGCTTTTCGGCGGCCAACCTGCCGCTCGATGCCATCCCCGACGTCACCAACAACCAGGTGCAGGTCATCACCCAGAGCCCCGCCCTGGCCGCGCAGGAGGTCGAGCAGATGCTCACCATTCCGCTCGAACTGCAGCTGCGCACCATTCCGGGCGTCACCGAAATTCGCTCTATCTCGCGCTTCGGGCTGTCGGTTATCACCGTTGTTTTCCCCGACAACGTCGATACTTACCGCACTCGCCAGCTGGTGGCCGAAAAGCTGACCCAGGCCCAGGGTGACCTCGTAGCCGGCTCGGGCACGCCCGGCATGGCGCCCATCACCACCGGCCTGGGCGAGATTTACCAGTACAGCATCCGGGTCGAGCCGGGCTATGAAAAGCGCTATTCGCTAGCCCAGCTGCGCGACGTGCAGGACTGGATAGTGAAGCGCCGGCTGGCCGGCGTGGCCGGCGTGGTCGATGTGAGCAGCTTCGGCGGCTTTGTGCGGCAGTACGAGGTGGCCGTGGACCCCAACCGCCTGGCGGCCAACAACGTGACGATGGCCGAGCTCTACCAAGCCTTGCAGGATAATAATGGTAATACCGGGGGCTCATACCTTGAGCGCGGCCCCAATGCCTACTTCATCCGGGGCGAGGGCCGGGCCACGTCGCTGGCCGATTTGGGCGCCACCGTTATCAAGCAGGCCGCGCCTGGCCAGCCCCTGCTGGTGCGCGACGTGGCCACCGTGCGCTACGGCCACGCCGTGCGCTACGGGGCCATGACCCGCAACGGCCACGGCGAAACCGTGGGCGGCATCGTGCTGATGCTCAAAGGCGCCAGCTCGGAAAATACCATCAAGAACGTAAAGCAGCGGGTGGCCGAGATTCAGAAAACCTTGCCCAAAGGCCTCGTTATCACGCCCTTCCTCGACCGCACCAAGCTCGTAGACAAGGCCATTGCCACCGTCGAGCACAACCTCATCGAGGGCGGCATCATCGTGCTGGCCGTGCTGCTGCTGCTGCTCGGCAACTGGCGGGCCGCCGTGGTGGTGGCCCTCATGATACCGCTGTGCATGCTCTTCGCGCTGGGCATGATGAGCATGTTTGGCGTGTCGGCTAACCTGATGAGCCTCGGGGCATTAGACTTCGGCCTTATCGTCGATGGCGCCGTGATTATCGTCGAGGCCGTCATCTTTCACCTCGTGCACCAGCGCGAGCAGGCCGCCCACGAAACGATGGACGATATGACCGAGCACGCCGCCACGCGCCTCATGTCGTCGGCCCTGTTCGGGCAGTTTATCATCCTCATCGTGTACTTCCCCATCCTGTCGCTCACCGGTATTGAGGGCAAGATGTTCCGGCCGATGGCCCTTACCGTGAGCTTTGCCATTATCGGGGCCATGCTGATGTGCCTCACCTTCGTGCCCGCCGCCACGGCCTGGGCCCTGAAGAAAGATATCAAAGAGGAAGGCACGCTGGCTTACCGCATTATGAGGTTTCTGCACCGGGGCTACGACCCCATCATCCGGGCGGCGCTGGGGGCGCGCTGGCTGGTGGCGGGCGCGGCGGTGGGGCTGCTGGTGCTGGCGGGCTTCATTTTTTCGCGCATGGGCGGCGAGTTTATTCCGCAGCTCGATGAGGGCGACATTGCCCTGAACGTGACGCTGGCCCCCGGCTCCTCGCTGAGCCAGACCATCGCCACCAACAGCCGCGTGCAGCAGATTCTGCTTCAGAAATTTCCTGAAATTGAGCAGATTGTGGGCAAGAGCGGCACCTCCGAGATTCCGACCGACCCGATGTCGCTGGAAGACAGCGACGAGATGGTGATTCTCAAGGACCGCAAGGAGTGGACCTCGGCCAGCTCGCGCGAGGAGCTGGCCAACAAGATGCAGGCGGCGCTGGCCGGCATTCCGGGCGTCACGATGGAGTTTCAGCAGCCCATCCAGATGCGCTTCAACGAGTTGATTTCGGGCGTGAAATCGGACGTGAGCATTAAGATTTTTGGCGACGACCTGGCCGTGCTCTTCGAGAAAGCCAACGATGCGGCCGACCTCATCCGGCCGCTGCAAGGCGTGGGCGACCTCAAGGTGGAGCAGATAGCCGCCCTGCCGCAGATGCGCGTGAGCTACAACCGCCAGAAGCTGGCGCAGTACGGCCTGAAAGTAAGCGATTTGAACAATCTGCTGCGCTCGTCCTTCGCCGGCGACGTGGCCGGGCAGGTGTACGAAGGCGAGCGTCGCTACGACCTGGTGGTGCGCCTCGACAGCGCTCACCGCCAGGGGCTGGCTAACCTCCAGGATTTGTACGTGGACACGCCCGGCGGCCAGAAAATCCCCCTCGACGAAGTGGCCCAGGTGAGCTACCACAACGCGCCCATCCAGATTTCGCGGGATGATGCCCGCCGCCGCATCAACATCGGCATCAACGTGCGGGGCCGCGATGTGCAGAGCCTGGTCGAGGAGATTCAGCAAAAGCTGAACACCGGCCTCAAGCTGCCGCCCGGCTACACCTTGCAGTACGGCGGCCAGTTTGAAAACCTGGTGCAGGCCAAAAAGCGCCTGTCGATAGCCGTGCCGGTGTCGCTGACGCTGATTTTCATGCTGCTCTACCTCTCATTCCGGTCGGTGAAGCAGGCGCTGCTCATTTTTACGGGCGTGCCGCTGGCCACCATCGGCGGCATTGTGGCGCTGTGGCTGCGCGGCATGCCGTTTAGTATTTCAGCGGGCGTGGGCTTCATTGCGCTGTTTGGCGTGGCCGTGCTCAATGGAATTGTGCTGCTGGCTAGCCTCAACGAGCTAGCTGCCGAAGGCGTGAAGAGCGTGCGCGAGCGCGTGCTGCGCGCCACCGAGGAGCGTTTCCGGCCGGTTATTCTCACGGCCAGCGTGGCGTCGCTGGGCTTCCTGCCGATGGCGCTCAGTACTTCGGCCGGCGCCGAGGTGCAGAAGCCGCTGGCTACGGTCGTTATCGGCGGGTTGATTTCGGCTACTTTGCTCACCCTCATTGTGTTGCCGGTGCTCTATTCCTTCTTTACGAAAGACGGCGAGCCCAACCCCGAAGAAGCCGCCGAGGCCGAAGAAAAAGCCAAGCACGCCGCCGAAGTAGGCGAGGCCCCACCCGCTGAAGATGGCAAGGCCAACGGAAACCAGGATAAAAACCCGGCGCCCCAGCCGGCTCCGGTCGTGGCTAGCCTCGTGCTGCTGCTCGGGTTGCTGGGAGCGGCATCCGGTGCGCACGCGCAGAACACGTTCGGCTCGACGGCCGGCCAGCCGCTGAATCTGAACCAGGCCCTGCAAACGGCGGGCGTGCAAAACCAGTCGCTGCAAACCTCCAGCCTGCAAGTGCAGCAGCAGCGGGCGCTTATCCGCACCGGCATTGAGCCACCGCGCACGACAGTCGATTCTCAATTTGGGCAGGTGTCGAGCAACCTGATTGACCACACCTTCAACGTTATTCAGCAAACGGCTTTTCCGGGTGTGTACCTGGCCCAGCGCCAACTCCTGCAAAGCCAGAGCGTAACGGCCGAGCAGCAGGCCCGCCTCAATCAGCGCACCCTGGCCGGTACCATCCGCACCAGTTTCTACAGTCTGCTCGTGACGTACCGCCGGGTGGCGCTGCTGCGCCGGCAAGACAGCCTCTACCGGCGCGCCGCCCGCGCCGCTCGCATCCGCTACCAGGTGGGTGAAACCAACCGCCTGGAGCAGGTAGCCGCCGAGGCCCGCGCCAGTGAGCTCGAAAACCGCCTGCTCACCACGCTTTCCGACCTCGATGTGCAGCGCGCCCAGCTCGGGCAGCTGCTGGGCCAGGCCGGGCCGGCCGCCATCGACACCACTGCGGCGCTGGTGGCCCCGCTCACCCCCGCCGACACGGCCGCCCTCTCGCCCGAGAGCAACCCCACGCTCGGCCTGCTGCGCCAGCAGGTGGCCGTGAGCGAGCAGCAAACCAAGGTAGAGCGCCTGCGCCGCCTGCCCGACCTGCGCGCCGGCTATTTCCAGCAAAGCATCCGGCCCGAGTTTCGAGCGCTGAATGTGGGGCAGCTGGGGCTGGCGTTTCCGCTGCTGGGCGGGGCGGGGCGGGCCAGGGTAGCCGCCGCCCGCATCGGCGAGCAGGTGGCGGCCGGTCAGCTGAGCTACGCCACGGCCCAGCTCAGCACCCAGCTGCGCACCCTGCGCATGCAGCTGCGGCGGGCGCGGGCCTCGCTCGACTACTACGAGAAAACGGCCCTGCCCCAGGCCCGGCTCATTCTGGCCACGGCCGAAAAAAGCTTCCGGGCCGGCGATGTGGACTACGTGACCTACGTGGTGAATACCGACCCGGCCTGGCAAATCCTGAATAATTACCTCGACCAGGCGCAGCGCTACAACGAAGTGGTGGTGAACATCGAAACCCTCGTCGGCACCGGTCCGACGGCCGCGCGCTAGCCTATCCTTTCCGAAAAACGAGCCCCGGCTCCCTTCCTCCTCGCAATGTCAGTTGCCCTCAAATACTATACCCTAGCCACCAGCTTAGTCCTGCTCACCGCCTGCGGCAGCAAGCCCGACGCGGCGGCCAGCAAAGACGCGCCCGCCGGCAAAGACAAAGACGGCAAGCCCGCTGCCCCGGCCCCGCCCGCCAACCCCGACCAGGTAGAAGTCAGCGCTGCCCAACAGAAAGCGGCTGGTATTCAGCTCGGCAGCTTCGAGCGCCAGAATATGACCACCGAGGTGCAGGCCAACGGCTCGGTGGAAGTGCCGCCCCAAAACCGGGCGGCCATTACGGCCATCATGGGGGGCTACGTGCAGACGGTGAATGTGCTGCCCGGGCAGCACGTAGCGGCCGGCGCGGTCATCGCCACGCTGCGCTCGCCCGAGTACCTCACCATGCAGCAGCAGTACTTGCAGAGCAAAGCCAAAGTGCGCTTTCTGGCCGAAGACCTGGAGCGCCAACGCATTCTGGACGTGGAAGATGTGGGCGCCAAGCGCAAGCTGCAAATGGCCCGCGCCGACTACGCCACCGAGCAGGCCACGCTACGCACTACGGCCGCCCAGTTGCGGCTGCTGGGCATCTCGCTGGCTAGGCTCGACGCGGGCACCATCGCGAGCGCGGTGCCGCTCACCACGCCCATCGCCGGCTACGTGAAGTCGGTCAACATCAACCCCGGCGAATTCGTGAACCCTCAGGACCCGCTGGCCGAGGTGCTGAACCGCGACGACCTGCACCTGGAGCTCAAAGTGTTTGAGAAAGACGTGGCGTTGGTGAAGCCCGGGCAGAAAATCCTGTTCAAGGTGCAAAACTCGGGGCGCGATGAGGAGCTGACGGCCCGCGTTTTCCTGGTGGGCAAGGCCTTCGACGACAATGCCCGCACAGTGCGCGTGCACGCTCACCTCGAGCCCGAGCGCAGCGACCTGCTGCCCGGCCAGTTTGTGGCGGCCCGCATCCAGACGGCCGGCGCCCGCGTGCGCACGCTGCCGGAGGCGGCCCTCATTCAGGCCGGCGACCTGAGCTACATCTTTCAGCGGGTGGGCACCGACTCGGGGCGCACCGTTTTTCGGCGCGTGAAGGTGCGCGCCGGCCAGCCCCAGCACGGCGACGTGGCCGTGACTATACTCGACCCCCTGCGCGATACCACCCAGCTTGTGCGGCGCGGCGCCTACTTCCTCGATGCCGAGCTGCGCAAGGGGGCTGGCGGCGATTAACCGTTTTTAAAATTAGTAGCCTTATCCCTAAGCCAGCCGGTGGTCGCCTGCTTCGCGCTCTACCGGACCCACTCGGTCAACGACAAACAGTACAGGGCGCTCGACCTGCGTGGCCGCCACCGCCAAAGCACTGGCTTCACCGCCAACGCGGTAAGCGCCGACTTTTCTTTCGTAATGCCGTAACTGATTGAAAAAATAAATTAGCATGACTCCTGCCGTAAAACAAGCCCCCGCCGAAAAGCACCTCACCAGCTCGGCCGTATTGCAAGACATCGTTATTGGCTTGTCCGATGGCCTCACCGTGCCCTTCGCGCTGGCGGCCGGCCTGAGCGGGTCCGTGCAGTCGTCGGGCCTGGTTATCACGGCGGGGCTGGCCGAAATCGTGGCCGGCTCCATTGCCATGGGGCTAGGCGGCTACCTGGCCGGCCGCACCGAGGTAGACCACTACGCCGCCGAGCTGGCCCGCGAGCACGAAGAAGTGCGCACTGTGCCCGACGTAGAGCGCAAGGAAGTGCAAGAATTGCTGGTCGAGATGGGCCTCAGCGAGGCTACCGCCACCCAGGCCACCAACGAGCTGGTGAAAGACCCCGAGCAGTGGGTCAAGTTCATGATGAAGTACGAGCTGGGCCTCGAAGAGCCTGACCCCAAGCAGGCGTTCAAGAGCGCATTCACTATCGCGGCGGCCTACGCCGTGGGGGGCTCATCCCGCTCAGCGCCTATTTTTTAACCTCCACGCCGCACGAGGGGCTGCTGTGGTCGGGCGTTATCACGCTGGTGTGCCTGCTGGTATTTGGCTTCTTTAAAAGCCGCATGACGGGCCAGGCACCCGTGGCCGGCGCCTTCAAGATGGCTGCCACGGGCGCCGCCGCCGCCGCCGCCGCGTTTTATGTGGCGCGGCTGGTGCAGGGCCACGGCGTGTAATAAGCTGGGGTATTGGCGGGCTAGCCCCACCAAGAGCGAACCCGGCAGCGCAATTAAAAACGGCCTTAGCATTTCGCTAAGGCCGTTTTTGGTTTAAGCCAGTGCGAGGCTAGCCCGCGCTAGGCGTGGGTCGTGGTAGTAAGGTTTACCTCGATATTGCCTTTGGTGGCGCGCGAGTAGGGGCAGATGCCGTGGGCGGCTTCGACCAGCGCTTCGGCTTGCTGCTGCTCCATGCCGGGCAGGTTCACGTGCAGGTCGGCCGAGATGCCGTAGCCGCCATCTTCGGCCTGGCCGAAGCCGATGAGCGCTTCCACGGTTACTTTTTCCAGCTTTAGCTTGGCCTGGCGGGCGGCTACGCCCAGCGCGCCTTCAAAGCAGGCGGCGTAGCCCGCGGCGAAAAGCTGCTCGGGGTTGGTAGCGCCGGCTTTGCCCGCGCCGCCCATCTCTTTGGGCGTGCTTAGGTTGAGGTCGAGGGCGTTGTTGGCGGTGGTGACGTGGCCGTCGCGGCCACCCTGTACTTTGGCCTGGGCCGTAAATACTTTGTTGATTTTCATTGGGGGTAATAAAAACAGCTGCCTACGCGGTCAGCTGGGAAAGAAGTTGCGTAAGTTGAGTGCGCAGGGCCACCACTTCGGCCGGCGATAAGGTCAGCTTAGCCAGCAGCTGCGTTGGTAGCTGGCTGGCCGGGGCTTGCAGGGCGCGGCCGGCCGGCCGCAGGGCAATGATAACCGAGCGCTCATCCTGCGGGTCGCGCCGGCGACTGAGCCACTGCCGCTGCTCCATGCGCTTGAGCAGGGGCGTGAGCGTGCCCGAATCGAGCAGTAGCTTTTTGCCTAGCTCTCTCACCGTCAGTTGCCTGTGCTCCCACAGTAGCAACAGCACGAGGTACTGCGGGTACGTGAGGCCGAGTGCCTGCAACAACGGTTGGTAGGCCTTGGTAAGCTGCCGCGATACCGCATAGAACGGGAAGCACAGCTGGTTTTCCAGCTTCAGCAGGTAGTCGGGTGCAGCAGAAACAGAAGTAGTTGCCATGAGCGAGCAGCGAGCAAACCGGGCTTGGTTGGGTAATGTTTAATTGTGCACAATTTATTGGCGAATTAGTTGCCGCTTTTCGCGCCGCGGCTGATTCGCCACCAGGTGCCTGGTGCGGCTGGTGCCGGGCACCTGGGTAGCTACGTTGATAAAGCAAACTGGGCAGTCACTGGCTTGAGCGCGGGATGGCGGCTAGAGACAGCCGGTGCCAGGAGTAGAAGCAGGGGGCAGACTCCCCGTCGGCCGAGTTGAAGAGGCACCAAGTAGCGGGGCTAGCCAGGGCTTAGGCTGAAGCCTGCTAAAAATTCATCCTAAAACACGTCGCCCAGGTTGAAAAACACCCCCTGCGAACCTTGGATGCCGAAGGCATAGTCCACGGCCAGGTAGGAGCTGGATTTCTTGCTCAGACACAGCCGGATGCCGGCGCCGCCGGCCGGGGCTAGCCGCCCGTAGCCGGAGTCGGGGTTGCGGGCCGACTGGCTGTTGGCGAATACTACGCCGCCCAGCACCCGCGAGTGGGTGAGATTGAAGCGGTATTCGGCCTCGCCATACACGAGGCTGGTGCCCCGGAAGCGACCCTGGATATAGCCCCGCCCGGTGACGCTGTAAGTATCCCAGCCCGTGGCGGGCAGGTCGAGGTAGGGCGCGGCCTGGCCCAGTGCAAAATCGCCATAAAGCCAGAAGGCCAGCACGTTGCCGCGCGGCCCGGCGTGGAAATAGCGCCGGGTGTCGAACTGGAAAAAGCGGTAATTGCCATCCGAGCCCAGGGCTTGCAGGTTGTTGCGCAGGGCTAGAAACAGGTAGCTTTCGCCGGCGGCGGGGCGCAGCTGGTTGTCGCGGGTATCGCGCAGCACCGACACTACCAGGCCCGACGAGGTGGAGTGCCCCGCCACGCCCGCCCGGTAGCCCGAGATAACGTAAATCTGCTGCCCCTCGCCGTTCACGCTCTCGATATTCCAGCGCGTATCCAGAAAATAACCGCCGCCCACGTACAGGTTGCCCTTCAGCCCGATGCGGTGATAATAGCTCTGGTGTATACGCAAGAAGTTGTAATTCATGCCAATAGCATCGTAGATACTAGCATTGCTACCCAGGCCGTAGGTTTGCTGTGGGTAATGCAGGAGGCGAAAATCAGTCAGCCAGAGACTATGGTTGTGGGATGTCCATAGCGGACCGTTCAAAGCCAGGATAATCTGCTGGTTCTGCGTATAAGTGAGCGTGGTGGAGAGCACCGACAGGTTGGCATCGGCCCGCTCGAAGGTGTAGCTGGCCGTGAGCGTAGCCAGAAAGCGGGCCTCCAGGGTGTAGGCCACGGCGGGCAGCACCACCAGCGAGTGCGCTTTGGGCGGGCGGGCAGCGCGGGCCGAGTCGGCGGCGGCGCGGTGGCGGCGCGGCAGCACCGCGCGCACCAGGTCACCTAGGTCTTTCGTCGGATGAGGCAGCGAGTCGGAGCTAGCCGAAGCGGGCGCCTGAGCCTGAGCCTGAGCCTGGGCAGTAAGCGTAGTTAGCGCCAGCAGCGCCAGGATGCGTAGTCGTTTAGCAATCATTAGTTCTTAGTCCGCCTTCAAACCAGCAGACGCGGCTAATGATTTGATATTTTTCACATGGCTATTAGCGCGGTTCCCAAGTCCGGGTGCCGCTTGGCTGGGGCGGGCGGCCGGATTTTGACTGCCCGCCCGCCCGCTGGAACAACGAGTGGCCCGAACAATGAGTGAACCGCCGGCCAAAAGCCGGCCGCCCGCCCTGTGCGTTGATTTAAAAAATAATATATTGTTTGGCAAGCTGTTAGGCTGCGGGCGCGGCGCCTGGCCGCTGGCCTTTGGCGGGCACGGACTGAGGGGTGGCCGCCGGCCGGCCAAGCGCCCCCAGCTGCCGCCCGGCCAGCCGCCCAAACAGCGGGTGCTTGGCCTGCCCAATTTGCTGCGAGCTATAAATACCCGAGTGGCCCGAAAATAGGTACGCTACCACGCAGGCCAGCGCCAGGTACACACCCGCCCCGGTCCCAAACAGCTCCAGCCCCATCAGCAGGCAGGCTAGCGGCGTGTTGGCCGCGCCCGCAAACACCCCCACGAAGCCCATGCCCGCCAGCAGCGCCACCGGCAGCGGCAGCACGCCCGCCAGCGCCGAGCCCAGCGCGGCCCCGATGAAAAACAGCGGCGTCACCTCGCCGCCCTTGAAGCCGGCGCCCAGCGTGAGGGCCGTGAGGAGCAGCTTTAGAGCAAAATTCTGGGCCCCCAGCTGGTGCTGAAATGCCTCCACAATCACCGGCACCCCTAGCCCGGCGTAGCGCTGGGTGCCCAGCGCCCACATGGCTCCGGCCACCAGCACGCCCCCCACCACCGGCCGCAGTGGCGGGTAGGCTATCCGGCTAAAAAGCTTGCTGATAGCGTGCGTGAGCGTGGCGAAGCTGCGCGCCGCCAGCCCAAACAGCGCGCCCGCCAGCAACGCCGACCCTAGCCCGGCGGCCGTGAGCGGCAGCGCCGCCAGGGTAGGGTAGTGGGTGTGGCCCACGCCCCAGGCGCGCGTTACCACGTCGGCCAGCACGGCCGCCAGGAAGCTGGGCAAAATGGCCTCGTAGCGCACGCCGCCCAGCAAATACACTTCCAGCCCAAACACCGCTCCCGCCAGCGGCGTCCCAAACACCGACGCAAACCCCGCGCTCATGCCCGCAATGAGCAGCAGCCGGCGCTCGCGCCGGGGCAGCCAGCGGGCTAGCTGGTCGGCCAGCGCGCCGCCCATTTGCACGGCCGTGCCCTCGCGCCCGGCCGAGCCGCCCAGCAGGTGCGTGAGCAGCGTGCTGCCCAGCACCAGCGGCACCAGCCGCAGCGGAATAGTAGCGCCAGGGGCATGTATCTCGTCGAGAATGAGGTTGTTGCCTTTCACTACGCGGTTGCCGAAGTAGTGGTAGGCCAGCCCGATGAGCAGGCCACCCAGCGGCAGCAAGGCCAGGGCCCAGGGGTGCGCCGTACGCCAGGCCGTCACCCAATCGAGGCTAGCCAGAAAGCCGGCCGAGGCCGTGCCAGCGAGCGCACCCACCAGGCTAGCCAGCAGCAGCCAGCGCAGGGTGAAACTAGCTGTCGGCGTGAAAGCGCGGAGATAGCTGCTAAAAGGAGAAGTAACCACGGTGCGAAATAACAGGACGATTCGTCCGGCGCGGCCCTACTGGCCGGTCGGTAGCGTAGGAATCATCAGCGCGGCGCTGGGGGCGCCGGCGGTTCGCGGTGGCAATCCATCACCGGTAATGACGCAAAAGTAAGGCAGTAGGCCTACCAACTGGGCCCTGAGGTGTAATGCGCGCCCGGCGCTGGCGAGATACCATTCCAAACGTGCAGCCAGGCGCTTACCTTGCCGCACGTTCGGCTATCCATCTCACCTTTTTGCCCGCTGCCATGAGCTTTTCGCTGATTCTGTTCGGTCTGCTGCTTCTCACGCTCTTTCTGAGCTACGTTATTGTGCCGCAGGGCACGGTGGCGGTGGTCACGGTCTTTGGCAAATACCGCCGCGTAATGATGCCGGGCCTCAATTTTAAGCTGCCGTTTATTGAAACGGTGTTCAAGCGCATCTCCATTCAAAACCGCTCGCTGGAGCTGGAGTTTCAGGCCATTACCATCGACCAGGCCAACGTCAATTTTAAGGCCATGCTCGTGTACTCGGTGCTCAACCAGGCCGACGAAACCATTAAAAACGTGGCCTTTAAGTTTGTAGATGAGCGCAGCCTCATGCAGGCGCTCATCCGCACCGTGGAGGGCAGCATCCGGGCTTTCGTGGCTACCCAGCGCCAGGCGGCCGTGCTGAGTTTGCGCGGTGAAATCGTGCTGCACGTGAAAGACCAGCTCGACGAAACCCTCGAAAGCTGGGGCTACCACCTCATCGACTTGCAGCTCAACGACATTGCCTTTGACGAAGAAATCATGCGCTCGATGGCCAAGGTAGTGGCCAGCAACAACCTCAAGGCCGCCGCCGAAAACGAGGGCCAGGCCCTGCTCATCACCAAAACCAAGGCTGCCGAGGCCGAGGGCAACGCCATTAAAATCTCGGCCGAGGCCGAGAAAATCGCCGCCCAGCTGCGCGGCCAGGGCGTGGCGCTGTTTCGCGAGGAAGTAACCAAGGGCATGGCCCACGCCGTGCAGGAGCTGGCCGAGAACAACCTGGACCCCTCGCTCGTCTACTTCTCGATGTGGACCGAGGCCATCAAGCACTTTGCCGAGCAGGGCAAGGGCAACGTTATTTTCCTCGATGGCTCCAACGAGGGCCTGGAAAAAAGCCTGCGCAACATGACGGCTTTGCAGCACCTCGACCGGCCCGCGGCCGGCCGCTAGGCCCGGCAGATTCACCCACGCCGCGCACGGCGCTACCATTGCAGGGGCCTGTGCTTGACCAGAATGTGCTGGCGGCCGGAACCAAACTCATGCGGTTTCTGAGCCAGGGTCGGCGCTGCGGGCATACGCCAGCCGATGCCTATCGGGTGGCGGTGCAGGTTAAAAGGGCATCGACTTACCGCTCTTACAAAAGCTGTAGCAACAGGGAAAGGGATACTTGAGGTATAACTAATACTCAACAGTAGCCGTAACGGGAGGGCGGCGGCTGGCCTGGTTTGGGTAGCCGTCTGGTAGCAGAAAATGGCCTGGCTAGGCCTGGCTCAGCTGCAAGTACTTGTTAAATACCCTTTTTACTCTTCTCATTCTTTGATGAAACACCCCCTATTCAAAACCGCGCTATTGAGCGGGATTGCTTTACTGGCTGCCGCGCCGCGCAGCCAGGCCCAAAACGCCGACCGCAAATGGGGCATCAGCGGCTACGTATCGGCTCTGCAGTACCGGGGCGACCTGGGTAGCAACTTCTGGGACCTGCGCAACCAGCCCTACGGCGGTGGCCTCACGCTCAGCCGCTACGTAACCAAAGGCATCGACATTAACCTGTCGGCCAACCAAGGCCTGCTGCGCTACCCCAGCGAGGATAATACTTTTACTACCCCTACCACCCCCGGCAACTATGGCACTGCGCGTCGCTTCCGGGCCAACGTAACTACCCTGGGGCTGGGCTTTAAATTCAAGCTGCTGCCCAACTCGCCGATTGACCCCTACATCCTGCTGCAGCCGGGCCTGGCCATCGTGTATTCGGACCGCTATATCAATACGGCGCCCTCGGTTAGCAACCACACCAGCTTCGGCTCTTTCGACGGCCAGGCTGCGCTAGGTCTTGATTTTCGCATCTCGCCGGGCTTTGGCCTCTTCGTGCAGGCCGGTCAGCATTACCTCGACCGCGACGACTACCGCCTCGATGGCGTGGGCGGCAACCCGGACAATGATAACTTCTGGGATAAATACGACCGCTACATGCAGTTCTCGGCGGGTATTACCGCCAACTTTGGCAAAGCCAAGGATACGGACGGCGACGGTGTGCCCGACCGCAAGGACAAGTGCCCCGACACGCCCGCGGGCGTGAAAGTGGACGTGAACGGCTGCCCGCTCGATACGGACGGCGACGGCGTGCCCGACTACCAGGACAAGTGCCCCGAGGTGAAGGGCCTGCCCGCCCTGCAAGGCTGCCCCGACAGCGACGGCGACGGCGTAGCCGATGCCGATGACAAGTGCCCCAACACCCCGGCCGGCGTGCGCGTCGATGCCTCCGGCTGCCCGCTCGACGCCGACGGCGACGGCGTGCCCGACTACCTCGACAAGTGCCCCGGCACACCCAGCGGCGTGAAAGTGGACGCCACCGGCTGCCCGCTCGACCGCGACGGCGACGGCGTGCCCGACTACCAGGACCGCTGCCCCGACCGCGCCGGCCCGGCCTCCAACAAAGGCTGCCCCGAGATTCCGGCCGAGCAGAAGAAGATTCTCAACGAGGCCACCAAGTACATCAACTTCGACTTCAACAAGGCCACGCTCAAGCCCAGCTCGTACCCGCGCCTGAACCAGATGGTGCAGATACTGAACGACTACCCGGACTACTCGCTCTCCATTGCCGGCCATACCGACAGCAAGGGCGACGAGGCCTACAACCTGCGCCTGAGCTACGAGCGCGCTGCCTCGGCCCGCAAGTACATGCTGGAGCACGGCATCCCGGCCGAGCGCATCGAGAGCCGGGGCTACGGCAAAACCAAGCCCATTGCCGACAACAAGACGGCCGCGGGCCAGGCCCTGAACCGGCGCGTGGACTTCGACCCCTACCTGACGGGCGAGACCAACGCGGCCGAAGCCAAGTATGGCCCGGCCCCGAGCATCGCGGAGCTGAAGGCGGAAGGCAAGAAGCTGCCCGGCAAGAAGACCACCGGCACCGGCGCCCCCCACAGCCGCAAGGCCCCGGCCAAGAAGGCCCCGGCCAAGCGCAAGTAAGCGCTGGTTAGCCCACCGGCTACGCTAACAAAGCAGCCCGCTCGTGTTGAGCGGGCTGCTTTTTTTAGGGCCCGAAAGTAGGAGCGGGGCTAGCCCCGCGGCACCCCTAAAACCCTGGCGCACCGAATCGGCTTTAACTTGCGGCCCGGTTGCGGCGGAAGCTGCCGCGCCCCCACTACTGCTTTTATGGACGACGCCCTTCTTGCCAGCTACCAGCCCGTAATCGGGCTCGAAGTACACGCGCAGCTGCTGACGCACAGCAAAATGTATTCTTCCGATGAGAATGAGTACGGCGCTATGCCCAATACCAACCTCTCGGTTATCACCCTGGGCCACCCCGGCACGCTGCCCCGCGTGAACCGCACGGCCGTGGATTTTGCCCTGAAAATGGGCCTGGCCACCAACTGCCAGATTCAGCGCGAAAACCTGTTTGCGCGCAAAAATTACTTTTACCCCGACCTGCCCAAGGGCTACCAGATTACGCAGGACAAGACCCCGATTTGCTACGGCGGCCACGTCGATATTCGCCTCGCCGACGGCAGCACGCGCCGCATCGGCATCACGCGCATTCACCTGGAGGAAGATGCCGGCAAGAGCATGCACTTGGCCGGCGAAACCGAAACCCTCGTGGACCTGAACCGCGCCGGCGTGCCGCTCATCGAGATTGTGAGCGAGCCCGATATTCGTACCGAGGAAGAAGCCTACGCCTACCTGGCCGAAATCAAGAAGCTGGTCGAGTACCTGGGCATCTGCGACGGCAACATGGAGGAAGGCTCCCTGCGTTGCGACGCCAACGTGAGCGTGATGAAAAAGGGGGCTAGCCAGTTCGGTACCAAGGTGGAAGTCAAGAACATGAACTCCTTCCGCAATGTGCAGCGGGCCATTGAGTACGAGGTGAAGCGCCAGATTGAGATTCTGGAAAATGGCAGTGAGGTGGATTCCGAGACGCGCGGCTTCGACGCGGCCAGCGGCACCACCAGCGGCCAGCGCTCGAAGGAAACCCTCAACGACTACCGCTACTTCCCCGAGCCCGACCTGCCGCCCCTCGTCATCGACGATGCCTGGCTGCACCGCGTGCAGGCCGGCTTGCCGGCGCTGCCGCAGCAGCTCTACGCCCGCTTCACGGGCGAGCTGGGACTGAGCGACTACGACGCCAACGTGCTGATTGACCAGAAGGAAGTGGCCCAGTACTTCGACGACCTGGCCCGCCTGCTGCCGGCTGGCAGCGCCAAGGCCGCCGCCAACTGGGTGATGGGTCCGGTAAAGTCGTACCTGAATGAGCGTGCCTTAGAAATCAACGACTTTCCGATGGACCCCGGCCAGCTGGCCGGCATTATCGAGCTGATTGAGGCGGGCCAGCTCAACTACTCGGTGGCCAGCAAGCAGCTGTTTCCCTTCCTGCTCGACCACCCGCAGGCCAACGCTACCGGCGCCGCCGAGCAGCTGGGCCTGCTCACCAAGGCCGATGCCGGCGAGCTCGAAGCCCTCGTGCAGCAGGTGCTGGCCGCCAACCCCGCCAAAGTAGCCGAGTACCGCGCCGGTAAAAAGTCGCTCACCGGCATGTTCATGGGCGAGCTCATGAAGCTCACCGGCGGCAAGGCCGACCCCAAGCTAGCCAACCAGCTGCTGCGCCAGGGCCTCGACGGCTAGG
This sequence comes from Hymenobacter sp. BRD128, assembly GCF_013256625.1. Lineage (NCBI taxonomy): Bacteria > Pseudomonadati > Bacteroidota > Cytophagia > Cytophagales > Hymenobacteraceae > Hymenobacter > Hymenobacter sp. BRD128. Next base: position 1,502,380 of record NZ_CP053908.1, read on the forward strand.
CCCCAAAAAAGGCTGCTGCGGAACCAGTTGGCTGTTTTTTAGCTTTGTGCGGCAGTCGCTAGCCCTGGCCGGCGGCGCCTTCTTTTTTCTTTGTCAATGATTCCTTTTATGAAACCAGCCCTTGTTGCCGTGGCCCTGCTCGGCCTCACCAATGCCTGCCAGAATGCCAGCGCCGCCGAGGGCTACGAGATAACGGGCCAGCTGCGCAACGTGGCGGCCGGCACTACCCTGCACCTTTCGGAGCTGACCAGCAGCCAGTTTGTGGAGCGCGGCACGGCCAAGACCGATGCCCAGGGCAAATTTACCTTTAAGGGTTCGTTGCCCGTGACGGCGGCGGTCTATCAGCTCAAGATTGACGAGCCTAACCAGGTCTTGCTGGTGCTCGATAATAAGACGCACCTCACGCTCTCGGGCGATGCCAAGAGCTTGGCAAACAGCTATCTGGTAAAAGGCTCGAAGGATTCGGAAGTCATTCAGCAGCTGACGCGCACCATGAACGCCAGCCGCGGCCAGATGCAGCGCCTGGGCCAGCGCTACAACGCCGCCGGCCAGGCCGGCCGCACCGATTCGCTGCCCATCATCGAGCAGCAGTACAATGTGCTGGCTCACGCCACGGCCAGCCGGGCCAAGGCGGTGATTCGGCGCAACGCCTCGTCGGTGGCGGCGGGCTTTGCTGCGCTCAGCTTCGTGGACCCCAACGAGGACTTTGCCTTCGCCGACTCCATCGCCAGCATTCAGCGCAAGGCGCAGCCGGCTTCGCCCTTCACCCAGGCTTTGACCGAGCGCCTGGAACCGCTGCGCGCCACGGCCATCGGCGCCACGGCCCCCGAAATCAACCTGGCTAGCCCCGATGGCAAGCCGGTTTCGCTGAAAAGCCTGCGTGGCAAGTACGTGCTAGTCGATTTTTGGGCGAGCTGGTGCGGCCCTTGCCGCCAGGAAAACCCCAACGTAGTGAAGGCTTATAACCAGTTTAAGGACAAGGGCAAAGGTTTTACGATATACAGCGTGTCGCTCGATGACGACAAGGCCCGCTGGACCCAGGCCATCGCCGCCGACGGCCTGGCCTGGCCCAACCACGTCTCGGACCTCAAAAAGTGGAACAACGCCGCCGCCGCCGCCTACGGCGTGCAGTCCATCCCGGCCTCGTTCCTGCTCGACCCGAGCGGCAAAATCATCGGCAAAAACCTGCGCGGCCCGGCGCTGGAAGCCAAGCTGGTGGAGGTGCTGAAGTAGAGTGCCTCGTGTTCAAAACAAAAAAGGCCTTTCTACGCGCAGAAAGGCCTTTTTTTGAATATGCCAGAACTGAGGGTAGGACTCGAACCTACGGAGGAACCGCTACATAGCTTCCATCGGCGTGCTTGTGCACGACGGCAATCACCGCTCTGCCACCTCAGTGACAGGGCGAAGTTATTAGGCCAAAAACATGCGCTGCAAGCCGCCCCAGAGGCGTTTTTTGAGGCTCACGTCGTACTCTATCATTTCGACCTCGGCGCCGGCCAGGTAGGCGAGGCCCACGGCTGGGAACTGCACGGGCTCGTAAATCTGGGTGGTGCGCACGGCCACGTCGAGCAGGTTTTTGCCGAAAGCCAGGATGTGCGTGGCGGCAATCTCCTTGCGTAAGTTTTGCAAGGCTACCGGGTACGTGCCTTCCACATTCACGAGCACCACGTCGGCCATTACCAGCCTGATGGCTTGGAGCAGCTTGTTGAGAAACACGTTGCGCGGCAGCTTCTTAAACTGCTCGGGCGGCAGGCGCACCAAAATAACCACCCCCTGCGCGTTTTCGCCCAGGGTGCTGAAGGTGGTGAGTAAATAGGGTGCGACGGGCGGCGTTGCCGCTGGCGCCGGGCTAGCCGGGGCTGGCGCCGCTACGGGCGGCGGAGAAACTAACTGAGCAGTGGGCAGGCTAGCGGGCGCACTAGGCGGCGCCGCCGCCGGCGGGGGTAGCTGGCCGCTGGCAGCCGGCGCGGGCAAAGCCGGCCCCGCTGCGGCGGGCGCCGCTGCGGCCACTGCCAGGGCTACTGGCACGGCCCCGGGTGCCGGAGCCACTTCCGCAGCGGGGCGCTCTTCGGCCTCGGCGGGCATGTAAAGCGTGACGCCAGTGTAGAAGTTTTGCAGGAAGGCCAGGGTGCCACTTTGCTCGTCCTCAGTCATCTATGATAAAAGTTAAGCCAGCTCGAACATCGCTTTCAGCTCGGCGGCATCGCTAGGCTTCATGCGGCCGGCCAGCACTAGGCGCAGCTGGCGGCGGCGCAGGGCACCCTCGTAGAGCGCAATTTCTTCGGGAGTTTCGGGCAGGGCCTCGGGCACGTCGATGGGCCGGCCCGACTGGTCAACGGCCACGAAGGTGAAGAACGCCTCGTTGGTTTTTAGCTTGGTGCCGCTCGGGATGTCTTCGGCCCACACATCAATGTGCACCTCCATGCTGGAGGCGAAGGCGCGCGTGACCTGGGCCTGCAAGGTCACCACGTTGCCGAGCCGGATGGGGTCGCGAAACGACACGTTATCGACCGAGGCCGTGACCACAATGCGGTTGGAGTGCTTCTGGGCGGCGATAGCGGCGGCAATGTCCATGAGGTGCATCATGCGGCCGCCCATCAGGTTGTTGAGCGTGTTGGTATCGTTGGGCAGTACCAACTCGGTCATGATGACGAACGAGTCGGATACGGGGCGTTGCTTGCGCACTTTATTGAGTTATGAGTTAAAAAGATAGGAGCGAGGAATTGGGTGGGAGGTGTGCAAAGGTAAGCCGGCCGCGCCGCGGGACGGCTGGCCCGGCTAGCCAGCAACAAGCCAGCTCCTCACTCAAACTGCCCAGCCGGCCGCGCCGCGCAGGGGCACGAAGCGGCAGTCGCCCAGCGCCTCCCGCACGAAGCTTTCGGGCCCCTCGCGGGTGATGCGCAAGAGCTGCTGCTGGCCAGGGTCGGCGGTGCCCACCGGCACCACCAGCCGCCCCCCAATGCGCAGCTGCCGCAGCAGCGCCGGCGGCAGGGCCGGCGCCCCGGCCGTGACCAAAATGCCATCAAAGGGGGCTAGCGCGGGCAGCCCCAGCGAGCCATCGCCGAGGTGCAGGCCGGTCGTGGGCAGGCCCAGCGCCGCCAGCCGCTGCCGGCCCCGCTCAAACAGCACCGGGTTGAACTCGATACTCTGCACATACTCAGTAAGCTGGCACAACACCGCAAACTGGTAGCCCGAGCCGGTGCCAATCTCCAGCAGCCGCTGGCCGGGCAGCACCCCGAGCAGCTCGGTTTGCAGCGCTACCATGCTGGGCTGCGAAATCGTTTGGCCTTCGCCGATGGGAAAGGCCTTGTCCTGGTAGGCGTGGGCCTCGAAGGCCGGTTCAAAAAATAAGTGGCGCGGCACCGCGCCCAGCGCCGCCAGCACCCGCTCGTCGCGGATGCCGCGCTGCGCGCGCAGCAGCGTTACGAGGGCGCGGCGCTGGCCCCGGTGGCGGTACGTGTCGGGTAAAGAGTGAATAAGACGCACAAGAATTAAAAAGTGGCACCGCATGCCGCCCGTCTGCCAAAGCCGGCAGTAGGGCTAGCCGGGTAGCGAAACCGTCGGTTTGCCCGGCTAGCCCGGCCTCCGCTCGCGGCCCGGTCGGTGGCTACAACTAGAAGTACCCCTATTTTTGCAGCATTCGCCCACAAAATTACACGCTACCGCGCTCCCCTTGTTGCTTCGCCGACTTCAGTACCTCAAGCTTGTGGCGGCCGATTTTGTGGCGGCGCTGCTAGCCTGGTCCGCCTTCTTTTTGCTGCGCAAGTACTTACTGAAGGAAAGCGTGGCCTATCACCTCACCCAAAACGACCTGTATTACCTGTCGGGGGCGGCCGTGCTGGTAGCCTTGTTCTGGACTACGCTCTACGCGCTGGTGGGCGAATACCGCGACATCTTCCGCAAATCGCGCCTGAGCGAGCTCATTCGCCTGGCTAGGGTGTCGCTGCTGGGCACGGTGGTTATTTTCTTCGTGCTGCTGCTCGATGACCAGGGCGTGAATAATTACCGCGCTTACTATAAGACGTTTACGGCGTATTACCTGCTGCATTTTGGCATTACGGCGGTGCTGCGCATCTGGGCCGTGAGCAGCGTGCAGCGCCTAGTGCGGCGGGGTGTTATTTCCTTTCCAACGCTGCTGGTGGGCTCTAACCAACTGGCCCTTACCACCTATACCGACTTGCAGCGCACCGGCCGGCACCTGGGGCTGCGGCTGGTGGGCTTTGCGCCGGTAGGCACGGCCGTCGATGCCGAGCTGGCTAGGGTGCTGCCGGCGGCGGGCTCTTACCAGCAGCTGCCCGGTCTGATTCATAGCCTTAGCATTGAGCAGGTTATCATTGCCATTGAGCCGAGCGAGCACCGTCGCATCCAGGAAATCCTGAATTTGCTGGAAGACTCGGTGGTGCGCATCAGCGTGCTGCCCGACCTCTACCAGATGCTGCTGGGCTCGGTGAAGGTGAACCACATTTTTGGTACGCCGCTCATCGAAATCAAGCAGGATTTGCTGCCCGTGTGGCAGCAGGTGCTCAAGCGGGTGATTGACGTGGGCGCGGCAGTCGGGTTTTTGCTGCTGGCCTGGCCGGTGTATGTGTTCACGGCCCTGATGGTGCGCTCGTCGTCGCCGGGGCCGGTTTTTTACCGCCAGCCGCGCATCGGCAAGAATGGCGTGCCGTTCGACATCATCAAGTTTCGCTCGATGTACGTCGATGCTGAAAAAATGGGCCCCGCGCTCAGCTCCGACTTCGACCCGCGCATTACGCCCTGGGGCCGGTTTATGCGCCGGGTGCGGCTCGACGAGTTTCCGCAGTTCTGGAACGTCATCAAGGGCGATATGAGCCTGGTGGGGCCGCGCCCCGAGCGGCAGTTTTTTATCGACCAGATAGTGCAAATCGCGCCCCACTACCGCCATTTGCACCGCGTGCGGCCCGGCCTCACCTCGCTGGGCCAGGTGAAATACGGCTACGCCGAAACCGTGGCCCAGATGGTCGAGCGCCTCAAATTCGACATCCTCTACATCGAAAACATGAGCCTGGCCATGGATTTCCGGGTGCTGCTCTACACCTTGAAAATCATCGTAGAAGGCCGCGGCAAATAAACCGCAGCTTTTGCTGATTAACCATGATTGCGCCGTTGCGGAGGGGCTAGCCGCCAGGCAAGAGCCCGGGGCTGAGCAGCCGCCCCGGCGCCAGGGCATGACAAACCAATCAGTGAAATCACGGTTAATCAGCAAAAGCTGCGATTTATGTTTACAGGGATAATTGAAGCCGTGGGCACCGTGGTGGCCGTGGCCGCCGAAGGCACCAACCGCCACTTTACCGTGCAGTCGCCCTTTGCCGGCGAGCTGAAAATCGACCAGAGCGTGGCGCACGATGGCGTGTGCCTTACGGTGGTGGCCGTAGATGCGGCGGCCGGTACGCACGTGGTCACGGCCATTGATGAAACACTGAAAAAGACTAACTTAGGCCAGTGGCAGCCCGGCCGGCACCTCAACCTGGAGCGTTGCCTGGCCGCCGGTGGGCGCTTCGACGGCCACATTGTGCAGGGCCACGTCGATGCCACCGCCGAGTGCCTGCGCGTGGAGGACCAGAATGGCTCCTGGCTATTCCGCTTCCGGCACGCGGCCGGCCCGCAGCGCCTCACGGTAGAAAAAGGCTCCATCACGGTTAACGGGGTGAGCCTGACCTGCTTCGACAGCACGGCCGACGAGTTTTCGGTAGCAATTATCCCCTACACTTACGAGCACACCGGCTTTCACCAGCTGCAAGCCGGCGAGCGGGTAAACCTGGAGTTTGACATCGTGGGCAAGTACGTGGCCAAGCTGCTGGCCAGCCAGGGGCTGCTTGCCAGCGTGGGGGCATAAGGCCACCAGTCAAAATAAGTACGGACAGGGCCACACCGATAATCGATAAAATCGCTAGGCTGCTTAGAAAGCGCCGCAGTAGCAGCTCTTTTTAAGCAGCAGGTGGCGTTGCTGGCGGCCACCAGTAGGGGTCAACCTTGGCAAAGGCCCAGGCGGCCAGCCAGCCCAGCAGCGCGCCCACCAGCCAGCCGCTGATAACGTCGCTAGGGTAGTGAGCCGCGAGATAAACGCGGCTATAAGCGAGCAGGGCGGCCCAGCAGCATACCCAGAGTTTGAGGCCCCGAAACCGGCCCGCCGGCAGGGCCAGCAGCAGAAAAACGGCCATCGCGGTCGAGTTGGCGGCGTGCGACGACATAAAGCCGAAGGCCCCGCCGCAGCCGTCGGGCAGGTGCAGCAGCGGCGCCAGGTCGGGGGCGTGACAGGGCCGGGGCCGGCCCACAAAGGGCTTGAAGAGCTTGCTCGTGATACTATCGGCCAGTGCCACGGCCGCGATAAGCAGCGGCAGCACGGCTTTAGCCCGGTGCTGATAATGATAAAGCAGCCAGATGATTAACACTGCGTAGAATGGTATCCATACGTAGCGGTCGGACGCGAAAACCATTATCCGGTCCAGCGCCGGCGAGTGGGCACCGTTGAGGGCTAGCAGCAGCCGGTGGTCGAGGGCGCGCAGCGACTCAAGCATGGGCGGCGGTCCAATCGACGCCCTTGCGGAGCCAGCCGAGCGTGATGGCCTCGGGTGAGCCTTCCTCGGGCGGGGCGGGGTTGTAGCTCCAGCCGCAGCGCGGCGGCAGGCTCATCAGAATGCTCTCGGTGCGGCCGCCGGTTTCGAGGCCGAAGCGGGTGCCGCGGTCGAAAGCCAGGTTAAATTCGGCGTAGCGGTTGCGGCGCAGCGTTTGCCAGGCTTCTTCGCGGGGGCCGAAGGCTAGCGCGTGGTTTTCGCGCATGATTTCGGTGTAGGCCGGGGCAAAGGTTTCGGCCACGTCCCGCACGAAGGCGAACAAGTCGTTTACCGAACCGTCCTGGCCTACGGTGAGGCGGTCGAAGAAAATGCCGCCCACGCCCCGCGTTTCGTGGCGGTGGGGCAGGTAAAAGTAGTCGTCGGCCCAGCGGGTGTACTTAGGGTAGTAAGCCGGATTATGCTCGTCGCAGGCCTTTTTGAGCCGCTGGTGAAAGCGCCGGGCCTGGGCTTCATCCACGTAAATCGGCGTCAAATCAATGCCGCCGCCAAACCATGCTTCGCCGTTGCCGGCCTCGAAATAGCGCACGTTCATGTGAATGATGGGCACGCGTGGCGAGCGCGGGTGCAGCACCACGCTCACGCCGGTGGCAAAAAAGTGCGGGTCGGGCAGGTGCAGCTGCCGGGCGGCGGCGGCGCTCAGCTCGCCCTCCACGGCCGAAAAGCCCACGCCGCCCTTTTCCAGAATGGCGCCGCCTTCGAGCACCCGCGAGTGGCCGCCGCCGCCGCCGGGCCGCTGCCAGTCGTCTTGCCCAAAGCGGGCGGGGCCGCCGTCGGCGGCTTCGAGGCTAGCGCAAAGGCGGGTTTGAAAATCCTGGAGCCAGGCGGCAATGTCGGTGCGGGACATAAGTAGTGAACAGTGAACAATGAACAGTGAACAGGTGGCGAAAAGGGCTCGCCGCGTGCCGCGAAGCATTGTTCACTGCTCACTGCGCACTACTCACTGGCTACAAAGGTCGGGCCAGGGCGTAATTTTACCATCCCCACTGGATCTCCCCACCCCTGTATGTTCCTCGATGCCCTAGCCGCTACCTCGGCGGCCACCCCGGCCCCGCCCGAAATAGACCTGCTGCGCCGCGCTTACCTATTGATGCACACGGCCGCCGAGATGGCCGCCCTTTACGAAGCCCAGAAAGCCGTGGCCGCCCGCTACGTGCACGCCACCGCCAGGGGCCACGAGGCCGTGCAGCTGGCGGCGGCCTTTTTGCTTACCGGCGCCGACTACGCCGCGCCCTATTACCGCGACGATGCCCTGCTGCTGGGCCTGGGCCTGCGGCCGTATGAGCTGATGCTGCAACTGCTGGCCAAGCGCGACGACCCCTTCAGCGGGGGCGCACGTACTATAGCCACCCCAGCCTGCGCCGGTCGGGCGTGCCCGTCATTCCGCACCAAAGCTCGGCCACTGGTATGCAGGCTATTCCGGCGACGGGTATGGCACAGGCCATCAGCTATTTGGAAAGCCAGGGGCTGGCCAGCCAGGCTAGCCAGCCGCTCGTGCTATGCTCCATCGGCGATGGGGCGATGACCGAGGGCGAGGTGAGCGAGGCGCTGCAAATGGCGATTTTGCACCGCTTGCCCATCGTGTACCTGGTACAGGACAACGACTGGGGCATCTCAGCCACCGGCCGCGAAATGCGGGCCATGGACGCCTATGAGTTTGCCGCCGGCTTCCCCGGCCTGCACCGCGTGCGGGTCGATGGAGCCGACGTGGTGTCGTCCTACAACGGGCTAGCCGAGGCTTTCGAGCACGTGCGGGCGCGGCGCGGGCCGGCGCTGGTGCACGCCAAATGCCCGCTGCTGGGCCACCACACCAGCGGCGTGCGGCGCGAGTGGTACCGGGGCGACAACCTCACCGAGCACCAGCAACAAGACCCGCTGCCCCGCCTGCACCGCCGCCTGCTGCACGCCGGGGCCAGCGAAGAGGAGCTGGCTAGCCTGGCGGCCCAGGCCCGCGCCACCGTGCTGGCCGACTGGGCCGAAGCCCAGGCCGCGCCCGACCCTGACCCCGCCACTTTTGCCGACCACGAGTTTGCGCCGCCCGCCGTATTGGCTGAGGCCGGCGAGCGGGCCCCCGCCGGCGCCGACAAAGTGCTGATGGTAGACGCCGCCCTGCACGCCGTCGATGACATTTTGCGCGAGTTTCCGGAGGCCTTGTTCTACGGCCAGGATGTGGGGGCGAGCTGGGCGGCGTGTTCCGCGAAGCGGCCCTGCTGGCCAAGAAATACGGCGCCCAGCGCGTCTTCAATACGCCCATCCAGGAGGCCTACATCGTGGGCAGCACGGCGGGCATGGCGGCCGTGGGCGCCCGGCCCATTGTGGAAATTCAGTTTGCCGACTACATCTGGCCGGCCCTGAACCAGCTGGTCGAAGAGCTGTCGAAGAGCTGCTACCTAAGCATGGGCAAGTTTCCGGTGCCAGCGCTCATTCGGGTGCCGGTGGGGGCCTACGGCGGCGGCGGGCCGTACCACTCAGGCTCGGTCGAAAGCACGCTGCTCACCATCCGGGGCATCAAGGTGGTGTACCCCAGCAATGCCGCCGATATGAAAGGCCTGCTGCGCGCCGCGTTCCTTGACCCCAACCCGGTTATATTGCTTGAGCACAAAGGTTTATACTGGAGCAAAGTGCCCGGCACTGAAGATGCCAAAACCACCGAGCCGGCCGCCGGCTACGTCATTCCGCTAGGGGTGGCGGCCGTGGCCCAGGCCGCCGACGCGGCAAAGCTAGCCACCGGCGAAACCTGCGTGGTCATCACCTACGGCATGGGCGTGCACTGGGCCAAAGCGGCTGGCCGCGCCTACCCCGGCCGCGTCGAAATCCTGGATTTACGCACCCTCAACCCGCTCGACTGGGAGGCCGTGCAGGCGGCGGTGCGCCGCCATGGCAAGGCCCTGGTGCTCACCGAAGAGCCGCTGCTCAACTCCTTTGCCGAGAGCCTGGCCGGGCGCATCCAGCGCCACTGCTTTCGCCAGCTCGACGCGCCGGTGTTCACCCTCGGCGCGGCCAACCTACCGGCCATTGCCCTCAACGTGGAGCTCGAGAAGCAGATGCTGCCCAGTGCCGCCAAGGTGGCCACGGCCCTCGGCGAGCTGCTGGGGTACTAGGAAGTGTTAACAGTCACGCAGCCACAGTACGGTGGCCGCCAAGTGAATAAAAGCCAGAAAATGCGCATCCAACTTGTCGTAGCGGGTGGCCACGCGCCGAAATTGCTTCAAGCGGCTGAAAAGCCGCTCCACGGGGTGACGCTGGGCATACTGCGCCGCGTCGTAGGCGCGGGGCGTGCGGCGCTTGCGCCGGGGTGGAATCACGGCACAGGTACCACGCGCCGCCAGGGTCGCCACGAGCGGGTCGGAATCGTAGCCGCGGTCGGCGATAAGGTAGGCCGGGGCCAGGCCTACGAGCAGCGGCAGGGCCTGCGGGGCATCGTGGCGCTGGCCCGCCGTCAGCCCGCCGCGCACGAAGCGGCCACGGGCGTCGGCCACGACGTGCAGCTTGCTCGTCAGCCCGCCGCGGCTGCGGCCCAGGGCTTGTGGCCCGTTTTTTTGCGCGCCCCTGACGCGTGTTGGTGGGCCCGTACCGTGGTCGAATCCACGAGCAGCGTGTGCAGGGCATCGTCTTGCTGCACCGCTGCCAGCACCCGCGCCCACACGCCCGCGGCAGTCCAGCGCTGGAAACGGGTGTACGTGGTGTGCCAGTTGCCCCAGGCCGCGGGCAAGGCCCGCCAGCGGCAGCCGTTGCGCGTGAGCCAGCGCACCGCCTCCACAAAGCGGCGGTTGTCCTGGCCCCGGCCCCCTTTCGTGCCGGCGCGACCTGGTAGTAGTGGTTCAATCCGCGCCCACTGCGCGTCAGTCAACAGGTATTCCATACCCGAACCTAACACCTACTGTTAACACTTCCTAGAGGAGTTAGGAGCTGGCCGAACAGTCAACTCTTAACTTTTAACTTATCCTAACTCCTTAGAATGGGTAGCCCAGGCCCACGTTCACCACCGTCTGGTTGTCTACGTGGCGCAGGGCATTTTGCAGGCGCCAGGGCGCGGCCGTTTCGGTGGGGTCGTAGACTTTGGTGGCGATGTCGAAGCGCAGAATGAGGAAAGTAAAATCCATGCGCAGGCCAAAGCCCGAGCCCACGGCAAACTGCTTGTAGAAGCGGTCGAACAGGAACTCGGCGCCCGGCCGGTTGGTATCGGGCTGCAAGGCCCAGACGTTGCCAAAATCGGTGAAGAGCGCGCCCTTGAGAAACGAATAAATCGGAAACCGGTATTCGAGCGAGCCTTCGAGCAGCACCTCGCCGGGCTGCTCGGTGTAGTAGTCGCGGTTGCCGTTGGGTAGACGCGTAGCGTAGGAGCCGGTGCCGAGGCGGCGCGGACTCCAGGCGCGCACGCTGTTGGAGCCGCCCGCAAACAGGTACTTATCGTAGGGCAGGATGTACCCGTAGGTGGCCGGCTGGCCCGGCAGCGGGCTAGGGTCGAGGCTTTGAGTCAGGGCGTGGGCCACCCCGCCGTTGAGGCGCCAGGCCAGGTAGGTGAGGGGCGACAGCTTGTAGTAGCGGCGATAATCAACCGTCAGCTTGGCAAAGTTGTAGACCGAGAGCCCGGTGTCTTTAAACCACTGCTCGTTGCGGTACACCCCGCGCGTGAGGCCCCCCAGCTCGGCAAAAATGCGCAGAAAATGCGCGTTGCGCGTCTGGTTGAGGTCGTTGGAATTGTAGAGCGAGGTGAAGCTGAAACTGGGCTCGTAGATGGGCAAAAACGAGCGGTAGAGCGGGCTGCCCTGGTTAACGCGCAAGTCGGTCAGGCGGCGCTGGTAAAACTCGCTGATGTTTCGGGTGCGCACCAGGCCCAGGTCGATGGGCGTGAAGATATACTGCTGATAGCCCGAGGCTTGCCAGAGGTAGTCGAACGTAAACTCGGTATTGCTGCGGATGTAATAATTGGTGTTGGTGTAGGTAGTCGAGAGGGCTAGCCGCGTGCGGGGCTGGTCGTTGCGCAAAAAATTACCCAGGTGAAAGGGCGTCAGAAACTGGGGCAGTACCAGGGCGGCCGTCACGCCGTACTGCACGGTGTAGGTGGCGGCGGTGGTGTTGCCACTGTCGCCGAGCTGGGTTAGCTGGCCCTCCACGCCGGCCCGGCCGCTGAGCTCCAGCACCTCGGCCCCGCCGAAGGGGTTGCGCCACTTCAGGCGCAGGTTGGCAAACGGCCCCACCAGGCCCGCCACGTAGGTACCGCCAAATTCGGTAGTTTCGGAAAAGCGCGGGCTGGGCGAGGTCGTGACGATGGCGTCGAGGTAGTTGGCCGTGCGTCGGGGGGCGGTTGTGCCCGGCCGCAGCGTCTGGCTGCTGTCGGCGGTTCCGGCTTCGGCCGGGCTGCTGAGCCCCACCTTGCGGTAGCTCACGGTATTAAACCGGAACATGTCGAGGTTAGACAGCTGGCGCTGGGTGCGCTGGGTGCGGGTCTGGCTGTAAAGCTGCCCCGGCCGCACGCTTATCTGCCGGGCCAGGATGGTGGGGCTGATGGGCAGCGGCCCCCGACTCGAAAAAATAAGCGAGTCGAGCCGCACCGTATCGCGCGGAATGGCCCGGCGGCCGGCCCGGCGCAGCCGCCGCGCGCTCAGCGAGTCGGCCACGGCCGCCGGCGTCACACCGGCCGGCATGTTGGCCGTCGAGATGCGCCCCGACCCCGGCGCGCGGCCCGTGAGGCTGGTAGTGTCGGCCGGGGCTAGCCCGCGGGCGCGGCGGTTGGTCAGCCCCGGCCGCGTGGTATCGCCCGACGCCAGGCGCAGGGCGCGGGCCTGGTTGACGTCGGTGAGCACCGTGACGCGGCGCAGGCGGTAGGCGCGGTGGCCGCCGGGCGGGCTGGCAATGAGCAAGCGCAGGCGCACCTGGTTTTTCTCGAAGCTGGTGTCGGCTTCCAGCGTAATATACTGCGCGCGAAAATCATAGTAGCCCGCGTTCTTGAGCAAGGTTTCGAGGCGCTGCCGCTCCTGGCCGATGAGGTCTTCGTTGTAGGCCGCCCCCACGTGCAGCAGCGTGGCTGCCTGCGCGCCGTTCACTACCCGGGCCACGCCCGTGTCGGGGATGCTGCGCGTGAGTTGACTCAGCCTGAAGCCTTTGCCCTCGCGCACCTGGTAGGTAACCGTGACGAGCCGGTGCAGGCGCCCGCCCGCCGAGTCGCGCAAGGGGGCGTAGGGCAGCGGCTTGCGCAGCCCTAGCCCGCGCATCGTGCGGGCAATAATAGTTGGCTTCGAGCGGGCCGAGTCGGTAAACGTGGCTGTGGCTCGGAAATAGCCCTGCGAGCGCAAATAAGTGGTAAGCTGCTCCACGGTGCGCTGGCTCAGGCTCGGGTCGTAGATGACCGGCGGCTCGCCCAGGCGCATGAGCGAGTTGCCTTTTTCGAGGGCCGTGCGCTTGCGGGCCAGGCGGCGGTCGCGGCGGGCCAGCAGCTTGCCGCTGCGCGCTGAGTCGCCCTGGGCCGAGGCTAGCCGGCCAGCGTATTTCTGCTTGATATTCGCAATCTTCCGCTCAATGCGGGTCGAGTCGTAAAACGAGTGCCCAAACTGGTACACCGCCAGCTTCGGAATGGGAATGGTGCGGTTGGGCTTTTGCTGCACCAGCGTGAGCAGGCGTTCCTGCTGGGGCGTCGTCAGGCCCTCGCTCTGCATCACTACTTTGGTGAGCAGGCGCTGCTTGGGCTGCAACAGGCGCAGCGGCGAGCAGCCCACGGCCACCAGCAGCACCGCCAGCCCAAGCAGCAGCCCGGCCGCCGCCGCGCGGGGGCCGAAGCGCGGCCGGTCGTTACTTTGTTGTTCTAATGGTTTCAAAAGCCCTCGCTAAATACATCCGGTCGCTGCACCAGCGCAAATATCGGCAGCGCCACGCCGCCTTCCTGGTCGAAGGTGCCAAAAGTGTGCTAGAACTGCTCGGCTCCGGCCTCGAAATCGAGCATTTGCTCGCCACGCCGGCCTTCGCTCCGCAGCTGGCTGGCCCCCGCGCCCTGCCCGTGCAGCTCGCCACCGAAGACGAGCTAGCCCAGCTCGGCACGCTGCAAACCAACGCCGCCGCGCTGGCCGTAGTGCGCCGCCCGCCCGAAAGCGAGCTGCCGCTAGCCCTGCCCGCCCGCCGCCTCGTGCTGGCCCTCGACAACGTGGCCGACCCCGGCAACCTCGGCACGCTCTGGCGCCTGGCCGACTGGTACGGCCTGCCCGGCGTGGTGCTGAGCGAAAATTGCGCCGACCCTTTCAACCCCAAAGCCGTGGCCGCCAGCATGGGCGCCTTCGGCCGCGTGCCGGTGTGGGCCGACGTAAACCTGGCCGCCTGGCTTTCAGGTATGCCTACAAGCATCGGTATTTACGGCGCTGATTTAGAAGGTGATAATGTGCACAAGCTGCACCTGCAGCCGGCCGGTGTGCTCGTCATGGGCAGCGAGAGCCATGGCCTCAGCCCCGCCGTAGCGGCTAGCCTTACGCAGCGCCTGCACATCCCGCACGGCCCCGGCGGCCGCGCCGAAAGCCTGAACGTAGCCGTGTCGGCCGCGATTTTGCTGGATAATTTTTTTCGCAACGAGTAATAGCACAAATCCAAAAAACGTCACGCTGAACTTGTCGAAGCATCTCTACTGTATCGCTGAGCGACACGGTGAAAATGCTTCAATAAGCTCAGCATGACGCGCTGGTTGGCGCAATCCCGCTATTGCAGCAGGCGCAGGCCGAAGCTCAGCGTCTGGGCCTGCAGGCCCTGGCCGGCGCGGAAGAGTGGGTTGAGATTATATTTTGCAAAGAAGGTTAGCGACCCGAAGCCGATGACCCCTTGCAGGCCGTACTGCCAGTCGTTGAGGTTATACGGGCCGTAGTCTTTGTCCTTGTAAGTCGTGTTTTCCTCGAAGTACTTGAGCTTGGTCCAGCTAGCCAGGCGGTAGCCCACGAAGCCGCCCGCGCCCAGGCGAAAGTGGCTGTGGCCGTGCGGATTGAGTTGCAACATCAGCGGCACGGTGAGGGTCGAGGTCGCCAGCTTGGTTTTCTGGTACTGCCGGCCGTTGGTTTCGAGCACCACGCTGGTCAGGCCGTTCTGGTTCACCCACTTGTGGTTGCCTTCAAGCATGTAGTTGTTAAAGGCAAACTCGGGGCCGACCTTTAAATAAAGCGGGCTGCGCCGCCCGCCCAGCCGCTGCTTAAAGTTGAGGCCGATATTGACGTAGCGCGAGCCGCCGGTGCGCAGGTCGAGCGGGCTGGTCGGCGTCTGGCCGGCCGGCGTTACGCGGTCAATACGGTTGTTAACGAGCGCATTAAGCCCCAGGTCAAATATCACGTCGGTCGAAGACGACTTGCGGTCCCAGCGCGCCTCGCGCAGCGAGTCGCGGTAAGCCTGGCGGTCGGGGCGGCTGGCCGCGGCGCGGGGCTGGTCGTTGGTTTTGCCATCAATGTTAACAACGACGCCGAATTTCTTTTCCAGCAGCACCTCTACCTTGTTGCTAGGGCCATAGGCGCTGCCCGACTGCTTGCGGGTGGTGATGCGGATTTCCTCGGGCAGGCCCTGGTCGGGCTGGTCCTGGTTGGGGTGAAACACGGTGGTCAGGCGCTCGGTATCAGCCGCTTTCGTGGCGGCATCGGCCCGCCGGATGTAGCCATCGAGCCGCGCCACCAGCGAGTCGAGGTGGTACTGCGGCAGCTGGCGCAGCTGCTGCGCGTCGCGCACCACCAGCGTCAGCACGGCCTTATTGGGAAGGCGCACCACGATGGTGTCGGCGGGCGGCGGGCCCAGCGTGCGGGCCTGGGTACTAAACGAAGCGGCGGCGAGCAGGGCGGCCAGCGCGGCAGAAAAAAGGGAAGATTGCATGGTTGAAGGCGTTGCGAAAGGATTGTGAAAGAGAAGCCTGCCTCGTGCGAAGGCAGAAATACAGGATGCTATTCGGCTAGGGGATAAGAGCTTATAGCTGAACGGTTTTGCTCAGTGTGCGGCCCCCGAGGTGGGCCTGCACCGTCACGGTTTCGGGCAGGCCGGTGGCCTCGGCCAGGCTCACCGGCTCGCCGTGCACCAGGTGGTCGGCCTGGCGCAGCAGGCCTCCTAGCCGCAGCCGGGGCCGGCGGGTGGGGGCCGGCTCGGCCGCCGCTATAACCGGTGCAGCGGCCGGCTGGCTCGGCTCGGGGCCGCGCCGCACTTCGACCTCGACTATCTCGGGCTGGGAAGCCATGGCGACGGCCACTACCGGCGGGCGCTGGTCAGAAGCCGGCGCAACGGCTAGCGCTTCGGCCGAAGCAGCCGGAGACTTACTAGCCGGGCTATTCCGCCGCCCGGTGGTGGCCAGCTGGCCTGTTGCCGCGTCCGGCTGCTGAACGCGGCCAGCCTCCCGGAGCGCAGCGGCGGCGCGGCGCGGCCGGGTAGCGGCGGCTATCGAGGGGCTAGATGAAGAAGCGGTTGCGGCCGTTGCCTGCGCAAAGAAATTTTTCCGGTTTTTTTCTTTTGCGGCAGCGACATTGTTGGCAATGCTTTGGTCATTCAGCGGTTGGGCTAGGGTATGGGTGGCCACTTGAGGAGCCCCGGCCGGGGTTTTAGTAGTCGGAAGCGAGCTGGCTAGCCCACCTCCGGCTTGGTTCAAATAGCCACCGCGCCACAGGCCGCCGGCCAGCAGCGTGAGCAGCAGCACGGCCGCCGCCGAAAGCTGCCACCAGGCTACCCGCCGGCGCTTAGGCTGCGGGTGCAGGTGCTCGTCTTCCAGGCGCTCCCACAACTCGCGGCGGGGCTGGGAAGCGTGGCTTCCCAGCCCCGTGCGGAAGTGGGCGTCGAGGCGCTCGGCCGCGGCCAGCTCGGCTAGCCGGTGCTGCAGGTCCTCGCCGGGCGGCGTGGCGTGCTGGCCCAGCTGCTGGCGAAAAAGGTCATCAAGGTTATCAGAAGGCATAGCGGATAGCAAATTAAGAAGCCATAACTACGTGTAGCCGCCGCTGCAGCAGGGCCCGCGCCTTGCTAAGCTGCGACTTGCTGGTGCCCTCCGTGATGCCGAGCGCTTCCGCAATCTCGGGGTGCGAGTAGCCCTCGATGGCGTAGAGGTTGAACACCGTGCGGTAGCCGGTGGGCAGGCTTTGCAGCAGGGCCAGCAGCTCGTCGGCCTGCAGCTGGGTATCGGCGGTGGCGGGGTGGCGGCCAGGTTTTCGGGTTGGGCAAAGTCCTCGAAGGAAAGGTGCAGCGGCTCGCGGCGGCGCAGCTCCATCAGGGCCTGATTCACCATAATGCACCGAATCCAGCCCTCAAACGAGCCTTCCTGCCGAAACGTGGGCAGCGCCTGGAACACCTTGGCGAAGCCCAGCAGCAGGGCCTCCTCGGCGTCTTCCTGCCGTTTCAAATAGCGGCGGCACACCGTCAGCATCAGCCCCGCAAACTGGTCGTAGAGCTGGTGCTGGGCACGGGGCTCGCCCCGCAGGCAGGCGGCGATAAGGTCGGGCTCAGTCACGAGAAAGGGTAGTAGTAAGGCAGTGGCTAGGGGTAGTTGGGGCGGTAGATGCCGGGCAGGGGCTAGCGGTTGCCTAGCGCGAATGAATTTTGCAAAGAAAAAGCCCCGCCGGTGGGGCGGGGCAGTTCGCTATTTAGCGTAAATGATTGGTTTGTCAGAGTCTTTATATCAGAGTCTTTATAACCGTAGAAAGCGCCGTACTGTGCTTTCGCTTTGCGCTGAGTCAGCGCCGAATCTAGGACCAATCCGCTGGGGCGGACTTCGTAATAGAGCGTTGGAATATACATCCGTCGGCGGCCCCGCGTATCCTCCCACTGCTCTCCCCAACTATAAAATCCGGAAAATTCGGCCCGGCCGTCATGGTCAACATCGCGCGCCGGCCCGTCAAACGTAAGGAGCGTATCAATATGAGCAACCCGGTCAGGCTCAATAAAAAAGCGCCGCGCCAATGCCTTCAGGGGGCGGTTATCATAGGCTATTAACAACTCGCCCCGGCCTGGCCCGGTTGGTATCCAGAGCGGGTAGAGGTGGCGGGCCAGCGGTTCCAACACGGACAGGTCGTAGGCTAGCCCATCGGTGGTATCACGGTAGATTTCTTTACCTGACTGCCGAATGGTAAACGCTATTTTTATGTCGCCTGGGTCACCCACTATGGCGGTATCGGCTCGGGGAATGCTATGGTAGCCGACTACCAGGCCCGGGGCCAATGTAGTGTCATCGGCAAATGCCAGGTTGTGCAACGAAGGCACATCACCAGAGGGCGTTGGCTCTGTCGAAAGCCGTGTATCTTGGTTGGTAGCAGGGAGGATAGGAGTCGGCCTAGCGGTGAGAGGAGGTCGGTTTTTAACGCTGGCAGAAGGATGCGTAGACGTAGGTGTGCTATTGCAAGCCGTGAGCGTGCCCAGTGCGACAGCCGCTAAATACCTGCCTAAGCAACTCCTTAGAGAGGGAACTAGCATTTTATTACTAGAATAAAGCTTTAAATAAGCTAAAATACTGGCTGACGAAGTGCTGAACTTGTCTTGTCACGGCCGCCACCGAAATGACTGATTATCAATGGCGCGCATAGTGCACAAAATGCCATCCAAGTGGTCGCACTCGTGTTGCACTAGCTCGGCTACAGCGCCCTGCACGGCCCAGCGCCGCGGCTGCCACTGCGCGTCGCGGTAGGTCACGGTCAAGGACTCGTGGCGCCGCACGCGCACCAGCAGGTTGGGGAAGCACATGCAGTCGTCCCAGAGCGCAAACATCGCCGCGCTCAACTCGCTCAGCTCGGGGTTGAGCAGCACGTGGGGCTGGCCGTCGAGGTGCAGGTACACCAGGCGCTTCATGATGCCGAGCTGCGGGGCCGCAATACCGCGCCCGAAGTGGTATTTCGCGCGCACTTCCTGCATCACATTATGCAAATCGGCTACCCAGCCGGCCACCAGGGGCAGGTCGGCCTCGGCCACCGGTGCGCAGACTTCGTAGAGGCGCGGGTCGCCGAGTAATACCAGGTCGGCCAGGGTTTTCATAGAAAGTAGAAAATGAACGGAGGAAATTAAATTAAAATGGAGCTGAACGTCATGCCGAGCCCGGCGAAGCATCTCGCTCGCATCGCTAGGGTACTATCCTACACGATTCGGGCGAGATGCTTCGCCGGGCTCCGCATGACGAAAATAAATTTCTGACAGCCGCTAATTCGAGCCGGCGCGCGGCGCCTCGGCGTGGCCGCCGGGTTGCAAATACGTGTCCATCCAGTCGAGCCAGAAGCGGTTGCGCTCGCGCTGGCGCACCGGGTCGCTGGCATTGTGCGCGGCCACCGGCCAGGCGATGAACTTGGTCGTGACGCCGTTGTCCTTCAGGGCATGAAACAGCTTGTACGACTGCGTGATGGGCACCCGCGGGTCGGCCGTATTGGCCAGGATGAGGGTGGGCGTGCGGATGCGGCCGGCCAGGGTAATGGGCGACTGCTCGCGGTAGTTGAGGGCGTTGGCCTCGCTCAGCCAGGGCGACTCGCCGATGGCGGCCGCGCGCTGCACGTTCGAGTCGCCCAGATTATACTGGTCGAGCCAGTCGGTGACGGCCGCGCCGGCCACGGCGGCTTTCCAGGCGGTAGGGTAGTGGCCGAGCAGCCACACGGTCATGTAGCCGCCATACGACCAGCCACTTACGCCGATGCGGGTAGTATCGACCATGCCGCTGCGCTTGAGCTGGGCTAGCCCGGCCATCACGTCGCGGCCCGGTCCAGCACCCGCATCCTTGAAAATGGCAGCCTTGTAGGCGTTGCCCAGGTTGTCGCTGCCCCGGTAGTTGGGCTCAAACACGAAGTAGCCCCGGCCCGCAAACAGCTGCGCCTGCGCCGAAAACGTGGCCGTAGAAGCCGCCGTGGGCCCGCCGTGAATGACGAGCACCAGCGGGTACTGCTTGCCCGCCACGTAGTTGGCCGGGTAGGTCAGCTCGCCGTCGTTGGTCACGCCGTCCGATTGCCAGGTCAGGGTTTGGGCCTTGCCCAACTGCAAGTCCTTCACGGCGTGGTTGAAGTTGGTGAGCTGCCTGGGCTTGGCCGTAGTGGAGGGCAGATAGAACAGCTCGGCCGGCTGGCCAGGGTCGGTGCCGATAAAGGCCACGGCGCCCGTGCGGCTCACGGCCACATCGACCCAAAATGACCAGTTGGGGCTCACCGAGCCCAGGTTGAGCCGGCGGGCCGCGCCGCCCTTCAGCGGCTGCACCCACAGCGAGGTGCGGTTGCCGTCGAGCCCCCCTAGCAGCAGCGATTTGCCGTCGGGCATCCAGATGGTGCGAAATACGTCGCGGTCCAGCGCCGGGGTGAGGTTCCGGCCCTCACCACCCGCCACCGGCGACACCCATATTTCATTAATATTCATCGTATTGCCCTGGCGCGGATACCAATAAGAAAGCTGCGTGCCATCGGGCGAAAACGACGGGTAGCCCTCCAGCAGCTTGCGCGTGGTGAGCGGGTGCACCGCGCCCGTGGCCACATCGAGCACCTGCACGGTGCGCTGGTTGCCGTTGCCCGAGTGCGGCGTGGGCACCTGCACAAAGGCCAGTGATTTGCCGTCGGGGCTCCACGAAAGCGGCGACGCTGGCGCCCCCGGCGGAATGGTCACGGGCAGGCTCCACGCGCCCGAGGTCAGGCGCCGGGGCTCGCCGCCGGCCGCCGGCAACAGCCAGATGTGCGAAGCCGTGGGCGCCGCGCTCAGAAACAAGTCGTTGTTGCCCACCTCAAACGCATCGTAGCCCTTGTCCACCGGCCCGGCCGCGTTGCTGGGCTCGTCGGCCATTACGAAGGCCAGCGCGCTGCCATCGGGCCGCCAGGCGTAGTGCTGAATGGCTTTTTTGGTGTGCGTGAGCTGGCGCGGCTCGCCGCCCGCCAGCGGCTGCACAAACAGCTGCAGCGCCGCCTCTTTGCCGGGGCCCGTTTTGGCCAGGTAGGCCAGCTCCTGGCCGCTGGGCGACCACCGGGGCTGGGTCAGGCCGTTCTTGTTGGCGGCCAGCACGCGCTGCTCGCCGCTGGGCACGGCCACCAGCACCACGCCCGTCAGGTAGCGGTCCTCGGCGTAGTCGGGCGTCGAAGTCACCACCGCAAGGCGCTGGCCATCGGGCGAAAACTGCGGGTCCGAGAGGCCGGTCAGCTTGGCCAGGTCGGCCAGCTCGAACGGGTGCTGCTGGGCGCGCAGGCCGAGCGGCAGCAGGGCTAGCCACAGCGCGGCTACCCGCCAGGAGTATCGGTTTTTCATGGTCGCAACGGGAAAAAGTGAAAAAAGGCCGCGCTAATCGCGGTAGTTCAGGGCCGGCTTGCGGTCGCCGAGCAGCGGCTTGTACACGTAGCTGCCTACCTGCTGCGTAAGCTCCGCCTTGGCTTTGGCCAGCAAATCGGGAGTAGTGAAGAGGTCGATAGCCGTGAGGGTCATCGTCTTGGCGGCTACCATCATGCCCTTGGTGCCCACTTCGAGGCCGCTGCACGCCACGGCCTGCCAGCTGTGGGCGGGCGTGCCGGGTATCCAGGTGGCGGCCGTGAGGCCCACGGTGGGCACCACGTAGCTCACGTCGCCCACGTCGCTGCTGCCCCCGGCGTCGCGGGGCTTGTAGCTTCCAACTTCCGCCGCCTGGGTCACGGGTGGCGCGGGCACCCCTAGCGAGGCCTGAATCTGCTGGCCAAAGGTGGTCTCCTCGGGCGTGTAAGTCACGCCGCCAACCTGTTCGAGGTTGGCTTGCAGGGCGTGGGCCAGCGTTTGGTTGACCAGCAGCTCGTGGGTGCCCCCGATTATCTCGTAGTCGGTGGTGGTGCCGGTGCCCAGCGCCGCGCCTTCGGCGGCCTTGGCCACGCGCTCAAACACGGCCTGCACCACGGCCCGGTTGGGGTGGCGCACGTAGTAATAGACCTCGGCAAAGTCGGGCACCACGTTGGGCGCCTTGCCGCCGCTCGTGATGACGTAGTGAATGCGCGTTTCCTGGGGCACGTGCTCGCGCATCATGTTGACCATCACATCCATGGCTTCTACCGCGTCGAGGGCGCTGCGCCCGCGCTCGGGGGCGGCGGCGGCGTGCGCCGCCACGCCGTGAAACCGGAACTTGGCCGATTTATTGGCGATGTACGAGCCGGTCATGGCGGCGTTTTCGTTGCTGGGGTGCCAGTGCACCACCGCGTCCACGCCGTTGAAAAGACCCTCCCGCACCAGGTACACCTTGCCGCTGCCGCCTTCCTCGGCCGGGCAGCCATACACCTTCACGGTGCCGTGCAGCTTGCCTTCCTTCAGCAGCTTTTGCAGCTCCAGGCCGGTGGCCACGCTGGCCGTGCCAAACAAGTTGTGGCCGCAGCCGTGGCCCGCGTCCTGGCCGGCAATGGGCGTCTTCGTAGCCACTGCCTGCTGGGCTAGCCCCGGCAGCGCGTCAAACTCGGCCAGCACGCCAATCACCGGCTGGCCGCTGCCATACGTGGCCACGAAGGCCGTGGGCATGCCCGCCACGCCTGCCTGCACCGCAAAGCCGTGCTCACGCAGCGTTTTTTGCAGCAGCGCCGAGCTTTGGGTCTCTTTATAGCCCACTTCGGCAAAGCCCCAGATGCGCTGGGCCAGCTGGCGATACTCGGCGTAATGGGCCTGCAATTCCTGAATGGCCTGGGCTTTCAGCGGCTCGGCCGGGGGAGAGGGCTAGCCGGCCGGAAGGCCAGCAGGCCGGCGCCGAGCAACCCGAGTAAGTAGTAGTTTTTCATGCAACTAAATTGACTAAGCAACCTGCCAAAAGTAGGAGGTCTGCGGCGGGTCTTTGCAAGTGTAAGTCAATAATTTGTTGAAATAATGCCGCTGGCGCGCTGGGGGTAGCAGTGCGTAAATGCAGCAGCACATAAAAAAAGCCCCGGCGCGGGGCCAGGGCTTATGGGCTAATCTACTTGTAAATAGCATCCTTCATCGAGGTCAGCAGCTTCCTGAAAAACCTGCAAAGTCCGGTCGGCATAGTCACCTAACAGTAACTGGCTGTGCGCAAAGTCTTGCCAGATAAGGGTAACGGGCAGCGGAATTGTCGCGCTGATTAAATCCCAAAGCGCGTCCAGGTTGCGGCCATAGTAAGGGAATGCCAGCGCTTCGTTAAGCCAGTCGTGCAGCTCGTCGCGGGTGGCGAGCTGGCGGCCGGGTAGCACTACAGTTTTCACGGCTAGCCTATTGCTCGTACTGCCCCACGCTGAGCATCACCAGCGTGCAGGCTTCCTCGGTTCGGATGCCGGCGGCCTGAGCTTTTTGCTCCAGCTCGGGGTTTTCGGTGCCGGGGTTGAAGATGATGCGGCGCGGCTTGAGGCTGAGAATATAGTCGTACCAGGCCGGCTGGTTCTGGGGGCCGACGTAGAGCGTCACCGTGTCGATACCCGTCTCAGCGGGGCGGTCGGTGTGAATGGCGAGGCCAGCCACCTGGCCTTTGCGGATGCCCACGGGCACTACTTCGTGGCCGTGGCGCTGCAGGGAATGCACGGCCTTATAGGCGTAGCGGTCAGGGTTGTCGGTGGCTCCTAAAACTAAAGTTTTCATGGAAATAAAATCAAAAAGCACGTCATGCTGAGCTTGTCGAAGCATCTCTACCGCGCCGCTAGGGTCAGTAACCCAACTGGCGCGGCAGATATGATTCGGCAAGCTCAGCATGACAACGATTATTAAACAAACGGGTTTTAGCGCCCCACGGCTACCGCTAGTGCCTCGGCCACGCGCTCGCCGTCCATCGCCGCGCTCACGATGCCGCCCGCGTAGCCCGCGCCCTCGCCGCAGGGGAAGAGGCCGGCCACTACCGGGTGACGCAGCGTTTCATTGTCGCGCGGGATGCGGACGGGCGACGAGGTGCGGCTCTCGACGCCCACAATCTGGGCGGCGTTGGTGGCAAAATCGGGGATTTTGCGGCCGAAGGCGCGGAAGCCCTGCCGCAGCCGCTCGCTGAGGGCGGGGCCGAGCACGGCGTCCATCTCCACGCTCACCAGGCCGGGCTGGTAGCTGGTTTCGAGCAGGGTAGGGGAGAGTTTCTTTTGCAGGAAGTCGCCTAGGCGCTGGGCGGGGGCCAGCTGGGTGTTGCCGGCCAGGCGGCAGGCGCGCTGCTCGATTTCCTGCTGCAAGCGCAGGCCGGCCAGCACGCCGTGGCGGGCTACGTCCATGTCGGCCAGCTCCACGGCGGCCACGATGCCCGAGTTGGCAAAGCGCGAGTCGCGGCGGCTGGGGCTCATGCCGTTTACCACTACCTCGCCGGGCGCGGTGGCCGCCGGCACGATGAAGCCGCCCGGGCACATGCAAAACGAGAACACCCCGCGCTGGGCGTCGCGCACCTTGGTTTGCTCGACCAGCGCGTAGCTGGCGGCCGGCAGCAGCCCGCGCTCGGGCCGCCCGTACTGCGCCCGGTCGATGAGCGCCTGCGGGTGCTCGACGCGCACGCCTAGGGCAAACGGCTTGGCCTCGATGGCCACCCCGCGCCGGTGCAGTAGCTCGTAGATGTCGCGGGCCGAATGGCCGGTGGCCAGCACGGTGGCCTCGGCCTCCAGCGCCTCGCCGGTGTGCGTGACCACACCGCGCAAGTGGTTGTCTTCCAGAATTAAATCCTCGACCCGCGTCTCAAACCGCACCTCGCCGCCGGCCTCGATGATGGCATCGCGCAGGCTCTGCACCACGGCGGGCAGCTTGTTGGTGCCGATGTGGGGGTGGGCATCGACCAGGATATCGGGGGTGGCGCCGTGCTGCACCAGCCGCCGCAAGATGCGGCCCACGTCGCCGCGCTTGGTGGCGCGGGTGTAGAGCTTGCCATCGGAGTAGGTGCCCGCGCCGCCCTCGCCAAAGCAGTAGTTGGAGTCGGGGTGCACGAGGTGTTCCTTGTTGAGGGCGGCCAGGTCGCGGCGGCGGGTGCGCACGTCCTTGCCGCGCTCCAGCACGATGGGCCGGATGCCCAGCTCGATGCAGCGCAGCGCCGCAAACAGCCCCGCCGGCCCCGCCCCACGATGAGCACCCGCCGCCGGGCCTGCCGCACATCGGGGTATTCAAACCACGGCCCCAGCAGCTCGCGGGCGGGGGCGGGCGTGGCGCGGTCGTACACGTCGGCCCGCAGGCGGATGAGCGGCCGGCGGCCCCGCGCATCGAGCGAGCGCTTGCGGATGTGCACAAAATCGGCTTCGCCGGGGCGCAGGCCGGCGGCGGCCAGAATGGCCTCGTAGCGGGCCAGCTCGTTGTAGGCTACCTCGGGGGCGAGGGCCAGGTCTAGTTCTTGTTTCATAAAGCAGGCGAACGGGAGTTAGCCGTTAAGCAAGCGCAAATTTATGATGGGGGCGGAATGGGTGGGGCTGGTTGTGGCTTATACTTGCGGGCATTGTACCAATAGCTGTGTAATACCCGTAGTTACTGTGTGGAGAATTTCGAGAACTACGATATTAACGGTTATTGATTATGAATATTTTCGATAAAATATTTGGAAGGAAGAAAACGATTGACACAGCTTACCAAACTGACATCAAGATGGATACTTTAGAGGATTTTGCAAAGCTTTCAAGTGACAACCGTATGTTGGCTTTAATGAGGTTTAGTGACAGACAGCAAGTAAATATAAATCATTTTGCTATTTTTCAATTTGCCATTCTTTCCGACCCTAATAAGAACGTAAAGCTTACTGCTTTGAAAAGAATACATGCCTTCAAAGAACATCCGGATATAATGCCAATGATGAAAAAATTTATGGCAGAAAATGATAACAATGGCTTAGAGCCATACTTTTCAATGGCATTAAGCAGACTCGGGATTATTTCCTTGGAAGACCTTAATACAAAATTAAATAGTTAGTTTATTTTCAATTGTAAGCAATGAAATATTTGAAAATAATTCTTGGGATGCTTCTCTCACTAAGTGGATTTGTGCAATTGATAAAAGTAGTCTCAATCTATTTAAGTCAACCTTTGGATAAGTGGCCAGTTGGTGCTGAGATTGGAACAGGATTAGTGCTTGTTGCTGGGATTCTCATATTCAAGAGTGGTCTTCAGCACAAGAAAGATAAACGGGTAGTTAACTAAATAGCACACTGTCTGCCGCTACGTTCGGCCCCATGCTTGCCTTCCTACTTCGCCTTATCTTTCCCCGCTCTCTCAGCCACCTAGCGACCCTAGCCGCTACGGGCAGCCGGCGGGCTAGCGGCCGGGACCGGGCGGCATTTTGGCTAACACAAAGGGCATTTTGGCCGCTACGGGCAGCCGGCGGGCTAGCGGCCGGGACCGGGCGGCATTTTGGCTAACACAAAGGGCATTTTGCGTAAGCCTGCTTTTCGGGGGGTGATGACCTTTGTATCGTCAACCACCAGAAAATAATTTTCGATGAAAGCAGTAAGAATCCACGCATTTGGGGGGCCGGAGGTCCTGCAAATCGAAGACGTAGCGCGCCCCGTGCCGGCGCCGGACGAAATCCTGGTCAAGGTGTACGCCAGCGGCGTAAACCCCGTCGATTGGGTAATTCGGGAAGGCGCCAACGAGATGATGAGGTCATTTTTGACCTTGCCGCTGACCCTGGGCTGGGACGCGGCCGGCACCGTGGCCGAAGTAGGCAGTGCGGTAACCGACTGGCAGCCCGGCGATGCCGTGTACGGCCTGCCCAATTTTCCCGGCAACGGCAGCTACGCCGAGTATTGCGCGGCCAAGGCCAGCCAGTTTGCCCGCAAGCCGCAGGGCCTCAGCTTCAACGAGGCGGCGGGGGTGCCGCTGGCCGGTCTCACGGCCTGGACGGGCCTGTTTGCCCACGGCAAGCTCCAGGCCGGCCAGCGCGTGCTCATTCAGGGCGCTTCGGGTGGGGTAGGGAGCTTCGCGGTGCAGTTTGCCAAGGCCAAAGGGGCGTACGTCATCGGCCTCGCCTCGGCCGGCAACCTGGCGTATCTTAAGGAGCTGGGCGCCGATGAGGCGCTGGACTACCGCAGCCAGCCGTTTGAGGACGTGGTGCGCGACGTGGACGTGGTGCTCGAAGCCTCGCCCCAGCGCGACAACGTGGAGCGCCTGAAATCGGTGGCCGTGCTCAAGCCCGGCGGTATCTTCGTGAGCGTCAACGTCGATGCGCCGTTTGATGAAACAGTGCTGGCCGCCCTGGCCCAAAAGCAGGCCACGGGCGAGTTGGCGCCCAACCAGCCCCGGCACGACTGGCTAGCCGAAATCGCCCAGCTAATCGACGCCGGGCAGGTGAAGGTTTTTGTCAGCCAGGTGTTTCCGCTGGCGCAGGTGGCCGATGCCCACCGCGAAAGCCAGACCTGGCACGTGCGGGGCAAGCTCATCCTGGAAATAACCAAGGACGACGCGCCGGCATGAGGCACTTCAAAACGCTCAGCGAATTCCACGAGTTTGCGCAGCTGCCCAAGCCCCAGCATCCGCTGCTGAGCGTGGTGGATGTGGGCGCCGTGCCGCACCAGGCCGAGGCGGAGCCCACGACGATGCTGCTGGATTTTTACGCCATTTCCGTCAAACGAATGCGGAACGTGAGCATGAAATACGGGCAGCAGCCGTTCGACTTCAACGAAGGCATCCTGTCGTTTATGGCCCCTAGCCAGGTGTTTAGCATGGCGGTGGCAAACAAAGCCGAAGCGGTAGAAAAATCGGGGTGGGTGGTGTACATCCACCCCGATTTTCTGTGGAATACGTCGCTGGCCAAAACCATCAAGCAGTACGATTTTTGGGATTATTCGCTCAGCGAAGCGTTGTTTTTATCGGCTAAAGAAGAGGCGACTATTACGAATATTATTCTGGCCATCGAGCAGGAATGCAGCGGCAATATTGACCGGTTCAGCAAGCAGATAATTATCTCGCAGGTGGAAGGCCTGCTGAATTATGCCGACCGGTTTTACCACCGCCAGTTCATCACCCGCGAAAAAGCCAACCACCAGGTGCTCGAACGGCTGGAAACCCTGCTGCATGAGTATTTCGCCAGCCCCAACCTGGCCGAGCGCGGCTTGCCCACCGTGCACTACGTGGCCGAGTGCCTGCACCTGTCGCCCAAGTACCTGAGCAATATCCTGCGCCTGGCCACCGGGCAAAATACCCAGCAGCATATTCACACCCAGCTGATTGCCAAAGCCAAAGAAAAGCTCTCGACTACCACCTTGACGGTCAGCGAAATTGCCTACGAGCTGGGGTTTGAGCACGTACCCTCCTTCAGCAAGCTTTTCAAGGCCAAAACGAGCCTCTCGCCCGGGGAGTTCAGGGCTTCGTTTAGCTAATGTTTGTTCTGGCGTTAAACGCGGAGGGCGACCCACAAGCGGAAAACCAACTTATAGCGGATTCTAGAACGGTGTAGCTACTATAAAGCTGTTTACGTACCGGGTGTATGCAAGCCTATTCTCTTGATTTGCGGCAGCGTATCGCGCAAGCGTGTGCCGAGCCCGGGGCGCGACAAGCCCACGTCGCCGCCCGGTTTTGCGTGAGTGTGGCCTTCGTCGGCAAGCTGCTGCGTCGCCAGCGGCAAAGCGGGCAGTTGGCCGCCCTGCCCGGCCGCGGTGGTCCGGCCCGCTGCCTGGATGCGGCGGCGCAGGCCTGGCTCGGGGAGCAGGTGGCGGCCCAACCCGATGCCACCCTGGCCGAGTTACAGACGCTCCTGCTGGTTGAGCGCGGGCAAGCCGTTAGCCGGGGCTCCGTCTGGCGGGTGCTACACGAACAAGGCTGGCGACGTAAAAAAAAGCCTGCACGCCACTGAGCGCGATACGCCCCGGGTACACGCCTTGCGCAGCGCGCACGTCGCGGCTATCGCGCAACGCCCCGACGTAGCCCGCTTTCATTTTCTGGACGAGACCGGCCTGCGCCTAGACTACACGCGGCGCTATGGCCGGGCGCAGGCCGGCCAGCGTGTGAGTGGGGCCGTACCGTTGCGCCGCCCGGCCCGCTCCCTAACCTTAATTGGCGCCTTGTCCGTGCACGGGCTGCACGGGGTCCAGGTGCTGGAAGGGGCCTTGAATCAGCGCAGCTTCGCCCTGTATATCAGCCGCATCCTGGCCCCGCAGCTACGGCGCGGGGACGTGCTGGTCCTCGACAACCTGCGGGTGCATCACCTGACCGGGCTGCGGGAGTGGCTAGCCCGGCGCGGCATCGAAGTGCTGTTTCTGCCCCCCTACTCGCCCGACTTTACCCCCATCGAGCAGGCCTGGAGCAAGCTCAAAACCAAGCTGCGCCACGCCCAGGCACGGACCCGCGACGCGCTCGAAGAAGCCTTACATACCGCCATCGACTGGCTTACTGGCCCCGATGCGAAAGCGTGGTTTAATCACTGTGGCTATCACGTACACCGTTCATGAATCCGCTATAAAACCCTTGTTGTCAATAGGTCTATTTGCCTGAAATGGCTATCCCCATGAGAACCTTCGTGCCGGATAGTTAGAGGGGTATCTGCAAAGGCCAGCCCGGACACGACCTGTTGCTGGAGCAGGCTATTCGGGCGGCGCGGTGAGGGGGCTGCCAGGATTTGGGTTATTGTAACATCACACACAGAATTTAATTTGTTGTTTGCAAATGAAACAGATTGATAAACTTGCCTGGATAGAATTAGAGAATAAGGTGATTCTTATGGCAAAAAGCTATGGAAAGGAGCTATTTTACATTCCAGGTGGTAAAAGGGAGAATGATGAAACTGACGAGCAGGCTTTATTGCGGGAGGTTTTTGAAGAATTGACCGTTACTATTGATAAGAAAACACTGAAGTACCTAGGGGTTTTTGAAGCGCAAGCTCATGGGCAGCCAGAGGGAATAACAGTAAAGATGACTTGCTATTTAGGTAAATACTCGGGGCAGTTGCGTGTAAGTTCGGAAATTGAGAGTATTGAGTGGTACCAGTATGCTGACAAGTATAAAGTCGGGCCGGTCGATAAAATAATTTTTGATTATTTGCATCAAAACGGCTTGCTAGATTGAATCGAACTGATGTGAGTTTAGCGCAGCGTAACTCGTGACAACATTGACGATGAGGTTGTACCTCATCTGCCGCAACGCGGCAAGCGGCGCTGGTTACTTCTTAATAGCTCGCCCGCCGTCGATTGCCGCGTTGCGGCAGTGGAGGCGCAGCCTCCACGTCAGGAGAAAGCACGAGTTGCGCTGCGCTAGCCTCGACGCCAGCTTGCGCCCGCCGCTACCTTCGCGGCCATGTCCGCTTCTCCTTTTCGCTCCATCGTCTCCGGCTCCATCGGCAACCTCGTGGAATGGTACGACTGGTACGCCTACTCGGCCTTTGCGCTGTATTTCGCGCCCGTTTTCTTCCCCAAGGCCAACCCCACGGCGCAGCTGCTGAATACGGCCGCCATCTTCGCGGTGGGCTTTCTGATGCGGCCGCTGGGCGCCGCGTTTTTGGGTAATTATGCCGACAAGCACGGGCGGCGGGCGGCGCTCTTATTATCGGTGCAGCTGATGGCGGGCGGCTCGCTGCTCATTGCCTGCGCGCCGGGCTACGCGACTATCGGGCTGGGCGCGCCGGCTATTTTGCTGCTGGCTAGGCTGCTGCAAGGTATCAGCGTGGGCGGCGAGTATGGCACCTCGGCTACCTACCTCAGCGAGATGGCCGGGGCGCGGCACCGGGGCTTTTGGTCGAGCTTTCAGTACCTCACGCTCATGGGCGGGCAGCTATTGGCGCTGATTGTGCAGCTGACCTTGCAGCAGTTCGTGACGCCCGCCGAGATGACAGCCTGGGGCTGGCGCATCCCGTTCGTTGTCGGGGCCGGGGCCGCGATGGGCGCCCTCTACCTGCGCACCCACATGAGCGAGACCGCCGCCTTCGAGCAGGATAAAGCCGCAGCCCAGGCCACCAACCGCCCCGCCAAGCTCTCGGCCGTGCAGCAGCTCAAAGCCTGTCCGCGCGAGACGCTCACGGTGGTGGGCCTCACGCTGGGCGGCACGCTGGCTTTCTACACCTTCACCACCTACGCCCAGAAGTTTCTGGTGAATACCAGCGGTTTTACCAAGGAGCAGGCCACGCTGATTTCGTTCGGGGCGATGGCGGTGGCGCTGCTGTTTCAGCCGCTACTGGGGGCGGTTTCCGACGTGGTGGGGCGGCGGCCGGTACTGCTGTTTTTCGGCATTGGGGCCACGCTGGGCACGGTGCCGCTGCTGCGCACGCTGGCCCACACCACCAGCCAGTGGGGCGCGTTCGGGCTGCTGATTGCGGCGTTGTTCGTGGTGAGCGGCTACACCAGCATCTCGGCCATCGTGAAGGCCGAGCTGTTTCCGACCCACATTCGGGCGCTAGGGGTGGGGCTGCCGTTTGCCCTCACGGCGGCGCTCTTCGGCGGCACCGCCGAGTACCTGGCGCTGCTGGCCAAGGACCAGGGCGTGGCCGAGTATTTCTACTGGTACGTGACGGGCTGCGCCTTTATCTCGCTGCTCGTGTACTGGCGCATGGGCGAGACGCGGGCTAGGGGGCATATGTGAGGCAGTGCAGCGAGCTACTAATGCCGCTGGCGCGAGTTTAGCGAAGCGTAACTCGCGCCAGCGCGATGCAACTAATGGCTTGTACCGTGCATCTTACCGGCACTTTAATTCAGGCAATTATGAAAACTACTCTTTATAATCTGGCAACATGTACGCTGCTAATATTAAGTCAGTGCAAAGAAGAGGTAGCGCCGCAATTACCCGCCGAAACCACTATCGGAGCCGAGACCTTTGGGTGTAAAATTGATGGTAAACTATTGGTGCCCCACGGTTCATGGAATCATCCTGGACTTGGTATGAGCTACTATGTCGATACTAAAGGGTATGCCTACTTCTCAGTAAACGCTGCTGATTATAAGGCTTCTGATGGTGGTTTTATCAGTATCACCTGCGATAGCTTACGGCTGCGAACGGGCAAAACGTATGATTTTAAAATGGGCGGTATTAGCGTAATTGGCTATGGTAGAGCGGGTACCTGGTTCACCTATCTTCGCCAATACCCAGGAGAATTAACGATTACCAAATTCGATTCAGTTAAGCATATTATTTCTGGTCGATTCGATTTTGTGGGAATAAACCGCGACGCAGGCAAGCAAGTACTTGTTACGGATGAGCGTTTCGATGTCGGATTTTAAAGATAATAGCTACCAGTCAGCGGGATATTGTTAAACCAATTGCCGAATTTTCAGCTTTCCTCATGACACTTACTAACCTTTCACCTATGCGTTTTCTCCCCCTCGCTGCCCTAGCCGGCGCCGCCCTGCTCACCTACGCCGCCCCGGCCCAGGCCCAGGCGACCATGACTGAGCCCACCCAAGCCAAAAAGCCCGAAGACAAGTCGAAGCGCCCCAGCCCGCCGGCCGTAGCCAAAGCTGACGTGCACGGCACGGAGGTCACCATCGACTACAGCAAGCCCTCGCTGAAGGGCCGCGCCGCGTTCGGCGAAAAATCGCCGCTAGCCCCCGTGGGCGAGGTGTGGCGCACCGGCGCCAACGAGGCCACCACCTTCACGGTGAGCAAAGCCGTGAAAATCAACGGTCAGGCGCTAGCCGCTGGCACCTACGGGCTGTTTACCATCCCCGGTGCCAGCGAGTGGACCATCATCTTCAACAAAACGGCCAAGCAGTGGGGCGCCTACGACTACAAGGCCGCCGACGACGTGCTGCGCGTAAAAGTGAAGCCCACTACGCTGGCTAGTCCCGTGGAGCAGTTCACCATCACAGTCGATAAGTCGGGCAAGGTGGCGCTGATGTGGGACAAGACGGAAGCGTCGTTCATGGTGAAATAAGCGCGCTTTATTCCGCTTCACTCATTACTTAGGCCGTCATGCTGAGCTTGCCGAAGCATCTCTGCCGCGCCGCTAGGGGATACTAGTCCTAACGGCGCGAGCGAGATGCTTTGGCAAGCTCAGCATGACGTTCTTTTTTGCGTAAAAGCCGTTCTTCCTCACAAAAAGCCCAATTCCCATGCAAAAACTCGTGCTTCTGCGCCACGGCGAAAGCGTCTGGAACCAGGAAAACCGCTTCACCGGCTGGACCGACGTGGACCTCTCGGACCTGGGCAAGCAGCAGGCCGCCCACGCTGGCCAGCTCTTACAAAAGCACGGCTACACCTTTGATATCGGCTTTACGTCGGTGCTGAAGCGGGCCATCAAAACGCTGGATATTACCCTCGAAAACATGGACCAGCTCTGGATTCCGGTGCAGAAGTCGTGGCGGCTGAATGAGCGGTTTTACGGTGCGCTGCAGGGCCTCAACAAGGCCGAAACTGCCGCTAAGTACGGCGAGGCGCAGGTGCAGGAGTGGCGCCGCTCGCCCCACGCGCACCCGCCCGCCATCACGAAAGATGACCCCCGCTTTCCGGGCCACGACCTGCGCTATCAGCACCTCACCGACCGTGAATTGCCGCTGACCGAAAACCTGAGCGAGACGCTGGCCCGCGTACTGCCGTTCTGGACCGAGAAGATAATGGCCGCCCTGCGCCGCAACCAAAAGGTAATTATTGCCGCCCACGGCAACAGCCTGCGCGCACTGGTGCAGTACATCGACCACCTCACCGACGAGGAAGTGACCGCCCTCGACATCCCGACCGGCGTGCCGCTGGTGTACGAGCTGGACGAAGATTTTAACCGCATCCGGCACTACTATTTGCAGGAAGATGGCGCCGCGCCCGGCCCCACTGCGAAATAGCTATTTTTGCGGCAAGGGCTTACCTTTAAGTTTCGCCCACGCCCACCTGTTTTGTCTGACTCGCCCCACGCCCGCCTCGCCGCCCTAGCCGACCCCACCGCCGCGCCCGCCGACCAGCTCCCGCGCCTGCGCAAGCTGCTCGAAAGCCTGCTGCGGGCCGACTACAAGCGCCGCAAGGCGCCCTTCGGCAACCTATTCCAGGCGATAGGCGGGGCGTGCTACGCCCTGGAATTGGACCCTAGCCTGCGCGCGCGCCTGCAAGACCTGCGCGTGGCCGCTAATCTGGTGCTGCACGAAAGCTATCCCGGCACCCTAGCCGAGGTAGCCGCCGGCTTCGCGGCCGTAGCCGAATTAGTAGAAGCCCTTACCGGCGAGCCCTACACCGGCCCGCGCCCGCCCGCACCGGCCGAAATCGTGGCCCACCTGCCCGCAGCTACGCCCGCGCTACCTGCCGTGGCTAGCCCATCCGAAAGCGCCGCCGACCCGCGCGCCGTGTGGCGGGTGCAGGTGGTGCACGCCGACTTGGCCAGCGGCGCCATCACCGTCGAAATGAGCGTGCCCGCCGACGACCGCCCGCCCGGCCCCTTCCAGCTGGAGCTGCCGCCCGCCTACGAAAGCCTGCTGCTACCCGCCGCCGCGCTGCACCCGGCCCTCAACCTCATCGGCCCCGTGCGGCTGCCCGATGGCCGCGTGCGCCCACGCCGCGTGGTGCTGGAGCCTGATTATCTGATAAGTGTGACGACGTTGGCCGAGTGTGCCCAGCGCGATGGCACCTACGCCGAGCTGGCACTGCTCAAGTATTTCTTGCCCGATGAAGCCTCGCGCTCGCTCGTCGTGGGTAACCTCGTCAACCGCCTGCTCGATGAGGAGGTGAGCCACGCGGCGAGCCAGGTGGCCGGCAGCCAGCTGCCGGCTAGCCACGAATGGACTGACTACAAAGGTTTTCGGGTCAGTAGCGAGCTAGCCAATGCCGAGCCGCTGGCAGCTGATAATCACCAGTTACCAAGCGACGCGGATTTTGACCTCGAGCATTTTCTTACTAAAAAGCTCTTTCGGGCCGAGCCGCTCACGCTGAGTACCTTGCCCGAGTTTCAGACGCGCACCGGCGTGCCCGAATTGCTCAATGACCTGCGCCGCCACCACCGCACGCTGCGGCAGGCGCGGCGGCAGGGCTTTGTGAATAGCTCGCGCAGCGGCTACCAGCAGCAGCCGTTGCGGCTGGCCGATTGCTTTCTCGAACCCACCTTTCTTTCGGCCACCTATGGCCTGCAAGGTCGCCTCGACCTGCTGCACGAAAGCCCCACCGGCTACGACCTCGTGGAGCTCAAAAGCTCGGTGAAAGTGCCCGTGGCTGAGCCCTGGACCAACCACGCCGCCCAGGCCCAGCTCTACCGCCTGCTGCTGGAGTCGGTGTTCGGGGCCGATGGCGAAACCGCCGGCCGGGGCCGCACCAGCATCCTGTATTCCAACGCGGCTGAGGACCAGCCCGCTGTGCGTCCGGTGCTCCAGAACCTGACCCTCGTGGACCAGCTGCTGGCCGCCCGCAACCAGCTCGTAGGCCTGGAATTGCAACTGGCCCGCGCCACCGGCCCCGGCCAAACGGCTGCCCTGCTGGCCCCGTGCTACGCCCCAATCTGGCCGCCATCCCATCTTTCAACCGCGAAAAGGCCGAGAAAACCGCCAACGTCTGGGCCGCCGCCGACCGCACCGAGCGCGCCTACTGCCTGGAGCTGACCCGCTTCGCGGCCCGCGAAATGCGGCTGGCCCTGCTCGGCGATGAGGGCCGCCCCGGCGACGCTGGCGGCCAGGCCGGCCTCTGGCTGCTGCCCCAGGCCCGCAAGCACCAGAACTTCAGTCTGCTTGATGAGCTCGAACTCATCGAGGACCACAGCAACGCGCCCGACGACGCCCGCGACTGGCTGGGGCCGCACCTCATCTTTCAGCGGCCCGAAGGGGGTAGGGAAGTGAATTTTCGGGCTGGCGACACGCTCATTCTCTACCCGCGCCGTCGCGCCACGCTGGCCGAAGCGCAGGGGCTAGCGGGGGCGTCCGAAAGCGCAAACGTAGAAAACGCTAACGAATCTGCCGCTAATAACGTCAAGACGCTCAGTGCCCTCGATGCCCAAGTGGTGAAAGTGACCCTGGCCGAAGACCTCGGCGCCGATGGCCGCGTAGTGCTGGCCGTGCGCAACCGCCGCATGGCCCCGCGCTACCTGCACGGCCACTCGCACTGGGCCCTGGAGCCCGATACCTACGACACCTTCCGCCGCGAGTGGGCGGGGCTCACGGCGTTCCTAAGCCTGCCGCCGGGCCGCCGCCGCCAGCTGCTGGCTCGCACCGCGCCGCGCCCGCCCCAGGATTGGGACGCCGCGCACCCGACCCCCGCCACCGAGGCCAGCGAGGTAGTGAAGCGCGCCCTGGCCGCGCCCGACTGGTTTGTGCTCTGCGGCCCGCCCGGCACCGGCAAAACCCGCTCGGTGCTGCGCGAGCTGGCCGTGCGCCTCGTCAATGATGATAAGAGCACGCTGCTGGCCGCCTACACCAACCGCGCCGTGGACGAAATCTGCGAGCAGCTCATGGATGCCGGGCTGCCGTTTATCCGCATCGGCTCGCGGCTGAGCACCTCGCCGGCCTACCGGCCGTACCTGCTCGACAACATGATTCGCGACTTGCCCACGCGCCAGATGGTGCGGGCGCGCCTCACCTCCACGCCGCTCTACGTGGGCACCATCAGCAGTTTGCTGGGCCGGCCCGAGCTGTTTCAGCTCAAGCAGTTCGACGTGGCCGTGGTGGACGAGGCTAGCCAGGTGCTCGAAGGCCCGATGCTGGCGTTGCTGGCTAAGGCCAAGAAATTCATCCTCATCGGCGACCACCGCCAGCTGCCCGCCGTGGTGACCCAGGAAGCCGAAACCAGCGCCGTGGCCCCAGCCGTGGCCGATTTGCTGCGCGAGCAGCTAGGCCTCACCAACCTGCGCAACTCGTACTTCGAGCGCCTTTTTCGCCGCGCCGAGGCGCAGTGGCCCTACGCCCACGGCACGCTGGCCAACCAGTACCGCGCCCACGCCGACCTGGCGGTGCTCGTCAACGACGACTTCTACGGCGGCCAGCTGCGCAGCCCCGCGCCCTGGCAGCACGCCAGCCTCAACCCCAGCGCCTGGCCCGTGGCTAGCCCCGCCGATGCCTTTGGTGAGGCGCTGCGCCGCCAGCGCCTCGTGTTCGTGCCCACCCGCCGCCAGCCCGACGACCTCTCGCAAAAAGAGTCGAGCCAGGAGGCCGAGCTGGCCGCCCGCGCTGCCCTGGCCGTGGTGCAGGGCTACGGCCCGGCCTTCGACCCCAACGCCACGCTGGGCATCATCGCCAGCTACCGCAACCAGGCGGCGCGCATCCGCGCCCGGCTGGCCCAGCTGGCCCAGCAGCACGAGTTACCCGCGCTGGCCCAGGTCAGCGTCGATACTGTGGAGCGCTACCAGGGCTCGCAGCGCGAGGTGATTATCGTGAGCTTCTGCTGCCACCACGAGCACCAACTCGAGCTTATGGTGTCGCCCGACGAAATCGGCCAGGTCGACCGCAAGCTCAACGTGGCCGTGACGCGGGCGCGCCAGCAACTGGTGCTGCTGGGCAACGAGCTGGTGCTGAACCGGGCGCCGCACCACGCGGCGCTGCTGGCTAGGGTGCAGGCTAGCGGCGGCTGGGTGGAAAGATAACGTTCTACCATCCGGCTAAGGCGGCTTCTATTCTTGCCCGAAATACCTGAATAGACTCTCTATCAGCTCCTGTAAGCTCAGTTAACGACTCTAGCGGCGAGGGCTCGAAGAGCTTTTTTCGGCCGCGCCACCACACAAAATGCGAAAGCCGATAAGCCATGCCTGCTGCGGTAGGCGAAAGCAAGGCGTTGCAAGTGAGCACGTAATCAAGCCTATCGTAGTAGGTAAAATAACCCTGTCCGGCCAAGCTGATGCGTTCGAGTGGCGCCTCATCATATTTAGCGGCCCAGCCAAGCGGTTTGTTTGGGGGTTTGGATAGCAACCTGACGGCGTACCATTGCTGGACTAGTATCCGTCGCTGCGTCGCTGTGCTGTCAGTTCGCGGCCAGGGCATTATACCTCTAAACTCAATGGAGTCGTTTTGAGCGTTGCGTGGCCAGGTAGCCTGTGCTGCTACCGGAAATTTACTTAGCAACAGCAAGGAAAAGATAACTATTTTCATATCGTTTTGCGGAGTCCTCTCTAGCGCGAGTTCAGCGCAGCGCAATTCGTGACTTATTTTAAGATGGAGGTTGTACCTCCACTGCCGGGCCAGCGGCATGGTGGGGCCGTTCTGCTAGGCCCGTTTCAGTGGCTCGTTCTACAGGAGGCACAGCTTTCCCCGAAAGCCAGTCACGAGTTACGCTGCGCTAAACCCGCGCCAGTAGCCCACTAGCCCGGGGCCCTAAACTGCGGCGACATAAAAAAATACAAAGCCGCGCCTTGTAGCAACGTCAGCAGCAGCGTGATGCTCCAAAAGGCCGCTTTCCGGTTTTTATGATGCAGCAAAAAAATGGCTACCCACGCACCCGGCGCGGCTCCCGCTAGGGTAGCCAAGTGCAGCGTTTTCTCGGAAATGCGCCGTTGGCCCCGCTGGGCTTTTCGCTTGTCCAGGAAAAACAGCATAAAGCATAGCGCGTTGAAGAATAGTAGGACTAGTAGAATCATTCGTGTCAGCAAGGAAATAAACGGGATGTAATTTGGAGACAATTACTCCTTCACGGCCGCCAGCACCCGCTTTATCAGCTCATTGGGGTTGCCATTATGCCAGCGCCACACGATGACGAGGTCGTGCGTGGGGTCTACCCAAATGGTATTCTGGCCCGCGCCGAGGGCAGCGTAGCTGTTGGCGGGCGCGTCGGGCCAGGCCTTTTGCTCGGTGTTGAGCCACCAGAGGTAGCCGTAGTCGGGGCCGACGGGGCCGCGCGTGGTGGCCTGCTGCACCCAGCCGGGCAACACCACCTGGCGGCGGCCCCAGCGGCCGCGCCGCAGCATGAGGTAGCCGAGGCGGGCCTCATCTCGGGCACTGATGCGCAGGCCGCCGCCCCAGCGCGTGCCGCCGCTCACGGAGGGCATGGGCTGGCCATTGACCTCGGCCACGGCGTTGGGGTAGGGCACCCACTGCCAGGTGCTGGAGGCGCCGATGGGCTGCATCACTTCGGTGCGGAGCACGTCGGGCAGTGGTCTTTTCCACACCCGCAGCAGCGAGAGGGCTAGCCGGTTGATACGCACGTCGTTGTATTCGAAGTAGGTGCCGGGCGCTTGCAGGGCGCGGGGCTTGCGCTCGCCCTTGCCGAAGGCCTCGCGGCCGATGAAGTCGGCGTTTTTGCCCCACAGCTCACCTTCCCATTCGCTGGTTTGGCGGGCGTGGTGTTCCCAGGTTATCAGCTGGTTATGTTCCGAATCGTAGCCGCCGTCGCGGATGTAGTGGGCTACTGGCTCGTGGATATCCTTGATAAGGCCGCGGTCAAGGGTAATACCCAGAATAGTGGATAAATAACTCTTGGCCACGCTGTAAGTGGGGTCGGGGCGCTCGGTGTCGCCCCACTCGGCCACGAGGTAGCCGTGGCGCAGCACCAGGCCGTTGGTGGCGGCGCGGCTGGTGGGCATGGGGCCGAGCAGCTTGCCAAAAATCTCTTCCTGCGTGGAGAAGTTGGGCGTCATCTGGGTGGTTTCCTGGGTTTGGGCAAAGGCCACGGCCTCGGCTAGCTTGGCCGGGTCGAGGCCCTCGGTGGCCGGGGCGCGGTGCTGCCAGCCCGCGCCGGGTGCCGGGAAATACCCCGCGGCAGGCGCGGTCCCGGCGGTGGGCGCGGCGGCGCGGGTGCAGGCGGCCAGCAGGGCCAGCGCCAGCGCGCGCCCGGCACCACCAAGAGTTCCTGTAAAAAGCTGATAGGAGCGAGGCAGCATAAGTAAAGCGGGCCTAGTAAGTAAAAGAGCTACGGTGGAGTGCAAAAGAAAGCAAGGGCCTCATAAGCTGGGAGTAATTGTAAGATGAAAAAGCGGATTATCTTTGATTTTTACAAGCAGCTATGGCCAAGCCTGATTCACTCGAAGCGTTTTACTCCAAGCTAGCGCCCGAGGCTGGGGCGGCAAGCGGCGCGCTGCTGCCGCCGGATATTCAGCGGGAAGTCGGGCACTTCAACGTCTTTCGCGTGGAAGGCCTCATGGCCGGGCGCCGCGATAAAACCCCCATGACGTTCGACCGGCGGGCTTTTTATAAAATCAGCGTGCTGCGCGGGCGCAGCCGGATAGAATTTGCCGACCAGCAAGTGGAGATTGCGGATAACGCCCTGTGGTTTGCCACGCCCCGCGTGCCCTACCGCTGGCTGCCGCACGACGCGGCGCAGGCGGGGTACTTCTGCATCTTTACCGACGAGTTTTTGCTGCCCGCCAAGAGCGGGCTAGCCCTGGACGAGCTGCCGGTTTTTCAGCCGGGCGGCCAGCCGGTACTGCTGCTGACGGATGCGGAATACGCGGCTATCGAGCTGATTTTCGAGAAGATGACGCAGGAAATTTCGTCCGGCTACGCGTATAAGTACGACCTGCTGCGCGCCTACTTGCTGGAGCTGATTCACCTGGGGCAAAAGCTCCAGCCGGCCCCGGTCGCGGTGCCCGCCCACAAGGCGGCAAGCCGGCTGGCCACGCTGTTTGCCGAGCTGCTGGAGCGGCAGTTTCCGCTGGAAAGCCCGTCGCAGCAGCTGCGCCTGCGCACGGCCAAGGACTACGCCGACCAGCTGGCGGTGCACGTCAACCACCTCAACCGGGTGCTGAAGGAAACGACCGGCCACACCACCACGGCACTCATCGGCGGCCGAATGACGCAGGAAGCCAAAATATTGCTGAAGCAAACAAGCTGGACGGTTTCGGAAGTTGCCGACAGCTTGGGCTTTACCGACGTAGCGCATTTCTGCCACTTCTTTAAACGCCAAACGGGCCTTACGCCGGGCGATTTCCGCGAGTAGGGTAGTTGTTTGAATCGGGCAGAAACTGGCCAGCCGGCAGGCAGCGGCAACAGGTAGCGCCGCGTGCCAGCCGCCGGCGCGGCCGGGTGTGCATTTTGCCGCTATTTTGCATCTGCTGCTTAGGTAGTAAAGCCTCTCCCTATGTCAACCCCTACGGCCCTGGCCGAACGCCATACCTGGCTGCGCGACGCAGTTTTTCAGCTCAAAGCCCAGCTGCTGACCGGCCGGCGGCAGTGGCAAAACCTGCTGGCCCCGCCGCCGCGCTGCCGCCCCGATGGCCGGCTAGCCGGGGCACCGGTGCTGGCCAGCTCGGCCAGCGACCTGTGGAACCCTGACGATACGCCCACGACCTGGCTGCTCACGGCCGGCAAGGTCGAAAACCTGCGCCGCGCCACCCGCCGCCTGCACGGCCTGGAGGTGCCGGCCGGGGCCGTGTTCAGCTTCTGGCGGCACGTGGGGCAACCCAGCCGGCGCCGGGGCTACGTGCCGGGCCGCGAAATCAGGGAGGGCTGCGTGGTGCCAATAGTAGCTGGCGGCCTGTGCCAACTCTCTAATGCCTTGTACGATGCGGCGCTGCAAGCGGGCTTTGCCATTGTGGAGCGGCACCGGCACACCCGCGTTATTGCGGGCTCGCTGGCCGAGCTCGACCGCGACGCAACCGTGAAGTGGAGCTACCTCGATTTGCGCTTTCGGCCGCCCTTCACGTTTCGCCTCGAAGTCGAGCTCACGGCCGACCGTTTGCTGGTCCGGTTTCGGGCGGCCGGGGCTAGCCCCGCCGGCAGCACGTTGCCAGCCCAACCCCGAACCGCCTCGAAGCTAAACGACTGCTACTCGTGCGGCAACCGGACGTGCTTTAAGCATCCGGGGCAGGTACCGGCGCGGCCGGCCGCCGGGCGCACCACCTTTGTGCTGGATGAGTACTGGCCCGAATTTGCCCGCTACGTGCAGGCCACCGCCACTCCGGCCGATGTACTGCTGGTGCCGCTGCCCGCCAACGGCCGGGGCACCGGCCATGCCGGCTGGCCTAGGCTGGGTACCGCAAAAATGGTAGCGCTCGGCCTGCCCGCCCGCTGGCGGCAGGTGCAGCTGCGGCTGGCGGCCCGCGCGGGCCGCAACGTATTCGCCCAGTCGCTGCGAGCTGACCGGCAGGTAGCCCTGGCTGCCGCCCGGCGGCTGGCCTTCGATTGCACGCACTTGGTCGTGGCCCAAACCTTGCTGCCTTTTTTAGGGGAAACGGGCGCGCTAGCTGGCCGCACCTACGATGTGCTGCTCACCCGCCTGCCCGCCGAAGTGTTGCACCAGCGGCTCGACCGGGCCCACGCCCAGCATCCGGCTAGCCCCACGCTCCGCGACTTTCGGGCGGGGCCGGGGTTTGTCGAAGCCGAAAGCCGCGCCCTCACCCAGGCCCGCCGCCTGTTTACGCCCCACCACGAGCTAGTCGACCTGTTTCACCACAAGGCCGAGCGGCTGGAGTGGGCACTGCCGCCCGCGCCGGCTAGCCCGCCGCCCGGCCAAAAGATACTGTTCCCGGCCGCTGCCCTGGCCCGCAAGGGCGCTTACGAAATGCGCCGGCTAGCCCAGGAATTGCAGGTGCCGCTGGTAGTAGCCGGCCGGGCCACCGAGCACGCGGGCTTTTGGCAGGAAATAACTACCTCGCCGGCCGGGGCCGACCCGCTGGCGGGCGTGGGACTGGTTGTGTATCCGGCCTACGTGGAGCACCAGCCCCGGCTGCTGCTGCGGGCGCTGGCGGCTGGCATTCCGGTAGTAGCCACTGCGGCCTGTGGCTTAAGCACTTCACCCGGCCTTACGGTGGTGCCAGCCGGCGACTATGCGGCGCTCCGCAAGGCCGTGCTGACGGCCCTGGTGCCGCGCAACTAGGCCGGCAATGCGCGCCAATGTGCCTGTCAGGCTGAAATATTCCGTATGTCGGGGCCAGTGGCGCTGCGGTGCCCATCCAGCCTCTATGTCTACTCCTCCTTTTCCCCAAACGCCCGGCGCGGGCTTTGTGCGGGTGCGCGGCGCCCGCGAGCACAACCTCCAAAACATCGACGTTGATATTCCGCGCGATGCGCTCGTCGTCTTCACCGGTGTGTCGGGCTCCGGCAAGTCGAGCCTGGCTTTCGGCACGCTCTAC
This sequence comes from Hymenobacter sp. BRD128, assembly GCF_013256625.1. Classification (NCBI taxonomy): domain Bacteria; kingdom Pseudomonadati; phylum Bacteroidota; class Cytophagia; order Cytophagales; family Hymenobacteraceae; genus Hymenobacter; species Hymenobacter sp. BRD128. The sequence goes on from NZ_CP053908.1 coordinate 1,544,604, forward strand.
GCCGAGGCCCAGCGCCGCTACCTCGAATCGGTATCGCCCTACGCCCGGCGGCTCTTTCACCAATTATCGGTGCCCGAAGTCGATAGCATCGACGGGCTGCCGCCGGCCGTGGCTTTGCAGCAGCAGCGCGGGGCACCTACCACGCGCTCGTCGGTAGGCTCGGTCACCACGCTCGCCAACTTGCTCCGAATGTTGTATTCACGGGCTGGTTATTATCCAAAAGGACAAGGTATTATCTACGCCGAAGCGTTTTCAGCAAATACGCCCGAGGGAGCCTGCCCGCGCTGCCACGGCCTGGGCCGCGTGTATGAGGTAACCGAAGATTCGATGGTGCCCGACCCGTCGCTCACTATCCGCGAGCGAGCCATTGCGGCCTGGCCCCAGGCCTGGGGCGGTCAGAACCAGCGCGATATTCTCGTGACGCTGGGCTACGACGTAGACCGCCCCTGGCGCGAACTACCTCAGAAGGACCGCGACTGGATTCTGTTTACCGACGAGCAGCCCGTAGTGCCGGTTTACCCTGGCTACTCGCCCCAGGAAACTCAGCAAGCTTTGAAGCGCAAAGAGCCGCCCAACTATATGGGTACGTTCTCGAGTGCCCGGCGGCACGTGTTTTATACATTTGGTAATACGCAAAGTGCCCTTATGAAGAAGCGCGTATTGCAGTACATGCTTAGTCAGGAATGCCCGCTCTGCCACGGCAAGCGCCTGCGGCCCGAGTCGCTCAGCGTCACGTTCGCCGGCCTCGATATTGCTGATATGGCGCGGTTGCCCCTGCAGCAGGTAGCTAGCCGGCTGCGGCCTTTCGCCGAGGGCAAGGCCACCGCGCAACAGCACGACGCGGGCCACCCCGAGCAGGCCGAAGTGACGCGCCGCATCACCCAGGATTTATGCGCCCGCCTGGCGGTGCTGCTCGACCTGGGCCTCGGCTACCTGGCCCTGGAGCGCAGCACGCCCACTCTCTCGCCCGGCGAGCTGCAACGCCTGCGCCTGGCAACCCAGCTTTATTCTAATTTATTCGGCGTCGTGTACGTGCTCGATGAGCCGTCGGCTGGCCTGCATCCTTCTGATACGCAAGCGCTGCTGAAGGCCCTGGCCAGCCTCAAAAAAGCCGGTAATTCGCTGTTCGTGGTGGAGCACAATCTCGACGTGGTGCGCCAGGCCGACTGGCTCGTGGATGTGGGGCCGGCGGCCGGCGAGCAGGGCGGGCGGGTGCTCTACAGTGGCCCGCCCGCCGGGCTGGCCGACGTAGAAGAATCCCAAACGCGGCAGTTTTTATTTAACCGCGAAAGCCTGGCGGCCCGCCCCGAGCGCCCGCCCGTGGGCTGGCTGAAGCTGGCCGGCGCCACCCGCCACAACCTGCAAGGCCTCGCCGCCGAGTTTCCGCTAGGGGTGTTCACGACCGTCACGGGCGTGTCGGGCTCGGGCAAGTCGACGCTCGTGAGTCAGGTGCTGGTCGAGCTGGTGAGCGAAGCGCTGGGCCTGAAAACCGAAGACGCGGAGGCTAGCGGCAGCGAAGCCGCCGAAGAAATCCTGGAGCTGGCCGAGCCGGGCGAAACCTCGCAGGGCAAAATCACGGCCGGTTTGGACATCGTAAAGCGCCTTGTGCGCGTCGACCAGCAGCCCATCGGCCGCACGCCGCGCTCCAACATGGCTACTTACACCGGCCTGTTTGACCACGTGCGCAAGCTGTTTGCGGCCACGCCCGAGGCGCGCAAGCGCCGCTACGACGCCGGCCGCTTCTCCTTCAACGTAGCCAAGGGCCGCTGCGAAACCTGCCAGGGCGAGGGCTTCGTGATGGTCGAATTACTGTTTTTGCCCAGCGTGTACTCGCCGTGCCCCACCTGCCACGGCGCCCGCTACAACGCCAAAACGCTCGAAATCACCTATCAGGGCAAAAGCATCGCCGACGTGCTCGGCCTAACCGTGGACGAAGCCTGGGCGTTTTTTGAAGCAGAGCCCAGCGTGCGCCGCGCCCTCACGGTGCTGCGCGAGGTGGGCCTGGGCTACCTGCGCCTCGGCCAGTCGGCCACGGAGCTCAGCGGCGGCGAGGCCCAGCGCATCAAGCTCGCCACCGAATTGCAGCGCCAGGCCCGCGCCCACACCCTCTACGTGCTCGACGAGCCCACCACCGGCCTGCACCCGGCCGACGTTGAGAAGCTGCTCACCCAACTTAACGGCTTGGTCGAGGCCGGCCACTCGGTGCTGGTAGTAGAGCACGATATGCGCGTGGTGGCCGGTTCCGATTGGGTACTCGACGTGGGCCCCGGCGCGGGGGAGGAGGGTGGCCGCGTTGTGACCGCCGGCCCTCCCGCCGCAGTCGCGCAAAGCAAGGCTAGCCGCACCGCGCCCTACCTGGCCCGGTTCTTGGCCGAGGGCTAGGCGCGGCTATAGCAGGCTAGCGGCCAGCTTCTTGAGCGCGGCCGTCTGGCTCCATTCCGTCAGGCGTGCGCGCACGGCCGGCGGCACGGGCTGGCCGGTGCGCGCCGCCAGGTCGGCGTAGGCTTCGAGCAGCTTGCGCAGGTTGCGGGGCGCGCTGGCTGGCAGCTCAGGCAGCAGTGCTTCCAGCACCTGGCGCAGGGCGTCGTCCATTGCGGGCGAGATGGCGCGGAGCGGCGTCAGGTTATCGGCCAGGCGTGCCAGGGGGCGTACTCGGCGGCGAGTAGCTGGCCCAGTACCTGGCCTAACACAGCGGGCGCTAAGCGGCCATTGGTAACCGCCTGCACCACTACTTCTTGGCCCAGGCTGCGGCAAATGGGCGTGTGGTGAATCAGGCCGCTCGCCAGCATAGCTGAAGCAGCCAGGTCGAAAGCCGAGCCGGGCCCAAGCAGTGTTTGCAGGGTTTGGGTCACCAGGTCGCGCTCGCTAGATTCGAGATTATCAGCCCAGGCGGCGCTGCGCAAGGCATACTCATAGAGTGGGGCGGGATGATTAGGTAATAGGGAAAATAGGAATTGAAAATCGTTCTTCAACAGCATGTTGTGCTCCCAGCTGCCTTGCTTATTTTTTGCTGCGGGGGTGCATACAAGAGTAGCGGCGACGGGGGCGGCCCCTCGGTAGGGCTGTGCCAGTACACTTCGGTCCAGCGGTAAGTGATAGTTGGCTGGCCCGGTAGCTGAAACTGCTGCGCGTGGTTTTCGCCCGTGCTTATTTCCGGGGTCGGCCGTAGTGGCCGGGCGATACCGGCGTAGTCGTACCCCAGGCGAGCGAGCAGGGTGGGAAACTCGTGCGCAGGGGCTTTCGTGCGAGCAGCCACGGCCCATAATTCGGGCAATGCCGCTGCCAGGGAGGTTTGCAAGGCAGCCGGGCGGCGCCCCAAAGGCGCAGGCTGCGTCGGCACAGCCAAATCTGGCCCGAAATACCAGGCTAGCAGCTCCCGCAGCTCGGCCCATTGTAGCTGAGGTAGCAGCTGCAACGCCGCCGCCGCCTCGCCCGGATTGGCGTGCGCAGTGCGGGCTAGCGCGATAAGTAAGTCGGCCACGGCCGGCTCCGTAGCGGCCTGCTGATAAGCCACTAGCCTAGTTACCAAAGCCGTAGGCGCTATCCAGTAAGGTAAGTGCGTGGGCGTGCTAAGCAGGGGTAGCGACTGTCGTTGCCGGAGTAGGCTTTCCGCTTGGGCGTAGCGTTGTTTATCCAGCGGTAGCAGGGGCGTGCGAGTGTAATGGGGTGCGGTAATTTCTACATCCGGCACACGGGAGGTTGCGAAGCCATTGGCCCAGCTCAGTAACAGCGCCTGCGCCAGGCCAGCGTGCCACCAAATAGTTATGGGCCCGGCTAGTAGCGCGGCCGCCTCAAACGGGCTGGCTTTTTTAAGCTCAGGCAGTATCTGCACCAGATAAGGCTCCAGCTGCACCGCGTGCCCGGCCGGTAGCTGCCCGTGCAGGCGCAGCAGCCCATCGAGCCAGCGCTCCAGGGCTAGCGGGTCGTCGTGGCGCAGCACCTGGCCGGTGAGAAACAGCAACTCGTGCCAGTCGGCCACCGGCGCAATGGCGGTGGCCGGCGAAAGCTCCGGCACAAACGGCGCCAGCGGCGCGTAAGTCGCGGCTGCTTCGGCGGCGGGCGCGGGGGGCGAGGCAGTCAGCCAGGGCCCCAGCGTGGTGCGGGCGGCGCGGCCCAGCAGCTCGGCCTGGTCGAGTAGCACAGAGAGAATTTCCGTGGTTTCGGCGGGTGAAAGCAGCGGCTTTTTGGCGGCCAGCAAGTCGGCCAGGCCCTTGGCGGCGCGTTCCTGCACGGCGGCGTCGGGGTGAGCGAGGGCGGCGGCCAGCAGCCGGGCCACGGCGGGCGCTTGGGCGGCATCCTGCTTTGGCAGCTTCGCGAGGCTAGCCAGCAGGGTTTTGAGACCGGTTTTGACGTCGGGGCGCAGCAGCAGGGTATCGGCGAAGTGCAGCAGCGGAGCCAGGGCAAACCCCGGCTCCGGCAGCAGGTCTTTCAACTGCTCGATAGCAAAGTTCACCACCAGCGGCAGCGGGTGGGCTAGCAGCTCCACTAGCTCGGCCTGGCGGGCCAGGCGCTCGGCCCGCGTCGGTTTCAGGCTCAGAAACAGTTCCTTAAACCACGTCAGCAGCGGGCGGCGGAAATCGCGGCGCAGCGCCAGCAGGCAGCGAGTGAGAATATCGGCGCGGTCGAGGTGGCCTGATTTCGTTAACTCAAGTAGAATGCGCTGCCAGGTATGCACTTTATAGTTGGCGGCAGGTCGCCCATCAATACGTGCAATGGATACTTCATATTCGAATTGAAGGGGCAAATCACGCGCTAATGCTTTTTCATCTTCGGCCAGCCGTTTGACTAGTTTATCGGGGCTTTGCTCAAATGCCAACCAAGCAAATCGAAAGGCAAAGTGTTGCGGGCGGTACTCAATAAAGCCAGCATCTTCTAACTCACGCAGTATTCAATAGTTAGCCAACGAATTACCTCTGCCACCCATCAGCCAGTCGCTTAACCAGGCTGGACGGGCATGGTGCAAAATTGTCCAAACTTCTTCTCGACGTGAGCTAAAGAAGTCATGCGCTAGGCTTCCCCACCACTGAAACCCATCCCCGAAGGCGTCTTTGCGGGTGTAGGTGGCTAGGCCAGTCAGAAAAAATAACGCGCTTTCTTCTTTATCGGGGTCTAGAGCAGGCGTTGGCTGATAGGGAGTGGATGAGTCAAATCCAAGCCCATCTGTGTTAAAAGCGGAAAGCGGCGGAAAGACAGTCCATCCGCGCCGCTGCTTGGGGCGGGCGTTGGGAATACCGGATTTAAGAAATTCCAGCGCCTTCGCCCGTACCAGTTGAACGTCTTTTTTGGCCAGGCTCAGTAAAAAAGGCACTAACTCATGTGTGCCCAGTCGGCTCATGATAACCTCAAACTGCTCGGTAGCTGATAGATTCATAAACGGCAAAATGATTTATAAATTAAAGTATTAACTCAGTATAGACTCTACCCAAACTGCAGCTGCGCCGCCAGCACGTGCTTGCACATTCCGCGCTGGCCCTGGTGCGCGGTAAACCACTGGCAGGTGCAGCGCGGGGGCTCGGGGCCGCCCACCAGCACGGTGTGCCACACGTCGGAGCCGCGCACGCGGGCCTCGGTGCGGCCGCCGGGGCCGACGCCCACCAGCTGCACTTCATCGGGGGCGGCGAGCAGGGCACGGGCGTTTTTGAGGCGTGGGTTGAGCTGCAAAATGCGGTCGGTGCGGAAGGGCAGTCGGCGGTAGAAATACTGATTTTCCGTGAGGTCGAAGCCCAGCAGTCCTATGGCCGAGAGGCTGGCGCAGAGCCGCGCCACGGTGCCCGGCGCCAGGTCGTGGGTTAGCCCGAAGAGCGTTGGGTTAAACATCTCATTGGCCCGAAACAGGTTCTTGGCCCCGCTGAGCCACTCGGCGGGCAACTCGTCGAGCAGTTCGCCCAACTGGGTGCCTTCGCCCGAAAAGCCCCGGCTAGCCCCGGCCGACAGCGCCAGCAGAAACTCGTGGCCGCCCCCTAGCTCCAGCACCACGGCGCTGGCCTGGCCGTCGGGGGTGCCATATATACGGGCGGCCTGGGCGAGCGGCAGCAGGCCATCGAGCAGGCGCAGGCGGTGCGCGCCGCCCACCCACACGGCCCCCGGCGCCGGCACCAGGCCGAAATGCGGCCGCGCCCCGCGCAGCGTCAGGAAGGTATCTACCTTGGCCGCGCCGGCGGGCAGGCTTTGCAGCAGCTGCGCCGCTTGGGGCCGGGTGAGGCGCAGCTGCTCGTCCATCTGGGCCAGGTAGCCCTGGGCGGCGGTGAGGCCCTTGAGCCAGCGCAGGGGCAGGGCCACCTTGCGCTCGGTCACGGTGCCGGCGGCGCGGGTCAGCGCTACCGCCTGCTGGCCCACTGCGAGGCTCACCGGCTCGTGGCGGCCGATGCGGGCCAGCGCGTTCACCATTGGCTCGTTGAAATCGAAGTTGGTCGTGCCGCTGGCCACAAACTCGCCGGCGAGCGCGGCCGGGCCCAGGTCGAGGCGGGCGTACACGCCGTTGCACGACGAAAACGCCTCGAAGCGCAGCCGTTCCGCGCCGGCCGTCACAATGGGGTCGCGCAGCACCGCGCCCAGCGGCACGAACCGCGCCGCCACCACTTTGGCTAACGTGCTTAGCCCGCGGGCCGCCAGCCATGAGTCGCGCAAGTGCCCCTGAAAAAAGCAGGCCGCCCCGCCGGCTGGGCTTTCCTCGGCGTAGGCAGCTAGCTGCAGAGAATTGCCGTTAGCTGTGACTAGTAGGGCCGATGGCGCGGCGTAGGCATACGTGAGGTCCGACATGGCGAGGAATTGGTGAGCCGTTTTCGTTTAACAAAGATGGGGTGTTGTGCGCAATTTTACTAAAATTATTGGCAAAAAATGATAACAAATTTCCCCTTACTTTTTCTGCGGTTAGCACCGCCGCCCGGCAAACGTACCTGCTGACCTAGTTCACCTTAGCCAGGCTACGCCGCGCCCGCAGCCGCTCCGCCCCCAGCACCACGGCCGCGCCTAGCGTGTAAGCCAGCATATCGCCCCACGCAAACTGGCTGCCCAGCACCAGCCGCGCCACCCGCGCGTGCTGCCAGCCTAGCCAGGCGAGCAGGTGCAGCGCCTGCGTGGTTTCGATGGCGTAAGAAACCAGTAGCGCCGCCAGGGCAACGAGCCCGGCTGGCACCCGCCAAATGCTTTTGAGCAGGCAGTAAAGCAAGACGGTAGCCAGCGTATCGCCGAGATAGGGCCGCACCAAGCCGTCGTGTACAAAGCGCGCAATAAAAATTTCCAGCGCCAGCAGGCCCGCCGCGAACAAGGCGTAAGTGTAATTCCAACGCACCATCGCCTAGCCTTGCGAAGCGGGCCAAACCCGGGCGTGGGGGCAGCCCGCCGGAACCGACGACGGAGCTGCTCCAGAGGCAACTGGCGCCGCATCGAGCGCCCGGATGCGCGCCGCGTACTCCTTAGGCAGCATCGTATTTTTCAGCCATTGGCTTAAAGCTAGCTGCTTGGTGGCGACATAAAAACCCAGCGCCGGCCGCAGCCACGCGCCGCTGCCCAGGCCCAGCTGCCGGCGCACGGTGGGCGGGCACACCAGGCCCTGCACGCCGCGCAGCAGCGCGTAGCGCGGGCTGCCCAGGTGTTTTTTATACTGCCGGTAAAGGTCAGTGGTGCAGTCGCTTAGGGCCAGGTCGGTGGCCAGGTGCCGGGCGCGGTCGGCCTGCCAGGCGGCGTAGGAGCTGGGCAGCTCCGGGATGCCCATGCGCCGGCCCACGCGGCAAAACACATCGGTTATCTCCGCGCATTCGGCTAGGGTAAGGGGCCGCTCCAGCAGCTCGAAGGCCCGGATGGAGTAGGCGATGAGCAGGTACAGCACGTCGCGGTAGGCCCAGTCGGGGATGCGCTGGCCCCGGCTAGCCTCCACCGCGCCGTGGATGGCGGCGATGCTGTCGATGGCCCGCTCGGCCCCGGCGCGGTCGGCAAACACAATGCGGCGGGCGTAATCTACGGTCGAAAACAGGCGGCCCAGCGGGTCGGCCGGCAGCCGGCCGGTGAAGTAAAGCCAGTCCACGGCCTTGTTGAGGGCAAACTCGGCTGCCGCCCCGGCAAAGATGAACAGCACCGTATCAGAAGTGCCCCAGATGCGGCGCACGATGGAGCCGGGAGCGACGAAAGTTTCCATAGGCTAGGCCAACACCCGCTGCCCGGCCGGGTGCCCGGAGCGGCGTTTTGCTTTGAAATTTATTACACTTTGAGATGCAAAGTTAATAACCTGGCCTTTACTGGTGCTCTTTACGGCGCGCTACTTACAGCTCGCCGGTCAGAAACTGAGCCCGGCCCAGGCCGAACGACCAGTCGGCCTTGGTGTTTTCGCTGACGCTGATAATGAGGTCGGTAGCTGGGATGCCGAGGGCGGCCAGGCGCTCGCTCATGGCGGCGTACATCGCCTGTTTCTGGGCCGTGCTGCGGCCCTGCTGCGTAATTTGGATAACCACCAGTTTATCGGTGCGGGGGTAGCCCAGGCCCGTATCGAGCGCCCGGATGAGGCCGGGGCGATGCTCGTGAAAAATCTGGTATTTGTCGAGCGGCGGCGCGGCAAAAAACTCCACCATCACGTCCTGGATGGCATCGGAGAGCGCGGTAATCTCCGCCTCGGTGCGGCCCTGGGTAATGTCAACGCGAACTAGCGGCATAAAACAAGCTTCCGCCTGAAATGAAAGCGGTAGGCTTCGGATACGGCCCCGGGCGCGGGTGAGTTGAGTATGCAAACCAGCGGCTCGTGCGCCGACCGGCTGCTAAACACGACCCGGAAGCCGGTAGCACGGGCAAGCTGGCCGGCGGGCAAGAAGCAACCTCGGGCGGCGGCTGGTGCCATTGGGGGCTTACTTCATGCGATGACCATCCAACTACTTCGGGCTACGCTGCTTGCTACGGCCCTCGGCAGCTGCGCGCTGCTTGCCCAGGGCCAGCCAGCGCCCCCGGCCGGCCGGGATGCCCGCGGCCCGGGCCGCCTCACGGGTACGGTGACCAGCGAGGCCACCGGCCAGCCGCTGGCCTACGCCTCGGTGGCGGTGCTCAGCGCCGCGGGCCAGCCGGTGGGCGGGGCCGTGGGCGGCGATGACGGCCGGTTTGTGCTGCCGGGCCTGGCGCCGGGCACCTACACCGTGCGGGTGAGTTTGCTGGGCTACCAGGAGCTGATTCGGCCCGGCGTGGTGGTGCCGGCGGGCGGCGGCGACGTGTCGCTGGGGCACTGCCGCTGGCGGCCGCGGCCCAGAAACTGGGCGAAGTAGTCGTAACGGCCCGCAAACCATTGATAGAAGAACTGGTAGACCGCACCGTGTACAACGCCGAAAACGACGAAACCACCCGCGGCGGCGATGCCACCGACGTGCTGCGGCGGGTGCCGCTGCTGAGCCTCGACCTCGACGGCAACGTAAGCGTGCGCGGCAACCAGAATATTAAGGTGCTCATCAATAACAAGCCCAGCACCATCACGGCGGGCAGCGTGGCCGACGGCCTGCGCCAGCTGCCGGCCGACCAGATTCGGCGGGTCGAGGTCATCACGTCGCCCTCGGCCAAGTACGATGCCGAGGGCGCGGGCGGCATTATCAACATCGTGACGAAAGGCAACGCCCTGCGCGGTGGCCAGCTAGCCCTCGATGGCAGCGGCGGCACCCGCTCGGGCACCCTTAACCTGAACGGCGGCTACCGCACCGGCCGCATGGGCTTTGCGCTGGGCGGCTTCGGCCGGGCGGGCTACAACACGCCGGGCAGCTTCGCCAACGAGCAGCTCACCACCAACCCCGCCACCGGCGCCCAAACCCGCACCACCCAGGCCGCCGACACGCGCCAAAACCAGCTGTTTGGGCGCTATACGCTGGGCTGGGACTTCGACCTCGACCCGCACCAGGGGCTAGCCGCCTCGCTCACCTACGGCACCCGCAACGCCACTACCTACCAGGATGGGCTAGCCACCGCTACCACCGAGCTGGCCACCGGCCGCCGCAATTCGGTGCGCAACGTGCAGCTCACCGACGAGTCGGGCACCGTCGATGCCAGCCTGGCCTACACCCGCACCTACGCCGTGCCGCAGCGCGAGCTGAGCGCGCTGGCCCTCTACAGTCGCAACCACCGCACCTATGCCTTCACCAACGATACCTACGCCGCCTCCGAGGCCAGCCAGCTCGGCCGCTCGGGCAATGATAACCCCAGCACCAACCAGGAAATAACCGCCCAGCTCGACTACCAGACTCCGATTGGTGCGCGCCAGTTGCTGGAAATAGGCGCGAAGGACATTCAGCGCCGCGTGCGTAGCGACTACCGCTACTACGGCCAGCTGGCTAGCCTGCAGGCGAATAACTCGTTCATCTACCGGCAGCAGGTGGCCGCGGCCTACGCCGCCTACACCCTGAGCCTGCCCAAGGGCTTTACCCTAAAGCCGGGCCTGCGCTACGAATACACGGCCCTGGCCGCCGACTTTGGCACCGGCCCGGTGGGTGATATTCCTAACTACGGCCTGCTGGTACCCAGCGTGAGCGTGCTGCGCAAGCTCGGCAATGGCAATGTGCTGAAGCTGGCCTACAACCGGCGCCTGCAGCGCCCCTCGCTGCAATTTCTCAACCCCAACCTGCAGGCCGCCAACCCGCTCGTTCAGACCCAGGGCAACCCCGCCCTGCGCCCCGAATACACCCACAACTACGAGCTGGGCTACGGCACCTTGCTGGGGCCGGCCAACCTCAATTTCTCGGTTTTCGCCCGCCACACCACCGGCGCCATCCAGAGCGTGCGCACGCCCTTAACCGATGCGACTTATCCCGGCGCGGTGCGCATCGACTACCTCAATATCGGCCAGGAAAACGCCTACGGCGGCAACGCTTTTTTCAGCCTCGACGTGGGCAGCAAGCTCAGCCTCAGCGGCGGCCTCGACCTCTACTACACGGTGCTGCAAAACAACGTGGCCGACCCGCTCTACGCGGCCCGCCACGCGGGCTGGGTGCTGGGCGGCCGCCTCTACGGCAGCTACGCCCTGCCCAAGGGCTGGAACGTGCAGCTCTTCAGCTTCTACCGGGGCCAGCAGGTGCAGCTGCAAGGCAGCCAGAGCAGTTTTGCCTTGTACAGCATGAGCCTGAAGCACGACGTGGCCGGCAAGAAGGGCAGCCTGGGCCTGGGCGCCGAAAACTTCTTCTCGCCCACCAATGCCGTGCGCACCGACCTGGCCAGCCCCCTGCTCAGCCAGCAGAGCACCACCGTGCAGCACCTCACGAGCTTCAAGGTATATTTCAGCTACCGCATCGGCCAGCTCACCGCCGAGCCCCGCCCGCACAAAAACGTGAAAAACGACGACCTCAAAACCGACGAAAACGGCGGCGGTAGCCAGAGCAACAGTAGTACGCCCGCGGCTACTCGTCCGCCCGCCACTCCCGCCCCAGCAGCGCCGGCGCCGCTGGCCCCCAGGCCGTAGGCGTGGCTAGCCCCAGCCAGCGGCGTACTGCGGCCGACTGGGGGGCGTTACCTGAAGCTATTAGTCCTTGCTCACCAGCGCGGGCACCGCTCCGGCTAGCCGGCGCTTGCGCCCATAAATACCCAGTATCAGCAGCGGCAGTAGCGTGAGCTCGGCCACTACGCCGAAGAGCAGCGTAAGCCCGATGAGGAGCCCCACGTAGAACGTGCCGTCGAACGACGAGAACAGCAGCGTGCCGAAGCCACCCACCAGGATGAGCGAGGTTACGACAACGGCCTGCCCGGCCAGAATATAGGTGCGCCGCACCGCCTTGAAAAGGTCCGGCTCGTGCCCCATCGTGAGGCGTAACTTGCTGATGAAGTGAATGGTATCATCGACCGCAATGCCGAAGGCGATGGTGAAGATGATGCTCGTGCTCACCTTCATGCTCACCCCGGCTAGCCCCATCACGCCCGCCACTATCAGAATGGGCAGCAGATTGGGAATGAGCACCACGATGGTCATGCGCACCGACTTGAAGAGCAGCAGTACGATAATCGTCACCATCGCCACGTCAATGGCCATGCCCTGTATCATGTTGAGCGTCAAGTTCTCATTATTCTTGTCAATGAGGTTAGAGGAGCCGGTGAGGCGCGTGCGCAGCACCGTGGTATCGATGCCCGAGCGCAAAAAGTGCCGCAACGCGCCATTTAGCGCGTCGGCCCGGATGCTGCCCACGTCCACCATGCGGCCGGTGAGGCGGCCGGCCGAGCCGTCGGGCAGGGCCAGCGCCCGAAACTCGGGCCGCTTGCGGAACTGCCGCAGCGGCCCGCGCAGCTGGGCTAGCCCGGCCGAGTCGGCGGGCAGGCGGTACTCGGCCAGCCCGCCGCCGTGCAGCGCCTGGTGCGCGGTGCGCACCAGGGTGGCCGGCGAGGCCGAAAACTTGAGGCCGTAGGTGGTGGCCAGGTAGCCCTCAATTTTCTCAGTCTGAGCCAGCACGGCGGGGTCGAAAATGTTGCGCCCGCCAGCCGGTTTCAGCTCCAGCTCGAAGGGCCGCACGCCGGCGAAGTGGTCGTTGAAAAAGGCGAAATCCTGGCGCACCGGGTCGTGTTGAGACAAGTCATCGAGCAAGGACGAATTGATGCGCACCCGCGTGGCTAGCCCGATGCTGGCGGCCAGAATGAGCCCGCTGAGCACGAAAATGAGGTGGCGCCGGCGCAGCACGCCCGCAAACAGCCGGCCCAGCACGCCATCCCAGTCGTGGCCGTGCTGGCGCGGCTGGCGCAGCGCCGGCTTATTGAGCAGCACCAGCATGGCCGGCAACAGCGTGAAGCTCAAGATAAAAGCCAGGAGTACGGCAATGCCCGTAAACAGCCCGAAGTTGTGAATGGGCCGGATGGTGCTCGTCATCAAAGTAAAAAAGCCGATGCTGGTCGTCAGCGCCGACAGCCCCGAGCCGAAGCCCGACTCCTTGATGGTGGTGCGCAGGGCGTGCTTTTTGCCCGCGCCATAGCCCAGCTCGCTCACGTAGCGGCTGATAATGTGGATGGTATCGGACATGCCCACCACGAAGAGCATGAGTGGCAGCAGGGCCGTCATCAGGTCGATGCTGATGCCGCAGGCGCCCATCACGCCCAGGCCCCACACTATCGCCCCCAGCACCACTACCAGCGGCAGCACCACGCCCCACCAGGTGCGAAACGTGAGCCACAACAGCCCCATTACCAGCAGGAACGACAGCGACATGAAAATTATCATCTCGCGCTGCAAACGGTCCACAAATACCGACTGCGCCACCGCCTTGCCCGCAAAATGCACCCTAGCCGCGGGCAACCCCGCCCGCGTCAGGCCGGAGCGCAGCGCCGTCAGCAGCGAGTCGCCGGGCGGCTTTTTGAGGTCGGGCGTGGTTTGAATGACCAGCGCCACGGCTCGCGCGTCGGGGCTGAAGACGTTGCCCACCAGGCCCGGCGTTTTATAAATCAGCGTCGAGTCGGTGGCGCGGCGGCCAGGGGCAGTGCGGTACTCGGCCGGGTGCAGGTAGGGGAGGGTGTAGGCCCCGAGCCCCTCCACCACGGTCTGGCTGAGGGTGGTGGGCGAGGTGACGTGCCGCACGTGGCGCTGGCGCCGGGCCACCGCCGTCACGCTATCGACCTGCGCCAGGAAGGCCGGCGAAAAGGCCGTTTGGCCCGGCCCGGCCTCCAGGGCCAGCAGCAGGTAGTCGTTGTCGTTGCCGTAGCGCCGGGTGTAGCCCTGGTAGTAGTCCAGGTCGGGGTCGCCGGCGGGGTAGAAATCGTTGAAATTGTAGTTGAAGCGCAGCTGAGCGGCAAAGTAGCCCGCTAGCCCCGTGAGCAGGGCCAGCACCAGCAGCGTGAGGTAGGCAGTTCGGCGAAGGGGCATGAAAACAAGAGGGCCGCAGCGCGAACTTTGGCGCGCGGCCTCCTTATAAAGTGCGCGCCCGGCCTCAATGTTCCCCCGCTTTTTACTTAGTCTGCTAGCCTTGCTGCTGCCCCTGGCCGCCGCAGCCCAAACTGCCAGTGGCCGCGTGGTAGCCAGTAACACGGGAGCCCCATTGCCCCAGGCCACCGTCCGGCTCGCTGGCCAGGCGGCCGGCACCAGCACCGACGAAGCGGGCCGCTTCAGCTTGCCGCTGCCTGGCGCGGCCCCCACGGCCCGGCTCATCATCTCGCACCTCGGCTACCAGTCGCAGTCCTTGGCCGTAGACCAGCTCGGCCCCGTGGTGGCGCTGGAGGAGTTAGCGTATCAAATTGGCGAAGTGGTCGTTACCTACGAAAGTATTCGCAAGCTGCTGCTTAAGAAATGGAAGATTGACGAAGGCTCCATCGTGGCCGTGGCCGATAATGTCATTGCCGACGTGCAAAAGACGGACTCGCTTAGGGCGAAGAAGCTGCTGCAAAATCCCAGCTCGCTGCGCGCCGTATTAAAGCTTGCGCGCCTGGTATTTTTAGACGATGGCACCGTCAAAGTGAAAATGCTGCTATTCGGTAGCAAGGCGAAATGGCAGCTAGATGAGGCGCAGCGCACGTTGCACGTGGTGGGCCTCAAAGGCAATGATGAGCCGATAACGATAGTAGAGTTGACTGCCAATCGCTTAGTCATCCACGACGCCGCCAATCCCAATCGGCAAGATGAAGTATATATCCCGGCCGACTAGCTGTCTGGTTTACCTTTCTTCGTACTTTAGCCTCAGCAACTTTTAACAAGCAACAGTATCCTCCCGGCTCCCATGAAAAAGTCTCTGCTCGCCCTCGCCCTGCTGGCTTCGGCCACCACCGCCTTCGCCCACGACGGCGACAAGCCCGCCGCCAAAGGCAAAAAAGCCGACCACTGCACCGCCGCTGCCGCCGCCAAGTGCGAAAAAGGCATGGCCAGCACCAGCACGGCCGGCATGCCCGCCTGCTGCCGCGCCAAAATGGCCGCCGCGAAGGCTAGCGCACCCGCCACGGCCGACGTGAAAACGGCGTCGGTAAAGTCCCTTTAAGCAACTTGCTTTAAGTAAGTTATTAAAAAGCCGCTCGTTTGGGCGGCTTTTTTAGTTGTAACTCTATCATGCAGCAATGGCTACTATCGAGGTACTAACGCGCATTAACGCTCCGCAGGAACGCTGTTTATACTTGGCATTAAGTGTTGACTTACACGCGGTTTCGGCTCGGCAGACTAAGGAGGAAATAATAGCCGGAGTACGCACTGGGGTTTTGCAACTCCATGACGCAGTCACTTTTCGGGCGCGCCATTTCGGGATATGGCAAACATTGACCAGTAAAATCACCGCGCTCCAAGCCCCTGCTTACTTTCGAGATGACATGCAACAAGGCGCCTTCAAAAGGATGTGGCATGAGCATTATTTTGAGTGCGATGGCGCCACAACGCTCATGCGGGATGTTTTTGTTTTTACCTCGCCATTGGGTTGGCTAGGTAAGCTTGTGGATGCTTTGGTGCTGAAACGTTATATGCGGCATTTCCTACAGCAGCGCGGGCTTGTGGTGAAGCAATATGCTGAATCTAATGATTGGAAATCAGTTATTTAGCTGGGTTTGTCCGGAAGCATACTGAGGTAAAGCGGTTAGGGAAATGGTAAAATTGACCACAAGCGATTACCCAGCGTGCCAGTAGCTGACCTGGCAAGTTGACTGTATGGGGATAAACGGGTCACTGAAGATGTTTTTAGCCTTAATTTAGCGGTTGAATTGACTTATTCTTATAAAATGAAAAGAACTATACTCTTCATTGCTACCTTTTTCTGCTTCGCTTTTACTGCGCACGCCCAGGCTCCCGGCAAAGAGTTGGCGAAGGCAGTGCTAAAAAATAATCTTCCCGCCGCCGAAACTCTGCTCACGGCCGGGACCGACCCCAACGCTGTGGTGGAGGTGGTGCCGGGCTTCCCGACTACCTACCTCGTGACCGCCGCCAGCAACGGCAGCATTGACCTGGTAAAGCTGCTGCTCAAGTACAAAGCACAGGTGAATCAACCCGATGGCTTCAAGGGCACAGCCCTGATGGCGGCAGCCGGCAAAGGCAACAAGGCAATGGTGGAGTTGCTGCTGGCTAGCGGGGCCGACGCAAGGGCCAAAGACGCCGATGGCAAAGATGCCCTGGCGCTAGCTAAGGAAGGCGGCAATCAGGAGGTAGTGGCCCTGCTGGCGCAGAAGCTGAAGTAAGGTCCGAAAAGGGGCAGTACGCACCGCCTTTAAAACAGCAGCCCACGTGCGCGGCCGAGCTTATCAGCTCCAACTGCCTATTTGCTCGCCGGGCTGGTAGGGGCCTAGCGGAGTGGCTGGTTCCTAAATTTCGCAAAGCGAAGGAGCAAGATTACTCACTTACTAGGGTGAGGTAGCTGCCCGCGTCGAGCGTGAAGCGGGCCTGGCCACCGGTCACTGGCAGCGGCGTGGTTTTGAGGTTGGTGCGGGTGGGGTCGGTTACGTAGGCGCGCAGGGTTTTCACTCGCGCCGGCAGGCCGGATAGCGTTACCTGGCGAGTGGCGCCGTTGTTCACCATATGCACCGCATACACGCCTTTGGCCGGGTTGCCGAGGGCCGCGCAGGCAATGGCGGGCCGATTAGCTGTGAGGGGCAGGTAGGCTACATCCGGGGGCGTAGCGGCCAGCTGCTTCAGGTTCCAGAAGCGCTGGGTGGGATGCAGCGGCGCGGTATTGCCAAAGAGACCGCCCCCGGCCAGGGGCGAATAATCTGACGTAAGCTGCCACTGCAAGATGCTGAGCGGCTGGCAGATGGCGAGTAGACGCAGATACAGGCTGATTTCCTGCGTGGCGTAAGTAGGCTCCTCAAAAATGGCAGGGTAGCCCCAGGCCTGCGCGTCGATGCTGCCCTCGCCCACCAGCAGCGGCAGCTTTATTGCCTCGGCGGCGGCGGCCCATTTTTGCAGGGTTGGCGCATCCCAGCCGCGCCACGAGTGAAACGAGACGGCCCCGATGTAGGGCCTAGCGGCCGCATCCTGCAGGGCCGGCCCGATGAAGCTGTAGCTAGTGGCGTCTGAGTTGTCGCCCAGCAAGAGCTTGGTCTTCAATCCCCGCGCGACGAAATACGCCCCGAGATTTTTAATGAGGTCGGCGTGCTCTTGGCCGGTTTGGCGAATATTAATGCCCAGGTCCGACTCGTTGAAGGAAAACAGCGTGGCCTCCACGCCGTACTGCTCCTTGAGGTACACCAGGTAGTCGGCAATGGATTTATAGCTGGCTTGCAGGTTGACCGGGTTGAGGGGAGCGCCCCAGCGGCCGTCGGCGCCCGGCCCGGTGCCGTTGCCTTGGTCGCCTACCACGGCCCACTGCGGCGCCGACCACGCCGTGACTACCACCGGCATGCCCAGCTTACCCAGGCGCTGGGCCATTTCCAGCGATTCGCGCACGTGCGGGGCTAGCTGGCCCTGCCGCGCAGCGGCGGTGGGGTCCTGGGCCAGGTCGGGCTGCCAGAGCTGCCAGGGCATTTCTACGCGGCCATAGGCCACGCGCATATGCTGCAGGCAATAGTTGATTACCGGCGGGTCGCCCGCCGGGTTTTGCAGCCGAAAATTGCCCCCGAAGCCGGCCCACGGCCGGCCCGGCTGTGCCGGGTTCAGCGTGAGCTGGATGGGGGCGCGGTCAATCTCACCGCTGGATGTGAGGGTGATAGCGCGCTGCGCGGTCTGACCCTTGCGCACGCTGCCCGTGAGCAGGGGCACGTAGAGCGTGGGGTTGTGAGTGGCCGCATCGGGGCGCAGCTGCACCTGCGTGGGCTCGGCAAAGCCTAGTAGCAACTGGCGGGTAGGGGCCGTTATCCGAATTTGGTGGGCCGCCGGGGCATCGCCCGCCGGCCCGTCGAGGGGGCGGCTAGCCAGCACTTTGCCTTGGCCATCCAGAAACTGCACCGTAGCCTTGGCGTAGGCGGCCGGAGGGAGGGCCAGGGCAAAAAAGGCCCCGAGCAGCGGGCGGTTGGTTTCGCTGCTGAGCTGCACCGTCACGGTGGCCTGCCCCGCGCCGGTGTCTTCCACCGTTTCGCGAAAAACCAGGCTGTCGAGGCGAGTCGTTACCAGCTGCCGGGGGCCCTGGCGGGTGTAGGTAGGGCGCTGGCGCTCGTGGGCGGTGGCCACCACGTGTGCCCAGTCGGCGCGCACTACTTGCAGGCTCGTGGGCACTTCCAGCAGCTGTCCTTGCCGCCGAATCCCCGTCAGGTTGCCCCAGGGCGCCAGCTCAGCCTGCGCCTGGACGGCTCGCGGGGGGAGGGCTAGCGAAAGAAGGGCTGCCGCCAGCGGCGGTGTAAGGTGGTGTTTGAGGTGCGAGATAAGGTTCTTCAAGTGGAGGAATAGAATTAAGGCCCGAAAAATCTACCGCTGGCGCCGGCCAGCCGCCCCAGTGGGTAAAAGCAAAAAAGAACAGCCGCACTTGCGTAGCGGCTGCTCTTCAAAAATGGGAAGGAAGTAGCTTATGGCCCTAGCGGTCGCTTAGTCCTTGGGCACCACGCGGAATGTATCGAACGAGATATCCGCGTCGAGCACGCCATCGCCGATAAAGACAAGGTGAACCTCGTGCATCGGCTTATTGAGGGCCGCAGGGTCTTTGATAAACGAGCTCAGCGGAATCGTCATGGTGCGCCACTGCCCGCGGGTATTAACGGGCGACGTGGGGGTCCACCAGTACGTGTTTTTAGCATCGACGTCCCCATCAATACTTATCCGGATAGCATTGGTATTAAACGGCTTAAGTGTATTTACTTCGAAGCGCAGCACGTAGTTGGCCAGGTTGGCCACGATGTCGCTGGGCAGCGCGATATTGTTGTGCGCCGAGAATTCCGTCCAGGTCCAGGCGCCAATGCTTTGGTTGATGCGCACATAAGGCCCGTTTACCGGGGCCGGCGTGGGGCCGGTGGAAATAAACGCATTGCTGCCCCACACGCTGCCGTTGGTATCGTAGCCGAAGAGGACGTTGCGGTTGTCTTTGTAGCGGCCCGGCACGGCAGTTTCCTTGCCATTGGCATCCACCACCTTCACGGTAGCTCCCGGCGTGGCCGAGGCTGGCACCGTAAAGTACACCGAGTCGGCAGTAGACTGAGTGATGGTTAGCGGCGCACCGTTCCAGAGCACCTTGCCCTTGGCGGGGGTCACCTCATAAATGTCAAAGTTGGTGCCTACCACCGCCACGCGCTGGCCGGGTGCGGCGTACTCGTTGCTCAGGCCCGCCGTGGTTAGGGCCGGGATGCTGAGCCGGTAGCCGGTCTGGGCCGTGCCGCCGGGCGTGGTAACGGTGATAGTATTCGTCACGTTTTTGGGTACTGCCCGCGGCACCTGCAGCGTAATCTCGTTGGCCGTGATGTAGGCGGTGGTCAGGTCCACGTTTACGTCGTTGAAGGCCACGCTGCAACACTAAGGCGTGGCAATAGACAAAAAATTATTTTTCAGAATATTTTTTTGTCTATTGCAGAAGTTTTTTTTGCCAGTAGAAGCAAAAATGCCCGTGCAAGTCATCAATCAGCCGTAACTGTCGAGCTAATTTGTGGTGGTTGGCTTACCTGGAGTTTTGCGTGCGCATCGGCGGCGCAGGGGCTACTTGCTGCTGCAGGGCTTCGAGCGCGGCGGCTAGGTACACCAGCGGCGCCTGCCAGTTGATAGCAATTTCGTTGGAGGCGTAGGAGCACACCAAGTCGCTATAAGCGAGTGGCGGCAGCGCCGAAGGGTAGGCGCAGCCATCCTGGCGGCCGGGGTTGGGGCCGCCCACCAATAAGCCAGGCACGGGGCCGGCACGCCATCGGCCTCGGAGGGGCGGTGGTGGGGGTGCTGAGGCGCACGGGTGCCGCTGCCCGTCACGAAGCAATAGCCGGTGGCATTGCGCCCCAGCAGGTAGTCGAGGTTGGTGAGGGCCGCCGCCAGGTAGGCCCGCTTGCCGCTGAGGCGGTAGGCCTGCACCAGCGCAATGCCCTGGTTGGCGGCCTCGGCATTGCTGCCCCAGCCGTAATCGGTGGCGCGTTGGCCCATTACGGTGCCGTAGGCGCGGGTGGCGTAGCCGGCTTGCAGGCTGTCGGCCAGGGCGCGCACGCGCTGCTGCGCCTGGGGCAGGGCTTGCCGGCCCGCTAGGGTTAGGCTGGCGCCAAACCGCAGCAGGGTGAAGTACGCCAGCGGCCGTACCTGCGCCCAGCTCGCCGGGCGCACGGGCCCCGCCAGCAGGTGACCAGCTGTCCAATACTGCTCATCCTTCGTAGTTACGTAGAGCTCGGTGGCGGCCCAGGCCCACTCGTCGCGCACGTCCTCGTCGCCGTAGGCTCCGGTCTGGATGGCGGGCTGAAATTGCTGGTTTAGCTCCTGCTGCCGGTAGTAGGTGGCCGGGTGCTGGCGCGCCCAGGCCCAGGCCTGGGTCGAGGCCCGCAGGCACGAGTCGGCCAGGCCAGGCAGGGCGCGGCCGAAGGGCCGAAACACCCGGCTGGCCTGCGCCAGCGCGGCGGCAAAGTCGAGGCTAGCGGCCGTGCTTTTCTGCACCACGTAGCGCGCGGCAGTGGCCGCGCCAGGCATTACCATGCCGTCGAAGCTGGCATTGGTGAGCTTGTGGTACACGCCGCCGTCGGCGGGGTCCTGCATGGTGAGCAGCCAGCGCAGGTTCCAGAGGGCCTCGTCGAGCACGTCGGGCAGGGTGTTGGCACTTTCCGGAATAGTAGACTTAAGCTGCGCGCAGTAGGCCGGGAAGTCTTCATAGAGCGAAAACAGCGTGCCCAGCGTAATGCCCGAGTTCACGACGTACTTGTTGTAGTCGCCGGCATCGTACCAGCCGCGGGGGCTGGCCAGTACCGTGCCGGTCGGCCGCTGGGCGGTGGCCGCTGAAGCGTGCACCAGCACCTGGGTATCGGGGTGGCCGGCGGGGCGGCTCCAGGGGCCGGCGTAGGCGGGTGGCAAAGCCGTGGAGGCCCGTTGATAATAAAAGCCTTTAAGGGCGGCCTGGGCCACCGCCTCGTGCACCCGAGGCTTTATCTGAAAGGGAAAAGAAGTGCCCAGGCCCGGCCCCGCGAGCACAAACGTGCCCACCGCTCGGCAGGCCGAAAAATCGGCCACGCGCACCGTTTGGCGGGCTAGGCTATCGTAGCGGGCGGGGCCTAGCTGCCCCGTAAAAACCGTCCGCCCGCCGCTGGGCGCCGTGAGGATGAATGGCCCAGCCGCCGCCCCTACTACCACTGCCACCTTGGGCGCGGCCGGGTAAAATCCCACCTGGTTGAGGTGAATAACCGGCTTTGGTTGCTGTGCCTGGGCTAGCGGCGTGCTTGCCTCCATTATACAATACACTAAAGACCAGCGTCGTATGTTGTGAATCATTAGGTATAAAAGGCCCGGATAGAGGCGGGTTAATTTGAGTAGCCTTGCAAGCTGAATAGTCCCAGAGTGAGCTGGGTCGGGTCACGGGTAAAGATAGTCGGGTCCTTTTGCCACTGCGGACAGACAAATTCATATGGCGTCAATCCGGGTAGGCGTTTAAGTCGCGTGGCAGGATTGTAGGCTAGCCTCATCGGCGCCCGGCTAGCCCAGGAAACCAAAATATGGCTGAAGCAAACGAACTGGAGCACCTTGGAAAGAGTCGACAGCCTGAGTTTTACCTATGTGGCCTATTTCTGCCACTGCTTCAAACGGTAAACGAGGCCAGAGCCTTTTAGAAATAGTTGTTATTTGCACCAGACAGTTTTTGAGTTCTCTACTGAGACACTGCTTTCGGGGCCAAGCAGCGGGGTAGTTGGCCCCGGGAGTAACTTTGCAGGCTGCCGGTCCTGGTCCTTACTTTCGCCAAGTTAGGCTCCCGAACTCCTGGTTTGCCTCAAATAGCTACGCTACCGCCCCCTGGCTTTTGCCGGGTTGAGTTTCTAGTCCGGCGAGTTTACTAGCTTTCGATATCCACTTTTGCGCATGCGCCAGTACCACGCCCTTCTGCAAGAAATTCTCGACCACGGCACCCTCAAAACCGACCGTACCGGCACGGGTACGCTGTCCATCTTCGGGCCGCAAATGCGGTTTAATCTAGCTGAAGGCTTTCCGCTGGTCACCACGAAGAAGGTTCACCTGCGCAGCATCATCCACGAGCTGCTGTGGTTTTTGCAGGGTGATACTAACATCGCTTACCTAAAGGCTAACGGCGTGAGTATCTGGGATGAATGGGCCGATGAGAACGGCAACCTGGGCCCGGTGTACGGCTACCAGTGGCGCAGCTGGCCCGACGGCCACGGCGGCCACATCGACCAGATTTCGCAGGTCATCAGCCAGCTCAAAACCCAGCCCGACTCGCGCCGCCTGGTGGTGAGCGCCTGGAACGTGGCCGACCTGCCCCAGATGAAGCTGCCGGCCTGCCACGCGCTGTTTCAGTTTTACGTGGCCGACGGGCGGCTCTCGTGCCAGCTCTACCAGCGCTCGGCCGACGTGTTTCTGGGCGTGCCCTTCAATATTGCCTCCTACGCCTTGCTCACCCTGATGGTGGCCCAGGTGACGGGCCTGGCGCCCGGCGAGTTTATCTGGACCGGCGGCGATACCCACCTCTACAGCAACCATTTGGCGCAGGCCCGCCAGCAGCTGGAGCGCGCGCCGCGCCCGCTGCCCACCATGCGCCTCAACCCGGCCGTGACGGACATTTTCGGCTTTCACTACGAAGATTTTCAGCTGGAAAATTACGACCCCTGGCCGGCCATCAAGGCGCCAGTGGCCGTGTGAAACCAGGCGTTCGGTAAGCACAACCCGGCATTGGGCCGGCCAGGACAGCAATTGGACGAAACAAAGGGGAATAGCTGAGGTAAAAGAGTGAGCTTTGCGCCTGTTATTCTGCGCTGCTACACCTTCCCTTCTGCTCTCACTATGCTTTCGCCAACTTCTATCAGCTCGCACCTTTCGGTGGAGCACCGGGCCTACGTGGCGCTTTATGCCCTGCAACTGGGCCGTTTATCGCGCCAGGCCATTCTGGAAATCTACGAAGTGACGGAGGCTGACCTCCAGTTTTACCGGTCCGCCTGGGAAGAGCTGCAAGCCAGCCACGCCGACCGTAACCGGCCTTTTCCGCGAATTAAGCTGAATGATTAATTGAAAAATTAGCATTTTGTTCAGATTTAGTTTGATTAAGGCTGGCGGTTAATGGGCACTTTTATCAAGGCCTGTGATTTGCCGGTGGTCGCTGGCTGACCCTGGTCCGCCTACCTAAACGGCCGGGGCGCCGTACCTTGCTGGCCTAAGAAGTGCCGGATGAAAATGAAGATTTGGGCGCTGCTAGGCGCGGGGCTGCTAGCGGCCGGAGCCGCCCGGGCCCAGGAAAGCTATGCGGCGCCGGGCTTTCCGATGCTGCCCGTGCGGCGCCCGCGGCCGCCCGAAGTAGTGGCACCGCCGCTGGCCTCGCCCGTGCTGCCGCGCTTCTGGCACGAAACTGACCCTGGCCGGCAGGCTAGCGGGCGCGACCAGTTTTTCAAGTTTGTGTCGGAGCAGGCGCACTACCCGCCCGGCGCGCGCCCGGCCCCCGACCACCCCCGCGACCTGCTGCCCACCGGCCGCCTGCTGGTGAGCGTGCAGGTGCGTGCCAACGGCTCGGTGCGCCAGCCGCCGCGCATTGTGCGGCGCGAGCTGGCCCGCCCCGAGGCCGACTACCCGCCCGCCGCCCTGCGCGCGCTCGATACCGAAGCGCTGCGGGTGCTCAGCGCGCTCCGATTTGCGCGCTCCCGGGCGGTGCAGGATTCGCTGCTGGTGCCCATGCGCTTTATTACCGAATAAGCGGCGCACGACTTACTACCTTCGTTAGGGGCATAGCCCCAGTTATTTACTCAGCTAGCAATATGCGCTTCGTTAAAACCCTGCTGGTGGCTGGGGGCTGCGCCGTATCGGCCCAGGCCCAGCAGGTTAGCTTTGTGCACGCCAACGTGGTAGACGTGGCGACCGGCATCATTCGGCCCGACCAGACGGTGGTTATCCAGGGCCCGCGCATTGTACGGGTGGGGCCGTCGGCTAGCCAGGCGCCGGCCGGCCGCGTGGTCGATGCCACCGGCCAGTACCTGCTGCCGGGCTTGTGGGACATGCACACCCACGTGTATTTCGACGGCACGGCCAACGCCGGCACCCGCCTGATTTTACCGCTGCTGCTGGCCAACGGCATCACCGGCATCCGCGACATGGGCAGCCAGCTCGACTCGATTCTCGCGGCCCGGGCGGCCGTGGCAGCCCACCGCCGGCTAGGCCCCGGCTGGTGGTGTCGGGCCCCATGCTCGACGGGGCCAAGTCGCCCTACCAGGCCGCCATTGCCATTGCCACGCCCGCCGATGGCCGCCGGGCGGTGGCGATGCTCAAAGCGCGGGGCGTCGATTTTATCAAGGTGCAGTCGTTTGTGCCGCGCGCGGCCTACTTCGCCATTGCCGACGAAGCCAAAAAGCAGGGGCTGTCGCTGGAAGGCCACGTGCCCGACGCCGTGCGGGCCACCGAGGCCGTGGCGGCCGGCCAGCGCACCTTCGAGCACCTGATTGGCATTTTTGAGGCCAGTTCGCCCGACGAGGATAAGTACGTGAGCGGCAGCATCAAGTCGCCGGGCCGGTTGCTGGCCACCTATGCCCCCGCCCGCGAGGCGGCCATTATCAAGCGGCTAGCGGCCGCCCACGTGTGGCAGTGCCCCACCCTGTACTGGGAGCGTGGCCAGTGGCTGGTCGATGCCCTCGACTGGCGCGCCGATTCGGCCGGGCTGCCCTACGCCGGCCGCAGCTGGGTAACGCAGCGCTGGCCGAAGTCGCAGCAGGGCATTGCCCGCAGTATGGACTACGAGCCGCTGGCCGTGCGCGAAAAATTCGTAGCCCACGAGTTGGCCATCGTGCGCAAATTGCACGCGGCCGGGGTGCCATTTTTGGCCGGCACCGATGCGCCGGCCGGCGTCGACCTGCTGCCCGGCGTGAGCCTGCACCAGGAGTTGCAGCGCTTCGTAGCGGCCGGCTTCACGCCCCTGCAAGCCCTGCAAACGGCGACGCTCAACCCCGCCAGGTTTTACAAGCGGTCTCGGGACTTGGGCGCCGTGCTGCCCGGCCGCCTGGCCGACCTGCTGCTACTACAAGCCAACCCGCTGGCCAATATTGCCAACACGCGCCGCATTGCCGGCGTGGTGGCCGATGGCCGCTACTTCTCCCGGCCGGCCCTCGATAGCCTGCAAGCCAGCCTGCGGCAAGTAGCGGCTGGCCTGTAATCGCTAGCTCAGCTAAAGTTGTTGATAAAGCGTTGCTTATAAGGCGCTGAGTAGGGCTAGCCACGGCGCAGGTAAGCTGCCAAACGCCCGCCCGCTTACCTGCCGCACCACCCGCACCGCCGCCACGTTGGCCGTGAACACGGCATCGGCCGCCAGCAGCGCTTCCTGGCTAAACAGTCCTTGCTGGCAGGCTAGCCCAGTGGCCCCGGCGGCGCGCAGCACGGCGGCCCGGCGCACGCCGGCCACGCAGCCGGTGGCCAACGCGGGGGTATAGAGCACGTCATTTTTCACCCAAAAAATGGCGGCCGCGCCCGCCTCGGCCACGTGCCCGGCTGCGTCGCAGAGGAGAATCTCGTCGAGCCCGCGCCGCTGGCGCTCGTGGGCCGCCCGCACGTAAAGCCACGCCTGCGGCCCCTTGCAAAAGCTAAGCGGCGAATGAATAGAATGGGTTTCGTGCGCAAAATCAACGCGTTGCAGCGACGCTTCATCGGGCACGAAGGCTTCGGCGGTGGCTAGCCACTCGGCCTGGTCGGTGGGCGGCGAGTAGCGGCCGCCGCCACGGCGCCACAGTTGCAGGCGCAGGCGGGCGGCGGGTAGTTGACAGGCAGCAGCAAGCCCGGCTAGGGTAATTTCCAGTGCCTCGGCCGTGGCCAGGGCCGCGGGTAGCGTGAGGTACAACGCAGCGGCGGCCCGTTGTATCCGGGCCAGGTGGTCGGCGGCGTAGCGCAGGCGCCCGCCAGTAAGAATCAGCGTTTCAAAAAAGCCGTCGCCAAAGGCCAGCCCCCGGTTGGGCAGGGGCAGGTGAAGGGAAGCAGGCTCCAGTAGGTTTCCGTTGAAAAGCAGCATCGGCAGGGGCTAGCGGCGGGCTACGCGGTAGGGCACCCGCACAGTAAAGGTGGTATCGGGGGCGTTTTGGTTAAGGCGGATAGCCGCCATCCAACTGGATGCGCCGGGCTTGGTGGATGCGCGGACGCGCACGGTAACCGCGCCATTAGGCTCGACGGGTATCGGTTGGCCATTCCATTAAGTGAAAATAGCAGAAGTCAGCGGCTAGGGGGAGTTATCATTAGCACAGCATTGCCAGCACCAAGCGCTAACTCAAATCAACCCGAATTTCTTACCTGGCAGCGCCCGCACTACGCCCCGAAACTCGAGCCCCAGCAGCAGCGAGGCCACCGCGTGAATGGGCTGCTGGGCTTTCCAGGCCAGCTCATCCATGTGCAGCTCGCGGCCGGGCGCGGCGGCCAGCACGCTCACCAGGGAGAATTCTTCGCTCGAAAAATCGTCGGCCGAGTAGGAGGGAAGCGGCTGAAACTTGCCGGGCAGGTGCAGCGCGGCATCCCAGTTGAGCAGCTGCTCCAGGTCGGCGGGCTCCTGGTAGAGCGCCGCTTTGTTGGTTTTAATCAGCGCGTTGCAGCCTTCGGAGGTGGGGACCCCTAGCGGGCCGGGCACGGCCAGCACGTCGCGGTCGTAGCTCAGGGCCAGCTCGGCGGTGATGAGCGCGCCGCCCTTAGCGGCGGCCTCCACTACTACGGTGCCATCGGCTAGCCCCGCAATGATGCGGTTGCGCTGCGGAAAATTGTAGCGGTCGGGCTGCGTGCCGAAGGGAAACTCGGTGAGCAGGCCGCCGGTTTCGCGCATCTTCTCGGCCGTTTTGCGGTGCGCGGCGGGGTAAATAATGTCGAGGCCGGTGGCCATCACGCCCACCGTGGCTAGCCCTTCCTGCAAGGCCGCGCGGTGCGCCATGATGTCGATGCCATAGGCTAGCCCGCTGATAATGAGCGGCTGGTGCGGCAGCACGCCCTTGATGATGCGCTCGGTTTGCTCGCGGCCGTAGTCGGTGGCCTGGCGGGTGCCCACCAGCGCCAGGGTCTTGGGCGCGTTCAGGTCGGCCGGGCCCTGGTAGTAGAGCAGCACCGGCGCGTCGGGAATGAGCTTGAGGCGGCTCGGGAACTGCTTGCTGGTGTAAAACAGAATCTGCACGCCCTCTTTCTCGGCCTTGCGCAGGCTAGCCTCGGCTTGCGTCAGCGCCTTGCCGCGCTCGGCCCCGGTCAGGATTTTAATGGTGGCCTCGCCCACGCCGGGAATGCGCCGCAGCTTGCCGGGCGGCAGCAGAAACACGTTTTTGGCCGACGAGCCGTAGCTCATCAGTTGGCGCGTGAGCTGCGGGCCGATGCCGGGCAGCAGCGTCAGGGCCAGCTCGTGGTAGAGGTCGTCGGTAGCGGTTGGGGTGGGCATGGTGGGCGCTTACTCGGCCTTCTGCGCCGCGTCAATCTCTTTCTTAAGGCTCACCAAAAAGCCGCGCACCCGCTCCAGGGACTGAATTACGTCAATCTTGTCCTTGAGCTGGCCGCCCTTCTGCTTCAGCATCTCACGGGCGCCGGCAATGGTGTAGCCGCGCTCCTTCACCAAGTGATAGATAGTGCGAAACGTATCCACGTCGGCCTGCGTGAAGAGGCGGTTGCCCTTCTTACTCTTGCGCGGGGCCAGCTCGTCAAACTCGGTTTCCCAGAAGCGGATGAGCGAAGTGGCGACGCCGAACTGCTCGGCCACCTCGCCGATGGTAAAATACTGCTTGGTAATGTCGCGCTCTTTATAGGGCATGGGTCGCGGTAGCGTTTGGGCGGGCTAAAGCTACGGAATATTGTATTTGCGGCCTAGCTCGTCGTAGAGCGGCAGCAGGGCGTTGGCCTGGCCCTGCTTGTCAAACACGGCCTCCCAGGTATTCAGTGGCTCCCAGATGAAGGTGCCCCGGCCCTTGCCGCCAGGCAGGTTGAACACAATATCGTTGACCTCCGGCTTGTGCTCCGAATATTCGACCACTACCACATCCTGCGGGTAGCGGGTGGCGAGCTGCGTGAGGTTGGCTTTAAGGTCGGCCAGGGTGCCGTGCCACTTGGGGTAATACGACTGGCCGATGACGTCGAACTCGACGCTGGCGGCGCGCATCCTGTCCAGCCAGGTGTTGGAGAGCTGGGTTTGGCCGCCGAGGGCAATGTGCAGCATCACCAGGGTGCGCGGGGTGGTTTCGCGCACGGCCCGCACGCCGGCCTTCACCAGCTGGGCCAGGGTGGCGTAGCGGGCCAGGCTATCGGGGAGTTGGGTGTTGCCATCGGGCCAGAGCATGCCGTGGCTGATTTCGTTGCCCACCTGCACCATGTCGGGCGGCGTGCCTTGTTTTTGGAGGGCTAGCAGCACGTCGCGGGTGTAGTCGTGCACGGCCTGGGCCAGCGCCGCGCCGTGCAGGCCCTGCCAGGCGGCGGGCTTAAACTGCTTCTGCGGGTCGGCCCAGGTATCGCTGTAGTGGAAGTCGAGCAGCAGCTTCAGGCCGGCCGCCTTCACGCGCCGGGCCATGGCTAGGGTATGCGGCAAGTCGCAAAAGCCCTTGCCCGGCGCGTAGCCGCTGTCGGCCGCCGGGTTGTTGAATATTCGCAGCCGGATGTAGTTGAAATGATGTTTCTTAAGGAGGTAGATGGCGTCGCCGGGCTGGCCATTATCCGTAAATTTCATGCCCCGCGTCTCCAATTGGGGCAGAAAGGAAATATCGGCCCCGAGCACCTTGCCCAGGCGCGGCGGGCGCGGTGCCGCCGGGGCAAATGAGACGAACAAGGCTAGCAGCAGGCTGGCCAGCAAGCCGGAATAACGCATGGCAATGGACGGAAAAGCGAAAAGAGCGGGAACAATGACCCTAGCCGAACCGCCCGGCGGTGGCTAGTGTTCGGGAAAGTTACCTTTGCGGCTCCTCGCGCCCGAGCAGCTGCATGGCGCCTTGCCAGTGCTAACTGTTTATTGCTAACTGATACCTGAAATGTCCCTCCCCACCGCCGCGCACGTGCGCCAGCAGTTTCTCGATTTTTTTGCTTCCAAAGGCCACCACATCGTGCCCTCGGCCCCGCTCGTGGTCAAGGACGACCCCACGCTGCTGTTCATCAACAGCGGCATGGCCCCATTCAAGGACTATTTTCTGGGCAACCGGCCCGCGCCCTACAAGCGCATCGCCGATACGCAGAAGTGCCTGCGCGTGAGCGGCAAGCACAACGACCTGGAGGAGGTAGGCTACGACACCTACCACCACACCATGTTCGAGATGCTGGGCAACTGGAGCTTCGGCGACTACTTCAAGAGGGACGCCATCAACTGGGCGTGGGAACTGCTTACCGAGGTATATAAGCTGGAGAAGGACCGCCTCTACGTGACGTATTTTGAAGGTGATGCCGCCGATGGCACCGGCCCCGATACCGAGACGCAGGCCCTGTGGCGCCAGTACACCACCGACGACCGCATCCTGCCCGGCAACAAGAAGGACAACTTCTGGGAGATGGGCGATACCGGTCCGTGTGGTCCGTGCACCGAAATCCACATCGACCTGCGCTCCGACGAGGAGCGCGCCGCCAAGCCCGGCCGCGAACTCGTGAACGCCGACCACCCGCAGGTGGTGGAGGTCTGGAACAACGTGTTCATGGAGTTTCAGCGGCTAGCCGATAAGTCGCTCAGCAAGCTGCCCGCCCAGAGTGTGGACACCGGCATGGGCTTCGAGCGCCTGATGATGGCCGTGTCGGGCGTGAAATCAAATTATGATACCGATGTATTTCAGCCGCTTATCCAGTTTATTGCCAAGGAAGCCGGCGTTCAGTACCACGGCACTTCGCCGGCTACGGTAACCGACCTGCCGGCCACCGAGGAGGAGAAAACCGACATCGCCATCCGGGTGCTGGCCGACCACATCCGGGCCATTGCTTTCACCATCGCCGACGGCCAATTGCCGAGCAACGTGAAGGCCGGCTACGTGATTCGCCGCATTCTGCGCCGGGCCGTGCGCTACGCCTTCTCGTCGCTGAATCAGAAGCAGCCCTTCCTCTACAAGCTCGTGCCGGTGCTGGCCGACCAGATGGCCGGCATCTTCCCCGAGCTCAAGGCGCAGCAAGCCTTCGTGACGCGCGTGATTGAGGAAGAGGAAATTGCCTTCCTCAAAACGCTCGAAACCGGCCTGCGCCGCCTCGACGCGCTCGAGGAAAGCGCCCGCCAGAACGGCGGTGTAATCGACGGCAAAACGGCGTTTGAACTGAGCGATACGTTCGGTTTCCCGCTCGACCTCACCGCCCTCATTGCCCGCGAAAAAGGTCTGACCGTGGACGAAAAAGGCTTCCAGGAGGCCCTGGCCCAGCAGAAAAACCGCAGCCGCAACGCCCAGGAAACCGAGCAGAGCGACTGGGTAACGGTGCGCGAAACCGACGCGCCCAACGTCTTCGTGGGCTACGACCAGGACGAGGCCACCACCCACCTGCTGCGCTACCGTAAAATCGACAAGAAGGGTAAAACCGAGTACCAGTTGGTGTTCGACCAGACGCCCTTCTACGCCGAGAGCGGCGGCCAGATTGGCGATACCGGCTTCGTGGAAAGCGACTTCGACAAGGTGCGCGTCATTGACACCAAGAAGGAAAACGACCTCATTATTCACACCACCCTCGACCTGCCGCAGGAGCTGACGGCCGAGTTCCGGGCCAGGCCCGATGCCGCGCGCCGGACCCTCATTCGCAACAACCATACGGCCACGCACTTGCTGCAAGCCGCCCTGCGCCGCGTGCTCGGCGAGCACGTGCAGCAAAAAGGCTCGCTGGTGAATGAGAAGCTGCTGCGCTTCGACTTCTCGCACTTCACGAAAGTGACGGATGCCCAGCTGCGTGAAATCGAGCAGCTCGTAAACGAGCGTATCCGTCAGCAGATTCCGCTGGTCGAGCGCCGCAACGTGCCCATTGCCGAAGCCAAAAGCCTGGGCGCCATGGCCTTGTTTGGCGAGAAATACGGCGATTTCGTGCGCGTCATCACCTTCGACAAAGACTACTCGGTGGAGCTTTGTGGCGGCCTGCACGTGGCCAACACGGGCAGCATCGGCTACTTCAAAATCACGGCCGAGAGCGCCGTGGGCGCCGGCGTGCGCCGCATCGAAGCCGTCACGGCCGGCGTCGCCGAAGCCTTCGTGGACCAGCAACTTGACTTACTCAGCCAGGTACGCGAAGCCCTCGGTAACCCCCAGCACCTGCTCACCAGCCTCGACAAGCAGACCGAGGAAATCGCGGCCCTGCGCAAGCAAATTGAAGCCTTTGCCCAGCAAAGTCTCAACCAGCAGAAAGCTCAGCTGGCTAGCCAGGTAAAAGACCTGAATGGCGTGAAATTTCTGGCTGCCCAGGTGCAGGCCACCAGCGCCGACGACCTCAAGAAGCTGGCCTACGACCTGCGCCAAACCGTGCCTAACCTCGTGCTCGTGCTGGGGGCCGACCTCGACGGCAAACCCCAGCTAGCCGTCATGCTCGACGACGATATCGCCAAGGGTGGTAAGCTTAATGCCAGCACTTTGGTGCGCGAGCTGGCTAAGGACATTCAGGGTGGCGGCGGTGGCCAGCCGTTCTTCGCCACGGCCGGCGGCAAAAACGTGGCTGGCCTAGCCACCGCCATTGCCAAGGCTGAAGGACTAGTAAGCCCCTTGATTTAAGCTCCACAATAAGCAAGTACATAAGAACCCACCTGAAAGTATCAGGCAGGCTCTTATTATTATAATTGAAGCCGGCACGGCGCAAAAAGGCAGCTTCTACACCATCGAATTTCAATTCCACTCAGTCCGATTGAAGCCGTGGGCCTGGACCCCCACCCCGACTACCCCACCTATTTTCAATTCCACTTAGTTCACGAGGCTACCGGCCTCACGGTGAAGGTGCGCCCCAACCTGCTCATCGACAGTCCCAAAGGCCAGCGCCGCACCCTCGTAGACTTCAAAACCACCCGCTGCCGCGACCTCGCCCAATTTCTCGACACTGTTGAAAAATACGGCTATGACCGCCAGGCTGCTGCGGTGCTACGCGCAGCGACGGACCGTCCAACAAGCCCAGACTGCCTGACGTAGCCCCCACCTAAAGGGTGTATCGCTCATTGTCCTGTAAAAGTTACGAAAAAAGCCCTGTTGATGTATCAACAGGGTTTTCAATAGTACGGACCTTCTACTAGGCCAGTCCGGGTGGTCTACTCACCAGGGCCGCTGGCGCAGAGAAAATTAGCTAGCGTGGGCTGTCGAGAAACTGCTCCACCACCGTGCGGTACTTGGCGGGCTCCTCAAACCAGGGGAAATGTCCGCTCTGCTCAAAAAATACAATCTTAGCCCCCGGAATGGCCTGCTGCAGGCGCCAGGCAGTGAGGGGGGCCACGTTCATGTCGTAGCGTCCCGTCAGCACCAGCGTGGGAAACGTGAAGCCTGCCAGCTTGGGCGTGAAATCCGCCTTGCTGGCATCTGCTCCCACGGCCTGCCCCACCGCCGGCTCCAGGCCTACGTTGTGAATAGAACCCAGCTTTTTAAAGTACAGGTCGCGCTGCGCCGCCGAGTAAAAGAGCAGGTTGAAATGGGTGCGCATGCTGGCCTCGGCCGCTTCCTGCGTCACCACCGCCGGCCGTTTTTGCTGTTTCTCGGCGGCCATCGTTTCCGGATACACCTCTTCAAAAAGATGCACGAGGGTGTTGAGATTACTACCCGCCGCATCCGAAAGAATGAGCTTGGCCACGTGCTCGGGATAGGCGCTAGCGTAGGCAATGCTGAGCAGCCCGCCGTAGGAGTCGCCCAGCAGCAGGACTTTGGGCAGGTTCAGGCCCTTGCGCACGGCCTCCAGGTCGGCTACCTGCGCCGCCAGGGTCTGGGGTGCGCCCGCTTGTACGGGCTTGGAGGCGCCCGTGCCCCGTTGGTCATAAAAAATTACCCGGCGCTTCTGCGCCAGCTGCTGCCACACGTCGGTCGGCAGCAGGTAGGCGTGCGAGAGGCCCGGCCCACCGTTCACGACCAGCAGCGGCAGCGCGCTGGGGCTAGCCCGAAGGTCTCGTAGGCCAGGGCTACCTGCTCAGTAGCTATTTTGCCCGTCTGGTGGGGGAGAGCCTGCCCGGGGGCGAGCATAGGGGCGGCCAGCAGCAGGCTCGGCAGGACTGCCCGGTAGCTGGCCAGCCAGCTCATTCGATTCAGCTTCATGGGGTACGCGGCAGGATGCACAGAAAAAGTAGTCGCGCCGGCATCGGGGGCGCGCTCGTTGGGCAAGGTAGCCAAGCCGCGCCTAAATGGCCGGGGCCAGACCCTGGCAGGTGCGAAAGGCGGGATTAGCAGGCAAGTGCAAGGAGGGCTCTGCGTGGTGGCGCAGCTGGGGATGGGCGCGTTTGGTGCCATATTGCTTCGGTTCTGCTGCCCTTCATCGCTACTCATTGCCCTCTTCATGCGTAAAAGCTACTTCCTGCTGCTTCTGGCTTTTTTGTCTGGGGGGCTACCCCTTGGTTTGCGCGCGCAAGTCAAGGCCCTGCATTTTGGAAAAGTTGTGGACGGCCGGGGTAAGGTATTCACCGACGCCATCGTGCTCGTGCGGGCCGACCGCATCGTGGCCGTTGGCCCGGCCAAAGACGTAGCTATTCCCTCTGACGCTCAAATCCTCGACCTGCGGGCCTACACGGCCATTCCCGGCCTCATCGACGCGCACACGCACATGAGCTTTTATTGGGATAAAACGCCGGGCACCACCCCCTGGGCGCAACTGGGTACCCTGGGGCCAGCCGTGACGGTGTTCCTGGCCCAGGAAAACGCCCGCAAGGCCCTGGCGACCGGCGTGACCACCGTGCGCGACTTGGGCTCGTTCGACAACATGGACTTCGCCTTGCGCGACCTCATAAATCGGGGCGCGATGGTGGGCCCGCGCATGTTCGTGGCCGGCAACGGCCTGCACATCAGCAGTTCGCCCTATAAAGTCGGGGCCATTCCCGACGCCGGGCAGTGCGACGGGGTAGAGGCCGTGCAGCGCGTAGCCCGTCAGCAAATCGCCGCCGGGGCCGACTGGGTAAAGATGTATGGCTCGACCGGCAGCGACAAGGACGTCACCGGCTTCCAGACCTTCACCTACGAGGAGATGAAGGCTGCCGCCGACGTGGCCCATTTTGCGGGCAAGCGCATTGCCATCCATTCCTACGGCCCCGACGGGGCCCGCGACGCGGTGCGGGCCGGCACCAATACCGTGGAGCATGCCATCGATATCGACGACGCGACCCTGGCCCTGATGGCCAAAAAAGGGATTATCTACGTGCCCACCGTGGAGCACAACAAGTACTACATTGCTCACCGGGCCGAATTTGGCTACGACACCACCGTGGTACGGGAACTGAATCAGTATGTGGCCCAGAACTTCGAAACCCTGAAGCGCGCCATCCGGGCCAAAGTAAAAATCGCTATGGGCTCCGATGCCGTCTTCACCGGCTTCGGGGAGAATACGCGGGAGCTGGCCTGGTTTGTCAAAGCCGGCATGACGCCCGCGCAGGCCCTGCAAACCGCCACCACGACCGGCGCCGAGATGCTGGGCCAGGAAAAAAACCTGGGGGCCATCGCCCCCGGCTACCTGGCCGACCTGGTGGCCGTGGAGGGCGACCCCACCACCGATATCAACGTGGTGATAAATCACGTTAAGTGGGTTATGAAGGCTGGCAAAGTCGGCTTCGATACGACCCCGCCCGCCGCTCCCGCTTCGCGCTGAAGCAAGCGGATACCCGGTTATGTAAGACGCCCGTTGTCCGCATTGGCGTACTGAAAAAGTCGCTTCAGGTGTGGCAGCCAGAAGGGTTGCCTGCCCCGGCCTGCTGGAGCAGGGCGGCCAGCCAACCTTTTCCCGAGGTAACCATCTTTGGCTTCCCTATCCCCGTACCCTTTGCGCGCTACGCCTCATGAACTTCTCCCGTGGACTGACCGCCTTTTTACTGCTGGGAGTGCTGGGGGCCACGCCCCCGGCGGAGAAACACCAGCCCATCCCGGCCGAAATACTTCTCTGGCCCCACGGGGCGCCCGGGCCCAAAGGCGACGGCCGGCCGGATGTGGCGCGCCTCACCGACCAGGGCGAGCGGGTCGTGACCCACGTCCAGCAGCCCTCCCTCACGCCCTTTCTACCAGCGGCGACGAAAAGCACGGGGGTAGCCGTGCTCATTATGCCCGGTGGGGGCCACAGCGAGCTTTGGATGAGTCACGAAGGCTACAATCCGGCCGAATGGTTCGCGGCGCAGGGCATTGCGGCTTTCGTGGTGAAGTACCGCCTGGCGAAAGAAGCAAATTCTCCCTACAAGGTCGACCAGGATGCACTCGGCGATGTGCAGCGGGCACTGCGGCTGGTAAAAAGCCGCGCCGCCGAGTGGCACCTCGATACGGCCAAGGTAGGCGTATTGGGTTTTTCGGCCGGTGGTGAGCTGGCGGGCCTCGACGCTATGCGCTTCGTACCAGCCGACCCGTACGCCCCCGACCCGGTAGACCGGTTCAGCGACCGGCCGGCCTTTCAGGTTCTGCTATATCCAGGCAATATCAGCCGGCTGGAAGTTAGCCGCCGCTCGCCCCCGGTATTCATCGCCGGCGGCTACCACGACCGGCCCGACATCGCGGAAGGGATGGCCCAGCTCTACCTGAAGTACCAGCAGGCCCGGGTGTCCGCCGAGCTGCACATTTATGCCGGGGTCGGCCACGGCTTTGGCCTACGCGCTACCAACGAAGGGGCCGTCGCCGACTGGCCGCGGCAACTAGTGCTTTGGCTGCAAGAAACCGGCTTTGTAAAAAAGCGCGGGTAATCGGCTACTACACCACTACTGTGCTCGGCTAACCAGCCCATCGTCTTGCTCCTGCCTTGGCTAGCCCGAATAGAGCTATGCTGCTATCCACGAGGCCACCGGCATCCCGGTGAGGGTATGCCCCAACCTGCTCATCGACAGTTTCAAGCACCAGCGCGGGGCCTCGTCGCCTTAAAACCACCAGCTGCTGCGACCTTGCACAGTTCCTCGAACCGGTAAATAAGTACGGCTACGACCGCCTGGGCTTTACGGCATATACTTCTCTATACCGCGCCTGGACAGCAGTTCTGGTAGTAGCTTTCGGGTGTGAAGCAAATTCTACTCGCTGCTATGTTGCTTATTAGCTTTACTGGCTGTAAATCAAGTAGTAATTCAGTTCTGACCTACTTCCATTTTCTAGACCGCTTGAAAGTAGGGCATCAGGCGTTCTAAAGCTCGACAGTAAGGGCCGTAGCCATCACCTCGTCGGGCGTTAAATTTTGCAGGGAACTGTGCGGCCGGAAGCTATTGTATTCCTGCCGCCAACGTTCAATTTTTTTTCTGGGCGTCGGTCAGTGACAAAAACCAGTGCGTGTGCAGACATTCGTCCCGAAAGCTGCCGTTAATCGATTCACTATACGGGTTATCAGTGGGTTTGCCCGGTCGGGAGAAATCGAGCGTGACCTGCTGGTCGTAGGCCCAGCGGTCTAACGCCTTGCTGATGAACTCACTGCCATTATCGACCTGAATACGGGTAGGCACCACGCCAAGCTCCTGCTGCAGACGCGTCATGACCGCTACGACGTCTTCGCCTTTCAGCGATTGCCCGACGTGAATGCCCAGGCACTGGCGGCTAAAATTGTCGACTATCGTTAAGGCCCGGATTTTACGCCCATCGAATAGATTGTCAGCTACGAAGTCCATGCTCCAGCTCTGATGCGGCTGCGTCAACGCCAGGCGTTCTAACCGGTATTCGGCCGCCCGATTGCGTCGCGGCCGCTTGCTACGTAAGTTCAAGCCTTCTAAGCAGTAAAGTCGATGCACCCGCTTATAATTATCGGGCCAGCCCTCGAGGCGAAGGAACGTTTGCAGCCGGCGACAGCCGTAGCGCACCCGCACCTGAGCCAACTCGCATAAACGATGACGTAGCACCGTGTCATCCCGACCATGCGCTTTGTACGACCAGCTAGAACGCTGTAACACGACGAGTTGACAATCTCGACGGGCCGAGATATGATAGGCGTAGATGAAGTGTTGAGCCGCATGCCGACGCTACACGGGCTTCAAAGCTTTTTTTTGAGCACGTCCTGCAGCATCTGCTTATCGAGACTCAGGTCAGCCACTAACTGTTTAAGCTGCTGATTTTCCTCTTCCAACTGCTTGAGCCGTCGCAGTTCGGGCACGCCCAGGCCGCCGTATTTTTTCTTCCACTTGTAATACGTGGCTTCGCTGATGCCCATTTTGCGGCACACCTCCGCCACGGTGATGCCTGTGTCGGCGGGACGCAAGGCGAACATGATTTGGGCCTCGGTAAACGTGGTCTTTTTCATGGCAATTGTCTCTTGGTTTTAAGGTACGACAAGTGCCTGATTTCTCTACTTTAGCTCGGCCTAGTTTATCGGGAGCAGGTCATGCCATAGGCAGCGTGGGGGAAAAGCACCCGGCAACCGGCTACGCTAAGGGAAGTGGGCAGCGGGAGGCGCCGCGCAACCTAGCAGCTGACTAAGGAGACTCGCACTCCCGAGTCGGGGGCGACCTACCTGGGGGTGACCAGGTAGCAGAAGCCCGTGATTGGTACGCGATTTGACTAAGGCGGGGCAGTACTTGCCCAAGCTAATCCCTGCTGGCGCTTCGCTTTTCATGCTCTATCTCCGTATCGTTCGCCCCGCCTGCGCCCGCCCCTGGCTGGTCTGGCTCGCCTTTTTTGCCTTGGCGCTCCCGCTGCAAGCTGCCTGCGCGGCTGAGTGGAAGCTAGAAACCGATAAGGACGGCATTCAGGTGTACTCGCGCCTGCAAGCGGACAGTCGCTTCAAGGAAATCAAGGTGCAGTGCGAAATGCCCGGCACCCTGGAGCAGCTCGTGGCGCTCTACTCGGATGTAGCCAATTATCCCCACGTGATTAGCAACACGCGGTCTGCCTATCTGCTGCGTACGGTAAATGAAACGGAGTTTTTCTATTACCTGGAAACCCAGATGCCGGCGCTGGTGGCCAACCGCGATGTCATGATGCGCCTGCAGTTTGCCTACGCGCCCCCCACCCACGTGCTGCGCATCACCACCTCGGCGGTGGACGGCCTGGTTCCCCCGCAGCCAGGGCGAGTTAGGATTCCGTACTGGTCCGGCGAATGGCAGGTGTGGGCCCTGTCCGCTACGCGCTTGCGCATCAGCTATTGTTTCCGGGTAGACCCGGGCGGGGAGCTCCCGGCGCGGCTGGTAAATCGCCTGGCGCCGGTCGCCCCGTACCAATCGTTTTTGCAACTGCGCAAAAGCCTGCAGCTGCCGCGCTACCAGGGGCACCACTATGCCTTTTTAACGCCGGCCAATACTTAGCTAGCAGCTAGAGTCGCCGCCGGGCACGTGCCGGGGGTTAGCGTACGGTAAATAGTCCAGTGAAAACTTAACAAACCGGCCTCCGCGCACTGCGCGGAGGTCGGTTTGTTTTTGGAGGGTATCGTCTCTCACTTGCAAGGCTACTTGCGCGCGGCGGTAAACAGGCTTTTCGGCAAAATGGCGTGCACCCCCTTCGAGCCATCTACCAGCTCGGTCACGTGCAGGTCCACGGCCACGCTGGCGAGCATGTAGGCGTCATCGCGGGTCAGGTGCTTTTCGCGCACCAGAAAGTCAATCATGTTGCGCGTGGCCAGGCTCACGGCTTCGTTCAGGTCTTCGTTAAAGCCCATCGTAATGTAGGCAGTGGGCGTTTCGGCCTCCGGCCAGTTCAGGTGTTGGCCTTTGTGCACAATAAACTGAAAAGTGCCCACCAAGGAGGTTTCCAGCGCTTTCAGGTCTACTTCCCCATCGCCCTGCGCCGCGTGCCCGTCACCCGCCGAAAACAAGGCGCCCGGCACGTGCACCGGAATAAAGAGGGTAGTGCCCGCCACCATTTCCTTGTTGTCAATGTTGCCGGCATGAATCCAGGGCGGGTACGAGCTGATGCGGCCCGAAACATCGGGGGGGCGACGCCCATACTGCCAAAAAACGGGCGCAGCGGCACTTCAATGCCAGGGGCAAACTGGGCCACCTGGCGCTTCAAATCCAGCGGCACAATGCGCATGCGGGCGTAGGGAAAGTCATCGGGTAGGGCACCGTGGCCGGGCGTAAACGCATTATACGCGTACGGAACGGCTAGCTTCACTTCCTGAATCCGCACCTCGAGCATGTCGCCCGGCATAGCGCCTTCTACGTAAACCGGACCGGTCAGAATGTGGATGCCCGGCCCTTTGTCCGTCACCTGCTGGGTAATGGCCCGCAGCTCGGGCTGCACCTGCGCCGGCGGCAGGCCGGCTTCTTCCAGCAGGGCGGGCGTGCAGGCTACCAGCGTCTGCATCTGCACCACCTCGCCCGACTTAATCCGCAGATGAGGCGTCGCCGTGGCATCGTAGTAGCCCCAGGTCACGGTTTGGGGAGTGGCCAGCAGCTGATGCACAACCGGCGGGGCTGGCTTCGGCGGAGAAGCGTGCGGGCCACGGGCACTAAAGCTCACCCCGGAAAGGGCCGCCAAGGCCAGCAGGAGGGTACTTCTGCCAAGCAGTGATTTTTTCATGACTAGGTAGTAGTGAGAAAAAAAAGGCAAGCAGTTTATAAACGGAACTGCACGGTGAATTTGACGCCGAAGTTGTGGGCGCCGGGCAAGTCGCGGTACGTAAGCCGATGCAAAAAGTCGACCCGCACGAACTTGAAGATATTTTCCACCCCGTACCCCACCTCGGCATAGGGCAAGGCGCCCAGCGCTTGAAACCGGGCCAGCGGGTTGCCGTTCGCGTCGGTGGGGGCAGCAGGTTCTGGTTGATGGTCGAGAGGCCACCGTAGAGCACATTGGCCGAGCCTACCAGGCGCCAGTCGAGCCGCCGCAGGCCCGGAATAGCATTCACCAATAGGCCCTCGAAATGCTGGTCGAGCCGCAAGGCCACGGAATGGTCGGTGACAAACTCAAAGTAACGCATCAGGTTGAAAGCGTTCACATTGAGGAAGGGCGTTTCGTTGCCGAGCGGAATCTTCAGCACCGGGTAGGGCAAGGGGCTCGGGATGTAGCTGCCCTCCAGGCGGTAGTTGAGCCGGCCCAGCTGACCCGTGCTCAGGCTCTGGGTCACCAGCAGGTTAAACTTGTGGTATTCAAAAGTGGAGTTGAGAAGGTTATCGAAGCCCAGCGTGTAGCGGAACGTGAACACCGGCCAGTGCCTGGTGCCGATGGCCCGGCGCGCCAGTTCACTCTGCACCTGATTTTCGTCGCGGGCGTAGCGCGACTCCAGCACGATTTCCGACAGATTGAAGTTACTGCCCAGCTGCACGTTGGGGTCAAACGGGTTATCGGTATTGGTATAGAAAGCGAAGTTGTGCAGCGGCTGAATGCGCTGGTAGCGTAGAAGGACACTCTGGGTAAAGCCGTGAAACAGGTCGCGCTGCGCGCTCAAGGTCAGCAAGTCGCGCAGCACCGGCCGGCCCTGGCGGAAGCGGCCCCAGCGCGAGGCCGCCACAAACAGGTTGTTGCCCGGTAAAAAATCGTTGTCGAGCAGCGCCACCTGCTCCACCTCGTGCCGGTACTCGGCCCCCAGCACGGTCCAGTGCCGACGCTCGGCGATAAAGCTGGTTTTCAGGCCGTATTTCCAGCGCTGGTCGAGTGTGCCATAAGCCACGTAGCCCTGCGTGAGCCACCGCTTGCTGATGTCGGGCGTGGTACGGAAGCCAAAGCGAAAGCGGCTGCCCTCGAAATTGTTGTGGGCATAGGTGTTTATAAGGGGTCCCAGGTCGAACTTGCCCACCCGCTTGTAGCCGTTCACGAATAGCTCCACCCAGTCGAGCACGTTGCGCACCGAGGGCAATTGCTTGGCCGAGTCGAGCACGGCAAACGTCTGGCGCTCATTCAGGCTCAGCGTATCCGGCCGGTGCTGGTCGAAGTAGCCTAGCCCGCGCGCCCCGGTGCTGTCGCCGGCCAGCGCGCCCAACAGCCCCCCCGCCGGACTGGCGTCGGCCGTCGAGGCGACGTTTTCCGACACGTCGTAGAAGCTGCCGGGGTGGGGCTGGTTGCGCACGAAGCCCGAGTTGACGGTTGTGAAGCGCACCCGCATGGCGGCCTGCCCCTGGTAAGGCTTCACCCCAAATACGAGCCGGGTGCGGGCCGGCAGGCCGGGCCCGTCGGCCGGCGGGGTCAGGTCTTCGAAGAGGCGCAGGTCGGTGATGAAGTTGATGTTGGCTTCCGGGCTGGCCACTACGTCGATGCGGCGCAGGGCGTAAGTGCCGGCCGTAATCCAGATGGTTCCCTTGAAGGCCAGGTCGTGGCTGCGCTTGGGCGTCACGCCGATTTTGTAGCACCAGTCCCGGCCGATAAACACCGAATCCTGCAGCTCGTAGTCGTAGGTGGTACGCCCCCCTCGGCGATGGGCGAGATAAAATCCTTGCTGAGCAGATTTTGCCAGTTGGGATAAAAGTCGAAAGTTTGCAGATTGCCGCCCAATAGCTGGGCCAGCACCGAGCCCTCGCGGGGGCCTACCCCCCGCAGCTGGCGGTGCCGGATGTCT
Organism: Hymenobacter sp. BRD128; assembly: GCF_013256625.1. Classification (NCBI taxonomy): domain Bacteria; kingdom Pseudomonadati; phylum Bacteroidota; class Cytophagia; order Cytophagales; family Hymenobacteraceae; genus Hymenobacter; species Hymenobacter sp. BRD128. Next base: position 1,585,987 of record NZ_CP053908.1, read on the forward strand.
TCGCGCCGGCGGGAGGATGCGTACTGCTGGTACACCCGCGAGCCTACTTCGGCGGCAAATACCGGCAGTGGAGCGTCGGGGTCGGCCGCCGCCGCCGCCCCGCGGCGCACGGCCAGGGCCCGAATATCCTGCACCACCTTGCGCTTGGCTAGCCCTTTGGGAATGTCGGCCAGGGCCACCTCGGTGCGATTGTAGGAATCAAACTCGGCGGCGGTCAGTGCGCTGCGTTCATTCTGGGGTTTGTGTTTCTGTACTTCGCGCAAAATGCGGAAAGCCGGATTCTCGGGCTGACGCGAGCTGACCACTACCTCACCCAGGGCCACGCCCCCGCCCGCCTTCAGGCGCAACAGCACGGTCTGGGCGGCCTCCGCCGTGAGGGCGCGGCGGCCCACCACAAAGCCCAAGGCCGAGGCGGCGATGGAATCGGCCGTGCCCGCTACCACCAGCCGAAACTTGCCTGCCAGGTCGGCCGTGACGCCGGCCGCCGTATGGGGTATAAAAACCGAGGCGAAGGGCACGGGCTCCCCGGTTGCCGCCTCCACTACCTGGCCACTCACTACGCGCTGGGCCCGGCTCAAACCGGGAAGGCCCAGCAGGACGAGGAAAAACAACGTCAAGCCGCGGCCGGGCCACAGGCGGGGCCGCAACGTAGACGAGGCACTGAAAGAAAATAGAAACATACCAGGATATTGCCTTTACCCCGCAGTGCGACCCAGTGAGGCTAGCGCTGGTCGCTGGGGAGTGACCCTTACGCAGCTCCGGACTTTACGGCTGAAAGCTTTCTGCCCATTGCGCGGACCTGGTAAAGGGAAAACGGTCTCTTCCCGCTAAACGCGACCCGCGCGGGGATAAGTTGGCAGCCGGCTGATTAGACCGCCGTCGGCTCGGCAGCCTGAGCCTGCTGGCGAGTCAGCCAGATTACGAGCCCGACAATAGCTACTAGAAAAATGCCGCTGATTAGCTGGGCGCTTATCCCCAGCCCGCCATCTTTAGGGGGCTGCGTGAGCAGGTCGCCCAGCGAGGCGCCCAGGGGGCGCGTCAGAATGTAGGCCGTCCAGAATGCTACCACCGCATTCAGGTGCAGGAAGCGGTAAGCCAAGAAAGTGAGGGCAATGATACCCCCAAACAGCAGCGCCGAGAGCGGGTAGCCCAGTCCCAGGCTTTCCCCAATCAGGTCACCGGCCGAGGTGCCCAGGGCAAACGTGCACAAAATAGCCGCCCAGTAAAACAGCTCGCGCCGGGTAGTCTGAATGCTGTGCACTGACAGGGTGCGCTCACTCGCGTACCATAGGCCAAAAACCACTACCAGTGCCACCCCGAAAATGAGTGAGGTCGTTTGCAGGCTCACGCCCATATTATCGACCAGGTTATCGGAGATGAGCGTGCCCATCACGCTAATGAACACGACCACCGTCCAGTAAAGGGCGGGCACGTAGCGGCGTGCCCGCAGCTGCGCCGCTAAGGCTACCACCAGCAGGCCGGCCATAATATAGGAGGTGACGGTTAGCCCCAGCTTCAGATTGACGGACAAAAAATCGGCGGCCGTTTCGCCCACGGTCGTGGCCATAATCTTGATTACCCAGAAAACCAGCGTTACGGCAGGCACTTTGTTTAAGCTATTCATCGTGTAGGAACCGTAAGGCCGATAAAGTGAGGGCGAGTTGACGCTGGTTATTCGACATGGGCCAATGGGCCAATAGCAACCAACCGGACTGCCTACCCCGGCGGGTAAGTAATCCGGGTGGTTAAACGCTGACTGAACCGGGGTGGACGATTACTTCGTCCGCGTGCCGTTGGCCAGGAACAGCACATCCTGGGCTTTGCCGCCTTTGCTTACTTCCGCTTCGTATACGGTCGCGCCGCCGGCCCGCACGATGGTGGCGGCTTCCTTAATCTGGTAGGCTTTGTAGTCGCGGGCCAGCGTGGTGCGTACGGCCGCCGGCAGCTGGCGCGGCGACATATCAGTTTCGGTTTCCAGTAGCTCGCCGGCTGGCGTAAGTACGGCCGACATGGTTTTGCCAGCCTGCTTGAAGCCAGCCTCGAACTTGTCGCCTTCCTTCTCCCAGGTATTGCTGGTTACGGTGGGGAACTTGGCTTTGAAAGTGGCCTTCGCAGCGGCCGGTACCTGGGTGGGCTTCAGCGTTTGGGCATGGGTGAGGACGGGGGCAGCCAAGGCGATGGCGATGGTGGCCATTCTCAAAATTTTCTGCATGACTAAAAAATGGCTAAGTGAAGTTGTAACCGAAGCTAGTGCCGGATACTGGCGGCTTTCTGTTGGGGCGGCCCGTCAGACTAAAAACTGCCTTTTTCCCTTATCCAATTCTGGCTGCCGCCCTTTGGTGTTTCTTTACCAAAGCCCGTAGGATTCCCGCAAGCGCGACATTGCGCCGTGCTTCCTTCTGAGGTGGTCGAGTAAAAACAGACAGTGCGAAGTCTTACCTTCCACTGCTCATGCCCGACAAGACCAATCCGAGCGGCCCGCCGCTGACCCGCAAAAAATATACACCAGCTTTTAAAGCGGAGTGCGTGCGCCAAGTGGCCGCTGGTGCCCGGCAAACGGATGTAGCCCGTGCCCAGGGCCTATCGCCCGCCTTGCTCGGTACGGCTTCAGCCATGAGCCGTTATCAGTTCATCGAGCAGGTTGCGGCCACCGAGCCGGTGCAGGTGCTCTGCCGCGTGCTAGCGGTCAGTACCGCTGGCTATTATCAGTGGCGGAGCCGGGCAGCGCGCCCAACGCCCGCTTGGGAGCCTGCGGCCACCGCCGCCTTTTTGCGCCATGCCCAACGCTACGGTACTCGCCGCCTGCGGGCCGAATTGCGCGCGGAAGGGTACGCCATCGGGCGCTATGCCTTGCGCACTTGGTTGCGTCGTTGCGGCTTGCGGGCGCTCAGCACCCGGCCGCAACGCCCGCGCACCACCATGGCCGACCCAGCGGCAGTCGTGGCCGAAAATCTGCTGCTTGGTCAGCCGGCGCCTACTGCGCCCAATCAGGTGTGGGTGGGCGACATCACCTACCTGCCGCTGGTCGGCGGGTGTTGGTGCTATTTGGCCACCTGGCGCGATACCTGTTCGCGGCGCGTGGTGGGCTGGCATCTCGACCAGCAGATGCCCACCGAGCTGGTGCTCACGGCCCCGGAGCAAGCCCTGACGCTACGTCAGCCGGCTCCCGGCCTGATTATCCACGCCGACCGCGGCAGTCAATACACCAGCGCGGCTTGCCGCACGCGCATCGAAAAAGCCCAGGCACTAGCCAACTATAGCCGGCCGGGTAACCCTTATGATAACGCCCAGGTCGAAGCGGGCTGGAGCACGCTCAAAACTGAATTACTCCCGCACGGCGGCGCGTTTGCCAGTCTCGAAGAGGCCCGCCTGGAGCTCGCCTACTATCTCGACACCTACTTCAACCTCGACCGGCGGCACTCCGCGCTCGGCTACCGCTCGCCCCACCAATTTGAACTGGACCTCCTGCAAAACCTATCTTAGTGCACTGTCCGTTTTTACTGGACCACCCCACACCCCATGCGCCACCAAGCTAGCACATCAGACGCGAGGCGGGCTAGTAATTGGTTGGCTTCATCAGCTAGCGGATACGAGCGCCGAAACTGTTGCCGGTCGGCGTTCCAGTCGGTGGGCATGCATTTCTCACCAGTCGCGCACTTTAGGCGCACCCCGTCGAAATAAACTACCAAGTGCACGGGGCACCGGCCTGCACTATCTTTTTTGTCGGTGCGTAACACAAACTGAGTTACCATAAAGTGGGAAGGGGCGCGCAGCGGGGGGCGTGCCTCCCGCCGCAAAGTGAAAGTTTCCCGCCCAGGAGTACCGATTCCCCTAGACGCAAAAAACCCGGAAAACTGCTTTCCCGGCGGGAGAAGCAGTTTTCCGGGCGTTCCGGTACTGATTAAGGGAGCCCCCAGTCGGACTCGAACCAACGACCCTCTGATTACAAGTCAGAAGCTCTACCAACTGAGCTATGGAGGCTTAATCGTGGGGCAAAAGTAAGGGGTAAAGTGCCCGTTGGCAAGACGGGGGATAATAAAAAGTGCCGCGCTGGCTAGCGCGACACTTTTTTAAAAGAAAGTCAGCTACTTAGCTGCGCAGCTGCTTGAGCTGCTTTTTAAGCTTCTCAATGCGCGTGCGCGCCTCAGCCATACGGCCCTGGTACTCCTGGCGCAGCTGGTCGGCATTCTTCGAGCGGGCGAAGAAGTCGAGGTTGGTTTGCAGCGTGGCCACGTCGTTTTCCAGTTCCTGAATTTCGCGGCGCAGGCCGGTTTCCTTGCGGGTAAAGGCTTGCTGCGCCTGAGGCCGGGCCTTGAGGCGGGCTATTTCCAATTGGAAAAGCAGGTCTTCTTTGTCGGCGGGAGTAATGCCACCGGTTTGGTCCAGATACTTACCCATAAGAGTAAGAAACTGCTCCTCGCCACGGTCTGATGTGCCGGCGCCGGGCTGCTCGTCGGTGGCGTCAAGCTGCTGCCAGTCAAGAGCCAGGGCCCGGAAGCCTTCCAGCGTACCCGGCTCGGCGGGGGAGAGGGCAGCAACTTGCTGGGCTAGCTTATCCAAACGGGTGACCTGCTCGGCGCTGGCGGCCGACTGGCGCTCCTCGCGCTGGCGGGTTTCCTGCTTGGGGCGGTCAAATACGCCATCGCAGGCGGCGCGGAAGCGCTTCCAGATTTTGTCGGCCTGCTTCTCGGGCACCCGGCCGATGTCCTTCCACTCCTTCTGCACCCGAATGATGATGGTACGGGCCTCGTCAAAGTCGGGCAGCTGCTGGGCGGCCTCAGCCTGCTCGATGAGAGCGTACTTGGCTTGCAGGTTGGTATTCTTTTCCGAGTCGAGGCTCTTGAAGAAATCGTTTTTGTGATTGAAGAAGGCCTTGTAGGCGTTCCAGTACTGCTTATTGAGGGCGTCGGCCTGGGCGCGGGGCACGGGGCCGGTAGCTTCCCACTCCTTCTTGATTTCCTGCAGCTCGTCGGTGCGCGAGCGCCACTCGTTCACGCGCTCGGTCGCGAAGTCGGCGAAGGGCAGCACGCGGGCCAGCAGGGCCTGCTTCAGGGCCAGGTTTTCCTTTTCCTGGGCCGAGCGCACATCCACAAACTCCTTACGGCGCAGGTGCACGGCCTCGGAGGCGGCCAAAAAGCGCTGCCACAGGGGCTCGCGCTGCTCGCCCGGTACGGGGCCAATGTGCTTCCAGTCGTCGTGTAGCTTCTTGAGCTCGTCGAGGGCCTTATTGATGCCGGGGGCATCCTTCAGGGCTTCGGCGCGGGCTACCAGGGCCTCTTTGGCTTCCTGGTTGCGGCGGCGGTCTAGCTCTTTCAGCTCGTAGAAGCGGCCTTGGTTGGCGTAGTAGCGGTCGAGCAGGCCGTGGTAGGTGTTCCAGGTTTCCTGGCTGTCGGTCTGAGGCACGGGGCCGGTAGCCTTCCAGTCAGCCTGCAGCTGCTTGAGCTTCTGCGAGCTGTCCTTGGTTTCGGCACTTTCGACCAGCGTGCGCAGCTGGGCCAGCAGCTCCTGCTTGCGGGCCAGGTTCTGGGCGCGGCTCTGGTCTTCGGCTTTGGCATCGCGGGCGCGGCCCTCGCGGAAATCCTGCAGCGCCTTGTTCAGCTCGGCCTGGCTGGCCGGGGGCTGGAAGCTAAATTCCTGGGGCGCGTTGGCGTCTTCGGCCAGCTTCTGGCGCGAGGCGGCGCGGGCGGCGGCCACGTTGGTTTCGTACTGGCGGTTGAGCTCAAAAATCTGCTGGCGATTGCGGCGGGCATCGGGCCGGCGCAGCAGCCCGATGAGGTGGCTAGCCTGGCTTTCGAGGTCGAGCTCGGCAAAGTCGGGCGCCGGGGTTTCGGGCACGTAGTCGTCGGCTTCCTCCCCGGCCGCGTCGCCGGCCGCTTCGTGCTGGTGCTCGAGTTCGGCGTGGTGCGCCTCGGCGGCCGTATCGGTGGCCGAAGTGGGCAGCGTAGCCACGCCGTCGGGCGCGCCGTCGATGTCTTCGGCGCGGGCCAGGGCCTGCACTTGGGCAGCTTCTTCGGCGGGGGCGGGGCTGGCGGGCGCTTGGTCCGCTTCGGCGGCCGGGGCCATCGCCTCACCGTAATGGGCCACGGCGCGCGCCTGGGGGGCCGACAGGTGCTCGGCGGCAACCTCGGCGGGCACGTGCTGGGCCGATTCGGCCGCAGCACTGGCTTCGGGCGTGCCGGGAGCCGGGGTGCCCAACGAGGAGCTGGCGGGCTCGCTGGGAGTTGAAGCCAGCTCCTGAGCCAGGCCGGGCTCCGAGCGCAGCGGGTCGGGCTCGACCTGGGTTTCGCCGCCGCCGGGAGGGCCGGCCGTCTCGGCCGGGGTTTCGCTTTGGGCGGGCACGGAGGGGCTGGCCTCGGGGGCGGCCGGGGTAGGCGCGGCCGCGGCCGGGGCGCCCTGCTTGGCGCGGATTTCGGCCAGGCGGGCTTCGAGCACGCTCATCCGGTCGGCGGGGGCAGCAGCACCAGCGGCGGACGTATTTTGGTCAGGGGTGGGGGTTTCTTCGGGCAGCATAAAGCAAAACGAAAAGCCGGCGGCCGGCCGGGGCCGGAAAATGAGGGGAAGTGAGCCGCCGGAACGGAGGGCAGGAGGAAAAATTAGTTCAGGCGCGGGTCGAGCGGGTAGTTGGACAGGGCGCGGAAGCGGCCGCCTTTTTCGCGCAGGATGCCTTGCCAGAACGCATCAGACCTCAAAGTAAATACTTTCCCGGCACTAGCGGGCTGCCGTATCCAGGAGCCGCGCTCAATTTCAGCCTCCAATTGCCCCGCCGACCAGCCCGAATAGCCCACAAAGCAGCGCACGTCATCGGGCAGGATAACACCAGTGTTTATCAAGGTGATAAGCAAGTCAAATTCGCCACCCCAGTAGGTATCTTCGCCCAGCTCGGCGGCCCCGGGCAGGGCGGCATGGCGGTGCACAAAATGGAGGGTATCGAGCTGCACCGGGCCGCCTTCGTAGAGCGGCAGCTCAGTAGCGGGGCCGGCGGGCAGCTCCAGCACCTCGCCGAGCATGGTGGCCGTGCGCCGGGTGAGCACCAGGCCGAAGGCGCCCTCGTTGGGGCGGTGGCGGCAGAGCAGCACCACGCTGCGCTCAAAATGGGGGTCGCCCAGGAAGGGCTGCGAGATGAGAAGGGTACCGGGCTTCATAGTGGCTATAAAGTACGCACCCGCGGGCCGGATAGTGCCCGGCTAGCCCTAAAAAAGCCGATTGTCCCGCCCCGCTGCCCCGTACCTTTGCCCACCAGAGAGGAGTCGCCAGCCAGTCGGCAAAAACTCCTGGCTCTTAATGCTCAACTCACAACTACCTTCATGACCGACGCCGAACTCGCTGACCTGCGCCAGAGCTACACCCAGCGCACCCTGCTCGAAGCCGACGTGCGGCCCGATGCCGTGGCCCAGTTTCGGCAGTGGCTCGACGAGGCCGTGGCCGCCCAGCTGCCCGAGCCCGCCGCCCTGACCCTGGCCACCGTGGACGCGGCCACCGGCCAGCCCAGCCAGCGCGTGGTGCTGCTTAAGGGCCTGCCCGAGGGCGCGGGGTTTCTGTTTTTTACCAACTACGACTCGCAGAAGGGCCACGAGCTGGCTAGCCAGCCCCGGGCGGCGCTCAATTTTTTCTGGCCCGGCCTCGAGCGCCAGGTGCGCGTGGAGGGGCTGGTGGAAAAAGCCCCCGAAGGCGTTTCAACCGACTACTTTCAGAGCCGGCCGCGCGGCTCGCAGGTGGGCGCCTGGGCTTCTCCCCAGAGCGCGGTTATCGGTAGCCGCGAGGAGCTGGAAAGCCGCGAGCACGAGGTAGAAGCGCGCTTCGCGGGCCAGAACCCGCTGCCCCGCCCGCCGCACTGGGGCGGCTACGTGCTGCGCCCGCAGCGGGTCGAGTTTTGGCAGGGCCGCCCCAGCCGCCTGCACGACCGCCTGGTGTACGAGCGCGAAGGCGAGGGCTGGAAAATCAGCCGGCTAGCCCCGTAGAGTCAATTATCAGTGAGCAACTATCAATTAGCAGCTGGCCTTGCGTGGGCTTGTGGGTGATAGGTAATAGCTAACTAGCAAACGCTCAGCTGATAATTGATAATTGCTCACTGATAATTGACATAATGGCTGAAATTCAACCCGTGCGCGGCTGGCGCTACAACCCGGCCCTGAGCGCCGATATCGACGCGGTAGTTTCGCCGCTCTTCGACGTGGTGAGCCCGCGCCAGCGCGAGGCGCTGTATCAAAATCCGCTTAATTCCATTCACCTCTCGGTGCCGCGCCCCGAGCCGGGGCTAGCCCCGGCCGAGGCCGCCGCCCGCCGCCTGGCCCGGTGGCAGGCCGAGGGCGTACTGCGCGAGGACGGCCTGCCCGGCATTTACGTGTACTACCAGTACTTCCGGCTGCCGGGCGAGCCGGGGCGCGAGCGCTGCCGCAAGGGTTTTATGTGCCACATCCGGGCCTACGACTGGGCCGAGGGCGTGGTGCTGCGCCACGAAAACACGCTGCCGGCCGCCGTCAACGACCGGGCCGAGCTGCTGGCCGAGCTGCAGTTTCAGACTAGCGCCACCCACGGGTTGTACCGCGACGAAACCTTTGAGCTGGAGGCGCTCATGGATGCGGCCATCGAGGACCCGCTCTGCCAGACGGAGGAAGATTACCAGGGCGCGCGCGACGTGCTGGCCGTGATTCAGGACGCGCGGCTTATCCGGCAGTTTCAGCGGGTGCTGGCTGGCCGGCAGGTGATTCTGGCCGACGGGCACCACCGCTACGAGGGCTCGCTGGCCTACCGCCAGGCCCGCGAGCTGGCCGCCGGCCCGGCCGGCCGCACCGGCCGCGAGCCCTGGAATTACCACCTGATGTACCTCACCAATATGGCCAGCGACGACGTGCGCATTCTGCCCACCCACCGCCTGCTGCTGGAGCTGCCCGGTGGCCTCTCGGATGCCGAGCTGCTGGCCCGGCTAGCCCCGTACTTTACAGTAGTGCCCCAGGCCGAGGCCCAGGACCTGCCCGAGCTGCTGGCCGGCAAGCGCTGGGCCTTCGGCCTGTACCTGCCCGGCGGGGCCTACAAGCTGCGCCTGCGCCCCGAGGTGCACGCTCAGCTCAACTGGGACACGACGCCCGAGGTGAAAGACCTCGACCTGACGGTGCTGCACTTCTTCGTGCTCGAAAAAGTGCTCGGCCTGGTGGGGCCCGATGCGCAGCGCAGCTGGCCGGGCGTGGCCTACGTGCGCGGCCTGGCCGAATGCCTGCAGCGCGTGGACCGCGGCGAGGCCCGCGCCGCGCTGCTCACCAACGAGGTAACGATGGCCCAGGTCGAGGCCGTGTGCCACTCGGGTGCCGTGATGCCGGCCAAGTCCACCTTCTTTTACCCCAAGACCCTGGCGGGCCTGCTGTTTTCGAGCCTGCGGGAGGCGCCCACCGTATTCGACGGGCTGTTTGCGGAATAGACGCCTTATTTTGGAAAAGGCAATTGAGTAGGCACTCGTGGTAAAAAAATATTCTGGAGTAAGGTTATTGGAGGCGCCGCCCCGCTTTTTGCTGCTGCTGGCGCTGGGCAGCCTGGCGCTGGCTGCGGGCTACGCCGCTTTGGTGCTGGGCACAGCCAGCTGGGCCGAGGCCCGGGCGCTGGATGCGATTTATCCCTACGAAGGGTGGCACCTGCCCGCTTTCAGCCCGGCGGCCTGGCGGCAGACGCAGGCTGGGCTAACGGCCGTGGCCGCGGTGCTGGCGCTGGCCGGGCTGGGACTGGGGCCCGGCACGCGGGCCGGGCGCGCCGAGCTGGCGGCCACCCTGGCCGAGGTGCGGCGGCTGGGCGCCGGGGCTGGCCAGCGCTGGCAGCACCTGTCGCGCTGGCACCGGCGGGTGCTGCTAGGGCACCTGGCCGTGCTCACGGCCGCGCGCCTCTACCTGAGCCTGACCATTCCCTGGGCCGATGACGGGGGCTCGTTTGAGTATTTCGTCCGCCACGGGCTGCTGGCCGTGAGTGCTTATTACCCCATTCCCAACAACCACGTGCTGGCTAATACCATCGCCTGGGCCTTCTATCAGGTGCACCCGGGCTTTTGGTGGGCCATGCGGCTGCCGGTGCTGCTGGCCAGCACGGCGGGCACGGGGCTCATGTTCGGAATGCTAGTGCGCCGGCTAGGCTACTGGCCGGCCCTGCTGGCGGCCGGGGCCATGGGCTGGACGCAGCTGAGCCTCTACCACGCGGCGGCCGGGCGGGGCTACTGGCTGGTGGCGCTGCTGGCGGCGGTGGTATTCTGGGCCCTGCTCGTCCTGCTTGAGGAGCCAGCCGGGGCGGGAGTCGTCGGTAGCCGCCTGGCCTGGCTGAGCCTGGTAGGGGCCAGTATTCTGGGGTGCTACGCGGTGCCCACCTTCGCTTACGTAGTAACCTCGGCTTTTTCGTGGCTGGGCGTGCAGGCCCTGCTGCGCCGCGACTGGCGGGGGCTGGCGCAGCTAGTGGCCATGGGGTTGGTGGCCGTGCTGGGAGCAGCGGCCCTGTATACGCCCCTGCTGCTGGTATCGGGAAGTACGGCGCTGGTAGCCAATCCCTACGTGCAGGCGCTGCCGGCCCGTAGCTTCTGGGCGCAGCTGCCGGCGCACGCCTGGTTTCTGGAAGGCTGGCTGGCGGGGCAGCGCCAAATGGGTGGGTGGGTTATCGTGCTGGGGCTGGGCTTGTTTGGCTGGCTGGCGCTAGCGGGCCGGCGGGGGCGGCTGGTGCCGGCCTACGCCCGGCAGGTGCGCCAAGTGGGGTGGCCCGCCCTCTGGTTTGTGCTGTGGCCCTACGTGTTGATGATGGGGCAGCGGGTGCTGCCGCCCGAGCGGACCTTACTCTACAAAGCGTGGTTTTTGTTTATTCTGCTAGCCCTGGTTCTGCTGGCCTGGCCGGGCCGGTGGCCCGGCTGGCGCTGGCTGCCGGGGCTACTGCTGGTGCCGTACGGCTCGTATGAAGTAGCCAGCCAGGTACTTAACAGCCGCCGGCTTCGCCAAGCAAATGCCGATTACGCGGCTACGTATGGCTGGCTGGCCCAGCGTACGCCGCGCCAGCCGGTGTTGCTGGCTAATCGTTTTTTATGGCTGTGGCTGCGCTTTGAGGCGCATACGCAAGCCCCTACCCAGCCGTGGCTCGCCGACCGCCACCCCCGGCCCGGCGTGCGGTATGCTTACATTCTGGTGCGGGGCGACAGCCTGGCCCCCGCCGGGGCGGGGGCGGTCGTGCGCCGGCTCGGGCAGATTACCATTTACCGCTATGCCGGCCCCGCAGGAGCCTCACCCCGCGGGCCCTTGCTACCCGGCAGTGCTGCCAGTGCCCGGTAGGGTGCTGCTTTTCCTCATAACTGCCTTCCGAATGAAACTTATTCTTGCTTCCGGCTCGCCGCGCCGGCGCCAGCTGCTCACGGAGATGGGGCTAGCCTACGACATCCGGCTGCGCGAGGTAGACGAAAGCTTCCCGCCCACGCTGCGCCGCGCCGCAGTGGCCGAATACCTGGCCCGCCACAAGGCCGAGGCCTACCGCGCCGACCTGGCGGCCGGGGAGTTGCTGCTCACGGCCGATACCATCGTGTGCCTCGACGACGACGTGCTCAATAAGCCCGCCGATGCCGCCGAAGCCCGCGCCATGCTCGGGCGCCTGCAGGGCCGCGCCCACCAGGTGTATACCGGTGTGTGCCTGCTGCCCGGTGATGGCCGCGCGCCGGTCGTCTTTGCCGACGAAACCACCGTGCACTTCCGCCCGCTGAGTGCCGAGGACATTGCCTTTTACGTGGCCCGCTACCAGCCCCTGGACAAGGCCGGGGCCTACGGGGCCCAGGACTGGCTGGGCCTGGTCGGCATCGACCGGCTCGAAGGCTCTTATTTTAACGTGATGGGCCTGCCCACCCACCGCGTGTGGGCCGCGCTGCGGGCGCTAGGGCAGGGGTAGCCCAAACTTAACCGGTTACGTCTGCATGCAGAATCAACTACAGCCTGGCCGGCCGGCGGCCGAACGCCTGCCCCTGTTATTTTACGCGCTGCTGGGGCTGGGCGTGGTGGGCGGCTGCGCGGCCTGCGCGGCGCTGGTGCTGTACTCGGCCAGCTGGCCCGAGGCGGCGGCCCTGCGCGATTTTTACCCCTGGGAGCCGCGCGCCTACACGGCGGCCGAATTTACCGGGCTGCGGCGGGGGCTGGCGGGGCTAGCCCTGGCGGCGCTGGGGCTGGCCGGTATTCTGAGCCGGGAGCCGGCCGGCCGGGCGCAGCTGCGCCGGCTCGGGCGGGAAGTGGCCAGCAGCGGCCGGGGGCTGGCAGCGGGCTGGCGCGCGCTGCCTCCGGGGCAGCAGCGCTGGGCGGGCGGGCTGCTGCTGGCCCTCACGGCCCTGCGGCTGTACTGCAGCACGGGGCTGGTGCCCGCCGATGATGGCGTGTCGTATGAAGTATTTGTGCGGGCGCGCCTGCTGGTCGTGAGCGCGGCGTATCCCTTTCCCAACAACCACGTGGGCAGCAATACCCTCAACTGGCTGTTTTACCAGCTCAACCCCGGGTTTTGGTGGAGCATGCGCCTGCCGGTAGTACTGACGAGCACCGGGGCCACGGGGCTGTGGTTTTTGCTGGTGCTGCGGCGCAGCAGCTTCCGGGTGGCGGCGCTGGCGGTGAGCTTGTTCAGCGTGTTGCAGCTGAGCCTGTACCACGCCGTGACCGGGCGCGGCTACTGGCTGCTGGTGGGGCTGGGGGCCGTTGGCTTTTTTGCCGTGCTGGAGCTCACGAGGCCGGCTAGCGCCGGGCCCCGGCGCGCGCGCGCCGCCTGGGCCGGCTTGGTGCTGAGCGGGGTGCTCGGGCTGTACGTGGTGCCCACGCACGGCTATTTTTTGTTTTCGGCCTACAGCTGGCTGGGGCTGGCGGCGCTACGCCGCCGGGGGGCGTGGGAGGGGCTGCTCCCGGTGCTGGGCCTGGGCGGACTGACGCTGCTGGGCGCCGGGCTGCTTTACGCGCCGCTGCTGCTGATTTCCGGCCCCCAGCCCTTTTTTTATAATTCGTACGTACTGCCGCTGGCCGTGGGCGAGTTCTGGCGCCAGCTGCCGGGGTATCTGTGGCTGAGTGAGGGCTGGCTCAGCGGGCACCGCTGGCTGGGGGGGCTGCCGCTGCTGGCCGCGCTGGGCGGCGGGGGGCCTTGTGGCGGCGGGCGCGGGCCGGGCAGCTGCCCCCGGCGCAGGCCCGGCCGGTGCTGCGGCTGGGGCCGCCGAGCGCGTGGTTTATTGCCGCGCCCTACCTGCTGGTGGTGGCGCAGCGGGTGGCCGCGCCCGAGCGCACGCTTTTTTATAAATCACTGCTGTGGTGCCTGCTAGTGGTGCTGCTGGCCGACTGGGCGCTGCGCCACGCGCAGCGGGCCGGGTGGGCGCCGGTGCTGCGCGGGCTGCTGGCGGCCGGAGGGCTGGCTTTTACCGCCAGCCAGGTGTACCTGCTGGAGCGCCACAACGCCGAGCAGGTGCGCGCCTGGCAAACCTATCGGCAGCCGATGGCCTGGCTGGCGACCCAGCCCGTGGGGCCGGTGTTGGCTCCCGTGCTCGTGTACCAGTATTATTTACGATTTTTTGCCCACACCGAGTTTCGGGACCAGCCCTGGGTTATCGATGACCAGCCGCGCCCCGGCGTGCGCTACCGCTACCTGGTGCGCCCGGCCGGTGGCCGGCCCGTGCCCGGCGCGCCGCCCGGGCCCCCGGCGTTTCATGGGGCATTCGATATTTTCGTAGTTCCTGGTCCCGCAGGTCGGTAAATCGGGCGGGGTAGTGGGCCGGGCTGCCGGCTGATTCTAATTCAGCACATGCGTTTTCTTCTTCGGTTTCAATTTCTGCTGCTGCTCGTGGCCGCGGGCGGGCTAGCCCTGCTGCTTGGGGTGCGCGGCTATGCCAGCCTGGCCGCGTCGGTGATGCACCCGCAGTACGGAATATTCTTTGCCCTGCGCCGCGACCTGGTGCCCGCCGCTCTTACGCCACTGCGCTACCAGGGGCTGCGCCTGGGCCTGGGCGCAGCCCTGCTGCTGGCGCTGGGTGGGCTCTGGTGGCTGGGGAGGCCGCGCGCGCGCGCGGCGGCCGGCCACCCGTGGCTGCTAGCCCGCCGTTGGTGGGCCGCGCTGTGGCGGCCGGTGCGGCAGCTCGGCCGGGCCGAGCGGGCGCTGGCGGGTGGGCTGCTCGGCGGAGTGCTGGTAGCCCGCCTCTACTACGCCGGCGGCTACCCGCTGAGCCTCGACGAGATAGCATCTTACGACTACTTTGTGGTGCCGGGGGCGGCCGTCACGGCCAGCTATTACGCGTTTCCCAACAACCACATCCTGGCCAATCTGCTCGTGGGGCTGGTGCACGCGCTGCTGCCGGGTGCTTCGCCGAGGCTAGCCCTGCGGCTGCTGCCGACGCTGCTCGGGGTGCTCACGCTGCCGCTGGTGTATGCGCTGGCGCTGCGCTACCTGCGCTTTGGGGTGGCCACGCTGGGGCTGGGGCTGTATTGGCTCTCGCCGCTGGGGGTGTACTACGCCGTGGCCGGCCGCGGCTACGCCTGGGCGCTGGCGGCGGCGCTGGCCGGGCTTTTCGCCACGGCCGAGCTGCTGCGGCCGGCCTGGCGGCGGCGCACTACGCGGCAGCTGGCCTGGGCCGTGTTTAGCGCGAGCGCAGTAGGGGGGCTGTACGCCGTGCCCACGCATCTCTACGTGCTGCTGGGGCTGGGGCTGGGGTTGCTGGTAGGGTTTGGCCGGCTGCCGGGCCGGGCCGGGCGGGTGCAGCTGGGGCACCTGGTGGTGGCTACGCTGGGTATCATGGCGGTGGCTGGCGTACTCTACGCGCCGGTAGGGGCAGTGTCGGGCTGGCCGGCGCTGCTGGCCAATCCCTACGTGGCGCGCCATGCCTGGCCGGAGTTCCGCCAGGGCATTGCTCCCTGGCTGCTGGGCACCGCGACCGAGCTGCTGGGCCAGCGCGGGCTGAGTGCCGCTGCCTATTGCCTGGTGCTGGGGCTAGCCCCGGTGGCGCTGCGCGCGGGCCGGCTACCGGAGCCTCCGCGCCGGCTGGGCTGGCTGCTGTGGCTACAGCTAGGCCTGTGGCTGCCGCTGGTGCTGGGGCAGCGGGTGTATCCGCCGGCGCGCACGCTGCTGGTGGTACTGTTGGCGTTTTTCGTGCTGCTTGCCATCCTGCTGCAAGCCGCTTGGGTGCGGTTTAGGGCTAGCCGGGCGGGCAGCGGGCCAGGGGGGCGGTGGCAGCCGCTAGCCCTGCTGGCGGTGCTGGGCGCCTACGGGGGCTACCGGCTGCACCGCGAGCAGGCCATCATCGGGCAGCTTGCCCAGCAGCAGCAGCAGCTGCACGCGGCCTACGGCTGGCTGCAAAGCCAGGCGCTGCCTCGCATCTGGGTCGAGCCGCGCGCCTACGCGCTTTACTGGCATCACTACGCCTTGAGCGCCGGCCAGCGCCCGCTGCCGTTGGTAGTGCCCTACGATGCGCCCGGTGCCGGCCCGGCCCCGACGGGCGAGGTAGAGGTGTTAAAACCGGGCGAGTACCCGGCCGCCGACCGGCGCCCCGCCCGCTACCGCAGCGCGCCGGTACTTATCGTGCCCGTGTCGCCCGCGCAGCCCCTCATTCGGGATTGAGGCTAGCGGGTTTCGGCTGGCGTGGGCCGTCGCTAGCCCCGGGCCAGCAGTGCGATGCCCGCTACAATCAGCCCCAGCCCGCCGGCCTGCGCCAGCGTAAGGCTTTCGCGCAGCACCACCAGCCCTAGCAAAGCCGCCAGCAGCACCGAGCCGCCCACAATCACGGGCGTGCCCACCGAGGCCGGCACCCCGCGCTTAAACACCACGAACGTCAGAATCTCGGCTAGCCCCACGCTCAGCCCGGCCAGCGCCGCCAGCCCCAGGCCCCGGCCCGACACGGCCAGCGGCTGCCCCAGCAACTGGAGGCGCAGCAGCCACGCGGCGCCCAGCCCGGCGGCCACCAGCTGCAGCACCACCGCGCCCACGGCCGGCGGCAGGTGCGCGGCGGCCAGCTTGATAAAGAAGTTGTAGCCCGCCAGGCACAGGGCCGTGAGCAGGGCGAGCGGGAGCCAGTTAGTCATAAAATTCATACGCGGCTATCTTTGCCGCACGCGCGTTGGGTATGTCCCCGGCCTACGGTAGCCCTTGAAAAAGGGAAACCCCGGCTGCGCTAACAGTCGGGGTTTCAGAAGCGGGGGTTTATGCGGAACCCTTCACTTCACTCCAATGAAACGGGACAACGCGACAAAACTACTACAGGCAGTGGGTAAAGCTGTGCTGGTGGGGTTTGCAAGTGGGCTAGCCAAAGCCGTGGCGGTGGCGCTGCTCACCTACATTCTCCGGTAGTTGGGTAAGGGGTTGGGCCGGGTGCCCGGCCCCTTATTTTTTTATAACTGCTGCAAATATAACAGGTTGGAAAGCAAGTTGGTTTCGGGGCTCTCAAGAGAAGATTTAGGCTTGCGTTTTATCTTGCTCGAGTAAATGTAGAATGGTTTTCCAGCGCAGCCACTGGGAAGCAACATAAATTCCCACTAGGAAGAACCAAAGCGGGTAATCGTAGTAAAAGCCCCAGAATACAAAAAGCCCGCCGATAAGCAGCGTTTCCAGGATGATGACGAGACTAGATTCAAGCGCGAGGTTAAAGAGAATAAAGTCAGCAAGTAATGTTAGAACTAAAAACCCTAGCCAAAAAAGTAAGCCAAACGAGAGAAGAAATAGGAGTGGTGCAAAGAGGGAACTGAACAAGCAGCTCATAAAGCCCTCCGTACAGTTTAATCCACCGATGCCAAACCAGCTGCAAATCGTTCCTAACGCACTTGCGCCGGCCAAAATACGCAAGCAACTTATTAAATTAGTTGCTGCAATACGAAGAAATAAATTTCGCTTCATCGTAGCTTCTCCTTCAAAATCTCCAGTTCCACGGCCGGCGCAATACGCTCATACAAAATGTTATACGCGGCCGTAGTGATAGGCATATTCACCTTGAGCTGGCGGTTGAGCTCATGAATGCTCTTGACAGCGTAATAGCCTTCGGCAATCATGTTCATTTCGAGCTGCGCTGACTTAACCGAATAGCCCCGGCCCACCATGCTGCCAAAGGTGCGGTTGCGCGAGAACTGCGAGTAGGCCGTCACCAGCAAGTCGCCGAGGTAGGCCGAGGCCGAGAGGTCGCGGGGCTGGGGCGAGATGGCCTGCAGAAAGCGCCGGATTTCCTGCACCGCGTTGCTCACCAGCACGGCCAGGAAGTTGTCGCCGTAGCCCAGGCCGTGGGCAATGCCGCCGGTGAGGGCAATGATGTTTTTCATCACGGCGCAGTACTCGATGCCGTCGAGGTCGGCGGCCGGATGGGCGCTTACGTAGCGGTTGCGCAGCAGCTGGCAAAAGGCTAGCCCGAGCCCGCCCACGTCGGGCGAGCCGATGGTGAGGTAGCTCTGCTTTTCGAGGGCCACCTCTTCGGCGTGGCAGGGCCCGGCAATGACCCCTAGCTGGGCGGCGGGCAGCCGGAAGCGCTCCTGCACGTAGTCGGTGACGAGCACATTCTTGCCCGGAATCATGCCCTTGATGGCCGACACCACCCCGATTTTGTGGCGCAGCGCATCGCGGCCCAGCTTGTCGAGCACCGGCTGCACGAAGGCCGCCGGCACGGCCAGCACCAGCCAGTCGGCTTCGAGCACGGCGTCCGAGAGGTCGGTAGTGGGGAAGACCAGGTTGCGGTCGAAGAGCACCGCGGAGAGGTAGCGCGGGTTGTGGCCGGTGCGCAGCAGGTGCTGCACGTCGTCCTTCGAGCGTAGCCACCAGTCGACGCGGGCGCCGTTTTCGGAGAGGATTTTGGTCAGCGCGGTGGCCCAGGAGCCGCCGCCAATCATGGCAATTTTTTCCATAGAGCAGGGGCGGGGCGAGCCGGCCCGTGGGGAGTCGGGAGGGGAATTCAGCCCGCAAACTAGCGCCAACGGCCGCATCTTTGCCGAAAATCTACTTTTGTCATGCGTTCCATTATTGCCGCCACGGCCGCGTTTGTTGAGGAGAAGTTCAAAGAAGAAGGCTCGGGCCACGACTGGGCGCACATCCGGCGGGTGTGGCAGGTGGCGCGGGCACTGGCCGCCCAAACGCCCGGCACCGACCTGGAAGTAGCCGAGCTGGCCGCCCTGCTGCACGATATTGCCGACTGGAAGTTTCACGGCGGCGACTACGAGGCCGGCCCCCGCGCCGCCCGCGCCTGGCTGGCCGGTCAGCACGTGCCCGAGGCCACCATTGCCCGCGTGGAGCAGGTTATTCGCGAAGTCAGCTTTAAAGGGCTAGGGGTTGAAACGCCCGTCAGCAGCCCCGAGGCGGCCGTGGTGCAGGATGCCGACCGGCTCGACGCCATCGGGGCCATTGGCGTGGCCCGGGCGTTTGCCTACGGCGAGCACAAGGGCCGGCCCATGCACGACCCGGCCACGCCGCCCGTGTCGCACGCCGACTTTGCGCAGTACAAGCAAAGCACGGCGCCCACCATCAACCACTTCTACGAGAAGCTGCTGCACCTCAAAGACCGCCTGCACACGCCCGCCGCCCGCCGGCTAGCCCAGCAGCGCCACCACTTCATGGAAGAGTTTGTGGCCCAGTTTCTGCGGGAGTGGGCTAGCGAAGATGCAGCCCAGCTACCGGGCGTTACTTTTACGGCATGATGATGGGTACGTTCCTTACCGCCGGCCGGCGCCGGGTTTTCTTCTTGCTGACGCTGCTGGCGGGCCTGGGGCTAGCCAGCTGCCGCACGTGCCCCATCGACGCCTGCCACGCCCGCAAAGCCCACTACCACAACGGGGTAAAGTACCGCGCCCGGCCCATCTGGAAGATGCAGTACCCGGCCGTGGGCGAGAAATACAAGAACCAGCACGACGGCGACAGCAAGCGCAAAAAGAGCGACCACAGCAAGAGCCTTAAATAAGCTGGGCGCTAGGCGCTTTTTGGTTGATTCAGCTTTTTAACGGGGCTAGGGTAGCAGCAGCCCCCAACGTCGTGGGGTAGACGAGCAAGCGCGCAAAGTGGCGCAAACGTTAGGAAAAGCGGCTTTTTTGGCGTAAATTGCGCACGCATACTAGCAGGCACCTAGCCGGGCGTGGCCTCCAGCCAATACGTAGGCGAGCCGCTACTTTTTCTTGAACAAACAGCCGACCGCGAGCCGCGGTCAGCTAACAGCCACAAATAGAATGGCCGAAGGCGAAAAAATTATTTCGATAAATATCGAAGACGAGATGCGCGGGGCTTACATCGACTACTCGATGTCGGTTATCATCTCGCGGGCCCTGCCCGACGTGCGCGACGGCCTCAAGCCCGTGCACCGGCGCGTGCTCTACGGCATGAGCGAGCTGGGGGTGAGCTACACCAAAAGCCACAAGAAGTCGGCCCGTATCGTGGGCGAGGTGCTGGGTAAGTACCACCCGCACGGCGACAGCTCGGTCTACGACACGATGGTGCGCATGGCCCAGGACTGGAGCCTGCGCTACCCGCTGGTCGATGGCCAGGGCAACTTTGGCTCGATTGACGGCGACTCGCCGGCCGCCATGCGCTACACCGAGGCCCGCCTCAAGCGCCTGTCGGACGAGCTGCTCGGGGACCTCGACAAGGATACGGTAGACTTCCAGCCCAACTTCGACGACTCGCTCGAAGAGCCCAGCGTGCTGCCCGCCAAGTTTCCAAACCTGCTCGTAAACGGCACCAGCGGCATTGCCGTGGGCATGGCCACCAACATGGCCCCGCACAACCTGACCGAAGTGGTGAACGGCATCGTGGCTTACCTCGACAACGAGGACATCACGGTGACCGAGCTCATGGAGCACATTACGGCGCCCGACTTTCCCACCGGCGGCATCATCTACGGCTCCGAGGGCGTGAAGCAGGCCTTCGAAACCGGCCGGGGCCGCATCGTGATGCGGGCTAAGCACCACTTCGAAACCCTGCCCAGCGGCAAGGAGCAGATTATCGTGACCGAGATTCCCTACCAGGTGAACAAGGCCTCGATGATTGAGAAGACCGCCGCGCTCATCAACGATAAGAAAATCGAGGGCATCGCCGCCCTGCGCGACGAAAGCGACCGCGACGGTATGCGCATCGTGTACGAGCTCAAGCGCGACGCCCTGAACACGGTGGTGCTCAACAACCTGTTTAAGTACACCCAGTTGCAGTCGTCGTTCGGCGTCAACAACGTGGCCCTGGTCAAAGGCCGCCCGATGACGCTGGGTCTGCGCGACCTCATCAAGTACTTCGTTGAGCATCGCGAGGAAGTTATCGTGCGCCGCACGCGCTTCGAGCTGGCCGAGGCCCAGAAGCGGGCCCACATCTTGGAGGGCCTCCTTATCGCGCTCGACCACCTGGACGAGGTGATTAAGCTCATCCGCGAGTCGCGCGACCCCGAGGTGGCCCGGCTAGGCCTCATCGAGCGCTTCGCCCTGAGCGAGGTGCAGGCCCGCGCCATTCTGGATATGCGCTTGCAGCGCCTTACCGGCCTGGAGCGCGATAAGCTCGTGGCCGAGTACGAGGACCTGATGCGTCTCATCGACCGCCTGAACACCATTCTGGCTTCGGAAGCCGAGCAGCGGGCGCTTATTAAGACGGAGTTGCTCGACATGCGCGACCGCTACGGCGACGCGCGCCGCACGAGCATCAACCACGCGGGCGGCGACTTCTCGATGGAGGACATGATTGCCGACGAGGCCATGGTGATTACCGTGAGCCGCGAGGGCTATATCAAGCGCACCAGCCTCGATGAGTACCGCACGCAAGGTCGGGGAGGAGTGGGGGCCCGCGGCGCCGGCTCCAAGCAGGACGACTTTACCGAGCACCTGTTCGTGGCTACCACCCACGAGTACCTGCTCATCTTTACCGAGCAGGGCCGCATGTTCTGGCTGCGGGCCTACGAAGTGCCCGAAACCGCTAAAACAAGCAAGGGTACGCCGCTGCAAAACCTCATCGACAAGCCTAAGGAAGACGCCGTGCGCTCAGTGCTCAACGTGCGCAACCTGCGCTCGGCCGACTATTTGGAGAATACCTTCCTCATGTTCTGCACCGAGAAAGGCACGGTGAAAAAGACCCCGCTGGAGGCGTATTCGCGCCCCCGGGCGGCGGGTATCAACGCCATCACCATCAACGAAGGCGACCGCCTGCTCGACGTGCAGCTGCTTTCTGGCAACTCGCAGGTGATTCTGGCCTCGCGCTCGGGCCGGGCGGTGCGCTTCCCCGAAGAAAAAGTGCGCCAGATGGGCCGCACGGCGGCCGGGGTGCGCGGCATCACGCTCAGCGAAGACGACGCCGACGACAAAGTGGTGGGCATGGTTTGCATCGCTGATGCCAGCCAGGAACTGCTCGTAGTGAGTGATAACGGCTATGGCAAGCGCTCGGCGCTCGACGAATACCGCATTACTAACCGCGGGGGTAAGGGCGTGAAAGCCATGCAGGTAACGGATAAAACCGGCAAGCTGGTGAGCATCCAGGCCGTGAGCGACGCCGACGACTTGATGATTATCAACCGTTCGGGGCTCACTATTCGCCTGAGCATGAGTGAGCTGCGCACTATCGGTCGGGCCACGCAGGGTGTGCGTTTGTTTAAGGTAGCGGCCAACGACGAAATCTCCTCGGTGGCCAAGGTGGCAGCCGCCGAAGTTGAAGAGCTGGAGCCTCTGGCTACGGATGCGCTGACCGGTGCCGCGCTGCTCGGCAGTGAAGCCGCACTACCAGTGGATGAGGAGCTGGCGGTAGCTGACGAAGCCGACCTCGACGAAGAAGAAGCCGACGCCGACGCCGACGCCGACGCCGACGCCGACGAAATCGACGAGCAAGAGTAGCCGTCAGCTGGTTTTAATAGGTGAGGGGCGGCCCCCAGGTGGGTCGCCCCTTTCTAGTGCCTGACCGGGCGCGTAGGATTTTAGCCGGCTTTAGTAGTAAGCCGCTTAGGCGGGCCTGCGCAAACCGCGGCTGGCATCCTGTTTGCCGGGCGGGTGTAGTTTTGTTCTCTCAACCATTTTCTTTTTTCCCTCCCAATGAAAAAATCCCTTCTGACGCTAGCCGCTACGGCGGCCCTGATGGGCACTGTGGGCCTGGCTACGCCTGCGCTGGCACAAAGCTCGGCAATTACCAATGCTATTCTGAGCCAGAAAGCCGGGCAGCTGGATAAGGCACTGGAAAGCATTAACCAGGCGGTTGCCAGCGACAAAACCAAAGACAAGGATAAACCCAAAGCGTGGTTTACGCGGGGCGAAATCTATTACCAGCTGGTAGACCCCAGCACTCAGGCGCTGTTTGCTAAATACACGGCGAATATGCAGCCTGGCGAAGCATTGCAAAAAGCAGCTGAGTCCTATCAAAAAGCTCTGGCGCTTGACGGGCCGACTGGTGAGTACGGCAAGCAGGTACCCGCCCGCTTACAGAATCTTTATGGGCTAGCCTTCAACGCCGGTGTGAAGAGCTATAACGACAAGGATTACGACAAGGCCATTGCCAATTATAAGCTGGCCTCGCAAATGAATCCGCAGGATACTACGGCCGTGCTCTACGGAGCCTATGCCTACTCGGCTAAGCAGGATTACGCGGGCGCTAAGTCAGCCTACAATCAACTGCTGGGAATGGATGCGTACAAAACCAAGCCAGCGCCGGTAGGAGTCTATACCCAATTGTTGCAAATGGCCCGGCAGGAGAAAAATGATGCGGAGGCTCAGAAAGTTTTGCAACAGGCCCTGGCTGCATATCCTAACAACAAGACCTTTCTTATTGAGGACCTGAACGTGGCTATGAGTGGGGGAACAGTGCCGGAGCGCTGGATAAAATCAGCAAAGCCATTGCGGCCGACCCAAATAACGCCAACCTATACGCAGTGCGGGGCTCACTCTACGATAAACAGAGTAAAAATGACTTGGCCCAGGCCGACTACAAGAAGGCCATTGAACTGGACCCGAATAATTTCGATTCGCAGTTCAACATGGGGATATACAATTTCAACCAGGCTGCTAACCTTTATACCAAGGCTAGCAAGATGGATTTGAAAACCTACCAGCTGAAAGGTAAGCCGCTGGAGGTGCAGGGTAAAAAGTATTTTGAAGCCTCAGTACCGTATTTTGAGAAGGCGTTGGAGATTCAGCCCAATGACCCAAGCACCATCAGTGCACTGCAAAAAGTGTACTTCCGGTTGGGCCGCAATGCCGATTCGGAAAAGATGGCGACTCGTTTGCAGGCACTCAAAAAGTAGGCGCTAGATATAGCTGCTGAAATTAAAAGCCCGGCCAATATGGCCGGGCTTTTTTTGTATCTCAATGTGGATGTCATAAGGGAGAGGAGTGGCTAGCCTTAGCAATTTAACATAATATAAATTATAAGACAAATAAATCGCTTAATGATTTAGCTCAATTAATAACTAGAAGAACATTGTTCCACAAGTCGAAGCGTGTGCTGCTCATTGTAACTTCAGCTGGCTTTAACCTACGTAGCTACGTAGTGACAATAGCTTTACATGTAGGATAGCATCAGTGACTGGTTAACTGATTAGCAACAAAAGCTGCATGAGTATCGGGATTAATTGTTATGGATAGTTCAACTCTGCCAGTACACGGAAAATGAAAATTTAGGCTACGTACCATAGCGTACGCGCACCTGCGCCAGTTCGCACAAGCGCTGGCTAAAATGGTATCATCGCGCCCACGTGCTTTATAAGCAAAGCTCGCGTGCTGCAAACCAATTACTCGGCAGGCGCGGCGAGCCGAGATGTAATAAGCGTCCATTAAGTGTTGGGCCGCGTGACGACGCTGCACGGGCCTTAGAACTTTTTTTTGAGCACGTCCTGTAGCATCTGCTTGTCCAAGCTCAGGTCGGCTACCAACTGTTTGAGATGCTGGTTTCCTTCCTATCGCTGAGTAGCTGGATTAAATATTTTTAGGTAGGTTGCTCTTGTTACAAGACAGTAGTTGAAACTACCCCCTATTACCAGGACAAAAGTATGCAGCATAAAAATTAAGTACAATAGTTAATAACATTAAGTATAAAAAAGTACAAAATTTAACTTATTTTTTGTACTTTTTTATACTTATTAGGTATATTATTAATTCCTCCCTACTTTTAGACTAACTTGTAATACTACTTATTTTTTACCACAATGCCTAAACTAATTGACTATCCCCGCACGAATTATACCGGTGCCTGGGAGGTTAGCGAGGTAGTAGACGACACAGGCGGAAAATGCGCCCTGGAAACCTGCGCTCGTAAACTGAACCGGAAAGTAAGCGGGTCATTTAAAGCCATTGTTGGTTCGGCCGTAAAGTTTGGTCTGCTGACTAGTAAGCGGGAAATGCTTACTACTACCACGCTTTTCCGACGCATTAAACATGCCTACGACAAACAGGAGGAATTACTGTTTCATCGAGAAGCTTTTCTGACCCCTCCACTATTCACGCAGCTGTGCCGGAAATTTCGCTCACGCGAATTACCCGTTGCGATGCTCGATGTACTTTTAATTCGGGAGTTTGACGTGGAGGAAATAAACGCCCAGAGTGTCGCCAAAGCTTTTGTAGACGGCGCACGCATGGTTGGATTGCTCGACGAGCACAACATCGTAGCAGATATTGACCAACTGGCCGCCCAGCAGCCCCCGCGCCGGGAACTCGCCAGTCCATCCCCGTCTCCCAACGTGTTCCGCCAGTCGCCAGCCCCCATTATTCCCTTCGACAGTGAGGAAACAACCAGCGAGCCGGAAAACGAGTTGGCTTCTGCAGAAGTGCTACCTAATACCCCGGTTGCCAGGGTGACAGCCCCTGCCCCGGCGGAAGCACTGCCGCTACCCAGAGCCACGCTGCTACCGCCGGTCCGGACGGCACCACAAGCCACCAGTGATGCCATTGCCAGCTTATTTGGCCTAGGAACTGCCCCGGTATCCTTACCAACCGGCAACAGTGACTCCGGCCCTACTGAGTCGTCATACATCTCCCCTGTTTACCGCTCGACCGACGTGAATGCAACAACCGGCGCTGCCAGCGCTATAGTGACACCGAGCGAAATCCCCACGGAAACCGGCCTCATCTTTCGTATCCAAGTTGCCGGCCCTGGCCTTAATACTGCGCTGGAGGTAATTGATGCTGAAGACCTGGCTTTAGTCCGGGCTTTACTCGACAAGATTGAGAGGCGGCTTAAACAATAGAATTCATATTTAAGCTACAGGCTTTGTTTTCAGCAAATTAAAATTTATCTATTAATTATGTTAAGTTGAGATGTTCAAAAAAAAGGTCCTACTAGGGGAACTAGTAGGACCAATAACTGCCTGGCTAGCCCTTAGGTTAGTCGGGTAGCGGCCGCCGCTGGCCGCTGCCAATTACCTGGTGACGCTGCCGTAGCACGGCCAGAACCTCAGCCAGCGACGAGCCACTAGCGCGCAGCAGCACCAGCAAATGATAGAGCAGGTCGGCCGCTTCACCAGCCACGCCCGCTTTATTGCCAGCCATAGCGTCGATGACGGTTTCAATAGCCTCCTCCCCTACTTTCTGAGCAATCCGGGCCAGGCCTTTTTCGAACAGGCGCACCGTGTAGGAGCCGGGCTCCTCAGCTGGGTACTGCTGGCGGCGCTCAATAAGCTGTTCTAGCTCGGCCAAGAAGCCAATGGCAGGCGTCGGCAGCGCGGTGGGCTCCGCGGCAACAGCCGGCGCGGCCGTTTCAAAGCAGCTGGTAGTGCCCCGATGACAGGTCGGCCCGTCGGGATGCGCCAGCACCAAGACAGTGTCCTGGTCGCAATCGGCGTGTAAGCTTACTACCCGCAGGTAATTGCCGCTGGTTTCGCCCTTGGTCCAGAGGCGCTGTTTGGAGCGGGAAAAGAACGTAACCCGTCCTTCGGCCTGGGTACGCTGCCAGGCCTCGGCATTAAAATAACCCAGCATGAGCACTTGCCCGGTGGCAGCATCCTGCACGATGGCCGGGATAAGCTGGTCGGGCATTTTTTGAAAGTCTAGCTCCATAAGAGAATCCATAATGGACAGCGGCCGGGCCGCAACGAAAGAATTAAGCCGGCAGCGACTTGGGTTGTAGCAGGTCCCAGAGGTTGCCGTAGAGGTCTTCAAATATGGCTACTGTCGCATAAGCTTCTTCGCGGGGCGTTTCGCGGAAGCGCACCCCGGCGACCTGCATAGCGTGGTAATCGCGCCAGAAGTCGTCGGTAGTAAGAAACAAGAACACCCGGCCGCCGGTCTGGTTGCCCACCCTGGCTAGCTGCTCCGCGCCATCGGCCTGGGCCAGCAGCAGGGCGCTGCCCCCTTGCCCACCGGGCGGGGCTACCAGCACCCAGCGCTTACCGCCGCCCAGGGGCGTATCGGCCACGACGCGGAAGCCAAGCCGCTGGGTATAAAAGGCCAGCGCCTCGTCGTATTCGCGCACCACCAAGGCTACGTGGGCAAGTTGTTGATGCATAACCAGTAAAGAAATTGACACTAGACAGAAATACTAGACAGCAGGAGGGCCCGCCCGTTTCAGGCAGCAAAAATTTACGGCCTACCCTACCGGGCGCATGGCCACTCCTTCGGCCAGCAGGTAGTTTTTGAGACCCGCCACCGATATGTCGCCGAAGTGAAAGACGCTGGCGGCTAGCGCCGCCTCGGCCCCGCCGGGCTGCAGCACGTCGCGGAAGTGCGCCGCCGCCCCCGCCCCACCCGAGGCAATAACGGGTACCCCTACGGCGGCCGCCACCGCCCCGGTTAGCCCCAGGGCGAAGCCGTCGCGGGTGCCGTCGTGGCTCATACTCGTCAGCAGGATTTCGCCCGCGCCGCGCGCAGCGGCTTCGCGGCACCAGGCCACGGCTTCGCGGCCGGCGGGGTGGCGGCCGCCGTGGGTAAAGACTTCCCAGACTTCGTCGGCGGGGCTAGGGCTAGCAGCGGCCTCGTTGGCTTGGCGGGCATCCACGGCCACCACGATGGCCTGCGAGCCGAAGCGCCGGGCCAGCTCATCAATCAGGCCGGGCTCGCGCAGCACCGAGGAGTTGAGACTTACTTTATCGGCTCCGTTTAGCAAGAGCGCCTCCACGTCGGCCACGGCCCCGATACCGCCGCCCACGGTGAAAGGGATGTTGACCTCGCGGGCCACGTTGCGCACCAACGCGATGAGAGTGCGGCGCTTCTCCACGGTGGCCGTGATGTCGAGCAGCACCAGCTCGTCGATGCCCTCCTGGGCGTAGCGCGCGGCCAGGGCCACCGGGTCGCCGGCGTCGCGCAGGTTCACAAAGTTAGTACCCTTCACGGTGCGGCCGTTCTGCACGTCGAGGCAGGCAATGAGGCGTTTGGTAAGCATAGGTATCTGCGAAAAAATCAGGTCAAAGTTCTTCAAAAGAGGCCGTAGCCTCATTCGTATGCAGGCAATAATTACTATCGGCAGAAACCACGCACGCGTGTAGTACTGTACCCGGCCAGACAGCGGAGCCCCCCGGCGGCCGGAACAACGGTTAGTTCAACAAGTCCCTGGCCAGCTCTGCCCGCAACTGCGGCTCCGTAATTGTGCCTTCGTAAATGGCCTTGCCAATGATGGCCCCCGCCAGGCCCAGCTCGCGCATCGCTGCCACGTCGGCCACGGTCGTGACGCCGCCGCTGGCCACAAACTGCGCCGCCGGAAACTGCTGCCGCAGCGCGGTGTAGGTTTCGGTGGCGGGCCCCTGCAGCTGGCCGTCACGGCTCACGTCGGTGCAGATAAAGGTGGTGGCCCCGGCCGCCAGGTAAGCGTCAATAAAGCCGGTCAGCGTGCGGTCCGATTGCTCGGTCCAGGCACTCACGGCAATGTAGCCGTCCTTAAAATCGGCCCCGATGATGATGCGCCCGGCCCCGAAGCGGGCTAGCCACTTCCCCACCAGCGCTGGCTCGCGGGCCGCGATACTGCCGGCCGTGAGCTGCGCCGCCCCGGCCGCAAACGCCGCCTCGGCCGCCGCCGTCGTCTGGATACCGCCGCCAAAGTCAATGTGCAGCCCGGTGTGCCGGGCCAGGCGCTCGAGCACCGACAGCTGGCGCGGCGCGCGGGCGCGGGCCCCGTCGAGGTCCACTAAATGCAGTCGCGTAGCCCCGAGCTGCTCGAAGTACTGGGCCTGGGCCAGGGGGTCGGCGGCGTAGGTAGTCTGCCGGGCAAAGTCGCCGCCGGTCAGGCGCACGCACGCGCCGTTGATAAGGTCAATGGCAGGAATTATATCCATTTGAGAAATATACTGGCGCCAGCCTTTCGACCCACGCTTACAGCATGTATTAAATACTACTACTAGGTGAGGTTAGCCGTCAGAAAATTCTTCAGAATCTGCTCGCCCACCGGGCCGCTTTTTTCCACGTGAAACTGCACGCCGTAGAAGTTGCGGTAGCGAACGCCCGCGCTGAAAGGCTGGCTAGCCGGGTAGCTGGCCTGGGCGATAGTATAGTCGCCCACCGGTGCGTAGTAGCTGTGTACGAAGTACACGTAGTCGGCCGCCGTGGGTGCGAGCAGGTGGTGCGAGTCCGACTCGAAGTTCGGGGCGGTCGGATTGCCCAGCCCCGCGAAAAGTAGCGTTTGCAGGTCGTGCAGGTTATTCCAGCCCATGTGGGGCACTTTGTGCGCCGCGTCGGGCGGCGCGAAGCGCACTACGTCGAAGGGCAGCATACCCAGCAGCTCGGTGCCGCCGGCCGGCCCTTCGGCACTGTGGCGGCCTAGCAGCTGCATGCCCAGGCAGATGCCCAGAAACGGCTGCGTAAGCGTGGGCAGCACCTTATCCAGGCCCGCAGCCCGCAGCGACTGCATGGCCGAGCTGGCCTCGCCCTCACCCGGAAAAAGCACCCGGTCGGCCCGCCGGATTACGGCGGGGTCCGAGGTGAGCGTGGCGTTCATGCCCAGCCGCTCCAGGGCAAAAAGCACCGATTGCACGTTGCCTCCCTGGTAGTCGATGACGGCGATGTTCATACTCAAACATTTGGTTAAGCAGGCAACTTTTTCAAGTTTACCCAAATGATAAATATAGCTTACAAGATTCCTTTCGTGCTGGGAATCACGTGCTGGCCGGCCGGGTCGCGCACCAGGGCCAGCTTAATGGACTTGGCCACGGCCTTAAAAATTGCCTCGATTTTATGGTGCTCGTTGTCACCCTCACACTTAATGTTGAGGTTGCAGCGGGCCGCGTCGGAGAAGCTTTTAAAGAAATGGTAAAAAAGCTCCGTTGGCACGTCGCCCACCCGCTCGCGCCGGAAGTCGGCGGCCCAGACCAGCCAGGGCCGGCCCGAGAAATCGATGGCGGCCTGGGCCAGCGCATCGTCCATGGGCAGCAGGAAGCCGTAGCGGTTCACGCCACGCTTGTCGCCGAGAGCTTCGTGGTAGGCCGCGCCGATGGCAATGGCCGTATCTTCCACGGTGTGGTGCTCGTCGATGTGCAAATCGCCGTGCGTGCGCACGTAGAGGTCGCAGCCGCTGTGCTTGCCCAGCTGGTCGAGCATGTGGTCGAAGAAGCCTAGCCCGGTCTGGCAGTCGGTGTGGCCGGTGCCGTCGAGGTTAAGGATAACCTCAATGCGCGTCTCGTTGGTGTTGCGCATCACGTGGGCCTTGCGCGGCGGGCGGCGCAGGTGCTCGTACACCCTAGCCCAGTCGGTGGTGCTGAGCGCGGCGCGCTCGTCGGCCTCGGCGTGCAGCAGGATGGCCTGGCAGCCCAGGTTCTCGGCCAGCTGCACATCGGTGCGGCGGTCGCCAATCACGTAAGAGTGCTTGAGGTCGTAGCCGGCGGCCGGGTCGAGGTAGCGGGTGAGCAGCGCCGTGCCCGGCTTGCGCGTCGGGGCCGGGTCGTGGGCAAAGCTGCGGTCGATGAGAATCTCGGCGAACTCAACCCCCTCCCCTTTCAGGATGTCCAGCATCTTTTGCTGGTAGGGCCAGAAGGTTTCTTCGGGGTAGCTAGCAGTGCCCAGGCCGTCCTGGTTGGTAACCAGGACGAGCTCGTACTCGCCGTCGCGGGCTAGCTGGGCCAGGGCCGTGATGGCGCCGGGCACGAAGTCGAATTTATGCCAGGCATCAATCTGGAAGTCGGTCGGCGGCTCGATGAGGATGGTGCCGTCGCGGTCGATGAAGAGAACTTTTTTCATGTCAGAATAAAGCGAGCAAAGAAATCGTACTTAGTCAGCTAGGAGGAGCAGCGCGTTGATAAATGCTTCGTAACGCTCCCCTAGCGGCAGTTCCGCATTGGTGGTCAGCCGGCGGCGGGTGGTTTCCAGGACTTGCTGCGTAAGTGGGTTTGTCCCCGCTTTCTGGTAGTCTTCCCAGTATAAGCCCACGCCGCGCTTTTGCCAAGCGGGCAGGTCGTTGTAATTAATACCGTGGGCAAACAGCAGGTCGTGCTTGGCCGCAGTACGCAGCCCTTTTACCTGGCCCGTTGCCTCGCCCACCGAGCGGCCCTGCTTGCGCAGCAGCCAGTAACAGTGCGCATTAAGCGAGTTGCGACCGGCATCTTCCTGCCGCCATCGAAAATAATCGACCACGTCCTGGCGGCGGGGCAGCTGCGAGATACGGCAATCAAATACCCCCGGCGCCCCGAGCTGCAGCGAGAACCTAGCCGACGCCTCGCCCGCCAGCACGGACGTATATTTGCGCAGCTTGCGGCCAAAGGAATCTTCGGCCGGATGCAGCAGCAACGAGATTTCGTCGCTCTGCGTGTAGCCGTACACCAGTCGAAAACCGCAATCGAGCAGGTGGCGGGTGGTAGCCACCATGTAATCGCGCATCCGCTCATCGAAGGGTGCTTCGAAGGCGTGTACCTCCTTGGTCAGGCGCGTGAAGCCGCGCCCATCGAGCCGGGCTACCAGATAGAGGCCGGGCAGGGCACAGTGGTCGTGCGCCGTCTCGAAGATGCGCAGGCGAGCGTCAAGGTCGTCAAATTTCATCTTGCCAGTCAGTTATCGCAAATTCCTGATTGCCTTGCACACGCACAAAATAGAGCGTATCAAATCCTTCGGCGCGGGTGGGTAGCTCCAGCCGGTTGCGCGTGGCCCGAATGCCCTTATCGGGTATCTGCCGCTCGCCGGGCCGTTGCTGGTTCCGCACCAGGGCTTCGGCGGCGATTGATTGAAAGAAATACCCAACCACTTCAAACCCGGCGGCGCGGGCGGGCGCGATATAACTCGCCCGCCCCGCCCGGGTGGGATTGGTATTATCCACCACGCACCGCATCTGCGTTTCCAGACACACCTGTAGCAAGCGCTGCTCCCGATGGCGCGTGCGCAGCAAATCGAGGCTGAGACGCACGTGAGAATGAAAGAAGCGCTGCTGGTAAAACGTAGATTTACCGGTAGCCTGAATGCCGCAGAAGAGTACGAGTTGCATAGATTCACTCAACTAGCCACCTCAAATTCCTCCAGCGCCGCCAGCAGCTTCTCGTTCTCCTCGGGCGAGCCCACCGTGAGGCGCAGCGTGCCCGCGCAGCCGGGCTGGGTGGTGCGGTTGCGCACCACAATGCCGCGGCCCAGCAGATAATCGTACACGGCCGTGGCATCGGGGCGGAAGCGCACGAGCAAAAAATTGGCATCGGAGGGGAAAACCTCGGCTACGATGGGCAGCGCGGGCAGGCGCGCGGCCAGCCACTCGCGGCCGGCCAGCAGCTGCCCGCGCAAGCTCTCGAAGTGCGGCGCCGCCCCTAGCGCCGCCAGCGCGTGCTGCTGGGTGGCTTCGGAGATGTTGTAGGGCGGCTTAATTTTATTGAGGTAGCCGATGATTGCGGGCGAGGCGAAGGCCATGCCCAGGCGCAGGCCGGCTAGCCCCCAGGCCTTGGAAAAGGTCTGCAGCACCACCAGGTTCGGGAATTCGGCCAGGCGCGTCGTCCAGCTGGGGGCGGCGGCGAAGTCGGCGTAGGCCTCATCGACCACCACCAGGCCGGGGAAGCCGCGCAGAATTTCCTCAATAGCTTCGGCGTGCAGCAGATTGCCGGTGGGATTATTGGGCGAGCACAGGAACACCAGCTTGGCTTGCGAGGCCAGCACACCGGCCACGATTGCGGGCGAGAGCTGGAAATCGGCCGTGAGCGGCAGGCGCTCGATGCGCACGTCGTTGAGGTTGGCGGCCACCTCGTACATGCCGTAGGTGGGCGGCAGCAGCAACATGCTGTCTTGGCCGCCCGGCGTGCAGGTGAGGCGCACCAGCAGGTCGATGGCCTCGTCGGAGCCGTTGCCCAGGAAAATCTGGCTCGGGTCCACGCCTTTCAGTCGGGCTAGCTCGGCTTTTACGGCGCGCTGCTGCGGGTCGGGGTAGCGGTTGAACCGCGCCGGGCCGGTGCTGCCCAGGCTGTTCTCGTTGGCGTCGAGCATCACCTGGGCATCGCCCTGAAACTCGTCGCGGGCCGATGAGTACGGCTTCATGGCCCGGATATTGGGGCGAATGAGGGATTCTAAATCGAAAGACATAGCGAAGTCGTTGCTCATGCTGAGCTTGCCGAAGCCTCTTGCTCGCCTCGTTAGGGTAGTGACCCAAGCGGCACGAGCGAGAGGCTTCGACAAGCTCAGCATGACGTTCTTTTAAGTAGTTAATACGCCCAGCGCCTCCCGGCGCAACGCCACGGCCTGGGCGTGGGCGCGCAGGCCCTCGGCCTCGGCCATGGGCTCCACTACCGGGGCGAGCGCGAGCAGGCCGGCGGGGGCGAGCTGCTGGAAGGTGATTTTCTTGTAAAACGAATCGAGCGACACCCCGCTATAGGCCCGGGCGTAGCCCCCGGTGGGCAGCGTGTGGTTGGTGCCGGAGGCGTAGTCGCCCACCGCCTCGGGCGTGAGGTGGCCCATGAACACCGAGCCCGCGTTGTAGATATCAGCGGCTAGCGCCTCGGGAGCGGCCACGGCCAGGATGAGGTGCTCGGGGGCGTACTGGTTGCTGAAGGCTAGCATCGTGGCCACGTCGGGCAGCAGCAGGCCGCGGCTTTCGGTAAGAGCCTGCCGGGCGATTTCGGCGCGGGGCAGCCGCGGCAACTGGCGCTCTAACTCCGTAACTACGCTGTTTAATACCGTCTCCGAATCGGTGAGCAGTACCACCTGCGAGTCGGGGCCGTGCTCGGCCTGCGAGAGCAGGTCGGCCGCCACGAAGGCCGGGTTGGCGCTGGCATCGGCAATCACCAGCACTTCGCTCGGGCCGGCGGGCATGTCGATGGCCACGCCGCGCTGGGCGGCCAGCTGCTTGGCGGCCGTCACGTAGCGGTTGCCGGGGCCGAAAATCTTATCCACGGCCGGCACCGAGGCCGTGCCCACGGTGAGGGCGGCCACGGCCTGCGCCCCGCCCGCTTTGATAATCGTGGTCAGCCCCAGCTCCTGGGCGGCGAAAAGGATGGCCGGCGCGATGGCACCCGTGCCCCGGCCGGGCGGCGTGCACAGCACAATCTCGCGGCAGCCCGCCAGCCTGGCCGGAATGCCCAGCATCAATAAGGTAGAGAACAGCGGCGCCGAGCCGCCCGGCACGTAGAGGCCCACCCGCGGCACGGCCACGCTGCGGCGCCAGCAGCGCACGCCGGGCATGGTTTCTACTTCGGCCTCCACGGCGGCGGGGCGCTGGGCGGCGTGAAAGGTGGTGATGTTCTGAATGGCCTGGCGGATGGCCGCCTGTAGTTCGGCCGGCACCTGAGCGGCGCCGGCGGCCAGCTCTTCGGCGCTCACGCGCAGGCTAGCCAGGCTGGGCACGCCGTCGAGCTGGGCGGCGTACTGGCGCAGGGCCTCGTCGCCGCGCCGGGCCACGTCGTCGAAAATCTCGCCGGCGCGGGTTAGCACGGCGGCGTTGCTTTCGGCCAGCGGGCGCTGCTGCAGCGCGGGCCACTGGCTAGGGTCGGGATTGCGAAAAATCTGCATAGCAACGAGCGTTGGTCCTGCTGAGCTGGGCGAAGCATCTTGGCCGCTTCGGTGGGTTACTATCCCTACCGGCGCAAGCGAGATGCTTGGCCCAGCTCAGCAGAACGTTCTGTTTAAGTATCTACCCGACGCGCTTCTCAATGGGCAGCACCAGGATGCCCTCGGCCCCGATGGCCTGCAGCTCGCCGGCGATGTGCCAGAACTTGTCTTCCTCCACCACCGACTGCACCGATACCCAGCCGTCTTCGGCCAGGGGCGTGACGGTGGGCGACTTGATGCCCGGCAGCAGGGCCTTTACGGCATCGAGGGCGGCTAGCGGGGCGTTGAGCACGATGTACTTCGAGCGCTGGGCCCGGCGCACGGCCTGCATCCGGAACCGCAGCTGGTCGAGCAGCTCCTGCTTGTCGGGGCTGAGGTTGGGAGCGGCGATGAGCACGGCCTCCGAGCGAAAGATGGTTTCGACTTCGCGCAGGCCGTTGCCGAGCAGGGTCGAGCCGCTGCTCACGATGTCGCAGATGGCCTCGGCCAGCCCGATGCTGGGCGCAATCTCGACCGAGCCCGAAATGGTGTGCAGGTGGGCCCGCACGCCCTGGCCGGCCAGGTAGTCGCCGAGCAGCTTGGGGTACGACGTGGCAATGCTTTTGCCCTGCAAGTCGGCCACCGAATTGTACTCGGCGCCGCGCGGCACGGCCAGACTCAGGCGGCACTTGCTGAAGCCCAGGGGTTCGACTTCGAGGGCCGCGCAGCCGGCTTCGACCAGCACGTTCTGGCCCACGATGCCGAGGTCGGCCACGCCGTCCTGCACGTAGCCGGGAATATCGTCGTCGCGCAGGTAGAGGATTTCCAGCGGAAAGTTGCTGGCCTCGACCTTGAGCTTATAGGACGACGAAACGAAGCTGATGCCGCACTCGCGGATGAGCTGAAGGGAGTCCTCCGAGAGGCGGCCGGACTTTTGAATGGCTAAACGCAGCATGAGAAAGAAAGCGCCGACGACCCGGGGCGGGCCAGCGGCCAGATTGAACGGCGTTCCGGCGGCTAGGCCCCGGAAACGCCTTCGTATAATACCCAAACGAGGAAAAAGTTATTTCCCGGCCCAGTGGCGGGGCGGCGGTGGAGACGCGAGCGGCTGGCAAAGGCTACAGGGTAGCGGCCAGCCCGGTTGCCCGGTCTCCTACAGATGGTGGTGATGCTGCTGCGGCGCGGCGGCCAACGGCTGCGTAGCCTGCCAGGCCGCCGCCAGCCCCGAAAAGGGGGCCGCAAGCGCGGGGCTGAAGGCAGACGTGAGGCAGTAGGCGGGGGTCATCGTGGGGCAAAGGTAGGCAGCGGGACCGAAATCCAAAGGCCCTTACGCAAAAACACCCCCTGAGGCTAGCCAGGTTACCGACCAGGACCAGCCCGCTCCCCACCTCTGCCCACGGGCCTAGCTGCACAGCGCACCGGCTACCAGGCAGGCCAGCCCGACCACGGCGGCCGCTACCCGCACCACATGAAACGCCGCCCAGCGGTCGCGCAATAGCTGCCTTGAGTGCCATTCCTAATAGGGGTTTTCCTGCCAACCCCAGACGCGGCCAAGCCCGCTTTACTTTACCACATCGAACACAGCAGTTATAACCTAGCCGTCGGCCGGCTGAAGAAAGTCGCGAATGGCGTCGGCCGCCAGCTGCGGGTAGAAGTAGTGGGCAAAATGGTCGCCGGGCAATGCTACGAAGGGCTCGTCGGGCAGGCGAATAACGTTGTCGCGCCGGGCGTGCAGGCGCAACTCGGGCTGACTGGTGAGCGGCGGCACCGGCGCAAACAGCACCTGCAGCTGCTGGTGCACGTAGCGGCGGCGCAGGCCAGCCATGCCCTCGACGAGCTGCGCGTGCAGGGCCCGCGACTCGTCGCGCCGGTACTGGCGCTTGAAGCGGTTGAGCATAAACCGGCTCTGCATGAGGCCCGACAAGGCCGTGAAACCCAGCAGACGTGGGCTGCGGATGGCCGCCACAATCTTGGCCTGGTCGGTAAACGAGCTGAGCAAGATGGCCGTAGCCCCGGTCAGCTCCTTGATATGGGCCGCAATCCAGCCGCCCATCGAGTGGCCGATGAGCACGTCGGTGGGCCCGATGTGGTAGCGCGTGGCCAGGTGCCGGGCCAGGCGCACCACATTGACCCCGCCCTGGGGTGCCAGGCGGCAAACTCTTCGGCCAGGTCCAGCGAAAGTACTTCCTCAAACGGAGGCAACAGCGGCAGCAGGGGGTCAAAAATGGTGCGGTCTTCGGTGTAGCCGTGGAGCAGCAGCAGGCGTTTCATGCGGAAAAAAGGAGGCTAACGGGCCGAGGCCCAGCGCGCCCACAACGCGCAGGTGCAGCAGAAGCTAGCCACCACCGTGTGGGCCAGTGGCTGTAAAAGCTGATACCAAACCTCAGGCTGGGGTTTCGTCTTATTAGGAAACCCGTTTTGGTCGTGGGGCATTACCCAACGCGCTTACTGCAAAGGTAGGACTAGCCACTAGGCCACCCCCAACTTTTTAGCCCTATCTAGCTAAACAGCTTAGGAATAAATCAGAACCGCGCTATTGCCCGCAGATTGACTACACGCTGCGAGAGGTAGCTGGGCACGGCGTAGGTGCGGCCGTTTACGTCCTGCAGGTAGCTGTAGCCGGCCACGTTGTTGGCGCCCAAGATATTGAGGATTTCCAGGCCTAGCCACAGGCTTTCGAGCGAGTACAGGTGCGGCTGGGGAGCTACGCGCAAGCTCACCACTTTGGAGAAGCCGATATCGACGCGCTGGTAGGCCGTGGTGAGGGCGCCGTCGCCGCGGTACTGCGGCAGGCCCGGCGGGCTGAAGGGCAGGCCGGTGCCAAACACCAGGTTCACGTAGCCGCGCACCGAAGGGTTGTCGGGCAGGTGGTCCTGGAAGAAGATGCTGGCCGTAAGGCGCTGGTCCTGCGGCCGGCGGATGTAGCCGAGCGTCTGGTAGCCGGTGCGCTTGCCAGTGGCGTCGTAGGTAGCGGTGGTGTCGCCCTTTTCCTGGGTGGTGAGCAGGCCCAGGCTCAGCCACGACTCCACGCCCTTCACAAACTCGCCGCTCAGGCGGGTTTCGAGGCCGGCGGCGTAGGCCGTAGCCTGGTTGGTGGCGTAGTAGCGCAGGCGCACGTTGTCGACCTCGTAGGGAATAACGTCGGTGAGGTACTTATAAAAGGCTTCGGTGTTGAGCCGGAAGGGCCGGTTCATCAGGTGCAGCTCGACCTGGCGGCCCACCACGAAATGCAGCGATTTCTGGGCGCGCAGCTCGGGGTTGAGCTGGCCCTGGAAATTGCGCAGCTCGCGGTAGAACGGCGGCTGGGCGTAGAGGCCGGTGGCCAGCTTCCAGCTGCGCTCGGGGTGGCGGCGGTCGCGGGACGAGAATTGCAGGCGCGGGCTGATGACGAGCTGCTGATTTTCCGTCCAGTAGTGCGCCCGCACGCCGTAGGTCAGGGTTTTGAGCGAGTCGATTTGCCAGGTATGCTGCACGTAGCCCTGGGTGCGGGTGCTGAGCAAACTCAGGTCGGCCGCCAGGCGGGTGCGCCGGGCGTCGGGCACGTAGCCGGCCGAGTCGGCAAAGCTGTACTCATCGATTTGGTCGTGAATGCTTTCGCGGCCAATTTTCACCCCAAACCGCACCGTGTGCGGGCCGAGCGGGTCGCCGCCGGGGTTCCAGCGGCCGCGCAGCTCGGCCGTAAATACCCGCGCCGTGAGGTCGTTGCGGGCGTGGTTGAACGAGGAGCCGATGTTGCGCTGGCGCACCGTCTGGTTGAAATCGGGGCTGCTGGGGTCGCGGTTGACGTCGGCGAAGGTGTAGGCCGCCTCCACGTCGCGAAACTCAAACTCGCGGGTGCTCAGGGCCGAGGCCAGCAAATCGAGCTGCAAGCCGGGGTGGAAATTGTGGCGCAAGTCGAAGCCCGTCTGATAGGTATCGTACTGCATGCGCTCGCGCCCGTCGTAGTAAATGTTGACCCGGGAAAACTGATTGACGGCCGTCGAGAATGTCACCTGCCCGCTCACCGGCACGAAGCGGTAGTCGTTGTGGGCTACCACACCCAGGATACCCAGGCTGGTTTTCTGCATATTATCCTGCTTGCCCAGCCCGATATTTACGTAGGCCTGGCCGTCGTAGAACGTCGGGTTGTACTGGCCCTGATTCTGCTTGAGGGCGTTGAAGACGTACTGCGCATTTTTGTAGCGCACGCCGGCCAGGTAGCTCACCCGGCCGCCGGCCGAGCGCGCCTCGGTGTGCACGGCGGCGCCCACGAGGCTAGCCGTGGCCGAGGCCGCGAATTTTTCGGGCTCCTTGTACTGAATATCGAGCACCGACGAGAGCTTGTCGCCGTACTTGGGCTGCCAGCCGCCGGTACTGAAATCGACTTTCTGCACGAGGTCGGGGTTGATGAAGCTCAGGCCTTCCTGCTGCGCCTGCGTCACCAGAAACGGCCGGTACACCTCAAAGCCATTGACGTAGAGCAGGTTCTCGTCGTAGTTGCCGCCGCGCACGTTGTAGGTGCTCGTGAGCTCGTTGTTGCTCACCACGCCGGGCAGGGTCTTGAGAATGGCGTTGAAATCGCCGAAGGGTGAGGGCAGCACCTTAGCCGTCTGGGGGTCGAGTTGCACCAGGCTGGCCTGCTCGCGGGTGTCGGCCCCGGCGGCGCGGGCGCGCACCGTCACGCTGCCCAGGGCCCGCGCATCGACTTGCAGGGCTAGCCGCAGCGGCTGGCCGGCCGCCTCGGGCAGGCGCAGCGGCTGGCGCAGGGTTTGGTACCCTAGCCGGCGCACCACCAGCACGGCCAAGCCGCTCACCGGCCGCAGCAGGCGCAGGGTAAAGCGGCCCTGCGCATCGGTGGTGGCGCCGCCGGGCTGGCCTTCGAGGCCCACTACTACCAGCTCCAGGTGCTGGCCCTGGGCATCGCGCACGGTGCCGGTGAGCACGGTAGTCTGGGCGGCAGCCGGCGCGGAAACTTGCTGGGCCAGCACCGGGCCGGCCGCTGGCAGGCTGCTTAAGAGGATAAAAAGAGGTAGAGGCTTCAACGCAGAGGCAGCAGAAAAAACGGTTCCGTAAAGCTACGCCGGGGCTAGCCGGCCCGGCGGCGGGCCAGTCGGCTTTTTCAACTCCGGTCGCGCAGCTTTCCGTATGCGGCCAGCTTAGTTATTTGCGGCCTGCTCTTGAGCAGCTTCGCGCAAGGTTTGGCGCAAGCCGGCCAGGGTGGCCACCGGCCCGCCGCCCGACTTAAACACGAAGCTGCCGGCCACCAGCACGTCGGCCCCGGCCTGCACCAGGGCGGCGGCATTGGCCTGGCTCACGCCGCCATCGACTTCGATGAGGGCCGCCGAGCCGGCGTCGAGCAGTAATTCCTTTACTTCGGCCACCTTCTGCAAGGTGTGCGGGATGAACTGCTGGCCGCCGAAGCCGGGGTTGACCGACATCACCAGCACGAGGTCGAGGTCGGCGGCAATGTCTACTAATAGGCTGGCCGGGGTGGCGGGGTTCAGGGCCACGCCGGCGGTGCAGCCCAGGCTTTTAATCTGCTCCACCACGCGGTGCAGGTGCGGGCAGGCCTCGTAGTGCACCGTCAGGTGGGTAGCGCCCGCGTCGCGGAAGGCGGACAGGTAGTCCTGGGGCCGCGCTATCATCAGGTGCACGTCGATGGGCTGGCGGGCGTGGGGCCGCAGGGCTTCGAGAATGGGCAGGCCAAAGGAAATATTAGGCACAAAGCGGCCGTCCATCACGTCGAAGTGCAGCCAGTCGGCCTCGGCGGTGGCCAGCAGCTCGGCGGTGGCCTGGATGTTGGCCAGGTCGCTGGCTAGCAGCGAGGGGGCTAGCAGCGGCTCACGGCGGGCGGCGGGGCGGGAAGTAGTAGCGCTCATAGGCCCCAAAAATACGCCGCCGGCCCGCAGGAGCACACCAGCCCGACCCTAGCCATACCTGGCACGCTTGGAATTAACAAGGGAGAATTAAAAATGAACATCTCTCATTTTTAATTCTCCCTTGTTAGTTTTAATTCCTACACGCTACTCGGCTTTCTTCTCAAAGGGGCGCCAGTCGAGCTCGCCGCTATCCTTGCGGCGCAGGAAATAGGACTGGTCGTCGTCCTTGTTTTTGCCGAAGGTGAGGTCGCCCCGGCACGAGAGGCATTTGACGGAGGTATATTTAAATTTACCCTGGGCCACGCGCGAGGTGAGGTCGAGGTTGTCGGAGCCGCAGAGGCCGCAGGCCGCCACGTCGGGAAAGCTCAGGCGGTCGTACTCGGCCACGGCTTCGTGCAGGTTGCCGCCCTGCACGGTGAAGTGAAACTGGCGGCGCCCGATGCGCTTGGTGGTCATTAGCTGTAACATGAAAACGGGTGGTCTGATTGACGCTTGAAAGATACGGCTTTTTCTGAATACAGCCAATATTATTAGGCGCATTAAGCCAATTTAATTAGCAAGCTACTGTCGGATGAACCGGGCCGTTTGCGCGGGCCCGCCGGCCAGCGGCTGCACCGCGCACAGGTAGGTGCCGGGGGCCAGCGCGCGGCCCGGCAGGCGCAGGGGCACCGTGGCGGCGGGGCTGGCCGGCAGCAATTGCTCACCGATGAGCGCGCCTTTGCTGTCGCGCACGCGCACGCGCAGCGCCTGCCCGCGCAGGCTGGCCGGCAGGGCCAGCATCAGCTCATCGAGGTGGCTGGGATTGGGAAACACGGCTAGCGGCTCGCCGGCGGGGGCGGCAGTTTTAGCGGCTAGCGGGGCGCCGGGGTGCAGCAGGTTGTAGGCCGCCTTAAAATCGACGATGCCATAGCCGAGGGTATTGTCGGGATTTTGGGCCTGCGAAGCACCCGCTTCGAGCGCGGCGATAACCTGCTGGGCCGTCAGTGTAGGATTAGCCTGCCAGAAGCCGGCTACCAGCCCGGCCAATTCGGGGCAGGCGTAGGAGGTACCGTTGCCGCGCACCGCCACCCCGCTCGGCGCCAGCACGGCCGAGGCTACGCCCATGCTGGCGAGCGTGGGCTTAAGGCGCCCGTCGGCCGTAGGGCCGTAGGAGCTGAAGCCGGCGTGGTTGCGCAGCGAATCGACGGCGCCCACGGTGATAATGCTATCGGCATCGGCGGGCACGCCGATGTAGTGCCAGCTGTTGTTGCCATCATTGCCGGCCGAGTTTACGACTACCATGCCGGCGCGGGCGGCCCCGAGCGCGGCGAGGCTGGCGATGGCCGTGCGGCCGTTGAGCTGGGCGTAGGTGTGCGAGAGGGCCGCGTCGTCGAAGGTGTTATAGCCTAGCGACGAGCTGATAACATCCACCCCGGCCGAGTCGGCGTACTCGGCGGCGGCCAGCCAGTTGGCTTCTTCCATCGGCGACTCGCTGTCCACATCCTCCGTGATGCAGAGGTGAAACGTGGCGCGCGGCGCGGTGCCCACGTAGTAGCCCGGCAGCTCGCCGCCGATGAGGCTGAGGCAGGCCGTGCCGTGGCCGTTGCGTAAATACACGCTGCGGCCGCCGTCCACGAAGTTGCGGGTGCTGGCCACGCGGCTCTGAGTCTGAATATTTTGCAGGGCCGTAATCTGGTTGGCGCCCGGAAAGCCGGCGTCGAAGATGGCAATCTGCATGCCCTCGCCGCGGTAGCCGGCGTCGTGCATGGCCACGGCCCCGATGAGCTGGTTTTGGGCGTAGGCTTTGCCGTAGGTGGCGCGGGGGCTGGCGGGGGCGGGCGGCGCGGGGTGGGCGTCACGGCCGGGGCGGGCGCCGGGGCCTGGGGCGGCACCAGGCTCAGCAGCTGGGCGCTGCGCACGCCGGGCAGCTGCTGCACCCGCGCCAGGGTGGCCGAGTCGCAGGCCAGCGCCGCGCCGTTGAGCCAGCGCGAAGTAAGCAGCACCTGCGGGCGGCCGCTCACGGCGCGCACCTGGGCCAGGTAGGCGGGGCTAACCGGCAAGTCGCGCGCCCGCACGGCAATGCCCTGGCGACTGCGCCGGGCCAGCGCCCGCGCCGAAAGGAAGGCTTGCGGCTGGCCTACGGTGTAGGGCGTGCCGGCTTTGTCCTTGAAATACACGAAGTAGCGGCGCACCAGCGAAGCTGTTTGAGCGTGGCTGGCCGGGGCGGCCCCCAGCAGGGTGGTCAGCAGCAGGGCTACTGAGCCGAATACATTTTTCATATGAAGGATTTTTCTTCCAACTGGGAGAATTTACGCGCTACGTATTCGTTGCCCGGACGAAGTAAGTACGTTGCATAGTGCAGAAGGCGGCCGCGCTAGGCTACCGGGCCGGGTGCGCGGCCGGGTAGGGTTGCGACGCGGATGTCTCG
Source organism: Hymenobacter sp. BRD128 (assembly GCF_013256625.1). NCBI lineage: Bacteria > Pseudomonadati > Bacteroidota > Cytophagia > Cytophagales > Hymenobacteraceae > Hymenobacter > Hymenobacter sp. BRD128. The sequence goes on from NZ_CP053908.1 coordinate 1,628,007, forward strand.
TGCAAGTAAACCAGGGCATCGAATGCTTTGGACAGGGGTGCATACCACATAAACTGGCCATTCAGGCCGTTGGGCGCCGTTTCACCAATCTGCCGAAACTTGCGGCGCGTGGTCAGCCACTTGTCGGCCACGGCGGCGCTACGCAGCTGCAGGAAATAGGTGGGCGGGGTAGCCTGGTCGAGCCACGTCTCAAAGGAGTTGGGAACGGGAGGCGCTAGCCCGAGGGCCCGGAAAGACCCGTCCGGGTCGAAGACGCTGGCCGTGCCGTGGCCCGTGGCGAAGCCCACGGCCACGTAGGCCGGCCCCAGTTGCTTGGCCAGAAGCTGGCCCAGTCGTGGCTGGTCATCATCGCGCCGAATATGTTGATTGTGCGCCCACACCACGACTTTGGCCGTCGGCTCTTGCTGAAGCAGCCAAGCTACGTTGGTGGCCATTGCCTGGTCACGCACCGTGTTATACTTCGCAAAGTTTTGCCCCAGTAGCTCGGCCCGCTGCCGCAGTACCTGCCCATGCTGCTGCATCGCCGCCGGGGCCACCACCGCCTGCAGGTGCTGCACCAGCTCGTCGGAAAGGCGCACGAGGCGCTGCTTAGCGGCGGCCGAAGCCTGATTGGGCGCGGTATAGGCGGTGCGCAGGCTTCGTACCTGCCGCTGGAGCACGGTATCGGCCCGCTGGGTGGCGAAGTGCGCTAGGCGGAGCAGGTTGGGCTCGGGATTTTGCATGTCAATGCCCACGTAGCGAATCTTGGCGGCGTGCTGCTGGTTGTAGGCGCGCAGCCACTCCACCATGTCCCAGAATTCGGTAGTGTCCCAGATGTGGAAGCCCACGGCCTGGTGCACCGTGAGCGAGTCGCCCGCCCCCGTCTGGATGTACTCGTTCAAAATTTCGGCGTACCCGTAATCGACTTCGAGAGCTAGCGTAGTGAAGCCCTGCTGCGTCACCAGGTATTCCAGCAGCCGGTGCTTGAGCTGGAATACTTCGTGCGAGCCGTGCGTGCATTCGCCCAGGCCCACCACCCGCGCCGGCGCCACCACGGGGGCCAGCGGAGCCAGGTCGGCAAACCCGCTGCCGGCCCGCACCGCTGTAATCGGAGCGACCTGCTGGTTGAGGCGGGCAATATCGGCCGGGGCCTGAGCTTGTAGCTGGCTGAAAGCCAGCAGCAAAAGTAAGCCCAGCCAGCTGCGGGCCGGCCAGTTGGCTGGAGTAGTGGGGCGGCCGTTCGGGAAGGGGCTGCTCATAGGGCGACGAAAAAAAACGTACCTACCCCCCTCGCCTACCTGCGCAGCTCCGGCACGCATAGCGTGGGCACCACTACGTCGTTGGGGGGTGGCGGGCTGCAAATGTACCACCAGGCAGTTGCCGTAGGGGGCTTAGAGTCAGTGTCTTCCACTTATCGGCTGCGAACTCAGGATAAGAGCTGCTAAACTAGGTAGTTTGCCGGGTGCCGCCCGGCCCCAACGCCCACCGGCCGGCTCGCTGGGTAGCAAGCCGGCCGGTGGGCGTTGGCTTCAACTTGAGCACCACCTAAATCGTGCCCGAATCAATGAGCACTTCGTCGTGCGCGGTGCCGCTTTGAACATTCTTAAATAGGTTCGTTGACCCGTCGGGGTTCGTCGTGTAAGTAGCGAAGCTGAAGCGCCGCCGCAGTATCAGGCCCACGCCGTTGGCATACACCTGCCGCAGGCCCATCTGGTTGAGGGCATTCAGATTCTCGATGCCGCCGTCGAGCGTCAGCTTAGTCAATACCGTATTGTCGTAGGTTTTGGCTGGCTGGCTGCCACTAGCGGGCGTGGTATAGGGCGTACCCACGCTGGGACCGTAAATCCGGGTTTGACTGGTAATGGTATCGGGCGAGCCGTTGAGGGCATTGACGTTCCAGCCCCGCCCGGCGCGCGCGGGGTAAATCAGCTCCACGGTGCGCACGTTGTTGCGCGTGAGCAGCACGGCCTGGGCCGAGGGCTGCACCACCAGCACGCTGTCGTCGACCCAGGCGGCGCTGGCGCTGGCCCGCTTGGAGCGCACGAGGCGGTAGGCGGGCTTGCCAGCCGCATCGGTAAACTGCTCGCTCACGCGCTCCCGAAACTGGTAGCTCGTGGCCGCGGGCGTGGCATTGGTCCACACGGAGTCCGTCACGGCGTAGGTGCGGTAGGTGCCCACCACCACCGGAAAATAATCGACTACCGGGTTGGGCACGACCGACTCGTGGCGGCAGCCGGCCAGCAGCAGCGGCAGGGCGAGCCACCGGCCGGATTTTAGGGCGGATAACAAGCCAAAACGTAGATTCATACAAGAAAATCTGTTCATAAAAATACCTTGCCGGCCACCTAAGGAAGCAGCCGGCAAGGTACTAACGGTCAGCTATAACTAGGTGGTATACCGGCAGCCTAGGCCAGCGCAGCGCTAGCCACCAGCGCCGGCACCTCGCCGATAACGTGGCGCTGAATCCAGCCGCCGCCCAGCACGTCGTCGCCGTCGTAGAACACGGCCGCCTGGCCGGGCGTGATGGCGTGCACCGGCTCGGGAAAGTAGATATTGATGCGGTCGGCCTCTACCTGCTCCAGAAACGCCGGCGCGCCGGCGTGGTGGTAGCGCACCTTCACCACGGCCGGCACCAAGCCGCGGCCGGCCAGGCTAGCCAGCTTGCCCATGTTGAGCTTGTGCACGGTGGTGGCGGTGCTGGCCAGCTCATCGTAATTGCCTAAAACCACCTCATTGGTATCGGGCCGGATGGCCGTGACGTAGGCCGGGAAGCCCAGCGCAATGCCCAGCCCCTTGCGCTGCCCGATGGTGTAAAACGGGTAGCCTTCGTGCGGGCCCAGGTCGCGGCCGTCGCGGTCTACAAACCGGCCGCCGGCCACGCGGGCCTCCAGCCCCGGCACGCGGCGGCGCAGAAAGCCCCGGTAGTCGTTGTCGGGAATAAAGCAGATTTCGTAGCTCTCGGGCTTGTTGACCAGGGCCGTGAAGCCCCGGCGCCGCGCCTCGTCGTAAATCTCGGCTTTGCGCATAGCGCCCAGCGGAAACAGCGTGCGGCTCAGGCTCTGCTGCGTCACGCCCCACAGCGCGTAGCTCTGGTCCTTATTTTCGTCGAGGCCTTTGCTCACGATAAAGCGCCCGCTAGCCTCGTCCTGGCGGATTTGGGCGTAGTGGCCGGTGGCGATGAACTCGCAGCCGAGCTGGTCGGCGCGGCGCAGCAGGGCATCCCACTTGATGTGGGTGTTGCAGAGCACGCACGGGTTGGGGGTGCGGCCGGCCAGGTATTCGTCGGTAAAATTGTCGATGACAAAATCGCCGAATTCCTCCCGAATGTCGATGATATAGTGCGGGAAGCCCAGGCGCACGGCAATGTCGCGGGCATCGTTGATGCTGTCCAGGGAGCAGCAGCCGGTTTCCTTTTTCGAGCCGCCGGCGCTGGCGTAGTCCCAGGTTTTCATCGTCATGCCCACTACTTCGTAGCCGGCTTCGTGCAGCAGCACGGCGGCCACCGACGAGTCGATGCCGCCACTCATGGCCACGAGGACGCGGCCCTTGGTTGGGGTTGGGTTCATTAAGAGGGCTAGCCACTCAGGGAGGTGAACGTTCCGACTGGCGCCGCTGCAAAGATAGTGAACAGGGCATGGTGCGCAGTGAACACTTGTCGGAGCGACCTTTGCGGCTCGGGAGCGCACTGCTCACTGCTCCTTGTTAACGTTAACTGCTCACTGAAAAATGTCTCTTGCCATTCCCGTGCTCGTGCGCGGCATCAATAACCTGTCCGACGCCCGCTACTGCGCCGGCATGGGCGCCCAGGGCCTCATTTTCACGCTCGATGCCAACCTGCCCGACGCCGTGGCCGCCGCCACCGCCCGCGAGCTGGCCGGCTGGGTGGCCGGCGTCGACATCATCGGCGAATTCGGCCACGTGGCCGGGCCCGAAATCAACCGCCTGGTCGAAGAATGTGGCCTCACCGGCGTGCTGCTGCGCCTCGACCGCGCCCGCCAGGCCTGGCCCGAAGGGCTAGCCGTGCCCGCCCTGGTAGAGGTGCCCGGCGACCTCGTTATCAAGCAGGCGCACTTCGCGGCCGCGCTGGCCGACCTCACGGCGGCTTTTCCGCAGGGCTTCGCGCTCTTCACCACCCCGCCCCACTACTACCCTAGCGACTACGCCTACTGGCACCAACTGGCCCGCCAGGCGCCGCTGTGGCTGGCCGGCCCCACCAACCCCACCGAGGCCGCCGACCTCGCTCAGCAGGTGCACCCGGCCGGCCTCGTCCTGGCCGGCGGCGACGAAATAAAGCCCGGCCTGCGCGACTTCACCGAGCTCGAAGCCGTGTTTGAAGCGCTGGAAGAGGCCTAGCCTTTGTTGAAAAACATTCTACTGCCCAGCCCGGGGCTAGCCAGCCACGGGCTGGGCTTTTTGGCGAATCAGCTATTTTTTACAGCGAAAACCGCACGTACTTGATGGGCACGCCCACGGCGCGGTACTTGCCTTCGAAGTGCGTCTGGATGCCCTGGGCCGCGGCAAAAGCCGGGTCGGTTTCGGCGTAGAGGTCGCGGGTAGCTACTTCGATTTGGGCGGCAGGGCGGCTGGCCAGCATTTCCATTGTGTAGTCGAAGAGGCCGGCGCTGTCGGTTTTGAGCTGGGCCACGCCGCCGGGAGCCAGCAGTATTTGGTACATATTAAGGAAGCGCGGCGAGGTGAGGCGGCGCTTGATGTCGCGGTCGCGGGGGCGCGGGTCGGGGAAAGTTATCCAGATTTCGCTGAGTTCGCCGGGCGCAAAATGCTCGGTGAGCTGGTGGGCCATGAGGCGCACAAACCCCACGTTGCGCAGGCCCAGCGCCTCGGCGCGGGTGCTGCCGCGCCAAATGCGCTCGCCCTTGATGTCGAGGCCCAGGAAATTTTGCTCGGGGTGGAGTTGGGCTAGCCCCACAGTGTACTCGCCCTTGCCGCAGCCTACTTCGAGCACCAGCGGGTGGTCGTTGTGAAAAAAATCGCCGCGCCAATGCCCGGCCAGGCGGCCAAAAGTGGCTTTGCCCGGCTCTACGATGTCGGGGCGGGTGGCGTTATCGGCAAAGCGCTGAAGTTTGATGCGGGGCACGGCGGGCGTTTGTTAACTAAAAAGGGCTGCAAAATTACGGTCGCCGCCTAGTTGTCGGGCGCGGCGGGGCGTTCTTCCTCCACCTTTTCTACCACCCGGCCCACGTACTTGCCCACGATGACGCTGACCACAAAGAGGTCGTAAAAATGCCCCACCAGCCCGAGCAGCACGGTGGCCTTACGGGCCACGTTGGTGAGGGGCACGATGTCGCCGTAGCCCACGGTGAGCAGGGTCACGAAGCTAAAGTAGTTGAGCGCCTGCACCGTACCCGGCTCGGGCGGCACATTGGCAAACGCCCCCGGCTGCACCACCTCGATGAGAATAAACAAGAACGTGCCCACCATGCCCAGCAGCACGAAGCCGCACATGGTAGCCGCCAGCAGCTCGGCCGATACGCGCCCCGCCCCCAGCACCTTGCGCAAAATACGCAGCGTAATGGCAAAGCAGAAAACACTGTATACCACCCCCGTATAAGCGCGCACCGACGGCCAGCCCCGCAGCTGGGCCGCTACCTCCAGGCCCAGCACCACCAGCAGGCACACCAGCAGCAGCCAGGGGCGCTCTTCGGCAAATACCAGCACGCCCACAGCCAGGTTTTGCAGCAGCAGGGCCGCAAACACGTGCGGGTCGGCGGCGGCCGGCGCAAAGCCCGACCCTAGCACCAGCAGCAACAGGCTGCCCATTAGTAGCTTGTAGCGGTGGCGGGCTAGCCGGGAATAGGGGTGGCGCAGGTAGTTCATGGGCGGGGAAGCTGGCGGCGCAAACATACCGGCTAGCCCGCTTGCTCGTACAGCTCAGTTACTTCGGCTACCACAAACGTGCTGCCGCCGATAAACACCACGTCGTCGGGCCCGGCCGCCGCGCGGGCGGCGGCCACGGCCGCCGGCACCGGCCCGTAGGCCCGTCCCGTGAGGCCCTGGCTGGTGGCGAGCGCGGCTAGCTCATCGGCCGGCAGGGCGCGCGGGATATCGGCCTGGCAGAAGTAATACGTGGCCTCGCCCGGCAGCAGGGCCAGCACCTTGGTCACGTCCTTGTCGTTGACGGTGCCGATAACCATATGCAGCTGCCGGTGCGGCACCCTGGCCAGCTGCGCCAGCACCAGGCGCAGGCCGCCTTCGTTGTGGCCCGTATCGGCCACCACCAGCGGGCGCTGGCCGATGATGCTCCAGCGCCCGCGCAGCCCGGTAAGGCGCGTAACCTCGCGCAGGCCCTGGCGCACAGCAGCTTCCGGAATAACGAATCCCTGGGCGCGCAGCTCATCCAGCACGGCCAGCACGCCGGGTAGGTTCAGGCGCTGGTAGTCGCCGAGCAGGCCCAGGTGCACCCCTTCTAAGTACGGTTGACCTTCGCGGTACACGTTCAGTACTTGCGTGCCCCTGATATAGTCATCGGCAGTAGTTTCGGCGGCCGGGTGCACCTCATAGCGCGCGTCGGCAAAGAGCAGCGCGCTTCCCTCCTGCCGGGCCTTGGCCTCGAATACGGCCGCCACCTCGGGCTGGGTCTGGCTCACTACCACCGGCCGGCCGGGCTTGATAATGCCCGCCTTCTCGCCGGCTATTTCGGGCAGCGTGTCGCCCAGCATGGCTTGGTGGTCGTAGCTGATATTGGTTATCAGCGACACCAGGGGGGTGATGATGTTGGTCGAATCGAGCCGGCCCCCTAGCCCCACTTCCACCACCGCCACATCAACCTGCTCGGCGGCGAAGTAGTCGAAGGCCAAGGCCACGCACATCTCAAAAAACGAGGGCTGCACGGTGGCAAATAAATTCTGGTGGCTAGCCACCCACTGCACCAGGTAGTCGGGGGCCAGCTCCTGCCCGTTCACCCGGATGCGCTCGGTAAACTCGCGCAGGTGCGGCGAGGTGTAGAGGCCCACTTTATAGCCGGCACTTTGCAGCACCGCCGCCAGCAGGTGCGAGCTGGAGCCCTTGCCGTTGGTGCCGGCCACGTGCACGCTTTTGAACCGGGCTTCGGGGTGGCCCAGGGCTTCGGCCAGCGCCTCGGTGTTGCCCAAGCCTTTCTTGAAGCCCGCCGCTCCTACGCGTTGGTACATCGGCAGTTGCGCGTAAAGCCAGGCCAGGGTTTCGGGGTAGTTCATAGTAACTAGTTATTGCTTAACAACTGCTAAACTCAGAACGTCATGCTGAGCTTGTCGAAGCATCTCGCTCGCGCCGTTAGGGTTACTCATCCTAACGATGCGGGCGAGATGCTTCGACAAGCTCAGCATGACGTTCTGAGTTTACATCTCTTACTAACGCGCGCTATTTCACCGTAAAGCGAAACGTGTAGAAGCCCGTGGCGCCACCCGCGCCCGCATTGGTTTTCACAAAGTTGGCGTCGAGCAGCTTATCGCGGCAAAGCTTTTCCTGGGCCGGCGACACGTTGCCCGACACCTTGGTTACCGATTCCACCTCGCCATCGTCCGAGATTTTAATTTTGAATCGGACCACGCCGGGGTTGTCGTCCAGCGCTTCGACGACGGGCGTATTCTCAAAGCGCCAGCCGCTCATTTCCAGGCCCGAGCCGCCGCCGCTGCCGGGGCGCGAGCCGCTGCCGCCGCTGCCCGGCTCACCGTAGAGGGCCTTGGCATTGAGCGAGCCCCTGGGGTCGCCCTGGTCGCCCACGGTGCCGGGGTGGTCGCCGTTGCTATTGCCGGTGGGCGCGCTGCTGCTGCCATTTACGCCGTTGCCGCCAGCCACGCCGGCGGCGCTGCCCTTGGGCGTGTAGAGCGTGCGGGGCTGCTCGCGGGGCTTAGGCGTTTCGCGCACCACTTCGGGCGCGGGCTTGGGGGCAGCTTTCTCCACGGGCGGCACGGTGGCGCCGGCGTCTTCGGCCTCGCTGGTAATTACTTTTTCCTGGGCGGCGGGCTGGGCGGGGGCGCTAGCCTCCACGCGGGGCTGGGCAGGCTGGGGCATGGGGCTGGGCTGGGCGGCGGGCGGGCGCGAGTCTTCGCGGTTCTGGGAGGCGTTGGCGGTGGCCATCGTCTGGATGTCGCCCGAGCCCGCCGCGTCGAGGCCGTAGTTCAGCTCCACGCCGTCGCCACCCAACGCTTCGAGCGGCGGGTTGGGACCGTTAAACTTGAGAAAGAAGCAGATGAGGGCTAGCAACAGCACCACGGCCGCCGTGATGCCCAAGGCTTCGCGCCGGTGCTCTTCGGGATAGTCGAGGGCCATTGTTTTGGAGTTAAGAAGTATGCGTTAAAAGTTATGAGGTAGGGTTAGAGCTGCCACGCTGCCAACTCCTAACTTTTAACTCCTACCTCTTACTATTTTCCGGCTGCCTGCTGGGCCTGAGTGGCCATGACCATCTTCAGCTTCAAGCGGTTGCCGATTTCGAGTACGTCCACCAGCTTCTGCACGTTCAGGCCGGCATCGACGCGCAGCACTACCGAGGGCTGGGCCTCGGCGGGCTGGCCGGGCACGAGTAGGGCGCGCAGTTCAGGTTCGAGCGTGGCGGCCGTCACGGGCTTTTTGTTGACAAAATACTCGCCCGCCGCGTTGATGCTTACCGTGATGGGCTGCTTCATTACCTGCTTGCTGCTCTTAGCATTGGGCAACAACAGCTTGATAACGTTAGGATTCACCATCGTAGACACAATCAGGAAGAACAGCATCAGGAAAAACATGATGTCGTTCATCGAGCTGGTCTCGACGTGCGAAGTAGCGTGACGGCGGCGGGAGAGATTCACTTCGTTTGAATTATGAATGAGGAATTATGAAGGAGGAATTGACGCGTCAGACGCTGCTGCGTCAGCAAGGCACTTCCTCCTTCATAATTCGTAATTCCTAATTGTCTTGCAGGATGTCCATAAACTCGATGGCCGAGTTTTCCATGCGGAATACCATGCGCTCGACCAGGATGCTGAGCCAGTGGTAGCCGATGTGGGCGATGATGCCCACGATGAGGCCGGCCGCCGAAGTTACCATCTTGGTGTAGAGGCCGCCGGCAATCTGGGTGATGCCAAACTCGCCGCTGCTGCTGATGGCGTAGAAGATTTTGATAACGCCGATAATCGTACCCACGAAGCCCAGCATGGGCGCGATGCCCGCGATGATGCCCAGGATGCTGATGTTTTTTTCGAGGCGGGCAATCTCGATTTTGCCCACGTTTTCGACGCTCGCCTCGATTTCGGTGATGGGCAGGCCGATGCGGCGCAGGCCCTTCTCGACCATGCGGGCCAGCGGCGAGGGGTTCTGGGCGCAGTAGAGTTTGGCCCCCTGCAAGTCACCTTTCACCATGAGCGCCCGTATGCCGCTCATAAACGACTCGGGGTTGCCGCCGGCGCTGCGAATGGTGAGGTAGCGCTCGGCAATGATGTAAATCGAGACGATGAGCAGCAGGAAAATGGGGAGCATTATCCAGCCCCCCTTCAAAATCAGGTCGATGAGCGAGAGGCCGGGCGTGGCGTTGGCTATCGCATTGGCATGAGCGGCGGCGGTATCAGTGGCCACCGACGTAACGGCAGCGCCGGCTTGCAGCAGTAAAACGGACATTCAGCGGAAGAAGGAGAACGGAAAAACAGGAAAGCGCTGGGCGTAAGGGCTAGCCGCGGCGCAGAACCTAGTACGGAAAAACGGTCAATCCTTTGTCGAGGTGCGGGTTGCGGCGTAGTTGGGTAGCGGCTGATTGGGCGGCGGGGCGGTCGGCAAAATCGGCGGCTGACAGCCGGTAGTGGCGCGTGCCGGGATAAGGCAGAATAATCTTGGCATTGGCGTGGCCGGCGTGCAGCAGGTTGCGTCGCCCCTGCTCAGCGTGGGCCATTGACCCGTAGGCGGCTACTACCAGGTAATAACGCCCGGTGCGGCTTTTAATTGCGCTGCCCGCGTCGAGAGCGGCAGCGGCGGCAGTTGCCGACTTGGCTAATGCTGGTTTGGCCACTGCTAGCGGCTTGGCGGCGACTATTATTGGCTTAGCGGCGGCTACCGGCTTGGCTGGCAATGCCTTAGCTGCTGTCGGCTTCTTGTTTACGAGCGGGCTTACGGCCGCGGGAGCAGTCGGCACGGCGGCCGGGCGGGGGGCCGTCATGGCCGCCGCGTAGGAAGTGGTCAGTAAAGGGGCCTGCGTACCGGCCTTACGCATGGCCAGGGGCACGGGCTTGGCGATGTTGCTTTCGTCGGCCAGGGCAATGGCAGCGGCGGCGGGCACCTTGCGCGCCTTACCACGGGGGCGCCCGGGAGTGGGCGCGGCGCGACGGGCCAGCAGCGCGTCAACCGGGTCGGTCTGGGCCGGGGCCGTCTGCGGCGGCGCAGGTTTAGCGGCTACTACGGTGGGAATTACTTTTTTCTCGGCGGGCGTGGGAGAGCCGTTCTTGACCGCCTCGGCTACTGGCTCAATGGGTGAGCTAGTGGACACCATCGGTTCTTCGGCGGGGAGGCTTACCGGCGCCACCGGCGCCGCGAAGCTGGGCTGCGCCAGCGCGGCCTGCTGCGGGGCGGCCGGGCTAGCGGCCTGCTCCCAGCGGGGCAGGTGGCTTTGCCAGGCCGTAGGCAGCACCGTGGGGTGCAGGTTCAGTAAGTACAAACCAGCTACGGCCAGGCCCGCGAGCAGGCCAATGGCTGCGCCGGGCACGGCGCGCCGCAGCCGCACGCCCCGGCCCGCCGCGCGCAGGCGCGGCACCAGCTGCGCCTGCTGCTCGCGCGCCAGGCGGGCATCGGTCACCGACACGGGGTGCACCGTGAGCTCGGGCAGGCCGAAGGCCGCGGTGAGCAGGTTGTCGGTGCCGGTGTATTCAAACTGCAAGCCCCGGCCCGCCAGCTGCCGAAACACCCCAATGCCCGGCAGCTCGGCGCGCTGCTGAGTTTGCAGGTCGCGGTGCAGAGTGGCTACGGCCTGGCGCAGGGCCTCGCGGGCCTCGGCGGCAAGCAGGCCCAGGTGCTGGCGCAGCACATCAACAAGCAGGCCGTCGTTGCGGGTAAGGCCTTGATTAAAAGCCACCTGGCGGGTGGGCGGACTCAGTACGTGCCGGCCGCCGGGCTGCACCCTGGCCGGCGTGTACTCGGCCACCAGGCCGCCAAAGTCCGGAATTATCACGCAGTCGTGGTCGCGGAGCAGGGGGCGTAGGTGGTCGGCTAAGTTCATCGGTAAATGGCTGGGCGAACGGGCGGGGAATAGGTTAGGCGGCTAAAGTTAGGGCCAGCCGCGGTCAGTTTCGTAGCGACAGCCTCCTTTTTATGCGCAACCAGGCTAGCCAGTTGCTTAGAATGAGTACGTTACCCCTCCAATCACATTTACGCCCTGGCTTTGGTAGTTCAGGTAGCGCTGGTAGTGGCGGTTGGTGAGATTATTCCCGAGGGCAAAGATGCTGAATTTTGGCGTAATGCGGTAATCGGCCCGCAGGCTCAGGTCGATAACCGAGTTGGTCTGGCGAGGGGTTTCAACGCGCAGTATAGCTCCTGGAACAGGGGGAACCGGCTGAATTGGAGCGGGGGATAGCTGGCCCCGTAATTGGGCGAGTAATAGTAAAAATTGGCCCCGAGCAGTAGCTTGTCGAATACGTTATAAGTACCATACAGCGTGCCCAGGAATGCCGGCCGGCCATACGCCTGCATCAACGGCTTGACGCCGTAGTGGTTATAATCAGCCTTGAAGCCCACGCGCACCTTCTCGCTGGCGCTGTAGAGCGCCTCGGCGTGCACGTTCACCACGTTGATGGTGGTGCTGTCGTACACGAGGTCAAATTTGCTGGTATCGGCCAGCGCGTTGCGGTAGAAGTACAGATTGCACGAGCGCCCGAAGGTGGCGCGGGCGGCCAGCTCCAGGCCGCTCACCGGCGTCGAGGTAAAGCCGGCGTACACCGTGGGGCCGGCGTGGGTGTCGGCCAGGGTCTGGCCGGGGGCTAGCCAGGGATTTTCCTGGCTCAGGTTGTAGCGCGTGACGCGCTGAATGGCCCCGCCGAGGCCGGCGTAGAGCTGAAATTTCTCGGGGACCACGGCGTAGCCCACGCGCACGGCCGGATTAATCATGCCCTTGCCCACGCCATAAAGGGCGTCGCTGGAGTACCCTAGCGTGGCGCCCAGCGTGAGCGAGAGGCCGGTTTTTCCGGTCAGCTCGTAGGCCGGGGTAGCCTGAAAGAAATTACGGGTGCGCGTGATAAGCGGCTGCTTATCCGAGATAAACGAGCCCTGTGCATCGAGCGTAAGGCGGCTGGTTTCGCTGAGCGCGTAGCCACCCTTGGCGTTGAGCAGCAGGTTATTCTCGCTCACGCCGTAGTGGTCGCCGAAGTACTGGTACCCTAGCCCCACCTCGTACTGTAAGGCCGCATCGGTAGCCCGGTTACGGGCGTAGGCGCGCGCCCCGAAGCGGGTGAACGTCTGCTTGATGGCATCGGCATCGGGCGCATCGATGAGCTTGGTGCGGTCGTAACCGTAGAAATGGTAGGTGTCGCGGGCGAAGTCGAGCGCGCCGCCCAGCGCCGTGGTGCCCTGGTAGTACTCGCCGGTGGCAGCGGCGCTGGTAAGGCTAGCCCCCGAGTTCTTGCCATCGACCGGGCCGCTGGCCGAGCTATTGTGGCGCACGTCGAGGCCGTAGCTGTACTGCTCGTTGCGGGTCGAGTGCAGGTGGGCGCGGCCGTAGACCGAGCCGTAATTGCCCAGGCCCAGCTTGAGGTAGTTGCCGGTGAGGGGCTCCAGCTCTTCCTGGGCCACGGTGAGCACCTGCACCGAGGGGTTGAGGCGGGTGGCGGGCAGCCGGAAATCGGGATAAGTATACGTAACCTGCCGGGTGGGCTTGGGCGGCGGGGCTAGCCGGATTTTCTCGAAGTTGCGCGTGGCCTCGGGCAGGGTGTTCACCCGGTCCTTCACAATCTCAATCTCGGCGTCCTGGATGGTACCGCGCGCCCTGCCCCGGCCGGGCTGAGTTTGCGCCTGCGCGCCAAACGCCACGGCTCCGCTCAGGCCGGCGACCAGCAGCCAGGGCCGACCGGGAGCAGTAGTAAAGCTTGATTTTATCACCTCTAAACGTTTCATTAACACAGAATTTATACCAGCGGGCTACTAAGAAAATGAGTTTGGCAATCGCCCGTCATTTTCCACTTACTTCACCGGTTTGCGAACGGGTGCTTTGGGGGGAGCGGGCGTCGTGGCCGGGGCCTTGGCCGGGCTAGCCTTGGCGGGCGCGGCAGGCTTAGCCGGGGCCGTTTTGGCGGGCTCCTCGGCGGCCGGGGCGGGCGCGTCGTCGCTGGCGGGCAGGGCCTTGAGGCGCTGGCGGGCGCCTTCGATTACCTCGGCTACCGGGAATTTATTATCGATAACCGAGTTGAGGGTGGCGCGGGCCTGGAAGATGTCGCGCTGAGCCGTGTACACATCAGCGAGCAGCAAAAAGGCGCGGCCCTGCCACAGCTCGTAGGCGCTGTAGTTGGAGTTCACTTTGAAGGCCTCGGTGATGGCCTCGTCGTATTTCTTCTGCTTGAAGAGCACCTCGGCCAGGGTGTACTGGGCCTCGGCGCCGGTGGCGTCGCTGGGTGCGGCGGCCACGGTGGCGGCCAGCTCGGTGGTCGCCTGGTCGAGGTTGCCGAGCTTGAAATCGGCCTTACCCTGGTAGAGCAGGGCGGTATTGGTGGCGTTGGCAGTGGCGCCGGCCAGCCCCAGCAGGTCGGTGGCGGTGCTGCGGGCTTTGGCGTAATCGCCGCCGTCGTAATAGGCCTTGAGCAGCCCGAGCGTGGCGGTGGCCACCTCGCGGCGGTTGCTGGAAGCCGTGCGCAGGCGCTCGTAGTACTTGATGGCCTCGGGGTAGTTCTTATTCTCTAGCTCCAGGTCGGCCACGCGGCCCACGGCGCGGTTCACAAACTCGCTCTTGTTTTCGGTCACCACGGCTTTGAGCAGCGGCAGCGCCTTGACTTTTTCGCCCGTGCGCAGGTACGAGTCGGCCAGAATAAAGCGGGCGTCGGGGGCCAGCGCGTTATCGGGGTACTGCTGCAAATAGGCCTGCACGCGGGGCAGCGCCTGAGCATATTTTTCGGCCAGATACAGTGACTTGGCGGCCTCAAACTCGACGCTTTCGGTGGCTTTGCTGGTGGGGTTTTGGGCCTTGAAGCTAGCCAGGGCCTGGTCAAACTCCTCGGTGCGGCCCAGGGCCGTGAGGCTTTCCTGCAAGCTGTAGAGGGCCTGCTGGGCGGCGCTGCTGCGCGGGTAGTCGGCCAATACTTTCTGGAAGTCGGCCACGGCCTTGTCCTGCTGCTCGAGGTTGGCGTAGGCCACGCCCCGGCGCTGGTAGGCATCGGGCAGCAGGGCCGAGGTAGGCCGGTTCTGAATGAGGCGGGTGAAGCCCTCGGCGGCGGGACCGTAGTCGCCGGCCTGAAAATCGAGCTGCGCCTGCTGAAACACGGCTTGCTCGGCGTAGCGCGAGTCGGGGTTGCTCTTGAGCAGCGCGGCCAGGGTCTGGCTAGCCTCGTCTTTGCGGCCGAGCAGGCCCAGGGTTACGCCTTTCTGGTAGTAGGCGTAGTCCTTGTCGGGCGCATTGGCCTGAATAACCTTGTCGTACAAATCGAGCGCCTGCTGGTAGCTTTTGGCCACGTAGTAGGTATCGGCCAGGCGCAGGGTGGCGTCGGAGTAGTTGGGGTCGGTGGGCTTGGCCGCCGGGTCATTCAAAAAAGCCTGAAATTGGGGCCGGGCCTTGTCGTACTGCTTGGTGTTGTAGTAGGCATACCCTAGCCCGTAGCGGGCCAACTGCACGTACTGGGTTTCCTCGTCGCTCACGCCACCCTGGCGGGCCGAGCGGGCGGCGGCGGCGTAGGCCGCGATGGCCTCGGGGTACTGCTGGCCTACCGAGTAGATTTCGCCGCGCAGCACCTGGGCGGCGGCGCGCAGCGCATCGTCCTGCGGGTACTTCAGGCTCTTATCCAGTAAAGGCAGCGCCTCGCTGTATTTGCCATCGTTATATAACGTAGCGGCCTGCGCATACGCAATGCGCTGGTACGTGCCGTTGAGGGTAGCGCCCCGGTCCTCCCCCAGCCCTTCGAGGTAGCTCAGGGCCTCGGCATAGTCGGTGCTGGAGAGGAAGCCATCGCTGAGTAGCTGGTCGACCACGGGCTGACTTTTCGAGCGCGGATACTTGCGGCGGAAGTCGCGCAGGGCCGCGATTACCTCGGGCAGATTACCCAGCTCGTACTGCACCTGGGCGTACTTAAGCGTGGCGTTTTCCGACAGGTTCTTTTGCAGCGTACTCTGGCGGGCGGCGTCGAAGGCAGCCAGGGCGGCCGTTTTCTGCCCGGCCTGCAAATAGCTTAGACCCAAATGGTAGGCCGCATTCTGCCCCAGCGAGTCGCGGCGGCTAGCCACGTTCTTGAGGTTGGCGATGGCGTGCGGGTAGTCGCCTTCCTTGTAGTTGGCAAAGCCGATTTTGTATTGCAGGCCAGGGTCGATTTTGCCCTTGTGGGCGGCGGCATACTGGTCGAAATACTGGCCGGCCGGCTTGTAGTCCTGCTTCTGGTAGTACGCATCGCCCACGAGCAGCTGAATCTCGTCGGCGCTGGTGGGCGGCGGCGTTTGCGCCAGGGCCTTGGTGGCGTAGGCAATGAGGCCGTCGTAGTTGCCCTCGCGGTAGTAAATCTGGGTCATCACGGCCGGCACCACGCCGCGGTAGGCGTCGTTTTCGGCGGCCACGAGCAGGTCTTTGCGCGCCCCGGCGTAGTCGCCGGCCCGGAAGGCCAGGTAGCCAGCGTAGTACGAGCTGGCGTAGCGATACTGGCTAGCCTCCAACTTGTTGCGGTCGAACAGAATGCGCGCCTGGTCGTATTCCTTGAGCTGAAAATGACTATAGCCCAGCTTAAAATCAGACTCGGCCCGCTGGCTAGCACTGAGGTTAGCGGGGGCTACTTTCTGAAAGTAGGTGCTGGCCTGGGCGTAGTTCTGCTGGTCGTAGTAAAACTTGGCAAGCTCGAAGTAGGCCACGGCGGCGCGCGGGTGGGCCGGGTGCTGGCGGGCAAAGTCGAGGATGAGGCCCTCGGCATCGGGGTGCAGCAGGTAGAGGCCGCTCACGGCGTAGTAGTACTCGGCATCGGCCAGGCGCTCCTGGCGGCCGCTGGCGGCGGCGGGCCCGCTCTGCTCGCCGACGCGGGCGGGCGCCTGCTGCATGTACTGCTGCATGGCCTGCTGGGCGGCGCCGTACTGCTGCTTGTCGAACAGGTCGAGCCCCTCCTGGTAGTAGCGGTCGGCGGTGGTATTGGCCTGGGTAAGCTGGGCGTGGGCTAGCTGGGGCTCGGCCGCGACGGCGCCCAGCAGGACGGCGGCCAGCGTGAGCCGGGGGGGTAGCTTCATGTGGAGGGCAGCGGTTCGGTGGGGCGGGCGGGGCAAAACGGAGTCCTGCTCGCGAACGGTCAAAAGTAGCGAAAAAACGCGGGCTGGGGCATTTGCGCGCCCCAGTAGATGGGGAAAACGCCGCCGGGCGCTGGTTTGGTACGCGCACCCCGGCGGCTACCGGCCCCGCTGGCGGGCGGCGGTCGCCTGCTTAGCTTCGCGGCGGCAAGGCAGCCAGTTCGTTGCCCCCTACTTCGCAGGCCCCTAAAAATGGATTTCAAGCTGGAGCTCATTCCCGTGCCGGTAACGGATATTGACCGCGCCAAGCAGTTCTACCAGAACCAGGTCGGCTTTCGGCTCGACCACGACGTGCAGCCTAGCCCCGGCGTGCGGGTGGTGCAGCTCACGCCGCCGGGCTCGGGCTGCTCCATTGTGCTGGCCCAGGGGCTGGCGGGCCTGGCCATGCCCGCCGGCTCGCTACGCGGCCTGCACCTGGTGGTAGCGGCTATTGGGCTAGCCCGGGCCGAACTGGCGGGCCGGGGCGTGGCGGTGGGCCCGGTGCAAGACATGGGCGGCGTAAAGTACGCCGCGTTCCAGGACCCGGAAGGCAATGCCTGGGTGCTGCAAGAGCTACTGCGCCGCCCGGCTGCCGGCTAAGTGCCGCGGGCGGGCAGCGTACCTTGCCCCGTCATTCGTTAGGTAATGCCCATTTCCAGCTCACCCGCTATCCGCGTGTCGCACCTCACCAAGCGCTTCGGGGCGCAGCTGGTAGTCGATGACCTATCGTTTGACGTCGCCCAGGGCGAAACGCTGGTGCTGCTCGGCCCCAGCGGCTGCGGCAAAACCACGCTGCTCAAAACCCTCAACCGCCTCATCGAGCCCGATGGCGGCACTATTGAGCTCAACGGCTCCGACGTGCGGCGGCAGGCGCCCGAGGCGCTGCGGCGCGGCATCGGCTACGTCATTCAGCAGGTGGGCCTGCTGCCGCACTACACGGTGGCCCAAAATGTAGCCGTGGTGCCCGGCCTGCTGGGCCGCCCGGCGGCCGAAACCACCGCCCGCACCACCGAGCTACTCGAGCGCCTGCACCTGCCGGCCGCCCGCTTTGCGGCCATGCTGCCGGCCCAGCTTTCGGGCGGGCAGGCCCAGCGCGTGGGGCTGGCCCGCGCCCTGGCCGCCGACCCGCCCGTCATTTTGCTCGACGAGCCCTTCGGCGCCCTCGACCCGATAACCCGCGCCGCCGTGCGCCGCGACTTTCGCGAGCTCGACGAGCTGCGCCGCAAAACGGTGGTGCTCGTGACCCACGACGTGCAGGAGGCCTTTGAGCTGGCCGACCGCATCCTGCTGCTCAATAATGGGCAGATTCAGCAGCTGGGCCCGCCGCGCGAGCTGCTGCGCCGGCCGGCCAACGACTTCGTGCGCAGCTTCTTCCGGGCCGAGCGGCTGGCGCTGGAAATGCGGGTGACGACCCTAGCCGAGGTGCTGCCTTTTTTAGACTTAGACCGAGCAGGGCTAGCCCCGCCCGCCCAGGCACCTACCCTGCCCCTCACGGCCAGCGTGCAAGAGGCAATGGCCTTGCTCAACGAAAGCGGCGCGCCCGCCTTGCGCCTGGCCGATGCGCCCGCCACGGTCATTGCGTTGGGGCCGTTGCTGGCCGCTTTTGGCCAAACCCTGGGCTAGCGAGCCGGAGCTAGGCTAAGTAAGCCAGCACGTCAGCTAGGGTATCGACCCGCCCGAAATCGAGGCCTACAAGCTGCTCGGCGGGCACTTCTTCGTGCACCCAGGTAGTGTGGTAGGGCACGTGAATGGCCTGGCCGCCCAGCGCCAGCACCGGTAGAATATCAGACTTGAGCGAGTTGCCAATCATCAGAAAGGCGGCGGGGTCCACGCCGTGGCGGGCCAGCACGCGCCGGTAAGTGGGCACGTCCTTCTCGCTCACAATCTCGACGTAGTCGAAAAAATCGCCCAGGCCCGAGCGCGCCAGCTTGCTTTCCTGGTCAAAAAGGTCGCCCTTGGTGAGCACCATCAGGCGGCGGCCGCGCCGCTTCAGCTCGCTCAGCACCTCGACCACGCCGGGCAGGGGCTCGATGGGAAAGTCGAGCAGACGCTTGCCCAGGTCGAGCAGCTGCTGAATTTCGCGGCCCGTCACGGCGCCGCCGGTGAGCTGAATGGCGGTTTCCGTCATGGTCAGCATCAAGGACTTGGCGCCGTAGCCATACAGATGCATGTGGTGGCGCTGCACCTGGTAGAGGTGGCGGCCGATAGTATCCGCATCGCCGCAGTGCGCCAGGATGGCGCACATTTCGCGCTCCACGTGGTCGAAGTGCGGCTGGTTGGGCCACAGCGTATCGTCGGCGTCGAAGGCAAGGAGCTGGGGCGGGCGCTGGAGCATGGCTAGGGTAAAACGGGCGGTCAGTAGGCGGCCGCTCGCCCCAAAAGTACCGAACTTGCCGCCCATGCGCCATTTAGTTGACCTGGCCACCTGGCCCCGCCGCGAGCATTTCGAGTTTTTCTCCGCCTTCGAAGAGCCCTTTTTTGGGCTGGTTTCGGAAATTGACTGCACCCCGGCCCGCGATGAGGCGCGGCGGCTAGGGGTGCCGTTTTTCCTCTACTACCTCTACCACGCCGTGCAGGCGGCCAATGCAGTGGAAGCCTTGCGCCAGCGCATCGAGCAGGGGCAGGTGTATACCTACGACCGGGTGCACGCCTCGGCCACCATCGGGCGGCCCGACCACACGTTCAGCTTCTCGTTTATCGAGCAGCAGGCTAGCCTGGCCGACTTTGTGGCCGGCGCGCAGGCCGAAATCGCGGCCATCCGGGCCACCAGCGGCCTGGGCCTGAGCGAGCGCACTGCCCGGCCCGATGTGCTACACTGTTCGGCCCTGCCGTGGGTGCGCTTCACGGGCCTGACGCACGCCCGCAGCTTCCGCCACCCCGACAGTGCTCCCAAAATTTCCTTCGGCCAGGTGTTCCCCGCCGGCGGCGCCCAGCGCATGGCCGTGGCCGTAAACGTGCACCACGCCCTGGCCGACGGCTACCACGTGGGCCAGTTTCTGGATGGGTTTCAGCAGCGGCTAAGCGGCGGGTAATGCCAAAAAACAGCTGCGTTGCGAGCCCAGCAACGCGCCGCACCTACGGCAACTTCTTCTAAAGCAAGCACTAGCATTCGCTGGCATGCGGAGCGTAGTGCAGTCGAAGCATCCTGGCAAGCATCCTGACTGGGCACGCGTGAGCCGCTCAACGAAGCGCCCAAGATGCTTCGACTGCGCTGCGCTCGGCATGACGAAATGATTGGGGTTGACAATTTCCCACCTAGCCTCGCTTTCTTATCCTAACGATATGCACACCCTTACCGACCTCTTTACCTTCTGGCACGAGCAGGCCGGCAAGCTGGGCCAGCAAACGCTGCAGCACGTGGCCCTGACGGCGGCGGCGCTGCTGCTGGGGGTGGTGGTGGGCGTGCCGGTGGGGCTGTGGCTTACGCGGCGGCCGCGCTGGGCGCCGGCCGTGCTGGGAGTGGCCGGCGTGCTCCAGACCGTGCCGAGCATCGCGCTGCTCGGGTTTCTGATTCCGCTGCTTGGCATTGGGGCGACGCCGGCCATCCTGGCGCTGCTGCTGTACTCGCTGCTGCCCATCATTCGCAATACCGTGGCGGGTATTCAGGGCGTGCCGCCGGCCGTGGTGGAGGCTGCCCGCGGCCTGGGCTTCACCGATAGCCAGATTTTGCGCCGCGTGGAGCTGCCGCTCGCCCTGCCGGTGCTCATGGCGGGCATCCGCACGGCCACGGTCATTAACGTGGGCGTGGCCACCCTGGCGGCCTACGTGGCGGCGGGCGGCCTGGGCGAGTTCATTTTTGGCGGCATCGCGCTGAATAACCCGGTGATGATACTGGCCGGCGCCATCCCGGCCGCAGGCCTGGCGTTGGCTTTCGATGCGGGGCTGGGCGCGCTGGAAAAACTTTCGGCCCGGCGGCTGCGCGCCGTGGGCGGCGGGCTGCTGCTGGCCCTGCCGCTGCTGGCGGCCGGCTACTGGCTGCCGCAGGCCAGCGGGCGGCTGCGGGCGGGCTTCAGCCCCGAGTTTATTGGCCGGGCCGACTGCCTGCCGGGCCTCACCAAAGCCTACCACCTCACCCACCTGCCCAACGTGGTGCTGGCCCCGGCGCTGGTCTACGAAGCCGCCCGCGCCGCCCAGGTCGATGTCATCGACGGCTACTCGACCGACGGGCGCATCCGGGCCTACGGCCTGCGCGTGCTGCGCGACGACCGCCACGCCCTACCGCCCTACTACGCGGCGCCCGTAGTGCGCCCGGCCCTGCTGCGCGCCCACCCCAAGCTCGGCCCGGTGCTCGACCAGCTCAGCGGTCGGCTATCCGACTCAGCCATGACCAATCTCAACTACCAGGTCGACTATTTACATCTGGAACCCCGCGCCGTGGCCCTGGGCTGGCTGCGCCGCAAGGGCCTTTGGAAAGCACCGCGCCCGCTGCCGCCCGGCGCGGCGGTAGTGCGGCTGGGGTCCAAGATTTTTGCCGAGCAATACATTTTGACAGAAATGTATGCCGCCCTTATTCGGGGCAATACCGACCTGGCCGTAGCCACGAAAACCGGCCTCGGCGGCACCACCATTTGCTTTGAGGCGCTGCGCGGTGGCCAGATAGATATGTACCCGGAGTACACCGGCACTGGCTTACAAGTGCTATTACAACCTTCGGCTGCGGTGCTCGATTCGCTGGGAGGGCGCCCGGCCGCGGTGTTTACGTATGTGCAAGCCGAGTTTCAGCGCCGCTACGACCTGGCCTGGCGAGCTCCGCTAGGGTTTAATAATGCGTACTGTCTGCTGATGCGGCGGCAGCAGGCCCGGCAGCTGGGCATTGCCAGCATCTCCGATTTGGGCGGCTACCTGGGGCGGTAGCTGACCGAAGGAGCCAGGTAATTCGGGCCGTCACTAACTGCCACCCTGCAAGCATCCGGCAACTCTGCGAACTGCCCCGCCTGGCCAGCCCTACATTCTTCACCCGGCGCTTAACTAAACCACCCGGCCAAGGTTAAGCTCTGGCTGGCCCGGCGGTACCGGGCGGCCCCTCCTTTTGCCGATGGCTCTTTCTACTCCTGCGGTCCGCGCCGCTACGCCGCCCTTCACTGAGCGCCGCTACATTCTCACCCTGTGCTTCGTGGTGTCGCTGTTTATGCTCTGGGGCGTGGGCGTCACGATGGGCGACATTCTCAATAAGCACTTTCAGGAGGTGCTGCACGTGAGCAAGGCCGACTCGGCGCTGGTGCAGCTGTCCATTTTCGGGGCATATTTTATCATGGGCCTGCCCGCCGGCTGGTTTATGAAGCGCTTTGGCTACCAGAAAGGCGTGCTGCTGGGGCTGGGGCTGTACGCGGCCGGGGCCTTTTTGATGGTGCCCGCCGCCACGGCCCTTTCATTTGGCTACCTGCGCCTGGCGCTCTTCGTGCTGGCTTGCGGGCTAGCTACCCTGGAGGCCGTGGCGCACCCCTTCCTCGACGGCCTCGGCGACTTACACAGCTCCGACCGCCGCATCAACTTTGCCCACGCCATCAACGGCATCGGGGCGGTGTCGGGGCCGCTTATCGGGGGCTATTTTGTGCTGCGCGGCGCCCACGCCAGCGGCGACCTCACGTCGGTGAAGGTGCTCTACTCGGCCATCGGGGCGGTGGTGGGCAGTATTGGGCTGGCGTTTTTCTTCGTGAAAGTGCCCCCCCTTATCGATGAGCCTGCCGATGAGCAGGTGGCAGCCCCCACCGAAGCTCCCACCAACCTGGCGGCCGACAAGAAATTGTTTCAGCACCCGCACTTTGTGTGGGCCTGCGTGGCCCAGCTCTTCAATACGGCGGCGCAGGGCGGCACCTGGGCGTACTTCATCAACTACGGCACCGACTACATGGGCCTGCGGCCGGGGCCGGCCGTGCAGGGCTTCTGGCAGGTGGGCACCCTTTTCTCGCGCACCGTGGGGCTAGCCCCCGGCCTGCCGCACCTGGCCAACGACGTGGCGGCTTACTTCTTCTCCCTGAGCCTGGTAGGCATGATGCTGGGGCGTTTTCTGGGCACCTACCTCATGCAGTTCATCGCCCCCAACCGCCTGCTGGCCGCCGTGGCCCTGGCCAACATTGGCATGTGCCTGCTGGTGGCCCAGCATCTGGGCTGGGTATCGTTTGGGGCGCTCATTGCGCTCAATTTCTTTTTCAGCATCATGTTTCCGACCATTTACAGCCTGGGGCTCAAAGACCTGGGGCGGCACAAGCAGCTCGCTTCGTCGTTCATCGTGATGGGCGTGGTGGGCGCGGCACTTTTTCCGCGCTTCGTGATGGGCCCGGTGGCCGATGTGAGCGTGGCCCACGCCTATTACCTACCCATTATTTGCTACGCGGTGGTGTTTTTGTACGGGGCTAAGCTCTACAAAGTATCGCGCGCTTAGGAAAGAAAACCAGCGTAATACGACCAGTGGCCAGTGGCCGGCTTCGGCCGCCGGCCGGGGTGGCACCGGCTCCCTAGTCCCGGCTAGCCCTTATTTTCGCCGCGTGGCCAGCCTACGCCCCTGGTCGCCGGTTTTTCCTTCCTTTTCCTGGCGCCTTTTGTTGTTCATGACCGTCAGTACGTTTTTTGACTTGTTTCTCGACGAGTTACGTGGCAACTCCCAGCTTACCAGCTACTACAAGATGCTCGAAAGCCCGGCCAGCTTTGAGTTTCGCAAGGCCTACGTAGTGCAGCGGCTAGAATATATTCTGGCGCATTTGCCCGACAAAGAGGCGGCTATCTGGGACTGCGGCTGCGGCTACGGAACCACGGCTATCTTCTTGTCTCTCAACGGCTATAAGGTGCACGGCACCACGCTCGAATTTTACTACGCCCACCTGCCCGAGCGCCTACGCTACTGGGCGCAGTTTGGCGACGTGTCGGGCTTCACTTACAGCTACGAAAACCTGTTTGACTCACCGCCCGCGCCGGCTTCCTACGACCACATCATTATCCAGGACACCCTGCACCACCTCGAGCCGCTGCAAGACGCGCTAGCCATCTTTCAGCGCACGCTGCGGCCCGGCGGCCAGCTCGTGGTGGTAGAAGAAAACGGTGGCAACGTAGTGCAAAACTTCAAGCTGTACTTGCGCCGGGGCAATAAGCGTATCATCGAAATTTACGACGAGACGCTCAAAAAGCACATTACCATTGGCAACGAGAACATTCGTAACCTAGCCACTTGGCAGCGCGAGCTCGCTCAGAAGGGCCTGTGCATTGCCGAAGCCGACGTGCAGTACATTCGGCTGTTTCCCCCCTTTCTATTTAGAAATGGCAACGTGCCGCAGCTGCTGGCCCGTGAAGCTACTATTTGGCGGCGCAACTCCCTGCTGAAGGAAACCCTGTATTTCGGCCTGAATTTTACGGCGGCCCGGCGGGGCTAGCCCCGCCAAAATACGAGCCAACGGTGGGCAGGCCCGTATTTTGGCGCCATGAAGCATGTTTTACTGGCCGCGCTGCTGGTGCCGGGGGCCACCCTGGCCCAGCGCCCCGCCCCCGCTAGCCCCGAAAACCTCGTGCAGTATGCCCACCCGCTGGTGGGCACGGCCAAGATGGGCCACACCTACCCCGGCGCCACGGTGCCCTTCGGCGCGGTGCAGCTCTCGCCCGATACCGATACGCTCAGCTACGAGCAAAACGGCAAGTACAACCCCGAAATCTACTCGTACTGCGCGGGGTATCAGTACAAAGACCCCACCATCGTGGGCTTCAGCCACACGCATTTCAGCGGCACGGGCCACTCCGATTTGGGCGATTTTTTGGTGATGCCCACCACCGGGCCGCTGCAGCTCAACCCCGGCACGGCCGATAAGCCGCTGGGCGGCTACCGCTCGGCCTACTCGCACGCCTCGGAAGTAGCCGAGCCGGCTTACTACAAAGTGCGGCTGGCCGACCACGATATTCTGGCTGAATTGACCGCCACCACCCGGGTGGGTATTCACCAATATACCTTCCCGCAAGCCGACCAGAGCCACATTATTCTGGACCTAATGGCCGGGATTTACAACTACCCCGGCAAGAACGTCTGGACGTTTGTGCGGTTCGAGAACGACTCGCTCGTGACCGGCTACCGCCAAACCAACGGCTGGGGCCGCACCCGCACGGTGTACTTCGCGCTCAGTTTTTCGCGGCCTTTCAAAACCTACGGCAGCCAGAATTATGACCCCAAGCAGACCTACCGCGGCTTCTGGGGCCGCTTCGACCAGGCGCACAACTGGCCCGACCTGGCCGCCCACCAGCTGCGCCTGCACTTCGACTTCGGGCCGACCCTAGCGGGCGATAAAGTCAAGCTCAAAATGGCGCTCTCGCCCGTGAGCACCATCGGGGCGCTGGCCAACCTGCGCGCTGAGGCTCCCGGCTGGAATTTCGCCGACTACCGGCAAAAGGGCCAGGCCCAGTGGCAGCAGGAGTTGGCCAAAATAACCATTAGCGCGCCGCGCCGGGTCGATAAGGAGAATTTCTACACGGCCATGTACCACGCCTTTACGGGCACCACCATCTACCAGGACGTGGATGGGCAGTATCGCGGCCTCGACCAGAACAACCACTTGGCCAAGGGCTTCACCAACTACACCACCTTCTCGCTCTGGGATACCTACCGGGCGCTGCACCCGCTCTACAACCTTGTGCAGCCGAAGCGCAACGCCGATATGGTGCAATCCATGCTCGCCCACTTCGACCAGAGCACCGAGCACATGCTGCCCGTGTGGAGCCACTACGCCAACGAAAACTGGTGCATGATTGGCTACCACGCGGTGCCGGTGCTCTGCGATGCCATCGTGCTCGGCAACGCGCCCTTCGACCAGAACCACGCCCTCGACGCCTGCGTCACCACCGCCCGCCAGCGCTGGTACGACGGGCTAGGCCTGTACATGGACCAGGGCTACGTGCCCGAGGACAAGAGCGGCGCCTCCGTATCGAAAACGCTGGAATACGCCTTCGACGACTACTGCATTGCCCAGGCCGCCAAGCAGTTGGGCCGGACCGATATTGAAAAGGAATTCCGTCAGCGGGCCGCCAACTGGCAGAACGTGTACGATGCCCGCATCGGCTTCATGCGCCCGCGCTCGGCCGACGGCTCGTTCCGGGCCAAGTTTGACGTGCTGACTACCAGCGACCCGGCCTACATCGAGGGCAACGCCTGGAACTACAGCCTCTACGTGCCGCAGGACCCTAGCGGGCTCATCGCCAAGATGGGCGGCAGCGCCCGCTTTGTGCCTCACCTCGACTCGCTCTTCACGATGAACCTGCCCGACAAGTTCTTCGCCGAAACCGAGGATATCACCCGCGACGGCATCATCGGCAACTACGTGCACGGCAACGAGCCCGCCCACCACGCCGCCTACCTCTACAACTGGACCAACCAGCCCTGGAAAACCCAGCCCCGCATTCGCATGATTCTGAACAAGATGTACCACCAGGGCCCCGACGGCCTCGGCGGCAACGACGACTGCGGCCAGATGAGCGCCTGGTACATCTTCTCGGCGCTGGGCTTCTACCCCGTGGCCCCCGCCTCGGGCGAGTACGCGCTCGGCAGCCCCGCCGTGCACGGCGCCGTGCTGCAAGTCGGCGAGGGCAAAACCTTTACCGTGACGGTTAAAAACCAGTCCGATAAGAATGTCTACGTGCAGTCGGCTAGGCTCAATGGCAAGCTGCTGGCTAGCCCGTTTCTACCGGTGAGCGAGGTGCGGCAGGGCGGCACGCTGGAGTTTGTGATGGGGGCACGGCCGGCGCGCCACTAGCCAAAAGCCTAGGCTACCCGCGCAAAAATACCATCGATGGAGCCTGCTCGCTCTAGGTCATTGATTACCTGCACAATACTTTCCCTATCAATACGGTCGATTAAAATCATATCGCTCGCCCAGAAATATTTTCCGTGCAAGCACTCCCCCGTCGCGGCATAGCTTCTTCTTAATCGGTCAATGTTATCATAAGTGAAAAAAAGTAGCGACGTACCTAGTCCCATCAGTAAATCCCACCTCAACATCGGTGTTATCATCCGTTGGGCCAGAACTACCAACTGTTACCCCAACTGCCTCATTACCAATCCAGATGGCTTGAATTAGTCTTGCCATTATACTTAAGATTTACTTGGCCGTCCATACCCTTTCCCATCGTACTAGTTCTGGTAGCTATATGTCGGCTACTGGTTTAAAGCTGCGCTTACTGCTTGCTCACCTTCACCCGCTGCGTCCCACCCGGCCCCTGCACCACCAGCACGTACACGCCCGCGCGCAGGGCGCTTAGGTCGACGGCGCCGCCGCTGACCTTGGTTTGCAGGGCTAGCCGGCCGGTCACGTCCAGGACTTTTACCGGCGTGTTTTCGGCCACGTTGGTAAGCTGGCAGGTGGCAGCTACGGGATTGGGGAAAGCCGCAGTTGAGGGGGCTAGCGCCGGGGCGGCGGTGGCCGTCACGACCTGGTTGGCGTAAACGCGCACCCAATCGACGTACACATCGGCCGGGAAAGTGGCCCCGGCGGCGATGGGGCCGCCGTAGGTGTTGTTGCTGCCGCCCACGCCGGCGCTCAGGATGGCATACAGCTTATGCTCGAAGGGGTGCCACTCGGGATACATATTCGAGTATTCCGACTTCAGCACTTTTTTACCGTTGAGGAGGACTTCCGCTTCTTCATTTTGCCCGTCTACGGCGCCCGACACCGCGCCGTCGTTGAAGTAGTGGATGTGGTAGACGTTGTTATCGACAAAAAACTCCATGCGGTCGGTGTACCAGTCGAGGCCGTAGGTGTGCCAGCCGTTGGCCCCGATGGCGGAGTCGGTGGTGCTGGCTGGTGCGCAACACTGGTAGGGCGGGTTGCGGTAGGCGCTGGCCCAGCGGGTTTTAGCGTCGCCATCCACGGCCAGGGCCGGCCCCAGCGCCGCGCGCTCGACGCTCGACGACGTGGCGAGCTTGTTCAGGGCCAGGTTGACGTAGCTGCCGTCGGCAAATACCTGCAGCTCATACAGCGAGTAGCCGTACTGGTTGACGCGCAGCGTGCCCGTGACGCGCACGAAGCGGGCGCTCACGGCCGCAAACGTGAGGTCGCTCACGCCGTTTTTGCCGGTGCTGGTGCGGTAGGCGGGCTGCCAGGTGGTGCCGTCGGTCGAGGTTTCGACGACGTAGCTTGTACCGTTGTTTTCCCAGTTTAGAATCACGCGGCTCACGTTGTAGAGCGCGCCCAGGTCCACCTGCAGCCATTCGGGGGCATCGGGTAGCTGCTGCTCGGCAAAGCTGTAGTAGGCTCCGTGCGAGCCGTGGTTCCAGTCGGCATACTGGTTGTTATTGTACTGGTAGGCGTAGTGCACCGTGCCCAGGTTGTAGGCCGCCAGCGAGCCCACGTACTCCATAATGTCTACTTCGCCCACTTGGGGCCAGGTGAGGCTCGCTACGCCGGCCGGAGCCTCGTTGCCCAGCAGCCAGAAGGCAAAACCCTGGCCCTGCGTGCGCACGCCCTGGGGCCACACCCTAGCCACGATGCGGTGGCCCGGCCCCCAGGCGGCCTTGTCTTTGGTGTTGAGACGGCCGCTGGTGTAGTTGCGGTCGAGGTAGGTTTCGCGGCGGGTGCTGATGCGCAGGGCGCCGCCGTCGGCCCCGGCGATGCCGGCCTCAATGGCCACGTTTTCGGGCCTAGCGGTGGCCCGGTCGAGCTGGCCGGTGCCAAAGTCGCCGTTGACCCCAGTGCCGGTTTCGTAGCTCCACTTGGTCTGGTCGAGCACGGGGCCGTTAAATTCATCGCTCCATACCTGGGTCCAGGTGGGGCTGGTTTGGCCGTGGGCCAGCAGGCTGGCGCCCAGCCCGGCGGCCAGGAGAAGAAGTTTTTTCATGCGGGGTGGGAATTGGCAGCAGCCAGAATAGCCTAGCCGTTGCGGCTCGCCTTAAAGCTACTACTTCTTGCAGAGGCTAGCGAGGCCAACCCTCCCCTGCCACCCACCAGATGCCGGCGCTAAACCACGTCAGTATCGATTCCCGAAGCAATGCCGCCCGGCGCCAGGCGCATGTCGCGCGTGTTCTTCTGCACGGCGATGGCCCCGAACAGCCCGAGCAGAAAGGCCATAGCGTAGAAGCCCTTCTCGCTGAGCGTGAGCGTCGCGTTCCAGAGGCCGACGAGCAGCAGCAGGATGGCCAGCAGCGTAGCAAACCAAGCCAGGCCGTAATAAAGGCCCGTGACGGGGATTTTCTCCAGCTGGTCGCGCACCGTTTTTTGCAGCGAGATGGCGGCAAACAGGCCAAACATCAGCACGGTAAAGTAGTAGCCTTTCTCATTGAGCGCCATCGTGGCGTTCCAGAGGCCGATGATGAAGCCGCCCATGCCCGCGAGCAGGGCAAACCACGAGGCGGCAATAAAGGCGGCGGAAGGACGGGCGGTGGCAACAGGAGCTGAAGACATGGTTAGTGAGGGGTGAAAGGTTGGCTCAAAAGTAGCGCGCTCATCCAGGGCGCCGAAAGACGATTTCTTGTTTGAGCAGACTTTTCATTCCTTGCTTCAAGGTAATTTTCTTGATACAAAGGCTTGATTGTAAACAGAAAACAACAATAGATTTCCCGACATTAGACCTGCGCAACTTATCAGCCCAATTGACGGGCCAACCCTGGCTGGTAGCTTGCCGGTGGCCACGCTGAAAAAGGACTGGCTCCTATGCGCTTCGTTCATCTACTGACCTGCTGGCCGGCCCTACCTTCGCAACGGCAGCCGCTGCCTGGAGCAGGCAGCAAGCTGCAACCTTATCATCCCCCTAACACCCTTTTTTTCATGCGTTTTTCTACCCTACGACCCTGGCTAGCCCCGGCGGCGGCCGGCCTGCTGCTAGCGGGCTGCCAGAGCAATTCTTCCACCTCCCAAACCACCGCCACCGGCCAGCCCACCGAGGCGGCGCCCACCGATACGGCCAGCGTGCCCACGCCCAACGACGGCATTACGCCCGCGCTGCTGGCCCGGCACATCAAGGTGCTGGCCTCGGATGAGTTTCAGGGCCGGCGGCCGTTTACGGCGGGCGAGGAAAAGGCCACTGATTACCTGGCCAGCGAGTTTAAGAAGCTTGGGCTGAAGCCGGGCAACGGCAGCAGCTACTTTCAGCCGGTGCCGCTTGTCGAGATTGCCGGCAAGCCCGACTCCACGGCGACCATCGCTGGCAAAGGCAAGAGCCTGACGCTGCACTACCGACGCGACTACATGTTTTTGACCGAGCGCGAAAAGCCTATGGTTGAAATCAAAAATTCGCCGCTGGTATTTGCCGGCTACGGCGTCACGGCCCCCGAATATAAGTGGGATGACTACGCCGGCCTCGACGTGAAGGGCAAGACCGTGGTGGTGCTCATCAACGACCCCGGCAACGCGGGCCAGGACACTACTATGTTTAAGGGCAAGGAGATGACCTACTACGGCCGCTGGATGTACAAGTACGAAGAGGCCGCCCGCCACGGCGCCACCGGCTTGGTCATTATCCACGACACCAAGCCCGCTTCTTATCCTTGGACGGTGGTGCAAAGCAGCAACGGCGGCTCTAAGTTGCACCCGACCACGCCCGACCACGGCGCCAGCAAGGTGGCCCTCGAAGGCTGGATGACCCTCGACGCGGCCAAGCGGATGTTTGAGGCCGCCGGCCTGCAGTACGACGCCCTGTACGCCGCCGCCAACAAGCCGGGCTTCAAGGCCACAGACCTGGGCCTGAGCCTGACGACCACGCTGCACAATAAAATCACCTACAAAACCTCCAAGAACGTGGTGGCCGTGCTGCCCGGCACCACCCGGCCGCAGGAGTATATTATTTACTCGGCGCACTGGGACCACCTCGGCATTGGCCCGGCCGTGAAGGGCGACTCGATTTACAACGGCGCGCTCGACAACGCCAGCGGCTGCGCGGGCCTGCTGGCCATCGCCAACGGCTTCGTGCAGGCCAAGGAGAAGCCCCAGCGCAGCATCGTGTTCCTGGCCGTGACGGGTGAGGAGCAGGGCCTGCTCGGGTCGGACTACTACGCCCAGCACCCGATTTTCCCGCTCAAAAACACGGTGGCCGATATTAACATGGATGAGCTGCTGGCCTTCGGGCCGATGCGCGACGTGACCATCACCGGCTACGGGCAGTCGGAACTCGACGATTATGCCCGCACTGCCGCCAAGGAGCAGAACCGCTACGTCATCCCCTACCAGCACCCCGAAACTGGCAGCTTCTACCGCTCCGACCACTTCAGCTTTGCCAAGGTGGGCGTGCCGGCGCTCTACGCCAGCGGCGCCTTCGAGAGCCGCCTGCACGGCAAGGCTTTCGCCGAAAAGCAGCGCGAAGAGTTTGAGGCTAACAACTACCACCAGCCTTCCGACCAGTTCGACCCCAAGTGGGACCTGCGCGGCGCGGCCCAGGATGCGCGCCTGCTCTTCCGCATCGGCCAGCGGCTAGCCAGCGAAACCACCTTTCCGCAGTGGAAAGCCGGCTCCGAGTTCCGGGCCGTGCGCCTGAAAAGCCGGCCGCAGTAAGCGCATTTAAGTTAGTACTAAAGCCCTGGCAACGACCCGACAAGCGGCCGCTGCCAGGGCTTTTAGCGCTAATGATGCAACTTATTTACATTAATATTTTAATGCTTATTTGTAATCACGTTGCCTTAATTTCCTTTTAGCTAGCTTACAATAGCTAAGTATTGCGGGCCGTGCCGCATCTTTACGCCTTGTATACTAAAGGCTAAACTATTTCGCCAGCTGCCCGTGCATGCTCGTTATCCGGTCAGCTGGCGAAGGTAGGTTTGCGCTGGTTCTTTTACCGTTATATGTTCGTACGCGCTGCGTTATTTCGACTAAGTTTAGGGGTTTATCGAGCGGGGGGAGTAGTAACAATGGGATTGCTGGCGGCGCCGCTGGCCAGCCACGCGCAGGCGCGTGCGGCCGTGCGCGGCACCGTGGCTAGCCCGGCCGGCGCGGCCGTGGAGTTTGCCACCGTCACGCTGCACCGCGCCGCCGATTCGGTGGTGGTCAAAACCGAGTTCAGCGATGCGCAGGGCGCGTTTCGGCTCGACGCGCCGGCCAGCCGAAGCTACCGCGTGTCAGTGGCGCAGGTGGGCTACGGGCGCTACTGGAGCGCGCCGTTTGAGCTGCCCGAGGGCGGGCTAGCCCTGCCGGCTATCCGCTTAGTAACTAGCCAGGCCACGGCGTTGAAAGAAGTAACCGTGACGGGCCGCAAGCCGCTTTACGAGCGCCGGGCCGACCGCACCGTGGTCAACGTGGCCGACAGCCCACTCTCCTCAGGAGCCACCACGCTCGACGTGCTGGGCCGCTCGCCCGGCATCACGCTAAGCACCTCTAATGAGCTTAGCCTGCGCGGCCGCCAAGGACTGCTTGTGGTTATCGACGGCAAGCGCACGCCGCTCTCCGGCAACGACCTGGCCGAGTACCTGCGCTCCTTGCCCGCCGAGCAGCTGCAAAGCATCGAGCTGATTACTAACCCACCCGCCAGCTATGATGCCCAGGGCGGGGCCGGCGTCATTGCCATTAATCTCAAGAAAGACCAACGCCTGGGCACCAATGGCACCGCTAATGCCAGCTACGGCTACAGCGAGCAGGGCAAGTTTACGGGTGGGCTAGCCCTCAACCACCGCCGCAAAAACCTGAACGTGTACGGCAACTACGCCTACACCGACCGCCACTATTTCTCCCGCATTGATTTCAACCGGCAGTTTGCGGCTACGGCAGCGCTCCCGGCTGGCGGCACGGTGCAAAGTAATGACCAGCTCGCGCACCTGCGCTCACACTCGGGCAAGGTGGGCCTCGACCTCAACCTCTCGAAGCGGACGCTGCTGGGTGCGTCGGTGACGGGCTTGGCTAGCAATTCTTCGCTCGCGACTACCAGCCAAACCGTGTCGGTAGACGAGGCGGGCACGCCCACCGACCGCTACCACGCCCTCACGGCCTGGGACGTGAGCCGGCCCAGCGGCAGTGCCAATATCAATCTGCGCCATGCCTTTGCCGACTCGGCCAACGCCGCCACGCTCACGGCCGATGCCGACTACGCCCGCTATAACCTCACCCGCCTGAGCAATCAGAACGTGTATTATGACACGTCGGGCCAGCCCGGCAGCTTGCTCAGCGGCAACCAGCACAGCCGCCTCGGCATCGGGGCGGCTAAGGTCGATTTTAGCCAACCCCTGCCCCACCGCACCCGCCTCGACGTGGGCGCCAAGGCCACGCAGGTGGTATCGGACAACGATGTAGCCTTTGCGAGCACAGCTAATAATCAGACCTACCCGCGCCCCGATATTTCGAGCCAGTTCAGCTACCACGAAAATGTGAACGCCGCCTACGCCAGCCTGCGCGGAGCCTTGCCCAAAACCACGCTTCAAGCTGGCCTGCGCGCCGAACAAACCAACATTCTGGCCACGCAGTACGGCGCTACGCTACGCGAGCAGCACTACCTCCAGCTATTTCCCAGCGCCCTGGTCGAACGTACCGTCAACGACCGCCACGCGCTGACCCTGGCCGTGGCCCGGCGCATCGACCGGCCCAACTACCAGCAGCTCAACCCGCTGCGCACCTACCCGGATGCCACCTCCTATATCTCGGGCAACCCTAACCTGATGGCTTCGACTAGCTACAACTTCGAGCTGACGCATACCTACCGCCAGAAATTCAGCACCGGGCTAGCTTACTCGCGCTCCGACCTGCCCATCGTGAGCGTGGTGCAGCCTTCGCCCGACGGTGGGCGCCTCGTGGTCAGCCAAAATGTAAACTTAAGTACCCGGCATTTTTACACGCTTACGTTCACCGCGCCGCTTACGCTTACCAAGTGGTGGACGCTCTACGCTAATGCTTTACTTTATTACAACCGCTACGTGGGCGAGCTAAATGGCACCAACCTTGACCGTGGCCGCTTTGCCTGCAACCTCACCGCCAACAACAGCTTCACCATACCCAAGGGTTGGCTAGCCGAGCTCAACGGCCTCTACGAATCGCGCGAAGTCTATGGCTTTCAGGTTATTCAGGCGCGTGGCCAGGTGTCGGCAGGCCTGCAAAAAAGCCTCTGGCACAAGCAGGGCACCTTTCGCCTGAACGTGGCCGACATCTTCTACACCACGCCCAATCGCGCCACCACTACCTACGACAACTTCACCGAGAGCTACTACTCGCGCCTCGACACGCGCATCGTGACGGCCGCTCTCACCTACCGCTTCGGCAATGGCAAGGTGGCCGCCGCCCGCCGCCGCGCCGCCGGCGCCGATGAAGAGCTGCGCCGCGCCGCCGGGCAGTAGGCTAGCGCGAGCAAAAACGCGAAAGGATTTAAAAGCAAGGCCCCCGTCAGTGCATTCCGAACCGAATGCGACTGACGGGGGCCTTGCTTTTAAAGCGCAGCCTAGCTAGCTAGCTGCTTACCTTTGGCGCGCTTGTAGAGGTAGGCGGCACCGGCGGCCAGCAGGGCGCCGCTCAGTACTTTATGGGTGGCCGTAAAGCCGCCGCTCGTGCTATCATCGCTATTTCTACGGCCAAACAGGCTGGAAATCATGCCGCCCAGGGTGCCGCTCGGTTGGTTATCGCTCATGAGTGAAATCAGGTTAAGATGAACTACCTGCTTTCTACGCTAGTCACGCGCCCCGCGTTACTCTACGGCTGCCACCGGCACCGGGTGCAGTATCAGCCACACCAGCTCACGTAGAATTTCGCCCTCATCCATGCTACCGCTCTCGATGCCCTTGCTCTGGGCATCGGCCCGCCGGATGAGGTGGATGAGGTCGATGGTGCGCTCGGGGCCGAACTGGCGCTGAGCCAGTTGGTATTCTTTCTGGGCAAACTTGTTGATGCCCATCTTCTGCAGTTCCGCATCCGAGGGATTAGGGCCAGCTTGGTGCAGCATCAAGAGTCGGGTGAAGAAATTAAACAGCAGCGTAAGATTGGGAATCAGCGGGTTAGCCTTGGGATTAGCCGCAAAGTGCGTGAGAATGCGGTTGGCCTTGAGCACGTCGCGCTGCACCAGCGCCCGCTGCAACTCAAAAATATTGTACTCCTTGCTAATGCCCACCAGGCGCTGCACCAGGTCCTCGTCGATGGCCTGGCCGGGCTTCACGTTGAGCAGCAGCTTGTTCACCTCGTTGGCTAGCCTCCCCAGGTCGGCGCCGATGTACTCGGCCAGCAGGGCCGTGGCGCCGGGCGTAATCTGCTGCTTGCGCGCCCGCACGTAGCCGCCCAGCCACTGCGGCACCTGGTTGTCGTAGAGCTTTTTGCTCGTCATTAGGGCCACGCCGGGCGCGTCCTTGCCGGCCAGCAGCTTGCCGAGCTTCTTGCGCGAGTCGAGGGTTTTGTGCTTGTAG
The DNA here is from genome assembly GCF_013256625.1 of Hymenobacter sp. BRD128. NCBI lineage: Bacteria > Pseudomonadati > Bacteroidota > Cytophagia > Cytophagales > Hymenobacteraceae > Hymenobacter > Hymenobacter sp. BRD128. The sequence continues at coordinate 1,662,628 of NZ_CP053908.1, forward strand.
CAGAGCACGAGTACGGTGCTGGCGAGCGGGTTTTTGAGGTAGGCCTCCAGAAAAGGCCAGGCTTTCTCGCTCTCCAGGTCAGCCACGGCCTGGGCTTCTTTCACGATTACCACCGAGTAATCGCTCATCATCGGAAAGCGCTTGGCCTGACCCAGAATGCCCGCCGTATCGGTGTCCTTGCCGTAGAGCACCGTTTGGTTAAAGCTGCGCTCGCTCGCGGGCAGCACGCTGGCTTCGAGCGCGTCGGCCACGGTATCAATGAAATACGGTTCCTCGCCCTGCAAAAAATACACCGGCTGAAACTGCCGCTGCTGCACAGCTTTGAGAATGGCGTCGGCGTCGGTATTCAAGGCAACAGAAGTAGAAAAGCGAAAAACTAGCCGCTCGGCCAGGTCAGCAAAGGTAAAACAGCCGCTTTACCTTTGCCCTTCGTTCTTGGGTAACTGATTTACTCAATGAGCCTGGCAGAATCTAAAAAAGTTGTTTACCAGAATCTATTTTCTCCTTGGATTTACTCTCTGAACTTCGCTGGCGCGGCATGTACCACGACGCCATGCCCGGCACGGCCGAGCACCTGGCCAGCGCCGCGCCCGTGTCGGGCTACATTGGCTTCGACCCCACGGCCGCCTCGCTGCACATCGGCAACCTGGCCACCATTATGCTGCTCGTGCACTTGCAGCGCGCCGGCCACCGCCCGGTGGCGCTGGTGGGCGGCGCCACCGGCATGATTGGCGACCCTAGCGGCAAGAGCGCCGAGCGCAACCTGCTCGACGAAACTACCCTGCGCGCCAACCAGGCCGGCATTCGGGCCCAACTCGAAAAATTCCTGGAGTTCAACGACTCGCCCACCGGGGCGGTGCTCGTCAATAACTACGACTGGTTCAAGGACTTCGGCTTCCTGCAATTTTTGCGCGAGGTGGGCAAGCACCTCACCGTGAACTACATGATGGCCAAAGACTCGGTGAAGCGCCGCATCGGCGGCAATGAGGACAGCGGCTCGGAGGGCATCAGCTACACCGAGTTTAGCTACCAACTGCTGCAGGGCTATGACTTTTACCACCTCTACCAAAACCTGGGCTGCACCCTGCAAATGGGGGCTAGCGACCAGTGGGGCAACATCACCACCGGCACCGAGCTCATCCGCCGCCTCACCGATGGCCAGGGCAAGGCCTACGCCCTTACCGGCCAGCTCATCACCAAGGCCGACGGCACCAAGTATGGCAAATCGGAAACCGGCACCGTGTGGCTCGACCCGGCCCTGACCTCGCCCTACCAGTTCTACCAGTTTTTCCTGCGCGCCGAAGACGCTGATGCCCCGCGCCTCATCCGCGTCTTCACGCTGCTCAGCCAGGCCGAAATCGAAGCCCTCGAAGCCGAGCACGCCCAAAACCCCGGCCTGAAAACCCTGCAAAAGGCGCTGGCTAAAGACGTAACCATCCGGGTACACTCCGAGGCGGCCTACGAGGCGGCCGTGGCCGCCTCGCAGGTACTCTTCGGCGGGGGCGACCTGGCCGCGCTCGACGAAGCCACGCTGCTCGACGTGTTTGCCGGCGTGCCCCACCTGCGCGTGCCGCGCGCCGAGGCGACCGGCCTGACCCTAGCCGTGCTGCTGAGCGAGGCTACCGACAAGCAGATTTTGCCCTCGCGCGGCGAAGTGCGCAAGCTTGTACAGTCCAACGGCCTCAGCCTCAACGGGCAGAAAGCGACCTCGCCCGATGCGCCGGTGGCGGAGCTGCCGCTGCTCCTGGATAAATATCTAGTGGTAAAAAAAGGTCGGAGAGATTATTTCCTACTCGAAATGACTAATTGAAAAGCAAGGTCCTGCTGAGCCTGTCGAAGCATCTTTCCCACACCGCTCTAGGCATACTACCCAACCGGCGCGAGCACAATGCTTCAACAGGCTCAGCAGGACGTGCTTTAGCAGAGCAGCTTAATATTTTAAGTGCAAAAAGCCCCGCTAGCTAGGCTAGCGGGGCTTTTTGCACTTAAAAATCCGTCCACTAAATCCGAAAAATCCGACCGAATCCGTGGCTCAGATAACCTACTTCTTCTTGGCAGCCGGAGCAGCCTTCTTGGCAGCGGCCGGCGCCGCTTTTTTGGCCGGAGCGGCCTTTTTAGCCGCCGGGGCAGCGGCAGCGCCGTCTTTCGACGTATTCTTCATATTCTGTACTTCCAGGCGGATGGCCTGGGCGTGGTTTTTCAACTCCTGCATCCCTTTGCGCACGCGGGTGCCGGCAGCGGCGTTGTGCTTATCATACGACTTCTCAAAGTCGTCTTCCAGCGAATGAATCAAGTCCTTGAGCTTGTTGAAAGGGTTAGCCATGAAAGTTGGTTGGGTATTGGGTGAGAAAAAAGGGAATTGTGCTTACGCGGCCCTAATATACAGGCACTTTCTACGCAAGCAAGTTTTCCAGGTTTTTTTCAAAACCGCATTTCTGGCCTTGTAAGCGGGTTTTTTTTGAAAAAATGCTTTTTTGATGAAATTTTAGGCACGCGATGGCCTTAGAAATGTACAAAAACAAGCGCGCCGGCCGCCCTAGCGGGCAGCCGGCGCGCGGGCAGCAGCTCCGCTAGCTGCCAGTGTATTAGGCAGTAGCGGCCTGCTTGCTGTAGAGGCCCTTGTCGAGCTTGGCCGAGATGGCTTCGAAGGCGGCGATGGTTTCACGTACATCTTCGAGGGTGTGCACGGCTGTGGGGATGAGGCGCAGCATAATGACGCCCTTGGGCACCACCGGATACACCACGATGGAGCAGAAAAGGCCATGATTCTCACGCAAATCGAAGGTTAAGGCCGTAGCATCGGGAATTTGCCCGTTGAGGAACACCGGCGTGACGGGCGACTCGGTGGTACCGATATTAAAGCCTTTTTCGCGCAGGCCGCTCTGCAGGGCGCGCACGATGGTCCAGAGGTTTTCGCGGTACTCGGGGTGGTTGCGAATAAGCTCCAGGCGCTTGAGGGCGCCCACTACGAGCGGCATGGGCAGCGACTTAGCGAAAATCTGGCTGCGCATGTTGTAGCGCAAATATTCAATAACGCCCTCCGGCCCGGCCACGAACGCGCCGATGCTGGCCATGCTCTTGGCAAAGGTGTAAAAAATTAGGTCTACGCCCTCTGTAACGCCCAAATGCTCGGCCGTGCCAGCCCCGGTGGGGCCTAGCGTACCGAAGCCGTGGGCGTCGTCTACGAACAAGCGGAAGTTGAACTTCTCCTTGAGTTTTACAATTTCGCGCAGCTTACCGAGGTTGCCCGACATGCCAAACATGCCCTCGGTGATGACCAGGATGCCGCCACCGGTTTCGTCGGTGAGGCGCTTGGCGCGCTCCAGCTGCTTTTCGAGGTTCTCGATGTCGTTGTGCGGAAACACGAAGCGTTTGCCCTGGTGCAGGCGCACCCCGTCGATGATGCAGGCGTGCGACTCGGCATCGTACACGATAGCGTCGTGGCGGCTCACGAGGGCATCAATAATACTTACTACACCCTGGTAGCCGAAGTTGAGCAGCAGCGCGGCGGGCTTGTGCACGAAATCGGCCAGCTCGTTTTCGAGCTGCTCGTGCAGCGTCGAGTTGCCGCTCATGATGCGGGCGCCCATCGGGTAGGCCATGCCGTATTCGGCCGTGGCGTCGGTATCGGCCTGCCGCACCTCGGGGTGGTTGGCCAGGCCCAGGTAGTTGTTCAGGCTCCAGGTCAATACTTCTTTCCCCGAAACATCATCCGGGGCTTAATCTCGCCTTCGAGCTTGGGAAACGTGAAGTAGCCGTGGGCATAGTGTGAGTGCGAACCCAGCGGGCCCCGGTTGGCCGAAACGCGGTCGAAAATATCCACTGAAAACTAGGGGGAATAAGTTTGAGAGAGCGAGGAAAGCGGGCACAACCAGCCCGCGCAGCAATATCAGCTAAACGACAAAGATAGGCCGCGCTCAGGTTTTGTACATAATTTGGGCGTAGCGGCAGGCTAGCCAGCGCTTACTTAAGTACCAAGGTACCGGTTTAAGGTTTTCTTTGTGATTGTAAAACTGTAGCGCGCAGCTTCGGCTTCGTGCGCGAGCGCAGCGAGCATCCTGCGTTCGGGTCGTCCGGCTCCGCCTGTTCATGCACGAAGCCGGCGCTGCGTGCTACTGCCTTTCCCTCCCACCCCGCATGAAAAAAATAGCGAAACTTCTGGTTGCCAATCGTGGCGAAATTGCCCTGCGCGTGCTGCGCTCGGCCAAAGAAATGGGCATCGCCACGGTGGCCATCTACTCCGAGGCCGACCGCCTCGCGCCCCACGTGCGCTACGCCGACGAGGCGGTGTGCGTGGGCCCGCCGGCCTCGGCCCAGAGCTATTTGCGGGGCCATAAAATTATTGAGGTATGTAAAGAATTGGGCGTCGATGCCATTCACCCCGGCTACGGTTTCCTTTCCGAAAATGCCGGCTTTGCCCGCGCCGTGCGTGAGGCGGGGCTGATTTTCGTGGGCCCTAGCCCCGAGGCGATGAACATGATGGGCGACAAGCTCTCGGCCAAGCAGGCCGTGAAGGCCTACAACATTCCGCTGGTGCCGGGCACCGACGAGGCCATTGCCGACGTGGAGGCCGCTAAGCAAATTGCCCAGGCAGTAGGCTTTCCAATTCTGATTAAGGCCTCGGCCGGCGGCGGCGGCAAGGGCATGCGCCTGGTGCACGCCGTGGAAGAATTTGAAGAGCAGATGCAGCTGGCGGTGAGCGAGGCTACCTCGGCGTTTGGCGACGGGGCGGTGTTTATCGAGAAATTCGTGACCGGGCCGCGCCACATCGAGATTCAGGTGTTGGGCGACGAGCACGGTAACATCGTGCACTTGTTTGAGCGCGAGTGTTCCATTCAACGCCGCCACCAGAAGGTGATTGAGGAAGCGCCGTCGTCGGTGCTCACGCCCGAATTGCGCGCCGAGATGGGCCGCTGTGCCGTGGACGTGGCCCGGGCCTGCCAGTACGCGGGGGCCGGCACGGTCGAGTTCTTGCTCGACGACCAGCACCGCTTCTACTTCCTCGAAATGAATACCCGCCTGCAAGTCGAACACCCCGTGACCGAGCAGATTACGGGCCTTGACCTCGTGAAGGAGCAAATCCGGGTGGCCGAGGGCCAGCCCCTGACCTTCCGCCAGGAAGACCTCACCATTACCGGCCACGCCCTGGAGCTGCGCGTGTACGCCGAAGACCCGCAGAACAACTTCCTGCCCGACATCGGCCGGCTAGCCACCTACGTGCGCCCCCAGGGCCCCGGCGTGCGCGTGGACGACGGCTTTGAGCAGGGCATGGACATTCCGATTTACTACGACCCCATGATTGCCAAGCTGGTAACCTACGGCGCTAATCGGGAAGATGCCATCGCCCGCATGCTGCGCGCCATCGCCGAGTACCAGATTACGGGCATCGAAACGACGCTGCCCTTCGGCACCTTCGTGCTCAAGCACCCGGCCTTCGTGAGCGGCAACTTCGACACGAATTTCGTGCGCGACCACTTCAGCCCTGCCGTGCTGGCCCCCACCACCCCGACGAGGGGACCGCCCAAGTAGCCGCCGCGCTGGTAGCTATGCTCATGAGCGAGAAAAAGCCCGCTAACCCCGTAGCAACTGGCGAAGCGGCCGGTGCGCCGGCTTCGGCGTGGCGGCGGAATCGAATGGGGGTTGGGTAAATCCACTCGCATAGCTTATGCAGCCCGACCAGACCCTAGCCACCCTTAAAACCGATTTCTTTTCGCCCGATTCAGCCGTGGCAATGGCGGCGGCCGATAAGCTCAGTGAGATTGGAGGCGATGAGGTGCTGGATTTTTTAATCTCAGTTCTCAAAAGCCCTAACGCCTTGCGGCGTAACAGCGCCGCCCTGGCCCTGCGCAACATCGGCGACAACCGGGCTGCGGAGCCTCTCTGGCGGGAAATCCTGAACCCGCAAAACCGAAATCAGCGAGCCACAATGATTTACGCTCTTGAGAGGCTGGATTGCTCGCAAAAGCTACCGGAATTATTTGACTTGCTTTTTTACGGTAGCTACGAGGCCCAGATGTATGCGGGGACTATCCTCGAGGAACAGGATTTTGAGTTTTCGGAAGCTGATTTGCATGCTATTCAAGGCAAGTGGGATGACTTACAAAAGCATCCTGAAAAATGCGTTGATTTTGAAATGCGCAAGGATGACATTCAGCATTTTGTAGAAGGATTTACCAGCTACTTAAACGACTAAAGCTCTTGCTCTACCTCGTGCGCGACCACCTCTTCCCGGTGCTCGTGTTTCTGCACGCGCTGCTGGCGGGCCGGCCGCCCGATGATGGCCACGGGCGCTTTGCCCGCCAGCGGCACTACCGGGTGGCGCGGCTAGCCCGCCTGCCCGCGCCCATCCGCGAAAGCTCGGGGCTGGCGCCTGGCGACTCGGCCGGGCTGGTGTGGACCCACGGCGACGGCGGCACCCCGGCTACGCTCTACCAGGCCAGCCTAGCCGGACAACTGCGCGGCACGCTGCCGCTAGCCCCGCTGCCCAACCGCGACTGGGAAGAGCTGACCCGCGACCCGGCCGGGCGCTTTTACATCGGCGATTTTGGCAACAATCGCAACGACCGGCGCGATTTGGCCATCTACCGGGTGACGCTGGGTGCCACCGGCCTGCCGCGGGTCGATACCATCGCCTTTCGCTACCCCGACCAGACGGCCTTTCCGCCGCCCCCGGCCCGGCGACATTTCGATTGCGAGGCATTTATCTTCTACCACGATACACTACACCTTTTTACCAAAGACCGGGGGCGAGCCCACCGCACGCGCTACTACGTGGTGCCGGCGCGGCCCGGCCGCCACGTGGCAATCTTGCGCGACAGCCTGCGCCTGCGCACGCTCGTGACCGGCGCCGCGCGGCGGCCCGATGACCAGGGCGTAGCCTTGCTAGGCTACGGCGCGATGTTTTTATTTGCGGGACCGCCCGGCGTGCGGCTTTTTCAGCAGCCGAAAAATTATCGCCGGCTGCCCACTACCGGGCAGGCCGAGGCGGTGCTTTATCTTGACAACCAAGATTTACTCATAAGCAATGAGCGTGGGCAGCTGTTTCGGGTAAGCCGGCGCAACCAGCACCTCGCCCCCCGGCCCCGTCGCCTAACAAGAGGGGGCGCCGGCTAGGCTTAGCAATTATTCCGCCTGCCTGTGCCGCGACGACTCGCGCACGAACAGCTCGGGCTGGAGCACCACCTGGCGCTGCACGAAGGGCGCATCGGGGGCGGCGGCCAGCTCCAGAAACAGGCGCACGGCGGCCTGGCCCATTTCTTCGCAGCGCTGGTCGACGGAGGTTAGCTGGGGCTCGGTAATGGCCGTAAAGCCTTCATTACTAAAGCCAGCGAGGGCAATATCCTGCGGCACGCGAATACCCTGCCCCTTCAGTACCTGCAAGGCACCCAGAATGGCCGAGTCGCCGGCCGCAAACACGGCATCGATGGGTAAGGGTAAGGCCAGCAGCTGGCGCATGGCCTGGGCGCCGTCGTCGGTAGTCATGTCGGAGGTAACAATCATTGACTCGTCGGGGGCAATGTTGTGGGTGGCCAGCGCATCGAGGTAGCCCTGGCGGCGGTGCTGGTAAATGTTGAGGTGCGGCGGGCCTGCCAGGTGGGCAATGCGGCGGCAGCCCTGCGCCAGCAGGTGGCGCGTGGCCTGAAAGGCGCCCTCGCGGTCGTTGAGCACCACGGAGTTTACCTGCTCAGCGGCCGGAATGCGGTCAAAAAACACCAGCGGCACCCCGCGGCTCCGCACCTTATCGAAGTGGTAATAATCCTGGGTGTTGCGGGCCAGCGATACCAGTACGCCCGCCACCTGGGCATTGAGCAGCGTTTCCACGTTGCGGCGCTCCAGCTGCACTTCCTCGTGCGACTGGCACACGATGACGCTGAAGCCGGCCTTGCTGGCCGCCGTTTCAATGCCTTGAATAACCGAGGGAAAAAACTTGCCTTCGATGTAGGGCACCACGACCCCCAGCAGCCGGCTCTGGCCCTTGCGCAGGGCGGCGGCCAGGTGGTTGGGTTGGTAGTTAAGCTTCTTGGCCAGCTTTAGTACGCGCTGCTTGGTGGCAGCCCCGATGCTGTGGTGGTCGCTCAGCGCCCGCGAAATTGTCGTCATCGACACGCCCAGCTCACGGGCCAGGTCGGCCATCGACACGGCGGTTGGCGCAGCGCTGGGCGTTGTTTTTTTTATAGAACTCATGCGAATAAATTTGGCTGGGCCCTCTGCAGAGAATGCAGCCTTAGCTACAAATTTAAGCGGGTTTGCGCAATGCTTTTCCAACTTTCCCATTCTACCAAGCACGTCTCCTCATTCCGCCCGTTAACGCGATTATCCAATTCTACCTACGCAAACGATTGTGTAGGTAATCGTAGTCAGGCACAGGGCTAGAAAATATTGCAAATATTTCCCCAAACGCTCTCCCTATTACTTTGCCATAAGAGCGCCGCAATGCATAAAGTCTGGCAAAAAATGCCGTAATTGCCGCCGATTTACACAATCGATTATGTAAATCACTTGTCGGCATGAAAAACCTGCTGCTCGCGGCGCTGCTGGCTACCGGCCAACAGCTCGCGGCCCAAGCGCTCCCACCCGCCATTCCTATCCACGACCCGGTGCTGACGCGCCAGCACGGGACGTACTACCTCTTTGGCACCGGCAACGGCATCACGGTGTGGTCGTCGCCGGACCGGCAGCGCTGGACGCCCGAGAAGCCCGTATTTGCCACGCCGCCGGCCTGGGCGCAGCACGACGTGCCGGGCTTTAAGGGGCACATCTGGGCGCCTGATATTTCGTATTTCAACGGGCAGTACAGCCTGTTTTACTCGGTATCAACGTTTGGCAAAAACCGCTCGGCCATTGGGCTAGCCACTAATAAGACGCTGGACCCCAAGGCCAAAGATTTCAAGTGGGTCGACCACGGCGCGGTGATTGAGTCGGTGCCGGGGCGTGATATGTGGAACGCTATCGACCCCAACCTTATCCGCGATGAGCAGGGCACTCCCTGGCTAGCCTTCGGCTCGTTCTGGAACGGTATTAAGCTGGTGCGGCTGCGGCCCGACCTCACCGGGCCGGCCGCGCCCGCCCAGTGGCGCACGCTGGCCCGCCGCCCCCGCACGGCGGCCCTCACCGACTCGCTGCCCGGCGACGGGGCCATTGAGGGGCCGTTTATTTTTCGGCACGGCGGCTATTACTATTTGTTTACCTCGTTTGACTACTGCTGCCGGGGCCCGCAGAGCACCTACAAGATGATGGTGGGCCGGGCGCGGGCCGTCACGGGGCCCTACCTCGACCAGGCCGGCACGCCGCTGGAGCAGGGCGGCGGCACGCTCGTACTGCAGGGCGACGCCAACTGGTACGGCGTGGGCCACAACGCCGTGGCGACTTTCGACAACGTCGACTACCTGATATTCCACGGCTACGACGCCCACGACCAGGGCCGCCCTAAATTGCGCATCGAGCCCCTGGCCTGGAGCGCCGACGGCTGGCCTACCGTGGCGGTTAAGCCCTAGCCCCGGCAGAGCTGCCAACCATAGCCCGGCCTAAGCGGTTGGGTTATACGTACTATCCAAGGCCGGGCCGGCGCTTGTGCCGGCTGGGCTTACCCTCCCCCGTTTCACCCAAGTTCCCCCAACCATGAATCCTTTAGTTGACATTCGCCGCTTTGACCAGAGCCTGTGGCTCGACTTTATCAGCCGCAAAGTGCTGCAAAACGGCGAACTGAAAGCCCGCATCGACCACGACGCGCTGCGCGGTGTGACCTCGAACCCCGCCATTTTTGAGAAAGCCATTGGCGGCAGCGCCGACTACGACGATACCATTAAGGCGCAGGCCCAGCAGGGCAAGTCGGCCGAAGACATCTACGTGGGCCTGGCCGTGGCCGACGTGCAGGCCGCCTGCGATTTATTCAAAGGCCTGTACGACAGCCACGATAATTCCAGCGACGGCTACGTGAGCCTGGAAGTATCACCCAAGCTGGCCCACGACACCGAAGGCACCATTGCCGAAGGCCGCCAGCTGTGGCAAGACGTGAGCCGCCCCAACGTAATGATAAAAGTGCCGGCCACGCTCGAAGGCCTGCCCGCCATTCGCACGCTCATCTCGGAAGGCATCAACGTGAACGTGACGCTGATTTTTGGGCTGGACCGCTACAAGGCCGTGACCGAAGCCTTCATCGCGGGCCTTGAGGACCGGGTGAACGCCGGGCATTCGCTCGAACATATCGACTCGGTGGCTAGCTTCTTTTTGAGCCGCATCGACGTGCTGATTGACCCGCAGCTGGAAAAAATTGCGGCCGAGGGCGGCGAGAAAGGCCAGCTAGCCCAGTCGCTGGTGGGTGAAGTAGCGATTGCCAGCGCCAAGCAGGCGTACCAGCTATACAAGGAGATTTTTGCCGGCCCGCGCTGGCAGGCCCTGGCCGACAAAGGCGCCAACACCCAGCGCCTGCTGTGGGCCAGCACCGGCAATAAAAACCCCAAGTACGACGACCTGAAGTACGTGGAAGGCCTCATCGGCCCGAAAACGGTGGACACGGTGCCCGTCGAGACGATGGATATTTTCAAGCAGCGCGGCAAGTCGGCCAACACCCTGGAGCAGGGCCTCGACCACGCGCAGCAGGTGCTGCGCGACCTGCCCAAAGTAGGCATCGACCTCAACGCCCAAACCGAGCAGCTCGAAAAAGAAGGCGTGCAGAAGTTCATCGAGCCCTTCGGCAAGCTGATTGACTCGGTGGAGAAAAAGCGCCAGGCCGCGGTGGGCGAAGCCAAGCAGCCTGCGTAATAACATTCAGTTGTCAAGTATAAGAACGTCATGCTGAGCCTGTCGAAGCATCTCTACCGCGCCGTATCGTTCGGTAGAGATGCTTCGACAGGCTCAGGATGACGTTCTTTTTTTACATAGCAGATTTATTTACAATTACTTATACCATTCGCATGAGAATTCTCTTTACCTGCCTACTGCTGGCAGCTGGCGCGGCGCGGGCGCAGGCCCCTACCCCCCCGCCGGCCGGTAACCCCGTTATCAAGAGCAAGTACACGGCCGACCCGGCGGCGCTGGTGCAGGGCGGCACGGTGTACCTCTACACTGGCCACGACGAGGCGCCGCCGCCCCAGGAGCGCTACGTGATGCACGAGTGGCTGTGCTTTTCCTCGACCGATATGGTGCACTGGACCGAGCACCCCTCACCGCTGAAAGTTAGCGACTTTGCCTGGGCCAAGGACGACGCCTGGGCCTCGCAGGTAATTGCGCGCAACGGCAAGTTTTACTGGTACGCCGCCGTGGAGCACGGCACCATTCCGGGCAAGGCCATTGGGGTGGCGGTGGCCGACAACCCGGCAGGGCCGTTTAAGGACGCGCGCGGCGCGGCCCTGATTACCAACGACATGACTAAAGGCGCCAGCATTAGCTGGGATGACATTGACCCGACGGTGATTATCGACAAGAGCGGCCAGGCCTACCTGTTTTGGGGTAATACGGCCTGCTACTACGCCAAGCTCAAGCCCAACATGACGGAGCTGGACGGGCCCATTCAGCAGGTGACCGGGCTGCCGCGCTACACCGAGGCGCCCTGGGTGCACGCGCACGCCGGCTGGTACTACCTGAGCTACGCCACCGAGTTTCCGGAAAAAATAGTCTACGCTATGAGCCGCAGCCTCAATGGGCCCTGGCAATACAAAGGCATTCTGAACGAGCTGGCCGGCAACTCCAACACCAACCACCAGGCCATCATCGACTTTAAAGGCAAATCGTATTTCATCTATCACAACGGCGGGATGGACACGCACGGCGGCAGCTTCCGCCGCTCGGTATGCATTGACTACCTGTACTATAACCCAGACGGCACGCTCAAGCGCGTGCAAATGACGACGGAAGGCGTACAGCCGGCCCAGTAATCCGTACACTGCTTTTCGCGCTTCTCTCCGCCCACCCGCACTGCCCCTGGCCGCCTGGCCGGGGCACGCCGGGTGGGCGTTTTGGTGCGCGGCCGGGCTCGCAACGGTAATTTTGAGGGGGCAGATGCCCACTTGCGAATAGCTTATGAATGCAACTACGAAGAGCCGGGTGGCGGTGAGCGCTTTCTTTTTCCTGCCCGGCCTGTGCTTTGCGAGCTGGGCCTCGCGCATCCCCGACATCAGTGCCAAGCTGGGGATGAACTCGGGGCAGCTGGGGCAGCTGCTGCTGGCCATTCCGGCGGGCTCGCTGGTGTCGCTGCCGCTGGCGGGCTGGCTGGTATCGACCTGGGGCAGCCGGCGCACGGTGCTGCTGGCCTCGGTGCTCTACGCCTGCTTTTTGCCGCTGCTGGGCTGGGCGGGCAGCTTCTGGACACTAGCCCCGGCGCTGGCCTTGTTTGGCTTTGCGGGCAATATGCTGAATATTTCCGTGAACACACAAGCCATTGGCGTACAAGAGTTTTACGGCAAGCCCATCATGGGTTCCTTTCATGGGCTCTGGAGCCTGGCGGGGTTTCTGGGCGGGGCGCTGGGCACGGCGCTCATTGGCTGGCACCAGCCGCCGCTGCACCACTTTTTGCTGGTGCTGGTGGTGTGCCTCGCCATTGCGGCCCTGGCCCACAGCTACACGCTGCGCCGCGATGTGAGCAAAGCCGACGAGAGCGGCCCGGGCTTCAGCCTGCGCCACCCCGACCCGTATTTGCTGCGCATCGGCTTCATTGCTTTCTGCGGCATGATGAGCGAGGGAGCCATGTTTGACTGGGCCGGGGTGTATTTTCAGAAGGTGGTGCGGCCCGATGCGGCGCTGGTCACGGCCGGCTACGTGGCCTGCATGAGCACCATGGCGCTGGGCCGGTTTTTGAGTGATTTCTTCACCCACCGTTTCGGCACTATTCGTATGCTTCAACTTAGCAGCGGGCTCATTGTGAGCGGCTTGCTACTAGCCGTGGGCTTCCCATACCTAATACCGGCGGTGGGTGGCTTTCTCTTGATTGGCTTCGGCATTGCGTCGGTGGTGCCGCTCTCGTACAGCGCGGCAGGGCGGGCCACGTCGGTTTCGCCGGGCGTGGCGCTGGCCTTGGTATCTACCATCGGCTTTCTGGGCTTCTTGATGGGCCCGCCGCTGATTGGCTTTCTGGCCCAGATTTTCTCGCTGCGCACGGCCTTTGGCCTGGTGGCCATCGTGGCCACGGGCATCGGTGTGCTAGCCTCGCTGCCCAACCAGGCGCCGGTGACCACGCCGCAAACCGAGCCGGTGGCCTAACTGGCAGTGGCGCGAACTTTATAGTTCGCGACCCGGAACGAGCTAGCAGTGCGGGCACGCGCACTGCAAAGTTTGCGCTAACGGCTCTACCAGCTCAGGCGCAGCAGCGAAACCCCGTGGCGCGGCAGCGTGAAGTGTAAGGTAGTTTGGCCGTTTTGGAGGCTTACCGAAGCGGGCGCCGTGAGTTGGGCTAGCTGCCCGGCTTGCCCCAAGCTGGTGCGCTGGGCCGCGCTTACCTGCTGCGGCGAGCCTAGGGCCTGCCACGCGGTGTAGGCGTTGCTGTGCTCGTTGTCAATGCGGTAGTGCTGCACCTGGGCTTTGGCGGTGGCTAGCCCCTGCAGCGTCAGCGCGACCTCGGCGGGCGGGGCGGGCAGGGCATCGTTGTGGTAGTTCCAGACCAGCACCGTGGCCGAGTGAGCATCGGCCGCGGCCAGGGCCCCGATGTCGGCGCGCTGGCTCTGGGCCTGGGCCCGGATATCGGCTACCGAGAGGGCGGTGGGGCTAGCCACGGCCACGCGCGGGCCGCGCATCATGCCCAGCATCCGAAACACGTTGAGCACGGGCTTATCGACGCCGTTGGTGGCCAGGTCGCGGAAGCCGGCAAACCACGGCTGGTTCTCAAACTCGAACGACCAACTTACGGCACCTTCCAGGTTCACCTTATACTGGCTAGCCAGCTCGTAGAGACGGGCGTAGGCGGCGGCTGTGTAGCTCGAATACATAGTACCGTTGCGGTAGGCATTTTCGGGGTTGGTTTGCACGCCGCAGGCCGCGCAGCCCTCGGGGTCGTTTTCGCCGATGATGATGGGCAGCTGGCGCAGCGTGGGGAACGAGGCCACGATTTTAAAGCCTTCCTCGATGTCGCCAAACTGCGTGCCCATGTTCATGCGCACGTGGCCGTCCACCACTTTCGGCGCGCCCTTGGCGTGAAAAGAAATGTAGTCGAGGCGGGTGCCGGTGCGGCCCGTCGCGTAGTTTTTGCCGCTCACGCAGTGCGTGAGAAAGCCGCGCAGGTAGGCGGCGGCCTTGTCCCAGCCGGGGCCGGTGGTTTCGGGGCCTCCCAGGCTGGCGGCGGGCAGGGCGCGATGCACGGCGGCTTCGGTGTAGTCGTAGAGTTCGTTGTACTCCTCGGGCGTGCCCTTCCAGTAGCCGATGTTGGGCTCGTTCCAGAGCTCCCAGCGCCAGGTTTTTACTTCGGCTGCGCCGTAGCGGGCCACGCTGTGCTGCACCCACTGGTACACCAGCTCGCTCCACTTCTGGTAGTCCTTGGGCGGGTAGGCCCAGCCGGTGTAGATGTCATTGTAATTATCGCCGGGCTTCCAGTGGTGGCGGTACGGCACGGGGTGCGTGGAGAAGGCTTCGGGCATGAAGCCAATCTGGGCAATGGGCTTCATGCCGCGCTTGACGTAGGCGTCAAAAATGCGGTCCACAATGGTCCAGTCGTACACCGGGCGGCCTTTCTGGTCTTCGGTATAGGCGTTGGTGGAGCCCCATTTCAGGGCGGCGGTACCGTCACCGGTGGTCAGCAGGTTGTGGGCGCGCACGTACACCGGCACCGGGCTCAGGGCGGCGAGCTCGGTGAGTAGCTTCTGGCCGTCGGGCATATACGTGTAGTTGGGCTCGTCGTAGCCAAAGTAGGCCCACACCGGCGGCATAGGACCGAGCGGCTTGGCTACGTCCACGGTGATGGCAGTGGGTGCAGGTTGGGCCCGGGCCACCAGCGGCAGGCTAGCCGCCACCGTTAGTAGCAGCCGACCGAAAGCAGAGAAGCAGATGTGCCGCATAAGTTACTACTATTCAATTTTTTATTAATCAAAAAGCGTCATACTGCCCGCCGCGAAGCATCTCTATTGAGTAGCAATCCTAACGGCACGGTAGAGATGCTTCGCGGCGGGCAGCATGACGCTTCGTGTTTTAGGTGCCATCTGGCTCCCTTGGATGAAGGCCGACGCTACTTGGCCGCCGTGGCCGCGGCAGCCGGCGGCTGGCTCAGCAGGTCGAGGTTGGTGAGCTTCTCGGGAAACCAGACGGTCATTTCGCCCTTGCCGCGGTTGGCCCAGGCGTAGTACGGAATGGCTGTGAGCGTGCGCGGGGCGGTGCTCACCGACGTGCCGCTGGCATCGAGCTGCACCACGGGCACCGTGGCCGTAAGGGTTTCTATGCCGTTGAGCAGCCCAGGCTGGTAGCTAGCCGTGAAAGCCGTGCCGGCCGGCACGATGATATTGCTGGCTTTGCCGTTATTGTCTTGCCATTCAGCGCAGTACATCACCGGACCGCGCTGCAAGGCTACCTTGCCCAGGTCGTCCTTCACGAGCGGGTTGGCGTGCACGCGGCGCACCTCCATCGGCAGGCTAACTTCGACTACGTCGTGCCTGTGCCACTTGCGACTGAGCACCGCGTAGCCGTTTTTCAGCTGATAGTCAACGATTTTACCATTCACCTTGATGCTAGCCCGCTGCGCCGAGGGCTGCTCAAACGTGTAGAGGCCGGACGGCATGGCCTCGTTGCGCGCCCAGCCGGGGATGCGCACCAGCAGGTCAAAATCGGCGGCCGACGCGCTAGGGTCCACCGTAAATTTCAGGCCGCCATCCCAGGGGTAGTTGTTCGCCTGGGTCAGCTGCACCTGCTGTTTGTTCACCGTGAGGCTAGCCTTACCGCTCACGAAGAGGTTGGCGTAGAGGCTCCTACCCTTCTGGGCGTACACGTAGCCGGGCAGCGCGGGCATGAGCCGGGCCAGGTTGGTGGGGCAGCACGAGCACTCAAACCAGCCCGCCCGCGCCGGCTCAGTGTCGTGGTAGCTGTAGCTGTCCAGGCTCTTTATCTGCATGGCGTTGCTGTAAAAGAACGACTTGCCATCGAGGCCCACGCCCGAGATGAGGCCATTGTAGAGCACTTTTTCCAGCACATCCACGTACTTGCTGTCGCCGTGCAGCTGAAACATGCGCTCGTTCCAGAACACGTCGGCCACCGAGGCGCAGGTTTCGTTGTAGGCCGTGGCGTTGGGCAGCTCGTAGTTGGCCCCGAAGCGCTCGCCGCTGCCCACGGCGCCGGTGCCGCCAGTCACGTACATCTTCTTGGCTACCATGTTGTTCCAGATGGTATCGACGGCGGCCAGCAGCTGCTTGTCGCCGGTGAGGGCGGCCACATCGGCCATGGCCGAGTACAGGTATTCGGCGCGCACGGCGTGGCCTTCGGCCTCGGTTTGGGCCACCACGGGCTTATCATCCTGCCAGTACTGACCGTTTTTCCACCCGTCGGGGCTCTTGGGGTCGTAGCCCTTGTACTGGCCCCTGGCGTCGAGAAAGAACTTGGCCGTGGTTAGGTACTTAGGCTGCCCCGTCACGCGGTAAAGCTTCACCAGGCCCATTTCCACGATTTCGTGGCCGGGCGCCACGCTCCGCTTGCCGGGGCCAAAAACCGCGCACACGAGGTCGGCATTTTTGAGGGCGATGTTGAGCAGGGTTTTCTTGCCGGTAGCCTCGTAGTGGGCCACGGCGGCTTCGTAGAGGTGGCCAGCGTTGTAGAGCTCATGGCTCAGCTCGCGCTCCTTTTCCCAGCGCTCCTTGCCGGCCCAGCTGTGCGGGTGGGCGGGGTCGATGGTGCGGGCCGTGTAGAGGTAGCCGTCGGGCTCCTGGGCGGCGCCCACCTTCTTAATCAGCTCATCCACATAGGCATCGAGCTTGGCATCGGGGTACACGCTCAGCGAGTACGAGGCGCCCTCGATGGTCTTGTAGATATCGGTATCGTCGAAGGGAAACGTGGTGGCAAACTTGCCCTGGCGGGCCGCCGCCATCTCAAAGTTTTTCACCCGGTTGGTGCTCTCGCAGCGCGCAAACGAAGCCGGGATGGTCACATCGGTATTCGTTTTGAGGCGCGGCAGCCAGAAGCTATCCGTGAGCTTCACCCGCGTGAAAGGCACGGCCTGGATTGGGTAATCAGACTTTTGGGCAGCGGCGGGCAGAACGACGGCTAGGCCCAGGGCGAGGAGAAAAGGCTTGGGTGAGCGCATAGTGGGCGGGGATTAGTTAGAGAATCTATTAGCTGTTCTTCCTCATCGTCCGTCATACTGAGTTTGCCAAAGCATGACGGATAATTTTAAACGTCAATAAAACAATCAGTTACTCCGCCGTTATTTCCAGCACGTGGCTCGTGAGCGACCGGGCTCCGGGGTCGCTCAGCACCACGCCCACTTTCTGGAGGTAGTCGCCGGAGTAGGTCTGCCCATCAGCGGCCAGCTCGGATTTCTGGCCGGGCATCAGGTTGAGTTCGGTGAGGCGGTAGCGGCGGGCGGGGTCGAGACCCTGGAGCTTCACCGGCAACACCGTTTCGTGAAAGCGGGTGCGTAGGTTGTAGCTAAAAACTACGGCTTTCTCTTGTTTTTCAGCCACGTAGAGCAGCGCGGCCTGGTTGCTTTCGTAGGGCGAGCGCAGCTTATAGAGGTCGCCCTGCCAGATGACGGGGCTCAGGCGCTTGTAGTCCTTCACCGCCTGCTGGCTGAATTGAAACTCGGCGGGCGTCATTTTATCCACCTCAATGTCGTAGCCGAGCTTGCCCATCATGGCCACGTCGGTGCGGAATTTCAGGCTCTGGCCCTTATTCCAGTTCGTGACGTGGCTAGCCAGGGTGTTGGAGGGAAAAAAGTTGAGAAAGCCCCACTGAATATAGACGCGCTCCAGGGCATCGGTGTCGTCGCTGGGCCAAAACTCGGTGAAGTACTTCAGCCCGCCGTAGTCGGCCCGCGCGCCGCCACCCGAGCACAGCATCATGGGCACGTGCGGGTATTTCTGGCGCACGCGGTCGAGCACGCGGTAGAGGCCGCGCACGTAGTCCACGTAGAGGTGCGACTGATTTTTACCCAAATACTGCGAATAAGCATTGGTAATCATGCGGTTGCAATCCCACTTGAGGTAGGCCGCGCCCTGGCTGAGTTGCGCATCCACTACGCCGTACACAAAGTCCTGCACCTGCGGATTGGTGAGGTCGAGCACCAGTTGATTGCGGTAGTAGTCCTCGGGCCGGTTGGGCAGCTTCAGCACCCAGCCAGGGTGCTTCTCGTAAAGCTCGCTCTTGGGGTTCACCATTTCGGGCTCAATCCAAATGCCGAACTTGATGCCTTCCTTGGTGGCGGTTTGCACGAGGTGGCCCACGCCGTTGGGCAGTTTGGATTTGTTGGGCTGCCAGTCGCCGAGACCCTGGGTGTCGTCTTTGCGCGGGTATTTGTTGCCAAACCAGCCGTCGTCGAGCAGGAATAAATCGACCCCTAGCCGGGCCGCGTCGGCCATCAGGCCATCAAGCCTGGGCTCGTTGAAGTCGAAATAGGTGGCTTCCCAGTTGTTGAGCAGCGTGAGGCGCGGCTGGGTGCCGTCGAGGGTACCACCCTGCTGGCGGGCCCAGCGGTGCAGGTTGCGGCTGGCCTGGCCCTTGCCCTGGGTGCTGTAGGTAAAAATGAACTCGGGCGTGGTAAAGGGCTGGCCGGCCGGCAAGGTATAGTCCGAAGCATACGGATTGATGCCGGCCGACACGCGCAGCGACTGCTCGTTATCCAGCTCGAAGGCTAGCCGGAAGTTGCCGGTCCAGGCCAGGGTGCCGGCCAGCACGTCGCCGGTGGTTTCGGTGGCGGGGCGGTCGGGCGCCAGGAAGAACGAGGGCGTTTGGTACCACCCGGCGCGGGTGCCCAGTTTACTGTCGATAATTTTGATGCCGCTGGTGAGGGCGCTTTCCTGCTGCTGGGCTTCCTCGGCCCAGTCGCCGTGCAGCTGGGTGAGGTAGTAGTGCGCGGCCTCAAAATGCAGCATGGCCGAGGCGTAATTGGTGAGCACTACAGGCTTCTTTTCGTGGTGCACGATTTCGGTCCAGGTCTTCATCACGTCCTCGCGCTGGTAGGCCACGAAGTGCAGCCGCACCTCCACCGGATACTGCGGGTCGCGCAGGCGGATGGTAGTGGTGCGCACGTCGCCGCCGGCCGGGCCGGTTTCCACGCCCGCGAAAGCCAGCGCCAGCGAGGGGTTGCCATCGGCGTGCACCACGCGCAAAGCGGGTTCGAAGAGATTGCTGGTGCCGGCCGGCACGTAGGCCTCGTGACGCTGGGGCAGCGCCGGGTAGTCGACGGGGCTGGCTAGCTTCGGGCCCAGGTAGGTCTGGTAGAGCTTCTGCTGCGCGCCCACGGCCAGCACGAGGCTCACGTGCGCGGTTTCGATAACGATGGGCGCGGTGGGCGCCTGGGCCTGGGCAGCGAGGGGCATGGCGAACAGCAGCAACCAGCGGAAGGAACGGGAAACAACCATGAACAACAACGTGGGCGGGGAAGAAGATAATCGGGGCGCTACTTACTGGCCTTGGGCTTGGCAAGGCGGTAAAAGCCCGCCCCGTGCCGCCGAATGTAGGGCGCAAACTCCTGGGAGAAAACCCCCACCCGGCGGCCGATCCATAAATCCTCCACGGTGGCGCCGCTAGCCAGCCCCAGCTCCTGCATGGTCACGGGCACGCGCACCGAGTCGGCGGGCGCGGGCAGCAGGGGGCTCTTGGTGAATACCAGAAACTGCACGGTGCCGCCCGTATTCTGCCCCGCGGCAGCTTTATCGAGGCCCACGCCGGTGCGCAGGCGGGCGTAGCCGGGTGGCACCGCGTAGGTAATCAGTGAGTTGGCGTGCGTGCCAATGCCGGCCGGGTAGGTTTGGCCGGCCACAACCAGCGGGCCGCCGCTCACGCTTTTGTTGGCGGTGGTTTGGCCCCAGCCGGCGGTGGCCGACTGCCAGGGCAGCGTGTTGAGGGGCACTGTGTGGGTGCCGTCGGCGCTCACCAGCACCGGGTTTAGCCAGTCGGCGTGGTCCCAGGCAGTGCCATCGGCTCCGCCGCGCACGCTCAGGTAAAGGTTTCGGGCACCGGCCAGGTCTACTTCCAGCGTGGCCTGGGGCGTCTGACGCGTAAGGAGGGGGCTGGCCCCGGCGGCCGCGCTGGCGGGGGCCAGCTCCTGGTCCTGGGCATTGAAGAGGGCCAGAAATTTGTCGCCGGTGGTGGGGTCGTCGGCCACCCAGCCCACGAGGTCGCCGCGCCGGAAGAGCTGGCGGTTGTGGGTGCTGGCGCGGTTCACGGCCAGCACCCGCGGGTTGGTAAGCAGGGCTAGCGTGGCGGGCTGGGTGCTGGGCAAATCGCCGCCAAACATGAGCGGCGAGCGGAAGATGTTCCACAAGGTCATGAGCGTGCGCTGCTCGTCGGGCGTAAAGCGAGTCTGGCGGTCGTCCCCGCGCTCGGCCCGGATGCCCAGGCGGCCCAGCGGCAGCATGTCAGCATCGGGCCAGGCCCCGGTGCTGCTATACGGCGCCCAGCGCTGGCACACGTCGAAGTGCTCCTTGAGCTGCTCCCACGAGTCCCAGAAGTCGCCCACGGTGCGCCACATGTTGGCGTGCTGCTGGGCGTGCCGGGCGTCGGCAACGGGCGTTTCGCCCGGCGACATGCTGAACACGATTTTGCGCCCCGTGCGGTCGATGGCCTTGCGAATCAGCTCAATCTCGCCCGCGTGGTAGGGCTCCGAGAGGTCGTCAATCTTCACAAAATCAACGCCCCAGCTCGCGTACAGCTCAAACAGCGAGTTGTAATATTCCTGCGCGCCGGGCCGGCTAGCTACCACCGTGTACATGTCGTGCAGCCACGCCGCCTGGCCGTCCGGGCTGTAAATGTCGGCCGCCGTGAGCTTGGTGCCTTTGATGGGCAGCCGGCGCTGCACGGCCACCACCGGCACGCCGCGCATGAGGTGAATGCCGAATTTCAGTCCCTTGGCGTGCATATAATCGGCTAGCGGCTTAAAGCCCCGGCCGCCGGCGGCCGACGGGAAGCGGTTGGGCGCGGGCACGAAGCGGCCGTACTGGTCGATGTTCCAGGCGGGGTCTTTCTCGTTGTAGCCGTGGGCGGTGTCGTTGCCCACGTACCAGCGAATGTCAACCACCACGTATTCCCAGCCGCTGGCCTTCAGGTGCTGAGCCATGTAGTCGGCATTGGCCTTGGTTTCGGCCTCAGTCACGGTGGGGCCGTAGCAGTCCCAGCTGTTCCAGCCCATCGGGGGCGTGGCGGCCCACTGGTGAAAGTCGCTTGTAGGAGCGGCTTTTTGAGCTAGCCCAGGCTGAGCGCCCACTACCAGCAGCCCGCCCAGTATTACGCGCGCAAGGTTATTCATAATCTTACTAAACAGCATCTTAAAGCACCACCAGCTTGCGGGTGGTAGTGGCCCCGGCGGTGCTAATCTGCACCAGGTAGGCGCCAGCGGCCAGGTTGGTGTTGAGGTCGTGCGCGCCGGCGGCAGGCAGCGCCTGCTGATATACCACGCGGCCACTCAGGTCGGCCACGCTGACCATGGCAGCGGCCCCGGCCGGCAGCTTAAGCGAAAAATTACCGCCCCGCGCCGGGTTGGGAAAGAGCTGAATCTCGGGGTTTTGCGCAGTAGCGGTGGCCGTGATTGTGCCCACGGCCTGGATAAGCCAGTGCTGGCAGTTGCAGCCGTTGTAGTCCCACAGGCCCAGCGGCTGGCCGGCCGTCATCGAGGCATTGGGCACTTCCACCACCCGGTTGCCGTAGATAGCGGCTAGCGCGTAGCTGCCATCGGCAGCGCGCTCCACCCTGAATTTCTGGCAGTTGAGCGGCGAATCGGCTTGCAGGCCCAGCGGCGTGCCGGCGGCCTCGGCGCAGCCGGCCACGTCGGCATTGAGGCTGGCGGCTACATTGGCGAGCTTATACACGCCGCTGCCCTGGGGCGTAAGCTTCCACTGCTGGCAGGCCTGGCCGGTGGCGGCGCTCGGCACGAGGGCCTGGCCGGCGGTGGTGGTGCAAGCGGCGGCGGCCCACAGCAGGCGGCTATTCTGGTTGGTGAGGGTGTAGGTGCCGGCGGCTAGCCAGTCCTGCGTCACGGCGGGCCAGCCGGCCGCATCCCAGCTCAGGCTGCCGATGCCCAGGGTGGGCGCACCGTTGGCGTTGCCGTTGTAGTAGTGGTAGGTGAGGTAGTTTACGCTATTTTCGACAAACAGCCCCACCTGGCCGGGGCCGATGTAGTTGTCTTTACCTACCAAAAAATCGGTGCCGCCACCCTGCAGCAAATCCACGCCGTTTTTGTCCAGGTACGGCCCTGCGGGGCTGGTAGCGCGGCCCATCTGCACGTAGTAGGTGCTCGTGACGCCCGCGCAGCAAATACCTTTATTATAAAACAGGTAGTAGTAGCCGCCGTGCTGCATCACGTAGGACGCCTCGTTTTCGCACCACGGCGTGCTGCCCGCAATGTTTTTGATGGTGGCATCAATCCGCTTGCCAGTGGCGGGGTCGAGCTGCACGAGCCAGTTGCCGCTCAGGTGCGAGCCAAACACCATCCATAGCTTACCCTGCGCATCGGTAAACACGGCCGGGTCGATGCTGCCCCAGGGCGAAGTATTATCGGAGTACACCACCATGCCCTGGTCGGTCCAGTTCGTAAGGTCGGGGCTGGTGGCCAGCCCGATAGCACACTGCCGCCCGCCCAGCGAGCACGAGTAATACATATAGTATTTCCCATTCAGATACACGCACTCGGGTGCCCAGAAGTTGCCCGCAAAGCCCGGCACGTAGGTGCCCACCCAGCCCGGCCAGGTGCCGGCCGCAAACACGGTAGCCGCTGGCTGCCAGTTGATGAGGTCGGTCGAGGTCAGGTGGTAAATCTGGTCGCCGGTGGTCCAGACGTGGTACACCCCGTTGCGCTTCACGATGGTCGAAGGGTCGTGCGCGCCGGGGAAGCCCTGCAGGGCCAGCGCCGCATGGCCCGAAAAAATGGCCAGCGCCAGCCAGAGCAGGCGGCTAGCCCAGGCCCGGAGCGGGCGGACTAATGCATGAGTAGAAACGTTCATAACTCAGAAAGACTGGCAGTTGTAGTAACATTCGCTAGGCCAAAACAGAACGTCATGCTGCGCCTGCCGAAGCATCTCTACCGCACCGCTTAAGTACTACTTCAACGATTCGGACGAGATGCTTCACTTCGTTCAGCATGACGTTCTACAAGAGGTTTTCCGGGCGCTGGCCCGCTCCTACTTCTTGCCGGCTACGCGCAGCACCGTGAAGGAATTGGGGGCTAGCGTGTAGGTCAGCGTGCTGCCCTTCACGGCGAAGGTCGATTCCTGCGGGGCGAGCTTTTTGGGCTCGGCTAGGCTGTTCTGGGTTTGCAGGTCGGTGCTGGCCATGGTCTGGGCGCGACCGGTTTTGGCCAGGCCCTTGGCGCCGGCCAGGCTGATACTGACCGGGCGCGGGCTGCCGGAGTAGTTCACCAGCTTCACCACCACCTCGCCGGTGGGCTCGTCGGCCACGGCGCTGGCAAAGAGGTTGTCGGCGCCGTTTTTGGCGCCGGCGGGCATGGTCACGGGCAGCACGCGGGTGCCCTTGTTGAGGGCGTAGAGCTTCTGCACGTAGTAGCTCGGCGAGCCGTAGGAGTTCAGGTTATCAAACCAAATCATGTCGGGCGTCCACTGCCAGGCGTCCACGTTGGCGAAGAGCGGGGCATAGCTGGCCATGCCCACCACGTCGGCGTTGCGCTCCAGGCCGGTCATAAACGCGGCCTCCGAGATGGCGCAGTCCCAGGTATTCCTGTTCTCGGGGCTGCCGATGGCCACGCTCTGGGCGGCGTACTCGCCGGCGAAGATTTTGGGGCCGGTGCGGGCGTACTTGTCGTAGCGGTCGGCGTGCTCCCGGAACCACTGCGGCAGGGCGTAGTAGTGCTCATCCACGTACTCGGCCTTGAGCTCGCCGAGGCGCTGGCTAGCTTTGTCGAAGAGGTCGCCGTCGGGGCTGGGGCCCGCGCTGCTCACGATGTCAATCTTCGGGTACCTGGCCTTCACGGCCTTGGCAAACGGCTCGTAGCGCTCCAGGTACTGCGGGCCCCACTGCTCGTTACCGATGCCAATCATCTTGAGGTTGAAGGGCGCCGGGTGGCCCATCGCCACGCGCTTGGCGCCCCAGGCAGAGCTAGCCGGGCCGTTGGCAAACTCGATGAGGTCGAGCGCATCCTGGATGAAAATATCGAGCGACGGGTCGCCGGTAGTGGCGGCGGGCGCGTTAGGGCCGCCCTTGGTGCTGGCGCTGCCCATCGGGGCTAGCTCGCCCGAGTTGAACTGGCAGGCCATGCCCACGTTCAGGATAGGCAGCGGCTCGGCGCCGATGTCTTCCGACAACTGGAAATACTCAAAGAAGCCCAGCCCGAACGACTGGTAATAATCAGGCGTCGAGCGATGCTTGAACTCCATGTTCCAGCGGTTGATGAGCGGCGTGCGGCTGGCCACGTCGCCGATGGTTTCCTTCCACTGGTAGCGCTCCGAGAGGGTGCGGCCCTCCACGATGCAGCCGCCGGGAAAACGCAGGAAGCCCGGCTTCATGTCCTTGAGCAGCTGCACCAGGTCGGTGCGCAGGCCGTTGGGGCGCTTGTTCCAAGTGTCCTGCGGGAAGAGCGACACCACGTCGAGGTCTACCGTCCCCTGGCCGTTCACGACCAGCTTGAGGTGGGCCTTGTTGTGGGTGCTAGTGGGCTTGAGCACGGCCGTGTACTTCTGCCAGCTATCACTGAAGCCGGTGACGGGCGCCTGGGCCAGCACCTCGCCCTTCTCGCCCACCAGCACCGCCGTGAGGCCGGCGATGCCGCCCGGCCCGCGCCGGGCATAGAACGAGAGGTTGTAGCCCTCGCCCGCCTTCACGCCCATGCCGCGGAAGCCTTCATTCTCGATGCCCGCCTCGCCGGTGCCGCCGCTGCGGGTGGTCAGGCGCAGGTAGTGCGTATTGTTCTGGCTGATTCCTTGCTCATTGCGCACGGCGTAGGCGTCGAGGTTGAAGCCGCCACCCAGCGCCTTCCAGCCGATGAGGCCGGGGTTGATTTCAAATGACTTGTTCTTGACCAGCTCGGGGTACAGGCCCCCGTCGGCCGCGAAGTTGATGTCCTCGAAAAACAGGCCGTACATGTTCTTATTAACGGCCGCGCCGGGCTTGTTTACCTGCACGGTGAGGCTAGCCGGGGCCGCCGACTGCGCGCTGGCCGCTAGGGTACCCAGCAGCGTGAGGCCGGTGGCCAGGCTGGGGAGGCGGGAAATGATAAGCATAAAATCAGGATAAAATCGGGTGGGGAGAATTACCAGAACTTGACGTACAAGGCCATGATGAGCAGCAGCGTAATCACAATGAGCGCCAGCGTGCTAGGGGCCACTTTGAATTGGCCCGGCTCGACCGGGATGGCCTTGGGGTTGATAGCAGGGCCGGCCAGGCTCATCACCACCATCAGCACGAAGGTGAAGGCGAACGAGAGACCCATGCAGATGAGGAAGGGAATCTCATAGCCGCCTTTGCCATTCGGGAAAGCGGTGTAAATCAGCGTTTCGTGCCCGAGCAGGTTGGGCGCGTAGTTGTTGAAGAACACCGACAAAATAAAGCCCGACAAAATGCCCGCAATGGCGGCCGGCGCCGTGGTGCGCTTCCAAAACAGCCCGAGCAGGAACACCGCCACGATGCCGGGCGAGATAAAGCCCGTGTACTTCTGAATGTAGGTGAACCCGCCCTCGCCGCCAATGCCCAGCAAATCCTTCCAGGTCAGCATGATGGCGAGCAGCATGGCGGCGAATACCGTGAGCCGGCCCACCCACACCAACTGCTTTTCGTCAGACTCGGGCCGGAGGTAGCGCTTGTAGATGTCGAGGGTGAAGATGGTCGAAATCGAGTTGACCTTGCCGGCCAGCGAGGCCACGATGGCGGCCGTGAGGGCGGCTAGCGACAAGCCTTTCAGGCCGTTGGGCAAGAAGGTCAGGATGGCCGAGTACGCGTTATCGGAGTTGAAGACGCCGCCCGGCGACATCTGGGGCTGGAGGCTGCCATTTTTGTGCAGCACGTAGGCCGCGATGCCGGGCAGCATCACAATTACGGGCATGATGAGCTTGAGCATGCCCGCGAACAGGATGCCGGTGCGGGCCGTCTTGAGGTCGGCGCCCAGCGCGCGCTGCGTAATGTATTGGTTGCAACCCCAGTAGTTGAGGTTCACAATCCACTGCCCGGCCGCGTACATGGCGATGCCCGGCACCATGAGGTACTTGTTGATATCGACCTGCGGCGTGGCGGCCGTAGGCTTGGGAAATATCATGTGGAAGTGGTTGCCCGCGTCGTTCATCATGGCGTTGAAGCCCGCGATGGCGTCGTGGCCCAGGCCGAACTTCTCACTTACCAGCGTGAGGGCCAGGTAGGTAGTGGCTAGCCCCCGATGATGAGCACCGTCACCTGAATCACGTCGGTGTAGCCCACCACCTTCATCCCCCCGAGCGTAATGACGAGCGCAAACACCGCCAGCGCCACCATAATTAGGTGGAACGCCTCGCCCCCGCCCACCAGGCTACTGATGGCCAGCGCCCCGAGGTAAAGAATCGAAGTCAGGTTAACCAGTACGTATAAAAACAACCAGAAGATGCTCATTATCAGGCTCAGCGCCGAGTTGTAGCGCTGCTCCAGAAACTGGGGCATGGTGTAAATCTTCTGCTTCAAATAAATGGGCATGAAGAACACGGCCACAATGATGAGCACGATGGCCGCCACCCACTCGTAGGCCGCCACGGCCACGCCCACCTGAAAGCCATTGCCGCTCATGCCAATGAACTGCTCGGCCGAAATATTCGAGGCAATCATGCTGGCCCCGATGGCCCACCACGTCAGCGAGCCCTCGGCCAGGAAGTAGTCCTTGGTGCTCATCTGGGCCTTCTGCTTGCTGCGGTACACGTAGTAGCCGTAGGCCGAAACGCCGATGATGTAGAAAAGGAACACCCCGAGGTCGAGGGTGTTGAAGGCATTTTGCATGTGGTGGGTGGGAAAGGCTTTATTTCTTGAGGTGCAAAAAGGTCGTCATGCTGAACGCAGTGAAGCATCTCACTAGCGCCGCCAGGGGCACTACCTCAGCGAAGCGAGCGAGATGCTTCACTGCGTTCAGCATGACGACCTTATTTCAAACGGTTGACTTTTTGCTAGCCCTTAAAAGCTACCTCATTAAAGCGCAGCTCATTTTTAAACGTGCGCAGCTTGGTATCCTCGTCAATGATGAGGTATTCGATACCGGCCATCTCGGCGAAGTCTTCGAGGTACTCCGGGGTCAGGTTTTGGCTAAAGCCGGTGTGGTGGGCACCGCCGGCCAGAATCCAGGCGGCCAGGCCGGTTTGCATATCGGGGTGCACTTTCCAGAGCACGCGGGCTACGGGCAGGTTGGGCAGGTCTTGCTCGGGCGCCACGGCCTCCACGGTGTTCACAATCATGCGGAAGCGGTTGCCCATGTCCACGATGGTCGCGTTGAGGGCCGGGCCGGCGGGACAGTTGAATACCAGGCGCACCGGGTCTTCCTTGCCGCCGATGCCTAGCGGGTGAATCTCGGCGCGCACCTTGCCTGCGGCGATGCTGGGGCAGATTTCGAGCATGTGCGAGCCGAGCACCTGCTCGTTGCCGGGCGCGAAGTGGTAGGTGTAATCCTCCATAAACGAGTTGCCGCCGGGCAGGCCGGCGCCCATCACCTTCAGGGCGCGCACCAGGGCCGCGGTCTTCCAGTCACCCTCGCCGCCGAAGCCGTAGCCGTCGGCCATCAGGCGCTGGGTGGCGATGCCGGGCAGCTGCTTCATGCCGTGCAAGTCCTCGAAGGTATCGGTGAAGCCCTTGGCGTTGCGGTCGGTCAGGAACTTGCGCATCCCCAGTTCGATGCGGGCCGCGTCGCGCAGGCTTTCGCGCTTCTCGCCACCCTCCTTCAGGTTGTCGGCTAGGTCATATTCCTGCTCGTAGGTGGCCACTAGGCCGGCAAGCTGCTCGTCGGTCACGGCGTTTACTTCAGCCACCAAATCGCCGATGCCGTAGGTATTTACCTCGTAGCCAAACTTGATTTCGGCTTCTACCTTGTCGCCCTCAGTTACGGCCACGTAGCGCATATTGTCGCCAAAGCGCACGAACCGGGCGCCCTGCCAGTCGGCCCAGGCGCTGGCCACGCGGCTCCAGATGCTGAGGCGCTCCTGCACGTCGGCGCTCTGCCAGTGGCCTACTATCACCTTGCGACTCAAGCGCATGCGCGAGCCGATGAACCCAAACTCGCGGTCGCCGTGCGCCGATTGGTTGGTGTTCATAAAGTCCATATCGATGGCATCCCACGGAATATCGCGGTTGTACTGCGTGTGCAGGTGGGCTAGCGGCTTCTGCAGGATTTTCAGGCCGTTAATCCACATCTTGGCCGGCGAGAAGGTGTGCATCCAGGCAATCAGGCCCACGCAATTCTCGGTGGTATTGGCCTCCTGCATGAGCTTGTAAATCTCCTGCGGACCGGTGAGCACCGGCTTGTACACAATTTTGATGGGCAGCTTGGTGCCCAGCTCCTGGGCAATCTGCTGCGAGTGCTGGGCTACTTGCTCCAGGGTTTCGGGGCCGTAGAGGTGCTGGCTGCCGGTGATGAACCAGGCTTCGTAGTGCGAAATGTCAATCATTGTTAATAAGCAAAAAAGAACGTCATGCTGAGCTTGCCGAAGCATCTTGCTCGCATCGTTGAACGATTGGAATTACTGCTGCACGCGAGATGCTTCGGCAAGCGGACGCTAGATGAAGCATCTCGCGTGCAGCAGGAAATGTTGCTACGACTGCCCGTAGTAAGAGCCAGCGCCGTGCTTGCGCTGGTAATGCTTGTTGATGAGCGCGTCTTTGAGCCGCGCTACCCCTGGCTTAAGGGTGCACGTGAGGTAGGCTAGCCGGGCCACTTCTTCAAGCACGGCGCTGTGGTACACGGCTTTCTCCACGGTTTTGCCCCAGGTGAAGGGCGCGTGGTTGCCCACGAGTATCATCTCGACTTCGGCCGGCGAGAGGCCGCGCTTCGCGAACTCGTTGATGATTTGCCAGCCGGTCTGGTGTTCGTAGTCGCCGGCGATAAGCTCGTCGCTCATGGGCGGGGCGCAGGGCACGTCGGCGGTGAGGTGGTCGGCGTGGGTGGTGCCCAGGATGGGAATATCGAGTTGCGCCTGCGCCCAGGCCGTAGCGTAGGTACTGTGCGTGTGCACGATGCCGCCAATGTTCGTCCACTGCTTGAAGAGCAGCGCGTGGGTTTTGGTATCGCTGCTAGGGCGCTTGGTGCCCTCTACCACGTTGTTATCGAAATCGACAATCACGATATCCTCCGGCTTCAACGTGGCGTAGGGCACGCCACTAGGCTTAATGGCGAACACGCTCTTTTCGCGGTCAACCACGCTCGCGTTGCCGAAGGTGAAGAGCACCAGCCCGAGGGCGGGCAGCTGCATGTTGGCCTCGTAGCAGGCTTGTTTCAGGGCTTGGTACTGGCTCATGCGGTGGCAATGGCGGGGGTTTCGGGTTCCAGTATCGGCGCTTGCGAGTGGCTGGGCGTGGCGCTTTCCACAAACCTGCCCAGCGCCTGGTACTGCGCGTAGCGGGTGGCGTACTGGGCCACGCTGGCCGGGTTGGGGGTATAGGTTTCGGCAAAGCCGCTGCCGAGCGCCTTTTGGGCGGCCAGCACATCGGGGTAGATGCCGGCGGCCACGGCGGCGTACATGGCCGCGCCCAGCGCCGGTGCCTGCTCCGACATGGCGATTTTGATGGGCCGGTCGAGCACGTCGGCTAGGGTCTGCA
The DNA here is from genome assembly GCF_013256625.1 of Hymenobacter sp. BRD128. Taxonomy (NCBI): domain Bacteria; kingdom Pseudomonadati; phylum Bacteroidota; class Cytophagia; order Cytophagales; family Hymenobacteraceae; genus Hymenobacter; species Hymenobacter sp. BRD128. The sequence continues at coordinate 1,692,442 of NZ_CP053908.1, forward strand.
TCACGAAGGCCGACTTTTTGGCCACCCCGCCAATGCCGATAACCTGCTTAATCGGGATGCCTTCGCGCTCGAAGCGCTCCACAATCTGCTTCGAGCCGTAGCAAATGGCCTCGACCAGGGCCCGGAAAACCTGCGGGGCCGAGGTGCCCATCGTCAGGCCGGTGAGGGCGCCTTTCAGCGCCTGGTTGGCGTCGGGCGTGCGGCGGCCGTTTACCCAGTCGAGGGCTAGCACGTGGCTTTCGGCGGGGTCTACTTCGGCGGCGGCTTTGGTGAGCTGCACGATGAGGTTGTCGCTCAGCTCCTGGCGGTAGGCAGCCTGCTGCTCGGCCGTCAGCACCTTCGATTGCACCGCTTGCAGCGGCCACTCCAGCATCTGGCGGAACCAGGCCAGCAGGTCGCCGAAGGCCGACTGCCCGGCCTCCAGACCCAGCATGCCGGGAATAACCGAGCCATCGACCTGCCCGCAGATGCCGGCCACTAGGTGGTCGCCCACTTCGGCGGTCGGGGCCACTACAATGTCGCAGGTGCTGGTGCCCATCACCTTCACCATCGAATAGGACTCAATCTCACCGGCCACGGCGCCCGCGTGGGCATCGAACGAGCCCACCGCGATTACCGTGCTGGTAGTCAGGCCCAGGCGGCTAGCCCATTCTTCCGACAAATGCCCGGCTACTTCATCGGCCGTGTACGTTTCCGTGAACAATCGATTGCGCAAGCCGGCCAGCTTAGGGTCGAGGTGAGTGAGAAACTCCTCGGGGGGCAGGCCGCCCCAACTCGCGTGCCACAAAGCCTTGTGGCCGGCGGCGCAGCGGCTGCGCTTAAACTCGGCCAGCGGCTGGCCGGTGAGGGTTAGCGTGAGCCAGTCGCAGTGCTCCATCCAGGAGTAGGCGGCGTTGGCCACGGCCTCATCCTGGCGCACGATGTGCATGATTTTGGCCCAAAACCACTCCGACGAGTAGATACCGCCCTCGTACTTGGTGAAATCCTCGCCGCCCCAGGTGCGGGCCTTGTGGTTGATTTCGGCCGCCTCGGCTAGGGCCGTGTGGTCTTTCCAAAGGATGAACAGCGCGTTGGGATTTTCGGCAAACTCGGGCAGCATGCCCAGCAGCTGGCCCTGCTCGTTCACGGGGCCGGGCGTGGAGCCGGTGGTGTCGATGGCTAGCCCCAGAATCTGCGCGGCGGGCACTTTGGCAGCTACTTCGCGCACCGTGGCTTCGAGGCCTTCGAGGTGGTCGAGGGGGTGCTGGCGGAAGCGGTTCTTGGCGGGGTTGCAGTACTGGCCCTGCTTCCAGCGCGGGTAGTAATGCACGGCCTGCGCTACTTCGGCGCCCGTGCGGGCATCGACGAGCAGCGCCCGCACCGAGTCGGTGCCGTAGTCGAGGCCGATAACGTAGGCCGGGGAGTCGGATTGAGTGGACACGGTATTGATAAGTAAGAATTTATGCGCTCGCTCTGGCGGGACGCCTTTACTTCCGCACCCCAAATGTGTAGCTGGTGGTAGTGTGGTAGGTTTCGCCCGGCTTCAGAATAGTGCTCGGAAACTTAGGCTGGTTGGGCGAGTCGGGGAAGTGCTGCGTTTCGAGGCAGAAGCCCGCGTGCTTGCCATAGACCACGCCATCCTTGCCTTTGAGGCTGCCGTCCAAGAAGTTGCCGGTGTAGAACTGCACGCCCGGCTCGTCGGTGGTTACCTCCAGGGTGCGGCCGGTGGTAGGCTCGTACACGGTGGCGGCGCTGTGCTGGCCGGTCGTGTTATTGAGCGCCCAGTTGTGGTCGTAGCCGCCGGGCACCTGCGCAATGCGCTCGCCGATGGCGTGGGGGCTGGTGAAGTCGAAGGGCGTGCCCTTCACCGGCTTCAGCTCGCCGGTCGGAATGAGCTTGTCATCGACCACGGTGTAGCGGTCGGCCGGAATGGTAACCTGGTGGGCTAGCACGTCCTTGCTCTGGCCCAGGGCCAGGTTGAAGTAGGCGTGGTTGGTGAGGTTAACGGGCGTCGCCTTGTCGGTGGTGGCGGCGTAGTCGATTTTGAGGGCGTTGGCATCGGTGAGGGTATAGGTAACCGTCACGTGCAGGTTGCCGGGGTAGCCTTCCTCACCATCCTTGCTGAGGTAGGTCAGCGTGAGCGTCTGGCCGTCGGCCGAGGTGCCGGGCTTGGCGGTCCACACCTTCTGGTTGAAGCCCACGGTGCCGCCGTGCAGCGAGTTGCCGTTGTTATTTAGGCCCACGTGGTAGGTCTTACCGTCAATGGTAAACTGGCCCTTGGCGATGCGGTTGCCGTAGCGCCCGATGAGGGCCCCGAAGTACGGGTTCGACTTCCGGAACTCGGGGCTGAGGTAGCCGCTCACGTTGTCGAAGCCCAGGATAACGTCGCTCATTTTGCCGGCCTTATCTGGCACGAGCAGGCTGGTAAGCGTGCCGCCGTAGGTGCTGATGGTGGCCTTCAGGCCATTTTTATTGGTAAGGGTAAAAAGCTGGATTTCGGTGCCGTCGGCAGTTTTGCCAAACGAAGCGGAAGTGGGCATGGTAGCGGAGGCGCTGGCGCCAGTAGCGGCCGAGTCGGCCGGGGCCGAGGTAGTAGCCGTTTCCTGGCTGGTGGAGGTGGGAGTAGACGAGCAGGCGGCGAGCAGCAGAGCGCTGCCAAAGCCGGCGGCAAGTACGCCAAGGCGGGAAGAATTAGGCATGAGGGAGAAGAGAAAGATTAAAATACGCTCACTTTTTGCGTAAATATGCCCCCTTCGCGGCGCACTTGCACCAAGTAGCTGCCCGCGCTTAGCCCCGCCGCCACGGCCAGCCGGGTTTGCTGCGGGCCAAATTCCTGTCGATAAACCGTCTGGCCCAGCAGCGTCAACACTTCTACCGTGGTGGTGCCGCTGGCCGTTGCGCTGCTCAGCTCCACCGTAAAATTGCCCGCCAGGGCCGGCACCGGGTAGATAGTCACGCCCGCCAGGCTGCGGGCCGCCGCCGTGGCTAGGGGCGCATTCACCAGCGCGGGCACCCAGCGCTGGCAGCCAAAGCCGTTGTAGTACCACAACCCCAGCTGCTGGCCGGGCGTGGTCGAGCAGTTGGGTACTTCCACCACGTTGTTGCCGGTGGCCGAGGTGAAGATATAGTCCCCATTGCTGGCCCGCTCGATAACGTACTGCTGGCACACGAGGCCATTGGAAGCAAAAAGCTGGAGCTTGGTGCCCGCATCGGGCAGGCAGTTGATAACATCCACGGCCAGGCCGCCGAGGGCGTTGGTAATTTTGTAGGCGCCCGCCCCGAGCGGCGTCATATCCCACTGCTGGCAGGTGAGGCCGCTGGGCGTGCCCTGGGCCACCATCTGGCCCGATACCCCAGTGCAGCCCCAGGCATCCCACACCAGGCCGCTGTTTTGGTTTTTAATGGTGTAGCGGCCGGCGGCCAGCCAGTCGCGCGTCACGCTGGGCCAGCCAGTGGTGCCCCAGGTTAGGCGGGCTAGCCCCAGCTTGGGCGCGCCGCTGTCGTAGCCATCGTAGTAGTGGTGGCTGAAATACGTCACGCCGTTTTCGGTAAGCAGCCCCGCGTGGCCCGGACCGATAAAGCGACCCTGGCCACTGAGCAGCGTAGTGCCGCCGCTGGCATTCAGGTCCTGGCCCGCCTGGTCGAGGTAGGGGCCGGTAGGGCTAGCCGAGCGCCCCACCTGAATGTAGTAGGTGCTGCTCACGCCGTTGCAGCAGGTGCCGCGGTTCACAAACAGGTAATAGTAGCCGCTGCTATACGCCACGTAGGAAGCCTCCACTCCCCCATTGGCCACCGCGTATTGGGTATTGACGCTCAGGGGCTTGCCGGTAGCAGGGTCGAGCTGCGTGATGCGGATGCCGCCGAAGTACGAGCCGTAGCTGAGCCACAGATTATTGCTGGCATCGGTAAACAACGCCGGGTCAATGGCATTAGGGGCACTATTGCCGAGGGCCGTGCTCGAAATCACCTCGCCCTGGTCGGTCCACTTAAAGGCGGGGTCGGTGGGGTCGAGCGTGGGGTTGGTGGCTAGCCCAATGGTCGACACCTGCGAGCCAAACGTGGAGCACGAGTAGTACAGGTAGTACTTGCCGTTCATAAACCGGCACTCGGGCGCCCAGAACGTGCCCGCGAAGCCCGGCACCTTGCCGTTTATCCAGCCCGGATAAGCCGTTTTGGTGTACACCGACTTGGCGTCGGTCCAGTTGATAAGGTCGGTCGAGTACTTGCAGGCAATGCCGTCGCCGGTGCTGAATACCCAATAGGTAGCCCCGCTCTTGACAATCGTGGAAGGGTCGTGAATGCCGAGCGCGCCTTGCAGCGCGCAGGCCGGCGTGGCCAGCCAGGCCACCAAAACAGACGTGAGCAGGGCTAGCCGCCGCGCGCGCAACAGTAGAGATACTAACATACCGGGTGGGAAAAGTGAGGTTGAATATATCGTGTGCCGGCCGCTGCCCTCCCCTGGCGGAGCGGGCAGCGGCCGGCACACGGCCGGCTAGTAGCCAGGGTTTTGCTTGATATTAGGGTCGAGGTCGATATCGGTCTGCGGAATGGGCAGCAGCTTCGACTTACCCAGCACGAAGTTGGTAAAGTCGGGGTCGCGGGCAATCAGGTAGTTCAGGCCGTCCTGGTTGTCGAGCAGGCCCCAGCGCACGATATCGTACCAGCGCACGTTTTCGCCAGCTAGCTCCCGGCCGCGCTCGTCGCGCATGTAGAGGCGCAGTGCGGTTTGGCTGGCCGTGTTGGCGGCCGGCACCGGCCCCAGGCCCACGCGCGCCCGCACCTGGTTTACCAGGGGCACGGCCGCAGCCGTCTGGCCCAGCTCGTTCAGCGCCTCAGCCTGCAACAGCAGGATGTCGGCGTAGCGAATCAGACGGTAATTGATACCCGAGGTAAAGTTTTCGGGCGTGGTGCGAGTGCGGTCGTTCAGGTACTTGCGCCAGTACTGCTGGCTAGGGTTGTAGCCCAGTTGGGTAAAGGTTTTGCCGTAAAACTTATCCGGATTCAGCACGCTGATAATCGAGATGTCGCGGCGCGGGTCAATGGCGTGCTTCTTGGTGCCGGGCACCAGCGCCACCGTCGAGTCGGTAAATGAGGCTGTGAGCGACTGGCGGGGCTGCACGTCGGCAAACGAGTAGATGGGCGGCCCGAAGAAGTTGGGGCGGTCGTAGCCCTCCGACGACGAGGCATTGTCCTGGCCCTGGCCCACGTCGAGCACCGAGCCGGTGTACTGCACCTCAAAAATCGACTCGCTATTGTTCTCGTTGCTTTCCGTAAAGTTGTCGAGGTAGCTGGGCACCAGCGAGAACTTACCCGAGCTGATAATACCTGCCATCAGCGTCGAAGCCTCGGTGTATTTATGCTGCTGCATGTACATCTTGGCTAGCAGCGCCTGGGCAGCATACTTGGTGGCGCGGCCCAAATCGGCGGCCGGGTACGCGGTGGGCAGGTCCGGAATGGCCGCCTGCAGGTCAGCAATCACCTGGGCTTCTACCTCGGCCGGGGTCACCTGCTTCACGCGGGTGGTCACGGTGGGGTCTTCCGTAATCAGCGGCACGTTACCGAAAAACGAGTCCAGGTCATAGTACATCAGCGCCCGTATGAAGCGCGCCTCAGCGATGTACTGCGCTTTCAGGGTTGCATCCATCGTGATGTCGGGGATGTGGTGCAGTGCCTGGTTGGTGCGGTAAATAGTACGGTAGTAATCATTCCAAGCAAAGGCCGAGATGAAAAACAGGTTGTTGGCCTGAATGAAACGCGTGAACACGGCTAGCTCCACGAAGGGGCTCTGGCTGTACGACTCGTCGGAGCGGGCCGCCATAAACTGCCAGCAATGGTCGTACACGCCGTATTGCTGAATGCCGGAATAAGAGGCAATTACGCCTTTGTTAGCGTCGCTTGCCGTCAGCCAGAACTGCGCCACCGACAGCGTGTTGGGATTGGCCTGGTTGAGCAAATCTTTTTTACAGCTCGTGGCTACCGCTAGGGTGCCCGCCAGCGCCAGGGTAAAGAGTTTGTGGGATTTCATAAAAAGAGAGAAAATATCAGTTTAGGAGAGTGCTCCGTCTGTCATTGTGAGCCTGCCAACTAATGGCAGACGGAACGCGCCATTAAAAAGTGGCCTGCACGCCGCCCGTGAAAGTGCGCACGTTGGGGTAAGCGCTGTTGTCGATGCCACGGCCGAAGTAGCCGGTGCCCGTGATTTCGGGGTCGAAGCCGGTGTACTTGGTGAAGGTCACGAGGTTACGGCCCGTCACGTACACGCGCAGCGAGCCAATGGCCGGTGCCCAGCCCAGCGCGCTCTTGCCAAAGGTGTAGCCCAGCTGCACGTTCTTGAGGCGCAGGTAGGAGCCGTCTTCCAGCCAGCGCGTGGTCTGGTAGAGGGCATTTTGCGAAGCCGCCAGGGCCAGGTTGGGGTCGGCACTGCCGCCTTGCAGGGCGCGCGGCACCGAGTTCGACGGGTTGGCGGCCGTCCAGGGTAGCACGTTCAGCTCGTAGTTGGTGGGGCCATTGTAGCTTTCCAGCGCCACTTTGGCGTTGTTGAAAATGCGGTTACCGCTCACCCCCTGCGCCAAAACCGACAGGTCGAAGCCCTTGTAGCCGAAGCTGAGGTTGAAGCCGTATTGCAGGGTCGGAAAGGCCGAGCCCACGTGCACGCGGTCGTTGAGGTCAATCTTGCCATCGCCGTTGGTGTCGGTATACTTCACGTCGCCCGGCTTGGCATAGGGCTCAATCAGGCGACCGTCGGCCGACTTATAGTTATTTATCTCATCCTGCGTCTGGAAGATGCCCGCCATCGGAATCAGGAAAAACTGTCCCAGGCTGGTGCCCACGCTGGTGCTGGTGAGGCCCTGGCCATCTACCAGCGTCTGGCCCGGGTTGGGCAGCGCCAGCACCTGATTGCGCAGCGTCGTCAGGTTGGCATTGAGGCTGTAGGTAAAGCCGCTGGCCGTGGCATTCTGGTAGCCCAGCGCCAGTTCCAAGCCCCGGTTCTCGATATTGCCCGCGTTTTGAAATACCGCGCCGAAGTTGCCCGTGTAGATAGGTACTACTACCGGCGCCAGCGCCTTGCGCGTTTCCGAAATGTAGTAGTCGGCTGTGAAGGTGAGGTGGTTACTGAGCACGGCCAGGTCGAGGCCCACATCTTTGGTGCGGCGCTCTTCCCACTGCAGGTTGTTGCTGGACAGTACCGTCTGGGTGCGGCCATTGGTGATGACCTGGCCGCTGCCCAGTACGTAGTTGGTGTTCTGGTTGATGTTGGGCGTGGGCAGGTAGGCGCCGTAGTAGTCCCCCGTTAGCTGGTCGTTGCCAATAATACCGTAGCTGGCGCGCAGCTTCAGGTTACTCACGGCGGGCAGGGCATTTTTGAAGAAGTCTTCTTCGCTGATGCGGTAGCCTAGCGAGGCTGCCCCGAAGTTGCCGAAACGGTTTTGCTCGATGAAGCGCGACGAGCCGTCGCGGCGGAAGCTGCCGCTTACCAAGTAGCGGTTTTTGTAGTCGTAGGTAGCCTGCGAGAAGTACGAGCGGTTGGTAATCACGCCTTCGGTGCCCTGCACCACGCCCACCGTCTGGCCCGCGCTCAGCTGGAAGTAATACTGCGGCGAGGCCGTAAAGCCCTGGGTTTGGGCCGTCGTATTATGGAAGTCCATGTAGCGCTCCGAGTAGCCGCCCAGCACGTTCACGTGGTGGTCGCCGAAGGTCTTATTGAAATTCAGTGTGTTTTCGGCCATCAAAAACACGTCGTAGCCTTGGTATTCGCTCAGCGATGACGTGTTAATCTGAGTGTTTTGGCGCAGAATACCTAGTTGCTGGGCATCGGCGTTGCTATACGTGTGGCCGTCCATAGCCAAGTTCAGCCGGTAGGTCAGGAAATCGAAGATGGAATAGTCCATCGTCATGTTGCCCGCCAGCCGGTTGTCCGACTGCGTGCGGCGCAGTAGCTGCTGCGCGCCCACCGGGTTGGTGGCGAAGGTATTCTGGGTGGTTGAGCCCACCCCGAAGCCGCCCTGATTGTTGGGGTCGTACACCGGTACGCTGGGCAGTATCGTCAGCACGTCGATAAACGGCGCCCCGTTGAGCAGCGTCGTGTTGAGGTGCGTGAGTTGGGCGTTTTCCTGAAAGCGGAAGCGACCTTTAGTCATACCCGAATTCAATCGCAGGCTATAACGCTTAAAATCAGGTCCTTTTACAACGCCTTCTTGGTGAAAGTACTCGCCCGAAATCAGGTAGTTGCTACCTATATTCTCGCCCGTGGTACCTCCCGAAAAGCTCACATTGTAGTTTTCAACCTTCCCGGTCCGGAAAAACGCATCCTGCCAGTTGGTGTCGACGTTGGGGTTGAAGGCGCCGCCCGGCCCCTTCACCGCGCCCGCTAGGCTGTTCTGGCCCGCATTGAGTGGGTCGATACCGGCATTGGCATACGCCTGCACGGCGCGGTCGGCCCACTGGCTGGCATTGGTCAGTTGGTAGCGCTTATACACGTTATCAACGCCGATGTAAGCATTGACCCCGATGGTTGGCACGCCGGCCTTGCCCTTCTTAGTCGTAATCTGAATAACTCCGTTGGCGCCCCGCGCGCCGTAGATGGCCGTGGAAGAGGCATCTTTCAGCACCGTGAGCGTCGCGATATCATTGGGGTTCAGGTCGCGGATATTGTCCGTCCAGAGGCCGTCAATCACGTACAGCGGGGCGCTGTTGCTGTTGCCGGCGCTGCCCGCGCCGCGAATAATCACGACCGGGGCATCGCCCGGCCCGCCCGAGCCGGTTATTTGCAAGCCCGCCACCTGGCCCTGCAAGGCCTGCGTAATGGTAGGCACCGGCTGTTTGGTAGCCTCCTTCAGGTTAGGCGTACCTACGGCGCTACTCAGGTTCTGGCGGTCCTGGGCCAGGTAGCCCACCACCACCACGTCATTGAGGGCGCGGCTGTCGGGGGTCAGGGCCACGTCTACCGTCGAGCGGTCGCCTACCGCCACTTCCTGGCTAGCGTAGCCAATGTAGGAGAATACCAGCGTGGCGCCGGCCGGGGCCTCGATGGTATAGCGGCCGTCGGCGTTGGTGGCGGTGCCCACGTTAGTGCCTTTCACCAGCACGTTGACGCCGGGCAGACCCGCGCCCTTTTCGTCTACGATGAGGCCCGTAATGGGGCCGGCGGCCGGGATATTCTCTCGTAATTCGATTGCCGCCAGGGCGTGAGCCAGCAGGGGTTGCAGGGGCAGGCAGCTAAGCGCGGCGGGCAGCACGAGCCGCCGCATCTTGGGTACTGACTTTCTCATAGCGAGAAGGATTGGGTGGGAAAAGTGAATAAAAGCGGAATAGCTTTACACAATCGATTGTGTAGGTTGTGTAAAAAAAACGTCATCGCTGGTACCGCAAACTCGGGGGCTTACCCGCGCGGAGAGATGTCGCCTTGAATCAACGCAACAATAATAAGGGCTTTTCCGAGAATTAACAAAAATAAAATGTGCGTTTGAGCGCTGTAAAATTTCGAATTTTGGCTTTGCAAACGATTGCGGATAGTTTTTAGGCCTTTTTTGCTCTCGAAAAAAATATTACCCACTGCGCTTAACTGCTCCGCAACATTAACGATTGTGTGGAATCACCCGTTATCACCTCCCTAGGCTCTTCGCCAGAATATTACCAGCGCCCCATGCAAAACCCCCATTGCCTGCCCGACGGGGCCGCAATGGGGGCAGGTAGCCGTAGTGAGGGCTAGCGGACCTTTATTATTTGGCTATCGGCACGGCACTCGCGGTGGGCAGGCCCCGCACGAGGCGCGAGTACAGCGACAGCTCCTGGTCGAAGAGAAAGCGCAGCAGCACTTTGGTGTAGCTGGTGTGGTGCTGCAACGGCTCGTAAAACTCGGGCGCCAGCTTGCGCAGCTCGGGCAGCTTGTTCCAGGGCACGCCGGGCAGGTCGTGGTGCTCGTTGTGGTAGCCGATATTGAGGTGCACGCCGTTGAGGCGGCCGTAGTAGGACGTGGTTTCCTGCTCGGGGCTCAGCACGAGGTAGTGTTCCTGAATCCAGCGGGCGCCCACCGGGTGCAAACTCACCGAAAACCAGAAGCTGAAAAACAGGTACACGAATGCCGACGGGCCTAGCCAGAGGTACATGCCCACGTTGAACAGAATCTGGGCCACCCAATTGGCGGCGATGTACTTATCGAACGGCACCACGCTGCGGCAGCGGAAGGTGCGCACCACCTGAAAAATCGGGAAGAAAAACAGCCAGATGGCCTTGCCCACGGCATAGTGCCGGATGAGCCGGGCCTCGTAGTGGTCGGGCAGGTCGGCGTCGTGGTCGAAGTCGCCGAGCGCCGAGTGGTGCTTGAGGTGGTACTTGCGAAAGCTCATGGCCGTCGGAATTACCATTGGCAGGTTGGCCGCGATGCCCACGGCGGCATTGGCCCACTGACCTTTGAAAATCAGATTGTGGGTAGCCTCGTGCACAATCACGAACAGGGTGTGGCACACGAACGCCCCGAGCACGTAGGCGGCCAGCAGCGACCAGTACCAGGCGTGGCCGTGCAGCAGGTAGGTAGCCAGCACCTGTCCCGCCACGCAACCCGCCGTGATGAGGGCCGTGTTGGCATTGCGGGTCATGAGGCGCTTTACCTCGGGGTGCGCCCGGAGCAGCTGGCGGGCCCGCACGTGGTGCGACACCGGCTCGGCCGTGGGAGTATAAGCGGTGGGGGCGGTGGGCATAATGCTAGGCAGCTAAAAACGACGGGGCTACTAAGGTACTTCCTTTCTGGCGCGGAAGCTGGTAGTAGCAGGCTGTCCCGCCTCCCTCAGTCCGGCTCCGGGGCCTTAATGCGGGGGTCGAAGGCAAAATCTTCCCAACCTACCAGGCGAATCTGGGCGAAATCGGGGTGGCGGGTATTGAGCACGTAATTATGCTCGTGGGCGATGATGGACGACGGCACCCGGAGCACGGCCGCCGCCTGGCGGCGGTACCAGTCGGCCCCCAGCGGCTGGCAGCGGGCATAGGCGCTGGTGGGCTGCCAGCCGGGCGGTAGCTGGGCCAGGGTTAGCTCCTCCACGGCCAGGCTGTCGGGCACGACTATTCGAATGACTTTGAACAGGTTATTCAGGCCTTCGCCGCTGCGGTGCACCACGTTTTCGAGGCAGGCCAGCGCCCGGCTGCCGGCGGTGTAAATGACGAACTGCCCGCGCAGATTCCAGCGGCCGGGGTTGCCGGAGGCCACCAGCTCGCCGGCGTACCTGGCCAGGCAGATGCAGTAGATTTCCACGGGCCGGGCTAGGCAAAGTCGCCGTGAGCGATGCGGCTCACTTCCTCAGCTACCAGGTCGATGCCGCCGCTCGTCTGGAGCAGGGCTAGCGGCGCCTGATTATCAAGCCCAAACGCCGGCTTGCCCAGCCAGCGCCGAAAGGCGGCCGCCTCGCCAAATACCTCGCCCCCCTGGCGGGCCAGGGCCAGCAGCTTGAGCACCTGCTCGCTGGCGGCCGGGGCCAGGCGCTTGTTGGCATCGCGGTAGGTGCGCAGGGTTTTGGTGGTGGTGTGCAGCAGGTCGGCCAGCTCGTCGGTACTCAGTTGCAGCAGGCTAGCCACGGCAAAGGCAGCTTTAGCGGGCACGCCGGTGCGGGCCTCCATTACCAAGGCGAAAGAATCGGTAACCACCGTGGCCAGGCTAGCCAGGACGGCCGGCATAGCGCCGGGCAAATAAGCAGGCGTGGCAAGCATAGGCGAATAAAATGGGCTGGCCCGATACAACCAAACCAAGACCCGGCAAATATGGGGAACTTTTCTTTAGAAAACGGAAAATCTACCTTTTCGTTCCGACCCGGCGACCAAAGGAGATTGCCGCACTGCGCTCACAAGCCAAACTGTTTTACTTCCTCCATCTTCGGCTGACCTTTGCTCCATGCCTCAGCCGACCCTGCTCCTTATTGACGACGAAAACCGCCTGCGCCAGGTGCTGGCCAGGGTGCTGGAGCTGGAAGGCTACCTCGTGCTGCAGGCCCCCGACGCCCGGCGCGGCCTCCAAACCCTAGCCGAGCACGCCGCCGAAATCCTGGTTATTCTCTCCGACGTGAAGCTGCCCGACGGCCACGGCGTGGCCCTGCTGCCGCGCTACCAGGCCGCGGCCCCGCTGGCCGAAATCATTTTGCTCACCGCCTACGGCACCGTGCCCGACGGGGTGCAGGCCATGAAGCAGGGCGCCTTCGACTACCTCACCAAGGGCGACTCGGACGACCAGCTGCTCGTGGTAGTGGCCCGGGCCGTGGAAAAGGCCCAGCTGCGCCGCCGCGTGGCCGAGCTCGAAAAGCAGGTGGGTCAGCAGTACACGTTCGACGCCATGATTGGGCAGTCGGCGGCCCTCACCAAGGCCAAGGCCCTGGCCGAGCGCGTGGCCCCTACCGACTCCACGGTGCTGCTCGAAGGCCCCACCGGCGCGGGCAAGGAGCTGTTTGCGCAGGCCATTCACCAGGCTAGCCCGCGCCGGGGCAAGCCCTTCGTGGCCGTCAATTGCAGCGCGTTTCCGAAGGATTTATTGGAGTCGGAATTATTTGGCTACCGCAAAGGCGCCTTCACCGGGGCGCTGGCCGATAAGAAAGGCCTACTGGAAGAAGCTAACGGTGGCACCCTGTTTCTGGATGAAATCGGCGAGCTCGACCTGGCCGTGCAGGCCAAGTTCCTGCGGGTGCTCGAAACCCAGGAATTTACCAAGCTCGGCGACACCAAGCCCACCAAGGTGAACGTGCGCCTCATCGCGGCCACCAACCGCAACCTGCGTCAGGAAGCTGCCGAGGGGCATTTTCGGCCCGACTTGTACTATCGGCTCTCCGTGTTTGAGCTGGCCGTGCCGCCGCTCAGCGCCCGGCCCGCCGACGTGGCCCCGCTGGCCGAGCATTTTTTACGCATTTTCGCCGCCAAGCTGCGCAAGCGTCTGCCCGGCTTCGAGCCCGAGGCGCTGGCCCACCTGGCGCGTTACCCCTGGCCGGGCAATGTGCGCGAACTCAAAAACGTGCTGGAGCGCGCCGCTATCCTGGCGCTCGATAACCAGCCGCTGACTGTGGACGACCTGCCGCCCGAGTTTCAGTACCTGCCCGCCGCCCCGGCCGACCCCGCCGACCGCAGCCTGCGCGCCGTGGAGGGCCGCCACATTGGCCAGGTGCTGCGCGAGGCGGGCGGCAACAAGATGGAGGCCGCCCGCCAGCTCGGCATCGGCGTAAAGACGCTCTACCGCAAGATTGAGGAGTTTGGACTGGGCCGCGAATAATAAGCCGGGGGTAGTAGCGCTACCAGTTACTTGCCCCATTTTGGCCCTATTACCGGGTCAAAATGACCCACTAGGCAGTTCGTGGCTCAACTTCTTCCTGCTGATAAGTTATTTTATAAATCTGATTATCAGACATAACACTCAATTTCAACCTACGTTGTCTTACTAAGGCCCGCCTTTCGCAGCGGGTAGTCAGCCGGCCCGCATCAGCGGTGCATTCCGGCGGCTACTATGCGTTTGCACACTAAAATTACGCTGGGTTTCCTGGCCATGCTGGGGCTGCTGCTGGGCATTGGGTTCTACGCCTTTGCTACCCTGGGCCGCCTCGACCGGGCCAACCGGGCCGTGCTGCAGGATAACTTTTACTCGGTACAGCTCGGCCAGGGCATGTTGCAGGCACTAGATGGGCTGGCCGCCAGCCCCGCCGATGCGCCCGCGCTAGCCCGCCTGCGCACCCTGCTCGACCGTGAGGCCGACAACGTGACTGAGCCCGGCGAGCGCCGGCTGGTCGATAGCCTGACCCAGGCGCTGGCCACCTACCCCGGCGCGGCCCCGGCCGCCAGTCAGGCGCGGCTGCGCCAGCTCACCCACCGCATGGTGGGGCTGAACATGGCCGCCCTCACCCGCAAAAACGGCCAGGCGATGCACACCGCCGCCCAGGCCAAGAACTACCTGCTGCTATTCAGCGTGCTGAGTACGCTGGTGGGGCTGATGCTGGTGGGCAGCGTACCGCAGGCCGCTATCGGGGGGCTGCGCAAGCTAGCCGCTAGCCTCGACTACGCCACGCGTACCAACTTCGCGGCCACCGTGCCTATTGAAAGCACCGACGAGGTGGGCCAGGTCACGGCGGCCTTTAACCGCCTGCTGGTGCACGTGCAGGACATTCGCAGCCACAGCCTGGCCGAGGTCGTGACCGAGCGCAACCGCACCAGCGGCCTCGTGCAAACGCTCGACGAGCCCGTATTTCTGCTCGACCCCGGCCGCCGCCTCATCGTGGCCAACCCGGCCGCCTGCACCCTGCTGGGCCTGGCCGAAAGCCAGGTGCTGGGCCGCCCGGCCACCGAGCTCGCCCAGGACAACGCAGTTTTTGCCCAGGTGCTGGCCCCGGCCCTGCTGCCGGTGGCCCAGCGCCCCCCCAGGCGCAGCCGCTGGTGCTGGCTAGCCTGGCTGGCCCCGATGAAGCCCCCGCCCACTACCAGCTTTCGGTGCACGAGGCAGTGGCCTTCAACGAAGCGCGCGACCAGATGGAGGCCGTGGGCACCGTGCTGGCGCTGCGCAACGTGTCGGCCTTCCGCCAGCTCGACCAGACCAAGTCGGATTTCCTGGCCACGGCCGCGCACGAGCTGAAAACGCCGCTTTCGAGCATCAACTTCAACCTCAAGCTCTTGCACGACCCGCGCGTGGGCCAGCTCAACGCCGAGCAGCAGGACATTGTGGGCACCATCAAGGAAGAAAACCAGCGCCTGCTGCGCCTCGTGGGCGAGCTGCTGACCGTGGCCCGCCTCGACGTGGGCCAGGGCATTGCCCTCGACCCGCGCCCGCTGGCCGTGGCTAGCCTGGTGGCCGCCGCCACCACGCCGCTGCAATTGCAGCTGCGCGCCCGCCACCTTACGCTCGATACCCAGCTGCCCGCCGACCTACCGCCCATCCGCGCCGACCACGAAAAAACGGCTTGGGTGCTGCTCAACCTGCTCGTGAATGCCGTGCGCTACTCGCCCGAGCAGGGCCACATCGAGCTCAGCGCCGCTCCTACCCCCGACCGCCGTGCCGTGCGCGTGCAGGTGCAGGACCACGGCCCCGGCATCGCCCCGGCCGACCAGCAGCGCATTTTTGAGCGCTTCGCTCAGGGCCCGGCCGCCCCGGCTGCCAGCGGCGATGCTGATTCTGGCACCGGCCTCGGCCTCAGCATTTCGCGCGAATTCATCGCCAGCCAGGGCGGCCAGCTGGGGGTCGAAAGCACGCTGGGCGAGGGCAGCACCTTCTACTTCACCCTACCGGTGGCCAGCTGAGCGCCGCCGCATCTACTGACAATTTCTTCTTTTTCTTCCTCATGTCAACTTCCTCGGCCCTGCCTACCGAAGACAACATCCACTTGCGCCGCGTCACGGCGGCGGGGCTGCTGGTCACGCTAGGCATCATTTTCGGCGATATCGGCACTTCGCCGCTCTACGTCTTCCAAACCATCATCGGCGACCGGCCGGTGAGCGAGCTGCTGGTCTACGGCGGCGTGTCGGCCGTGTTCTGGACGCTCACGCTCCAGACTACCATCAAGTACATCCTGCTCACGCTAGAGGCGGACAACCACGGCGAGGGCGGTATTTTCTCCCTGTTTTCGCTGGTGAAGAAGCGCGGCCACTGGCTGCTGTTTCCGGCCATTATCGGGGCGGGCACGCTGCTGGCCGACGGCATTATCACGCCACCCATCTCGGTATCGTCGGCCATTGAGGGCTTGAAAATCCTCTATCCTGCCCTCAATACCGAAACCATCGTCATCATCGTCATTGCCATTATTACGCTTCTATTCGCGTTTCAGCAGTTTGGCACCAAGGTGGTAGGCGCGGCCTTCGGGCCAATCATGCTGCTTTGGTTTACGGCCATCGCGGCGCTGGGGCTAGCCCAGATTCTGCACTATCCCGGCGTGCTGGCCGCCCTCAACCCCGTGTACGCCATCCGGCTGCTCACTGAGTACCCGAAGGGCTTCTGGCTGCTGGGTGCGGTGTTTTTGTGCACCACCGGCGCCGAGGCGCTCTACTCCGACCTGGGCCACTGCGGCCGCAAAAACATCCGCACCTCCTGGATTTTCGTCAAGAGTGCACTGGTGCTCAACTACCTCGGCCAGGCCGCCTGGACGATGGGCCACGTGGGCCACACGCTAGCCTCGAACCAGAATCCGTTTTTCATGATTGCCCCGCAGTGGGCCATCGTGCCGCTCATTATCCTGGCCACCATGGCCACTATCATTGCCTCGCAGGCACTCATTTCCGGCTCGTACACGCTTATCTCCGAAGCGGTTAGCCTGCGTTTCTGGCCCAAGGTGCGCGTGCTGTTCCCGACCGACCAGCGCGGACAGATTTACGTGCCCAGCATCAACTGGCTGCTGTGGTTTGGCTGCGTGTGCGTGCAGCTGTGGTTTAAAACTTCGGAAGCCATGACGGCCGCCTACGGCTTTAGCATCACGGTGGCGATGCTGATGACCAGCATCCTGCTGTCGCAATATTTGCGCGGCGTCAAGAAGTGGGCGCTGCCGGTGGTCGGGCTGATAATGCTCGTCTTTTTCACCGTTGAAACGTCCTTTCTCATCGCCAACATCACCAAGCTGCTCAACAGGCTAGGCATCCTGGTATTCGAGTGGGGTCTGATTTTCATGATGTACGTGGGCTACCGGGGCCGCGAAATCAAAAACAGTCTGCTCAGCCTCGTGTCGGTGGCCGGCACCCGGCCTACCCTGCTGGAGCTGAGCCAGGACCAGTCGGTGAGCAAGTACGCCAGCAACCTCGTGTACCTCACGCACAGCAAAAAGCCCGGCGAGCTGGAAAACGAAATTCTGTACTCCATCCTGCGCAAGCAGCCCAAGCGCGCCGACCGCTACTGGTTTATCAACATGAGCATCCTCACCGAGCCCTACACCACCCGCTACTCGGTGGAGGAACTGGTGCCGGGCGTGGCGTATAAAATTAATTTCAAGCTCGGCTTCCGGGTGCAGCCGCGCCTCAACCTGCTGTTCCGCCGCGTGCTGGAGCAGATGGGCGAAAAGGGCGAAATCGACATCACCTCGCGCTACGACTCGCTGGCCCGCTACCAGATGCCCGGCGACTTCCGCTTCGTGGTGCTTGAGAAAGTGCTCAGCTACGACAACCAGCTCAGCTTCAAGGAGCGCTTTATCCTGAACGGCTACTTCTTCATCAACCGCTTCGCCATCTCCGACCAGCAGCTGTTTGGCCTCGATACCAGCGACGTGGCCCTCGAAAAAGTGCCGCTTACTATCAAGCCCGCCGTCGCCACCCACGACCTCCTGCGCGACCCACCCGAGCAGGCCCAGGACCCCGTGCCGACCGAGAACATCCGCGCCGAGCGGGCCACGGTGAAGGTGTAAAATATTTTTAAAGAAAAAAGGAATGCCCTGCTGCGCTATGCGCAGCAGGGCATTCCTTTTTTCTTCCTGGCAGCTCCTTAAATCAAATCGCCCAGCTCCCTCACGCCCACCGGCCGCTGCACCGTGTAGCCTTCACCAAACTCGACCCCAATCAGGTGCCCAAATTCGCGGGCGCGGGCTTCCATGAAGTGCGAAAAGGTCTGGCCCGAGAGGTAGGTTTGCGGGGCCGCCAGGTCGGCGCCGGGGTTGAAAAACTGCGTGCCGTAGGCATTGATACTGGCCCACTTGCCGGCCCAGTACGGGGTAATATCCACCACAAAATCGGCCGGAATCTGGCGGTCCTGGATATAGTGGTACACGTACTTGGGCCGCCAGGGAGCCTGCGGCTGGCCATCCTCCCCTAGCGTTTCTATCATGCGCAGGCCGCTCAAGAAGCAGGCATCAGTAGCAAGCTGCGCGCCGCGCCCATGGTCGGGGTGCCGGTCGGTGATAGCGTTGCAGAGCACAATCTCGGGCTGGTAGCGTCGAATGGCTGCGATGAGCGGCAGCTGGTGCTCGCGGTCATTCCGGAAAAAGCCATCGGGCAAGCCCAGGTTTTCGCGCGCGCTGAGCTGCAAAATCTTACTAGCCGCTTCCGATTCGGCCGCCCGCGTTGCGGGGGTGCCGCGCGTGCCCAGCTCACCGCGCGTAAAGTCCACAATACCTACTTTTTTGCCCGCCGCCACGGCGGCCAGCAGCGTGCCCGAGCACGACATCTCCACATCGTCGGGGTGGGCTCCCAGGGCTAGAATATCCAATTTCATACGATTACTCCCCGTTTTAGCGAGCGGCCGCAAAGATACCCGCTTGCCTACTGGCTAGGCCGTTTATTTATTTTTCAGGCTTAACTAAACTCTGCGAAGGCATTTAAATCAAACTGCTACAAGTCATCCTATTTAGCCCTCACCTTCTTTGCATGAAAAAGTTCCTGCTGCCCCTCGCCTGTGGCCTGCCCCTAGCCTTTGCCAGCCACGCTCAAACTATCAATCAGCGCGTCGATAACCAGCGCGACCGCATCGCTGCCGGCCGCGCCGACGGTGAACTCAACCGCCGCCAGGCCCGCCAGCTGCGGGGCGAAGAGCGCGGCATCCAGGCTCAAGCCCGCGCCGAGCGCCGCGCCGATGGAGGCCGCCTCACTGCCGGCCAGCGCCAGCAGCTTAATGGCGAGCTGAACCACGATAGCCGTCAGATTCGCCGCGAGCGCCTGCGCGGCCGCTAGGCCATTAAGAAACGCGGCATAAAAAAAGCCAGTCATAAAAACTGGCTTTTTTTATGCCGCGTTTCTTAATGGCCTATTTATTTCACCCGCAGTCGCTTACCCGGCTGAAGCTTGCCGCGCAAGTTAGGATTTAGGCGCTTGAGGGTGCTTACGCGCACGCCATAGCGGTCGGCAATCTCGGAGAGCGTATCGCCCTGGCGAATTTTATGGGTGGCAACCTGGCGGGCCGCCGTGGGCTCGCCCCGGCTATGGCTGCCCCGCCGCAACGCCCGGCTGTAATAATTAAACAGGGCCGAAGTGATGGTAAACGTTTCGCCCCGTAGCTTATAGTCGGGGAAGTCGTACACGTAGGTCGGATTAATCGGGTTGCCCTCGTAGCGCACCTCAAAGTGCAGGTGCGAGCCGGTGCTGCGGCCGGTGCTGCCCCCTAGCCCGATTACCTGGCCGGCCTTCACAAACGTGCCCACCGGCAGCAGCGGCTTGCTCAAGTGGCCATACAGGGTTTCGAGGCCGTTGTAGTGGCGCACCAGCAGGTAATTACCGTAGCCGCCGCCGTCCCACTTACTGATGCGGATAACGCCATCGAAGGCGGCCCGCACCGAGTCGCCGGTATCGAGGTCGAGGTCGACCCCAAAGTGCCAGCGCCCCCAGCGGAACGTGAAGCCCGACGTGATGGGCGTAGTGGCCAGCGGCATTTTGGCAAAATGCTGCCGCGCCGGGTCTACCAGCTTCAGCGTCAGCGTGTCGCGAATACGCCGGCCATCTACGCGGTACGGATTGATATTGTGCGTGTCCCAGATGGCGTAGTAGCCCGCCACTTTCACCCACGACGAGTCAATGAGCACCTCGTCCGACATCTCCACAATCTCCTGGCCGCCTTCGTTGAGCGTGGTGGTGTCCTCGCTCACGATGCTGAGCTTACGGGCCGGGTTGAATATCGACTTGGCGGCGTCCGACTTGTCATCGGGCATTTCCTCGGTTTCGATAATCGTGGTCGTATCCGGCTTCACGTAGCGCATGGTAGGAGTGCGAATCCGGAAAAAATCCCGGTTGCGCGGCGTACCAGCCCTGGCTTTGGGGGCCGGTATTTTCTTGCGGCGCTGCGCCTGCGCGGGCGCGCTAGCTCCCAGCCAGCAGGCTAGCAGCAGCAATAGCACCGGCAGACTAAAAAAGAGCTTGGGGAAATTCAAACGAAACCCAAAAAGGCCAGCAGTGGCCCAGTTGGAGCCACTGCTGGGTTATAACATAAACAAAGTCGCCGAACCCGACCGGCCGGCTGCAAGTCAGTGCCGCTAGCCCTGGTGCAGGCCGGCCAGGTAGCGCTCGGCATCGAGCGCGGCCATGCAGCCCGAGCCGGCGGCCGTAACGGCCTGGCGGTAGGTAAAGTCCTGCACGTCGCCGCAGGCAAACACGCCGTCCACGTTCGTCTTGGCCGTGCCGGGCAGCGTCTTGAGGTAGCCTTGCTCGTCGTGGTGCAGGTAGTCCTGAAAAATCTTGGAGTTTGGCTCGTGGCCGATTGCCACGAAAAACCCATGAACGGGAATTTCGCGCGTTTCGTGCGTCACCAGATTCTTTACCCGCACGCCTTCCACGGCATGCTCACCCAGAATCTCGTCGGTGGCCGTGTCAAACAGCACTTCAATCTTGGGGTTAGCCAGCACGCGCTGCTGCATGATTTTGGACGCCCGCATGGCGTCTTTGCGCACCAGCATGTACACCTTCGAGCACAGGTTGGCCAGGTAGTTGGCTTCTTCGGCGGCCGTATCGCCAGCACCCACTATTGCCACTTCCTTGCCCCGGTAAAAAAAGCCGTCGCACACGGCGCAGGCCGATACCCCCGAGCCATTGAGCCGGGCCTCCGAAGGCAGACCTAGCCACTTGGCCGAGGCACCGGTAGCAATAATCACGGCATCGGCCGTGAGTTCAACCGTTTCATCAATCGTGACTTTGTGCGGATGGCCCGAAAAATCAACTTTCGTGGCAATGCCGTAGCGGATATCCGTGCCAAAGCGTGCAGCCTGCTTTTTCAAGTCTTCCATCATTTCCGGCCCCATCACGCCATCGGGGTAGCCCGGAAAATTTTCCACATCGTTGGTAATGGTAAGCTGGCCACCCGGCTGCAAGCCCATGTACATGACGGGTTTCAAGCCCGCCCGCGCAGCGTAGATAGCAGCCGTGTAACCGGCCGGACCCGACCCGATAATCAGGCAATGAATGTGTTCCATCTGAAGGACAAGCCAGCGCTTGCCATTTTAGTAAAGGCAGATATTTTTCCTACGATAAGCGGGAGCTTACCCTACAAAAAACCCCAACCTCACGGTCGGGGTTTTCAGTCAACAAATTTAGGCAGCAATTAGCCCAAATAGGGCTTCAGAGCCTTCGAGCGCGACGTATGACGCAGGCGGCGAATGGCTTTTTCCTTTATCTGGCGCACCCGCTCGCGGGTCAGATTAAATTTCTCGCCAATCTCTTCCAGCGTGAGCGCAGCTTCTCCGTTCAAACCGAAATACAGGGTGATAACGTCGGCTTCGCGCTTGGTCAGGGTCGAGAGGGCACGCTGCACTTCCTTGCGCAGCGAGTCATTCATCAGGCCCGAATCCGGCGTCTCTTCGTCCTCGTTTTCGAGCACGTCGAGCAGGCGGTTTTCCTCGCCCTGCACAAACGGCGCATCGACCGATACGTGGCGGCCCGAGATTTTCAGGGTATCAACCACTTCCGACGTCGTTAGCTCCAGCACCTCAGCAATTTCCTCGGGCGAAGGCTCCCGCTCAAATTTCTGCTCCAGCTCCGAGAACGACTTGCTGATTTTATTCAGCGAGCCTACCCGATTAAGGGGCAAACGCACAATGCGGCTCTGCTCAGCCAGGGCCTGCAGAATGCTCTGGCGAATCCACCACACGGCGTAGGAGATGAATTTAAAGCCCCGGGTTTCGTCAAAGCGCTTGGCGGCTTTGATAAGACCCAGGTTGCCCTCATTGATGAGGTCACCCAGGCTAAGGCCCTGGTTCTGATATTGTTTAGCCACCGACACTACGAAGCGCAGGTTGGCTTTAGTCAGTTTTTCGAGCGCTTTCTGGTCACCATCGCGGATGCGCTGCGCCAGCGTCACCTCCTCGTCGGGTGTCAGCAGGTCCACTTTGCCAATCTCCTGGAGGTATTTATCCAGCGACTGGCTTTCGCGGTTGGTAATCTGCTTGCTGATTTTTAGCTGTCTCATCGGTAACGGCGCTAACTAGGTAGTTCTAAAGAAGTTATTCGGAAGATAATAGGGTGACGGGCGGCCCATCAATTCAACCGAAAACAACAAGGCTATACGAGCTAAAGTTCTTTTCGGCTATTCGACAAGCCCCGACAGGGGCTAGCCAATGAGGTTAAAACTCATCGGCTAGCCCGCGTGGCAGCCTGCGCAAAAATTACGCCTGCTTTTCGAGCAGCACCTTACGCGAGAGGCGGTACTTGCCGGTTTTCTTGTCGATATCCACCAGCTTCACGTCGATTTCCTGGCCCACTTCCAGCACCCCTTCGAGCGAGGCAATGCGCTCGTGGGTTACTTCCGAAATGTGCAGCAGGCCGTCTTTGCCGGGCATAATCTCCACAAACGCGCCGTAGGGCTGAATGCTGCGCACCTTGCCTTTGTAGGTTTCGCCTACTTCGGGCTGCGCGGCGATGGCGCGAATGCGGTCGATGGCGCCCTGCATATCGGCCTGGTTGGCGGCGTAGATGCTCACGTGGCCCTTCTCGTCTTTCTCCTCGATAATTACCGTGGCATTGGTATCCTTCTGAATCTGCTGGATGACTTTGCCGCCCGGCCCAATTACGGCGCCAATAAACTCTTTGTCAATCAGCATTTTGTGCGAGCGTGGCGTGTGCGCCTTCAGCTCGGGGGCCGGGGCGGCGATGGTCTTGGCCATCTCCCGCAGAATGTGCAGGCGGCCTTCGCGGGCCTGGTGCAGCGCGGCCGTCAGAATCTCGTTGCTCAGGCCCTGGATTTTAATGTCCATCTGGCAGGCGCAAATACCTTTCTCCGTGCCGGTTACCTTAAAGTCCATGTCGCCGAGGTGGTCCTCATCGCCTAGAATATCGGAGAGCACGGCGTACTCGCCGGTTTCCTTGTCCTGCACCAGCCCCATGGCAATGCCGGCTACGGCAGCGCGCACCTTCACACCAGCGTCCATGAGGGCTAGCGAGCCCGCGCAGACGGTAGCCATCGAGCTAGAGCCGTTCGACTCCAGGATGTCCGACACGATGCGGATGGTGTAGGGATTTTCCTCGTCGGGCGGCAGCACGCGCTTCAGCGAGCGGGCGGCCAGGTTGCCGTGGCCAATTTCGCGGCGGCCGGCGCCGCGGTTGGGCTTCACCTCACCGGTTGAGAACCCGGGGAAGTTGTAGTGCAGCATGAATTTTGAGAAGCCTTTGGTCAGCGGCTGGTCGATAATCTGCTCGTCGAGCTTGGTACCGAGGGTGGCGGTAGTCAGGCTCTGGGTTTCGCCGCGGGTGAAGATGGCCGAGCCGTGGGCACCGGGCAGGTAGTTAATTTCCGACCAAATGGGGCGGATTTCGGTGAGTTGGCGGCCGTCGAGGCGCACGCGCTCCTTCACCATCATGTCGCGAATAGCCTTTTTCTCAGCCGACGAATAGTAGCGACTAAACTGCTTGGTATCCAGTTCGGGCTGCTCAGCAATGAGTTTATCCAGGAATGCCTTTTTTACGTTTGTGAAGCCTTCCTTGCGGCCCGCTTTGCTCGTGTTGCCCGAGCGGGCCACGTCGTAAGCACCCTGATAAATGCCTTCGTGCACGAGCTTTTTCAACTCCTCATTCTCCTCGTACTTCGGATACTCGCGGGGCTGCGACTCGGGCGTGCGGCCCACGGCTTCGGCTAGCTCCTTCTGAAGCTGCACCTGGGCCTTAATGGCTTCGTGGGCGTAGGCAATGGCAGCAACCATCTCTTCCTCGCTAACTTCGGCCATCTCGCCTTCCACCATGGCCACCGAGTCGCCGGTAGCACCCACGATAAGGTCCATATCAGCGCGGGCCAGGTCGGTGGTTTTGGGGTTAATCTGGAACTGGCCATCAATGCGGGCCACGCGCACCTCCGAAATCGGGCCGGCAAACGGAATGTCCGAAATCGACAGCGCGGCCGAAGCCGCCAGGGCCGCCAGGGCATCGGGCTGCACTTCCTTATCAGCCGAGATGAGGGTAATCATTACCTGTACCTCGTAGTGGTAATCCTTGGGGAACATGGGCCGCAGGATGCGGTCCACGAGGCGGCAAATGAGGATTTCGTAGTCGCTCAGGCGGCCTTCGCGGCGCTGAAACGAGCCCGGAATCTTACCGGCCGAGCCGAATTTTTCCTGGTAGTCAACCGAGAGCGGCAGGAAGTCAACGCCTTCGCGCTGGCTAGGGGCCGACACGACGGTGGCCAGCAGCATCGTGTCGCCGAGGCGCACGACTACGGCGCCATCGGCAAACTTGGCCAGCTTGCCGGTTTCAATGGAAATCTGGCGGCCGTCGGGCAGCGCCAGGGTTTTGGTAATCGCGTGGGGAGCGGGCATTGGGGAGGATTGGACTAGAGACAATAGACACGAGACATGAGCAGCAGTGCGGGCATTTCCGCTTCAGTAGCACCCTCCGCACGCTAACGCAGCGTGCGGGTCGTCGGGCTACCGTCTCATGTCCAAGCAAAGCAGACAAAGGGCAAAAAAAAGAGTAGGGAACCTTCGGGGGGAAGGCTCCCTACTCTTAGCAGGTGGGCTTACTTACGGATGCCCAACTCCTTGATAATCGCACGGTAGCGGTTGATTTCGCGGTGCTGGAGATAATCCAGCATGCGGCGGCGCTTACCTACCAGTTTCAGCAAGCCCAGGCGGGTGCTGTGGTCTTTCTTATTGGTCTTCAGGTGCTCCGTGAGGTGCTGGATGCGGTGCGTGAACAGCGCAATTTGCGACTCGGCCGAACCGGTGTCGGTGGTAACTTTCTGAAGGCTGTTTTTTTCGAAGATGGCCTGCTTGGCCTCGGTCGAGAGTTTCATCGGCAGATAGGGAGAACCCGTCTTAGATTAAAAAATAAGAGAAAATGCGTACCCCGCACCTCGGGGCGGGTGCAAAGGTACGCCGTTTTTCGGCGGATTCCAAACCTCATTCGGTTGTGGGCGCGGCTAGCAGCCGCAGCCGCGGAAAGCGCGGCAGCCGCTGGGCCAGCCGCCGCCAGAAATCCATTTCCAGCAGGCCCGAATCGTTGTAGGCCTGGTACAGAAAAAACAAGCCGAAGGGAAATAAAATGCAGTTAGACAGCCACATCCCCACGCCCACCGGCAGCACAAAATCGCGCCCGTATTTCGAGCCCATCGTGTCGAAGACGTAGAAGATGATAAAAAACAGGATGGAAACCAGAATGGGCACCCCTAGCCCACCCTTCTTGATAATGGCCCCGAGCGGCGCGCCAATCAGAAACATCAGCAGCACGGCCACCGACTGCGTGTACTTGCGGTATACTTCAATGCGAAACTCGGCCGAATCGCGGGCCACTTCATACAGATGCTGGGAAGTGGAGGTAATAAACGACTGCACATTGTGGGCACGGCTCAGCGCCTGCTCTACCTGCGAAGCCGTGAGCGGGGCTAGCCGCGACGGCGACACCTGCAAGCGGGCCAGCTTGCGATTCTGAGCGCGGCCCGTGGTATCGAGGCGCAGGTAGGTGTAGTAGCCGCCGAGGCGGGCCGGCAGCACTTTGCGCTCGCGGGCCAGAATACGCTGAATAGAATCGACGCTGTGGTGCAGCTGCGGGATGTTCAGCATCATGCGGTTTTGCTGAAACAACTCCTGCTTGGTGCGGTCGAGGTTGAAGGAGGCTAGCGAGAAGGTGAGCACGTTCCGCTTAAAGCCTTCCCGAATGAAGGACGCCGCCGCCCGGTTCTGCGCGTCGGGCTGCTCGACGTAGGTGTGGCCCCGAAACAACTCGAAGCCCAAATATTGCCCCCCGAAGCGGGTAAACATGCGGCCCGAGTCGGCGAGCATTACCGTGGCATTACCCGATTTCTGGGTGTGGTCATAAATCATGACGCCCATGAGAATATCTTTTTCCGGCCCCACTTTTTTATCCACCTTAATGGTGTAGCCGGGAATGCCGTTGTAAAAAACGCCGGGCCGGATATCGAGGGCCAGCTTTTTCTGGCGCACGTCCCACAGCAAGCTGTACGCTTTCAGGTTAGCCTTCGGCACGATGCGCTCGTTGAACCAGAACGCCGTGACGGCCAGCACCATACTCACCAGCCACACCGGCCGCAAAATGCGCGTGAGCGCAATGCCCGAGGCCTTGATAGCGGTCAGCTCGTGGTGCTCGCCGAGGTTGCCGTAGGTCATCAGCGACGACAGCAGCACGGCTAGCGGCAGCGAAATGGGCACGATGAGGATGCTGAAAAAGAACAGCAACTGCAAGAGCACGCCCGTGCCCAGGTCCTTGCCCACAATATCGTCGAGGTATTTCAGCAGCGTGTGCGTGAGCAGAATAAACTCTACCACGGCAAACGTGAGCAAAAACGGCCCGGTAAAGGCCTTCAGAATCAGCTTATCTAGTTTTTTCACAACGGCAGTTACGAGCGCGGGCGCGGGCTTGGGTTGGGTGCTAACGCAGCGAGCACTCTTCTAGTGCCAGCCCGACCGGGTTGGGCAGGCTAGCCGCCCACCTGGTCGCGCAGCTTGCCCACCAAGCCTTCCCAGAGTTCCTGGTGCTCCTGCGCGTCGGCATGGTCGGAGTAGTCAGTCACCCGCAAAAATACTTCATCCGTGATGCGCGATAGCTCCAGGGTAAAGTCGAGGTAGTTGGCATCCTGCAACGGACGCTTCTGCTCATCCAGAAATACGTAGCGGATACTACGCCCGGGCCGCTGGGCGGCGATTTCGGCAAAGTGACTCTGTTTGTCCCACACCATATTCAGGCGGTGGTCGGGGTCGAGGCGCACGTCGTCGCAAAACCACTGCGAGAGGCCCGAAGCCGAGGCGATGTAGGGAAAAAGTATTTTGGGTGAAGCGTTTATCGAGTATTCCATCTCGAAGCGACGCTTGGCGCTGGTGGCAGACACGGCCATAAGCAAAGAAAAGGAGCCCACCACTCACCACCAAAAGTGGCTCTAGGGGCAGGAAAACGAGTATTTTTTAAATCAACGCTTGCAGGAAGAAGTTTTTTCAGTACCTTTGCACTCCCAATTCACCGACTGGCGGGGTAGCTCAGTTGGTTAGAGCACAGGATTCATAACCCTGAGGTCACGAGTTCAACTCTCGTCCCCGCTACTTGAAAACTAAGCACTTGCGTACCTAGCTGCGCAAGTGCTTTTTTGTTACTTAGGCAAGCAGGCATCATTGCGGGCAGGGGTATTCGAGCGGCAAAGGTACGCACTCGCCCTTTACTCACGCTACCGGGTTTTAGCCAAGGCCGCCCACGGTAATAAGCAGCGCCGTATCCAAGTAATTCAAGTGCCGGCAGCGCAACACGCCCGCGAATACGTGCGTAAGCCGCTGACCCAAACGGTAAGTACTTTCTACGCTGCTTCACCGGCCTTATCCAGCACAAAGCCAGCTGAGTGGTGATGGCGCTACCATTTAGGTCGCCACTCCTTATACAGGGCTTGCTACCTGCTTATTGGCCCGGCTGGAAGGAGTATCAGCTGGCCGTTTAAGCCCCTCGCTGGCAGCTTTACGACTAGCCAGGCAGCTTGGTAAGGGTAATAACTGACGGGCCTTGGCCGCCATGCCAGGCACCTGCCGCACTCCAATTGCGGAGGGCCGGGCTGCTCGCGGTCAGTGCGGCCGCCTAGGTGCCGCACCAGCCGGACGCAGGCAGCGTCGGGGCCTGGGAAGAAAACGAATTTATGGGTACCCGGCTCAACCGCATTGCTAAACCATTCTACCTAAAAGCCGCTCACGAGTAGCGACCCGATGCACACCAGTATCAGTATTATTTGGGCTATTTCAGCGCTTTCCATCGCGCTGGTTATCATCAGGCCCTTTCAAGTACCCGAGTATGTATGGGCCGTGAGCGGTGCCGTATTACTGCTGCTATTTCGACTCCTGACGCCGGCCGAAGGCCTAGCGGGCGTAGCCAGGGGCCTCGACGTATACCTGTTTCTGACGGGCATGATGCTACTGGCCGAAACTGCCCGCGAGGAAAAGCTTTTCGACTGGCTCGCCGCCCACGCCACCCAGCTGGCCAAAGGCTCGGCGCCGCGCCTGTTTCTACTTGTTTACCTGGTGGGCGTGCTAGTTACCACGTTTCTTTCTAATGATGCCACGGCGGTAGTGCTCACGCCGGCCGTAGCCAGCGCCGTGCGGGCCGCTAGGGTCAAAAATCCGCTGCCCTACCTGTTCAGCTGCGCCTTCATTGCCAATGCGGCTTCCTTCGTGCTACCTATTTCCAACCCCGCCAACCTCGTCATCTACGGGGCGCATATTCCGCCGCTGCTGGTCTGGCTGCCGCACTACCTGCTGCCAGCGGCCGTATCCATCGTGGCCACGTACTTCATTTTGCTGCACACCCAAAAAGTAGAGCTGGGCCAGGATATTGCGCAAGACATTGAGCTGCCTACCCTTGAGCGGGGCGGGCAGGTGGCGCTGGCCGGCATTGGAGTCACGGCCGTGGCGCTGCTGGCAGCTTCCGCCCTCGACTCGCCGCTGGGCCTGCCTACTGCCATCACGGGTATACTCACGGCTATTATCGTACTTTTCAGCGCCCGCAAGAGCCCGGTCGAAATCGTGAAAAACGTCTCCTGGTCGGTGTTGCCGCTGGTGGCCGGGTTATTTGTATTAGTGGAAGCCCTCAACAAAACGGGCGTTACGCGCTGGCTCACCACGCTTCTCAACGCCGGGGCCGCGCAGTCGGCTGCCAAAACCACCTGGGTCAGTGGCGTAGGGATAGCGCTGCTTTGCAATGTGCTGAATAACTTACCCGCCGGCCTGATTGCCGGCAATGTGCTGCAAACGGCTCACGTGCCGGAACTAGTCAAAAGCGCCGTGCTAATTGGCATTGACCTCGGCCCCAATTTGTCCGTGACGGGTTCGCTAGCCACCATTCTCTGGCTAGTTGCCCTGCGGCGCGAAAACGTCACCGTCAGCACCTGGCAATTCCTCAAGCTCGGGGCGCTGGTGATGACCGTGCCGCTGCTGCTGGCAATCGGGTCCCTCTTTTTACTACCGCGCTAACTCGCCGCGCGCTTGTCAGTGAAGCTGCTTTAAACGCCGCGCTTCTCAACTTCCTAAATAGCTTTAGCATATAATGCTAGTTATTAGCTATTTATAACGCAAAAAGCGCCTGCCCCAAGTAAGAGGCAGGCGCTTTTCTAATCCAACAAATATTTCCGCTGGCGGAGCCGCAAACTACTTCGCTTTCTCCACGATACCGGCGAAAGCAGCGGGGTGGTTGAGCGCGAGGTCGGCGAGCACCTTGCGGTTGAGCTCGATACCAGCTTTTTTGAGGCCGCCCATTAGCTGCGAGTACGAGAGGCCGTGCTCACGGGCGCCAGCGTTAATGCGCTGAATCCAGAGGGCGCGGAACTCGCGCTTCTTCACCTTGCGGTCGCGGTAGGCATAGAGCAAGCCCTTTTCTACGGCGTTTTTCGCAACGGTCCACACATTTTTGCGCCGGCCATAGTAGCCTTTGGCAAGGCGCATTACTTTCTTGCGGCGGTGGCGCGAGGCCACGTGGTTTACACTCCTTGGCATAACCTAAGTTGTTTTTGGCAGCCGGCGCTCAGTAAATTACTGAAGCTTAAGCCGGAAGCCTGGTGATAGTTTAGATATTCAGCATCTGGTTCACCCGGTTCATGTCGGCCGAGCTAACGAGGCCGCTGTGGGTGAGGGCGCGCTTGCGCTTGGTGCTCTTCTTGGTCAGGATGTGCGACTTGAAGGCGTGCTTGCGCTTTACTTTGCCGGTGCCGGTCAGCTTAAAACGCTTTTTGGCACCCGACTTGGTTTTTACTTTGGGCATGGGTTGTGGTTGATTATTGATTGTTAGGTACTGACGCTGAACGAATTACTCATTCGGCAGCGGCAGCCATCAACAAACGGGGTGAAGCTATTCGGTCGCGGCGGGCTCCTGGGTCGGCTTGGCCTCTTTAGGAGCTTTCACAGCTTTATCTTTCTCAACGGGCGCGGGTTTGGGCGCGGCCTTAACCACTACGGCGGCTTTCGGCGCCAGGTAGAGGAACATCCGCTTGCCTTCAAGCTTGGGCAGTTGCTCTACTTTGGCCAGGTCTTCGAGGGCCTGGGCAAACTTGAGCAGCAATATTTCGCCGCGCTCCTTGAAGACGATGCTGCGGCCCACGAAGTGCACGTAGGCCTTGATTTTAGCTCCTTCCTTCAAAAACTCTTGCGCGTGCTTGAGCTTGAAGTCAAAGTCGTGGTCGTCGGTATTGGGTCCGAAACGGATTTCCTTGAGGACAACCTTGGTTTGCTTGGCCTTCAGCTCGCGGGTTTTCTTCTTCTGCTCGTACTTGAATTTCGAGTAGTCGATGACGCGGCACACGGGCGGCACGGCCGTGGGCGAAATCTCCACCAAGTCCAGGTTCTGGTCCTGGGCCATCTTGCGGGCCTGGTCGGTGGGGTATACCCCCTGCTCGACGTTATCCCCCACGAGGCGAACCTCGCGAGCGGTGATTTTCTGATTGATTTTGAACGGCTCCTCCACCTGCTGGCGGGGCACGTACCGACGATTCGGGGTAGCTATGGCGAAAGTCCTCCTGCTAAAATGTGGCGGGGAAAGTTTTTAAGGCATGAACGAATGGCCCACGGGCCAAGCGTTCGGGGGGCAAATATCCGACTTTTTACTGGTAAATCAAAATGATACCAAAAAATAAGGCCTAGCCGAGGGTATCGACCGGGCCTTATTTTCAGTTAACTAAGTAATCACCTACCCCATTGCCTCCGCTATCTGGCTATTCACGCTCTTGATAAAGGCCTCGATGGGCATCGAGCCGATGTCGCCCTCACCGTGGCGGCGCACACTCACCAGGCCATCCTGGGCTTCTTTCTCACCCACAATCAGCAAGTAGGGCGTTTTGGCAATTTCCGCGTCCCGGATTTTGCGGCCGATGCGCTCGTCGCGGCCGTCTACGGTGCCGCGCAGGTCGGCGGCTTCCAGCTTGGCCCTTACCTCGTGGGCGTAGTCGGCAAACTTATCGGAAATGGGCAGCACAATAAACTGCTCGGGCGAGAGCCAGAGCGGGAAATTACCGGCCGTGTGCTCGATGAGTACGGCCACGAAGCGCTCCAACGAGCCGAACGGCGCGCGGTGAATCATCACCGGGCGGGCGCGGGTGTTTTCGGGCGTCACGTACTCGAGGTCGAAGCGCTCAGGCAGGTTGTAATCGACCTGAATGGTGCCGAGCTGCCAGCGGCGGCCCAGCGCGTCGCGCACCATAAAGTCGAGCTTGGGGCCATAGAAGGCCGCTTCGCCTAGCTCCGTCACGGTGGCTAGCCCCTTCTCAGCCGTCGATTCCTGGATGGCGGCTTCGGCCAGGGCCCAGTTTTCGTCGGTGCCGATGTACTTGGTCTTGTTTTCGGGGTCGCGCAGCGAAATCTGAGCCGTGAAATCACTAAAGCCCAGCGCCTTGAATACGTAGAGCACGAGGTCAATCACCTTCTGAAACTCCTCTTTCACCTGGTCGGGGCGGCAGAAGATGTGCGCATCATCCTGCGTGAAGCCGCGCACGCGGGTGAGGCCGTGCAGCTCGCCCGATTGCTCGTAGCGGTACACGGTGCCGAACTCGGCCAGGCGCACCGGCAGGTCGCGGTAGCTGCGGGGCTTGGTGCGGTAGATTTCGCAGTGGTGCGGGCAGTTCATCGGCTTGAGGAAAAACTCCTCGCCGGGGTTGGGCGTCTTGATGGGCTGGAACGAGTCGGCGCCGTACTTCTCGTAGTGGCCGCTGGTCACGTACAACTCCTTCGCACCGATGTGGGGCGTCACAACCGGCTGGTAGCCAGCCTTTACCTGGGCTTTGCGCAGAAACTGCTCTAAGCGCTCGCGCAGGGTCGTGCCCTTGGGCAGCCACAGCGGCAGGCCGGCGCCCACCTTCTCCGAAAAAGCGAACAGCTCCAATTCCTTGCCCAGCTTGCGGTGGTCGCGGCGCTTGGCTTCCTCCAGCTTTTCGAGGTACTCGGTGAGGTCCTTGGCCTTGGGAAAGGTGATGCCGTAGAGGCGCGTGAGCTGCTTATTTTTCTCGTCGCCGCGCCAGTAGGCGCCGGCCACGTTCATGATTTTGGCAGCCTTGATGGGGCTGGTATCAGGGATGTGTGGCCCGCGGCAAAGGTCCGTAAAATTGCCCTGCGAGTAGAACGTAATCTGGCCATCTTGGAGGCCGTCAATCAGCTCCAGCTTGTAGGGGTCCTGCTTTTCGGTGAAGTAGGCAATGGCTTCGGCCTTGGGCACGTCGCGGCGCTCAAACTTGCTTTTATGCTTGGCCAACTCGAGCATTTTCTTCTCAATGACCGGGAAGTCGTCGCTCGAAATAGCGCGGCCTTCGCCGAGGTCTACGTCATAATAGAAGCCGTTTTCGATGGCCGGGCCGATGGCCAGCTTCACGCCGGGATACAGCGCTTCGAGGGCTTCGGCCATGAGGTGGGCCGAGGAGTGCCAATAGGCCTGCTTGCCGCCGGCATCGTTCCAGGTCAGGATTTCGAGGGTCGCATCCTCGGTGAGGGAGCGGTGCAGGTCGCGGATTTCACCGTTTACTTTCACGGCTAACGCATTGCGGGCGAGGCCTTCGCTGATGCTGGCGGCGAGGTCGTAGCCCGTCGAGCCGGCTTCGACCTGGCGGACGGAGCCGTCGGGGAGGGTAATGTGGAGCATAAACTACTGCCTGCGGTGGGCGCAAAGCAGGCGCAAGTTACACCTGCGAGCGCTAGGAGTGCCTCCCTACGATACCTAAGCCTCTTGCTTGCCGGGCAGGGGCTAGCGCATAGGCAGCGGACTCAGCGGCTCTATTGGCCGGGGGCGCGCACTGGGCGCCCGGTGGTAGTAAGTACGCGGCGTGGTGCGCAGGCTATCGGGCAGGGAGGCCTGCACCAGCTCATTGGTTTTCCAGACTTTAAAGGTCCAGTGCTGATTACTAGGGTTTTCGAGCACCAGCATGCGGTACTGGCGCAGAGCTTCGGGCAGGCGGTGCTGGCCTTCGAGGGCCTCGGCCAGCAGGGCGCGGGCGCCGGGCAGGCGCGGGTTGCGGCGCAGCGCCCGCTGCAGGTGCGGAATAATAGCGGCCGGCCGCTGGCCGTGCGCGCTGGCCGCCAGGGCTAGCCGGTAGTCGGCCCGGTACTGGGTGGTGTCGAAAACCAGCGCACGGCGATAATAAAACAAGGCGCTGTCGGGGCGGCCCTGCAATTCGAGCTGGCGGCCGTAGTCGTAGTGCAGCGCGCCCGAAGTAGAGTCGAGGCGCAGGCCCTGGGTGGCATAGGTGGCGGCTTCCTCGGGCACGCGGTAGGCATTGAGCAGGAAGGCCAGCTGGTGCAGAATCTCGGGCTGGTGCGGGTCGCGGGCGCGGGCCGCCTGTAGGTAGTCAAAGGCCTGGACCGTATCGGCGGTGGCGGCGTAGGCTAGGCCTTTGTAGAAAAGCGCGGCGGGCTGGTCGGGGTCGAGGCGCAGGGTGCGGTCGAGGCTAGCCAGGGCCGCCCCGTAGTGGCGGGCGGCGAGGTGCGTTTCGCCTTCCAGCAGCGGCAGCTCGGGCGAGTTGAAGCCGGCGTCGGCGGCGCGGCGGGCGGCGGCCAGGGCCTCATTCAGGTGGCCCAGGGCGCGCAGGGCGCGGGCCTGCAAAAAGTAGAGGTCGCCATCCTGGTCATCGACCTGCAAGGCCGTTTCGACGTCGTGCAAGGCCGCCACGGGCTGCCCGGCGGCCAGGCGCAGGCTGGCACGGCGGGCCAGCAGGCCGGTATTATCGGGCTGCTGCCGAATGGCGCCGTCGAGCTCATCGGCCTGCACGCGAGGGCCGGTGCGCACGGTGGCCAGGTTCACGAGGGTATCGGGCCGCTCGGTGGGCGTGCTGTGACAGGCGGCCAGCAGCAAAGCCAAAACAGGAAGAAGCCGACGACACATAAGGCAAAGCAGAAACAACCCCCAAAAATAGGTCTAGCCAGGCGCGCAGCGAAAAAGCGCTCCGTATCTCCCCAGGCCGGCCCGCTAGCCCCGAAGCCGATTTTTAGTGCCGCAACCGGGCCGGCGATGGCTCGGCTCGCCATTGGCTAGCCCCCGACCCGGCCACCGGGCAGTTTCTTTGCGCCCATGAAAATTCTTCTCGTCGAAGATGAGCCCTCCGTGGCTGCCTTCCTGCACCAGGGCCTCAGCGAGCAGGACTACACCGTGGACCTGGCCGCCGATGGCCTGCTCGGCCTGCGCCGCGCCCAAAGCACGCAGTACGACTGCCTGATTCTGGACCAGATGCTGCCCGGCCTCAGCGGCCTCGAAGTGTGCCGCCAGGTGCGCGCCCACGACCCCGGCGTGCCCATTCTGATGCTCACGGCGCTGGGCGAAACGGACGACAAAATCCGGGGCCTCGACGCCGGGGCCGACGATTACCTGGTCAAGCCCTTTGCCTTCAGTGAGTTGCTGGCCCGCATCCGGGCGCTGGTGCGCCGCCGCACCGAGGCGCCCGCGCCGGCCGCCGTGCTGCGCCTGGCCGACCTCAGCCTCGACCCCGCCACCAAGCGCGTGGAGCGTGCCGGCCAGCTTATCACGCTCACGGCCCGCGAGTTTGCGCTGCTCGAATACCTGCTGCGCCGCCAGGGCCACGTAGTGAGCCGCGCCGACTTGCTGGCGCACGTCTGGGAGTTGAGCTTCGACACCGGCTCCAACGTAATTGACGTGTACATCAATTTTTTGCGCAAGAAAATAGATAAAGGCTTTGAGCCCAAGCTCATTCACACGCTGGTGGGCATGGGCTACGCGCTGCGGATTAATGAGTAATGGCTAGCGAAGAGTGGGCACCACGTGATGTTACTCATCACCTGCACTACTTACCTAATTACTTATGAGTTACTTACGATTCCTCATTCTATGTCCATTCGCCTGCGGCTGGCGGCTCAGTTTGGAGCCATTCTGGTGATTACGCTGGTGCTGTTCGCGCTGGCTATCTACTTCGTAACGCAGCGAGCCCGCCGTGAAGAGTTTACCCAAAGCCTGTTTAAGCGGGCGCTGGTGGTGGGCCACGCCTACGCCGACGGCCAGGCGCGGGCCGATTCGAGCCACCGGGCCTCGTACCGGCAGTATTTGCGCCAGCTCTACCGCACGCTGCCCGCCGAGGAAGGGCGCGTGTACGACGCCGCCGGACGGCTCGTGTTTCGCGAGGGCCAGCGCCCGCCGGCCAAGCCCATTCCGGCCGCCTGGCTGGCCGAGGTGCACCAGCTGGGTAGGGCGGTGCTCGAGCCCGAAACCCATTATCACGAAACGGTGGGTTTGCTCTACCAGGATGCCCGGCTAGGCCCGCTCGTGGTGGTGGCCGCCTCGGTCGATGAGGAAGGCCGCCGCCAGCTCGATACGCTGCGCAAGGTATTGATAATAGGCCTGCTGGCCGCCGCCGCCGTGATGAGCGGGGGCGGCTGGCTACTGGCCGGGCAGGCCCTGTACCCGCTGCGCCGCATGGTGAGCGAGGTCGATGGCATCACGGCTACCGACCTGAGCCGGCGCCTCACCCAGGCCAAGGGCCGGGCCGACGAGCTAGGCCACCTGGCTCAGCGCTTCAACCGCCTGCTCGACCGCCTCGAATCGGCTTTCGTGGGCCAGCGCACTTTCGTGCGTGATGCCTCGCACGAGTTGCGCACGCCCCTCACGGCCCTCATCGGCGAGCTCGAAGTGGCGCTGCTGCCCGCCGAGCGGCCCACTGCCGATTACCGCCGCACGCTGCAAAGCACCCTCGACGCGGCCCGCCAGCTCAGCAGCCTCACCAATGGCCTGCTGCAAATAGCGCGGGCGAGTGGCGACCCCTCGCAGGTGCCCATGCCCCCGGTGCGGGTTGATGAGCTGCTGCTGCAAGCCCACGAGCAGATACTGCGCCGCTACCCCACCTGCCGCGTCGATTTAGAACTGGGCGATGAGGCGCCGCCCGCCGTGCGCGGCAATGAGGCGCTGCTGCTCGCTGCCATCCTCAACGTGCTCGACAATGCCTGCAAGTACTCGGCCGGGGCCACCGAGCCGGTGCTGGCTAGCCTGCTGCCGGGCGGCGCGGGCCGCCTGCGCCTGCTGGTGCAGGACCACGGCCCTGGCCTCAGTGCCGCCGATTTGGAGCAGGTGTTTG
This sequence comes from Hymenobacter sp. BRD128, assembly GCF_013256625.1. Classification (NCBI taxonomy): domain Bacteria; kingdom Pseudomonadati; phylum Bacteroidota; class Cytophagia; order Cytophagales; family Hymenobacteraceae; genus Hymenobacter; species Hymenobacter sp. BRD128. The sequence goes on from NZ_CP053908.1 coordinate 1,728,272, forward strand.
TGCCGTTTTTTCGGGCGGCGGCGGTGCGGGCGCTGCCGGGGCACGGCATTGGGTTGCCCCTCACGGCCCAGATTATGGCCCTGCACGGCGGCCTGGTGCGCGTGGCCAGCGAGCCCGGCCAGGGCACTCAAGTGTGGCTCGAATGGTCATTGCACTAAGAAAAAATATTATATAATTTCAACTTAAAAACTATCCTATCATCTCCCAGGCCTGTGCACATCTGGGCGGTAGCCCTGGGCTAGTATTAAGGCCTGACTGCTACCTTACCTGGCTTTTTCACTTTTTAATCTCCTCCGCTCCTACCCTTTTTTTATGGCTTCTTCGCTTTCTTCTAAAGAGTCGGCTGCTTCCGGCATTCAGGATATTCTGGCCAACAATCGGCAGTGGGTGGCTACCAAAAACGCCGAAGACCCGCAGTTTTTTCAGCGCCTGGCCAATGGCCAGCAGCCGCGCTACCTGTTCATCGGCTGCTCCGACTCGCGGGTGCCGGCCTCGGGCATCACGGGCACCGGGCCGGGGGAGATGTTTGTGCACCGCAACATTGCCAACCTGGTGGTACACACCGACATGAACCTGCTCAGCGTGCTGCAATACGCCGTGGAAGTGCTCGGCGTGCAGGATATTCTGGTGGTGGGCCACTACGGCTGCGGCGGCGTGGCGGCGGCGGCCACCAACAAGCAGTACGGGCTGATTGACAACTGGCTGGTCAATATCCGCGACGTGGTGCACCTGCACGAAACCGAGCTGCTGCGCCTCCCGGACGAGCGGCAGCGCCTGCGCCGCCTCGTCGAGCTCAACGTGGTGGAGCAAGTGCGCAACCTGGCCAAAACCAACATCATCCAGAACGCGCTGCGCGGCCACCAGCCGCCCCGCCTCCACGGCCTCGTCTACGATATTGCCGATGGCGTGCTCAAAGACTTGCAGGTAAACAATACAGCTGTTATTCACGACCTGGCCCACGTCTACGGCACCGAGGTTGCTCCGTTTGCGGCGGCCCAACCCGCCCCCAAAGCCGCCACTACCGCCGAAGAAGCCAGCCACCGCGACGGCCCGCCGCTCGACCCCGCGTCCGCAGCGGCAATGGTTTAAACTGATGCCACGCGCTTACTTACCAGCGGTACCGGTAGCCGGGGTAGGCTTCAGATTTCTATACCAGCGGGCATGCAGGCGGTCGCGGCGGGCAGCGGCACGCAGCAGCGGCGGCAACAGCTGCTGGCACAGTCGGTTCACCGTCAGGTCCTCGCTGGTGTAAGTGGGCAGCTTAATGGCTTCTTGCAGCACGGCGATGGCTTGGTGGCGGTGGCTCTGGTACTTATACATGCGGGCCAGGTCGTAGCTGTACTGCACCCGGCCGGGGTCGAGCTGATGCGCCTTTTCGAGGGCATCAATGGCTTTTTTAGAGCTGGCGCCGTGCGGGTAGCCGCCCAAAAAAACGCGCGAAAACGTTTTTTCCAGCACGTTATAATGCGCCACCCGGTAGTACCAGCGGCCCAGCAGCTGCCAGGCCTCGGGCAGGTCGGGGCGGCGCTCGGCGGCCAGAAACACGTGCGAGCGCAGCTGCTTAAACAGCCGCAGCCGGTCGCGGGCGCTCGTCAGCCCGGCCTCGCTGAAGAGGGCCAGCGCCATCGCGTAGTTGCTTTCGCCACCTTCGGGCTGGAGGGCCAGCGCGCGGTCAGCATACTGGTGCGCGGCGTCGAAATACGCTTTTTTGCGGGTTTCGTCCGAGTAGCGGTTGCCGATGCTCACGCTCAGCACGGCGGCCCGCCACAGGCTTTCGTAGTGCTGGGCATTGAGCTTGAGCACTGCCTGGTACTCGGCCAGCGCTTCCGAGTCTTTATACTTGCCCTGCAGGCTGGCCGCCAGCCGCAGGTGCTGGCGCAAGGCCACCGAGTCGGGCGCGGGCGAGGCCCCGGCTTTGGACTTTGGCCGGGGGCCTAGCTCAGCTGGCTCGAGCGTAGCAGGCAATGAAGGCTGGGAGGTGGTCGTTTTCTGGGCCTGGGCCACGGGCAGGCCGCCCAGCCCGGTCAGGCTCAGCAGCGTTGCTACCAGTGTCGGGCGAACCACAGCCATGCCTTTATCAACGGGCTAAACAGCGAGCTAGTGCCTTAAAACAACCCTAGCTGCGCCTTGGGCCGCCGCAGCAGCGCCTGCGACTGGGCCACCTCTTCGTCCGTGATTTCTACGTTGGCCGGCGCAGCGGCGGGCAGCGGCTCGTCGCTAGCCTCGCTCCCGCCCTCGGGCTTGGCCGCGCCGCGCCGCTTGGCTTCGCGGCGGGCGGGCTCGGGGCCTTCGTCGGTGAGTAGCGCCAGGCCGTGAATTTTGAAGTAGTTGAGCTTGTTGCCCAGCGCCTTCCAACCTTTTACCTCGATAAACTGGTCGAGGCGAATCTTCTCCTTCTCCTTGTCGGCCTTCTTATCGCGCTGTAAGCTCACTTCCACCTCCGGCTCGGCAAAGGTGCTGGCGGCCAGCAGCTTCGAGCCTTTGCTTTCGGAAATGAAGGTAAAGCGCTTGTCCAGGGTCGTGGTTTCGATATGGAAACGCTTGACATAGTGCATTTTGGTTTCACCGTCCACGTACACGGCGCTCACCACGGTATTGGGCTCCAGCTTGCGCAGTAGCACAATGTTGGGCACGTCGAAGTGCGTGGCCGGTGAGGGCGCGGTCAGTTCATACGAGCCGTCCTTGTACACCACCAGCACCACGTGCTCGGTGTCGAAGGCGCCCAGATAGCGGCCGTGCCCGGCGTGGTTGAGGCGGCCCACTACCGGGTCGAAGAACACGTCGCGCCCCCCTAGCGTGCTGTCGCCCACCGACTTCTGGGTAATCTTCTTTATCGGCTGCTTGGTCACGATGTTGCCCATAGAGCCCTTCCCTTTGATGGCCAGCTCAGCAAAATCAAACTCGAATTGCTTGACCCTAGCCGGCGCCTTGTCCGAAAGCTGAATCGTCACCGTCTCGCTTTCCGAATTAGGATTGGCCGTCAGGTACAGCGTTTTCGTGCCCTTGGTACGCTTAGTGAGGTCGTAGGTTTTATCGCGCGTGATGCCCGTAACCAGGAAGCGCTTGGCAAAGCTGATGCCGCTAGCCCCGTCCACGTACACCATGTTATACACCAGGCGGTCATCGTTTTTGTTATAAACGCCAACGTGCAGAATGTCCTTGCCCACGAAGGTTTTCTCCGCGATTTTGGTCACCATAAACGTGCCGTCGCGCTTGATGGCGATGATGTCGTCGAGGTCCGAGCAGTCGCACACAAACTCGTCTTTCTTCAGCCCGTAGCCCACAAAGCCATCCTGGCGATTCACGTAGAGCTTTTGGTTAGCTATTGCAACCTTCTGTGCCGTAACTACATCGAAGGTCCGGAGCTGGGTTTTACGCTCGCGGCCCGCGCCGTACTTCTTCAGCAGATTTTCGAAATACCCAATGGCGTAGCGCGTGAGGTGCGCCAGGTTATCGGCTACCTCGGCTAGCTCGGCATCAAGCTTCTGAATGTATTCCTCGGCCTTGAAACCGTCATATTTTGAAATGCGCTTGATGCGAATTTCGGTTAGGCGCGTCAGGTCGTCCTCGCTCACCGGGCGGCGCAGCACGACGCGCGTGTCGCTAGCCTTCAATTTCTCACCTTCCACGCGCACAAACTTCTTCAGGCCGGCGTCAATGGTTTCGAGAATCTGCTCCCAGGTTTCGCAGTCCTCGATTTTGCGGTAGATGCGGTTTTCAATAAAAATCTTCTCCAGCGACGCCGAATGCCATTTTTCCTGCAACTCCTGCTGCCGTATTTCCAACTCGCGTTCGAGCAAACGCACGGTTTTGCCGGTGCTCAGGCGCAGCATATCCTCCACGCTCACAAAGCGCGGCTTGTCGTCAATTATGACGCAGGTGTTGGGCGAAATCGAAATCTCGCAATCCGTGAAGGCATAAAGGGCGTCGATGGTGAGGTCGGGGCTGATGCCGGGCGGCAGCTGCACCTGAATCTCCACGTCGGCGGCGGTATTGTCTACCACCTTCTTAATCTTGATTTTATTGGCCTCGCTAGCCTTCACGATGCTCTCCATGAGCGCCGTGGTGGTGGTGCCATACGGGATGTCGCGGATGACGAGCAGCGTCTTATCGACCTTCTCAATCGTGGCCCGCAGCCGGATGCGCCCGCCGCGCTGCCCGCTCTGGTAATTGCTGATATCGGCTAGCCCGCCCGTCGGAAAATCAGGGTACAACTGAAACTCCCGATTGCGCAGCACCGCCACGCTCGCCTGGCACAGCTCGCGAAAGTTGTGCGGCATAATCTTGGTACTCAGGCCCACCGCAATGCCTTCGACGCCCTGCGCCAGCAGCAGCGGAAACTTTACGGGCAGCGTAGTTGGCTCGCGCTTGCGGCCGTCGTAGCTCATCTGCCACTCCGTGATGTCGGGGTTGAACACGACTTCGAGCGCAAACTTGCTCAGGCGGGCCTCGATGTAGCGCGGCGCGGCCGCCGAGTCGCCGGTGCGCACGTCGCCCCAGTTGCCCTGCGTTTCGATAAGCAGGTCTTTCTGGCCCAGGTTCACCATCGCATCGCCAATACTGGCGTCGCCGTGCGGGTGGTATTGCATGGTCTGGCCAATGACGTTGGCTACTTTATTAAAGCGGCCGTCGTCCATCTCATTCATGGCGTGCAGGATGCGCCGCTGCACGGGCTTCAGGCCGTCTTCCACGGCCGGCACGGCCCGCTCCAGAATCACGTAGCTGGCGTAGTCCAGAAACCAGTTCTGGTACATACCGCGCACGTTATTAAGGTCATGAATGACCTCACCGGGGGCAAACTTGGTATCCTCTTCTGCTTCTTCGCTAGCCTCCTGCGGCGAGTCGGGCTCGGCTTCCCCATCGGTAAACAACGCAGGGCTAGCCTCATCCGTCTCGTCGAATAACGTATTTGCTACCAGCTGCGCGGCCTCGTGCGCAGCGGCCTCAACTGCTGCGTCCGGCACCGGGTGGGCAGGGGCGCTTAAGTCAAAATCCAGCGAGTCGCCCGGCTGCAAGTAGTCAGGGTCAGAAGCGTCGGGAGCGGTAGAGTCAAAAATAGCCACAAGAGAAAACGTAAAATCGGCAAGCTGCCGTCAAAAGTACCGTAAAAATTGGCGCCAATCACCAGTTTAGCAAGAGCTGGCTAGCTCGGAAAGTTCCCAAAAATATTAGCTACACTTCAAGGCAAAGCTACTAATATAACTGGCAATTCTAGGGTATGACATTACAAAAAGCCCCCGCCCGACGAGCGGGCGAGGGCTATTACTTGAGTTTCGCTAGCCCTACGCCAGCGCGATTTCGGCCACCGGCAGCACGTCGCTCGTCACCAAGTCTTTTTCCAGGCGCAGGTTGTCGATGATGAACTCCTGGCGGGCCGGTGTATTCTTGCCCATGTAGTAGGCCAGCACCTGCTGAATCGAGCGGTCCGACTGCAGGATAACCGGCTCCAGCTTAATATTTTCGCCGATAAATTTCCCGAACTCATCGGGCGAAATCTCCCCTAGCCCCTTAAAGCGCGTCACCTCGGGGTTGCGGCCGAGCTTGCGCATGGCGTCTTGCTTTTCCTGCTCGTTGTAGCAGTAGATGGTTTCCTTCTTGTTCCGCACCCGGAAGAGCGGTGTTTCAAGAATATACACGTGGCCGTTGCGCACCAGGTCGGGGAAAAACTGGAGGAAGAACGTGAGCAGCAGCAGCCGGATGTGCATGCCATCTACGTCGGCATCGGTGGCTACTACCACGCGGTTGTAGCGCAGGCCTTCGAGGCCTTCCTCAATGTTGAGCGCGTGCTGCAAGAGGTTGAATTCCTCGTTCTCGTACACAATCTTCTTTTTGAGACCGAAGCAGTTGAGTGGCTTGCCGCGCAGGCTGAACACGGCTTCGAGCTCCACGTTGCGGCTCTTGGTGATGCTGCCGCTGGCCGAGTCGCCCTCGGTAATGAAAAGCGTGGTCAGTTGCTCCTTTTCGGCGCCATCCTTCACATTCTCACCCAGATGAAAGCGGCAGTCGCGCAGCTTGCGGTTGTGCAGATTAGCTTTTTTAGCGCGCTGGTTGGCTAACTTCTTCACGCCAGCCATGTCCTTGCGCTCGCGCTCGCTTAGATCAATGCGCTTGCGCAGCGCCTCAGCAGCTAGGGGATTTTTATGGAGGTAGTTGTCAAGGTTCTCCTTCACAAAATCCACGATAAAGCCGCGCACGGTGCGGCTGCCTTCCGGCTCCATATTGATGCTACCCAGCTTGGTCTTGGTCTGGCTCTCAAATACCGGCTCTTGCACCCGCACCGAGATGGCGCCAATGATGCTAGCCCGGATATCGGCCGCGTCGTAATCCTTTTTGTAGAACTCGCGCACGGTCTTCACCACCGCTTCGCGAAACGCGGCTAAGTGCGTGCCCCCTTGCGTAGTATACTGCCCGTTCACAAACGAATAGTATTCTTCGCCATAGTCATTGCCGTGGGTCAGGGCAATTTCAATATCCTCGCCCCTGAGATGGATGATGTCGTAGCGGCGGCTTTCCTGGTCGGTTTTGTCTTTTAGCAAATCGAGCAGACCGTTGTCTGACACGAATTTTTGCCCGTTGTAGTAGATGGTCAGGCCCGCGTTGAGGTAGCAGTAGTAGCGAATCTGATTTTCGAGAAACTCCGGAATGAAGCGGTAATTCTTAAAAATCGTGTCGTCGGGCTGAAAGGTGATGAGCGTGCCGTTGCGCTGGCTCGTCTTAATGGGCGCCGGGTCGTTGAGCAGCTGACCCTGCGAAAATTCGGCCGCCTTGAGCTGGCCTTCGCGCACGCTCTGCACCACGAAGCTGCTGCTGAGCGCGTTCACGGCCTTGGTGCCCACGCCGTTGAGGCCCACCGACTTCTGAAACACCTTGCTGTCGTACTTGCCGCCGGTGTTGATTTTGCTCACCACATCCACCACTTTGCCCAGCGGAATACCCCGGCCGTAATCGCGCACCTGCACCCGGCTTTCCGAGATTTTAATCTCGATGGTGCGGCCGTAGCCCATCACGTGCTCGTCTATGCAGTTATCAATTACTTCTTTGACAAGCACATAAATACCATCGTCGTAGGCCGAGCCATCGCCGAGTTTGCCAATGTACATGCCCGGCCGCAGGCGAATGTGCTCGCGCCAGTCGAGCGAGCGGATGCTGTCTTCGTTGTAATTGTGGACGGGGGCGGCAGGCAGGGTAGCACTCATGAGTAATAATCCGTAGAAGGCGCAATGGCCGGGTAAAATAACGCCAAAAAACGCGGCTAGCCAGCACCCGGCCAGCCAGCAAATTTAGTTTTTTTCGGCCAATTTACTTAGCCAACATTAGTTGGCGGCCCCCAGTTCGGCCCAGCACGGCCCCAACGTGCCCGGCTGGTTTGCGTAAATGGGCCAACTCTCAATGCGTCAAGCACTAGCCCCATAGCTTATCTAGTCAATGCTACCACCTGCTAATCAATTTAATAGCCCCCGCAACGTCCCGTCGCCGACGCTCAACCACGCGCCCTCTCACGTCAAGCAGTCGCCGATGGTGCACTACACTTTCCTGCTGGTGGGGTTTTCGCTGCTAGTATTTGTGTTGCACACGCTCGATGACTTGCTGCTGCCGCTCATCTACGCCGTGCTGCTGTCGCTGCTGCTGATGCCACTGGTTACTCAGCTCGAAAAATGGAAGTGGCCCCGGATGCTAGCCATCGCCACTTCTATCTTCTTGGTTATCATTGGTATCGTACTGCTATTTGGATTTTTTGGGATGCAAATAGTGGACTTGCGCAGCGAGCTGCCGCTCATTCAGGAAAAGCTAGGAGTTCTTTTTGACCAGACGCAGCAGCAGCTGGCCCAGAAGTTTCACTTCAAGCCGATGAACCACGAGCAGGTGATTGATAGCTCGCTCGATACCCTGCAAAAGCAGGGCAGCAAATACCTGACCTCGACGCTGAGCACGACGCTGGGGGTGCTCAGCACCGTGACGCTAGTACCGATTTACATCTTCTGCTTTTTGTATTACCGCGACCATCTGCGGCAGTTTATGTTCCGGTTTGTGGAGCCCGACAAGCGCACCACGGTGCTGCACACGGTTGATAATATTCAGCACGTGGTGCAGGGCTACATGACTGGCCTGCTGACGGTTATTGCCGTGGTGTCGGTTATGAATGCGGCGGGGCTGCTGCTGCTGGGCGTGAAGTATGCGTTCTTCTTTGCTGTTTTTGCCTCGGTGCTGGCCGTCATTCCCTACATCGGCATCACGGTAGGGTCGATTATCCCGGCCCTCATCACGTTTGTCGAAACCGGCTCGGTGGCGCACGGGCTAGGGGTTATCGGCGTGTTTATGTTCGTGCAGGTTATCTCCGATAATATTCTGGCCCCCTTATTACCGCCTCGAAAGTGAGTCTTAATCCGCTCACCGCCATTATTGCCCTCATTTTGGGCGCGCAGCTCTGGGGCACGCCGGGCATGATTCTAAGTGTGCCGCTGTCGGCCGTTATCAAAGTAGTGCTCGATGCTAATAAAGGCACTGAGGCCTGGGGTTTCCTGCTGGGCGACGTGAGCGACGGCGAAACTACCAAAAAAGACCCTAGCGACGACCGAAGCTTTTTGACCAAGCTTTGGGACCAAGTGCGCGGCAAGCGCCCGCCGCTGGCGCCCGAGCCGCAGCTGCCGCCCATCCCGGGCACGCGCTAGCCCCAAATGTTGTACGAACCCTATCGGGGCTAGTATGCGTATAGCTGACAGTTGCCGCCCGGCGTGCAACCTTCTCCTTTTCCACAACTTCCCATTACCGACCAGAAATCATGGCTAACGAAACCATCGCCCGCGCCCTTACCGATATCCTGAACCTAAACCGCACCTCGGTAAAAGGCTACCAGGAAGCTGCCGAAGAAGTAAAAAATGCTGATACCAAAGCCAAGCTGAGCCAGTTTTCGCAGCAGCGCGCCGGCTTCGTGTCGGACCTCGAAGGCTATGCCAAGCAATATGGCATTGACGCCCACGATACCAACACGGTAGAAAGCTTGGCAACTGATGCCGCCGCCGCTGTGCACCGTGGCTGGATTAATATTAAGTCAGCTATTACCGGCCAGAGTGACTCGGCCGTGCTGGAAGCCGCCGAAACCGGCGAAGCTTCGGCCCTGAAAGCTTACGAAACCGTACTTTCGTCGAACGATGTGCCGGCTGGTGCCAAAACTGTATTCCAGCAGCAGCACGACGCCATCCTGCAAGCCAAAAACTGGCTGGCGATGAACAAGGCTAAGTAATTGCTAACAAATAAGTTAAAAAGCCCACCGGAGTACTCCGGTGGGCTTTTTAACGTTCGGGTCGCAACTAACCCCGGCCCTAACTTTGTTAGCCCTGCTCGTCCTCCTATCCTCGCGCCTTTGTACGCCATTATTGACCTTGAAACCACCGGCGGCCAGCCAGCCAACGACCGCATCACGGAGCTAGCCATCTTCGTGCACGACGGCCAGCGGGTGGTTGACTCCTACACCACGCTGGTAAACCCCGGCCGCGCCATTCCGCCGTTTATCACGCAGCTCACGGGCATCACCAACGACATGGTAGCCGATGCGCCGCGCTTCCACGAAGTGGCCCGCAAGGTGGTGGAAATGACCGAAGGCTGCGTATTTGTGGCGCACAACGTGCGGTTTGACTATTCTTTTCTGAAAAAGGAATTTGCCGACCTGGGCTACAACTACTCGCGCAAAACGCTGTGTACCGTGCGCCTTTCGCGCTCGCTCATTCCGGGCCAGCCGAGCTATAGCCTGGGCAAGCTGTGCCAGAACATCGGAATTCCGCTCGAAGGCCGGCACCGCGCCGCCGGCGACGCCGAGGCCACGGCCGTACTTTTTGACCGCCTGCTGAAGATAACGCAGGCCAGCGACGCCCAGGAGGCTAGCGACGCCGACGCCCTGGCTCGCGTCGATGCCCTGGCGCCCGCCGGCCGTAGCGCCAGCGCCGAGAAAAAGCCTAGCCCGCGCCGGGTGGCCGCCATGGCCCAGGCCATCAAAACGGCCCTGCTGCCGCCGCTCATCACGCCCGAGAAAGTGGCTTCCCTGCCCCAGGAAACGGGCGTGTACTACTTCCACAACGAGGCCGGCGAGGTTATTTACGTGGGCAAGAGCATCAACATCTATAAGCGCATTCAGCAGCACTTCGCGGTTGATGTGAAGTCGCGCAAAAGCCTGGATTTCAAGAACTCTATTGCTGACATAACTTGGGAGCTGACGGGCTCGGAGTTGGTGGCGCTGCTCTACGAATCGCACCTCATTAAGCAGCTCAAGCCGGCGTATAACCGGGCCCAGCGGCGGTCAGTATTTCCGGCCGGTATTTACCTCAAAACCGACGAAAACGGCTACAAGTGCCTGTACTACGGCCGCGCCGATGCCCGCAACTCGGAGATTCCCATCATCGCGCTCGGCAACCAGTATAAGGCACAAGGCTTTCTCTACCACAAGGTTGCGAAGTATAACCTGTGCCAGAAGCTGTGCGGCCTCTATAAAACTCAGGGCGCGTGCTTCGACTACCAGGTGCATCGCTGCCAGGGTGCCTGCGTGGGCCAGGAGCCACCCGAAAGCTACAACCAGCGCGTAGACGAGGCCATCGACAGCATCACGTATGAGCACGAGTCATTCGTAGTCATCGGCCCCGGCCGGCGGGCCGACGAAAAATCGCTGGTAGTGATTGAGAACGGCCGCTACGTGGGCTTCGGCTACGTCGATGAGACGTTTACGGCGCGCAAGCTGGCCGATTTTCGGGCCGCCGTTAAGCCCTACGCCGATAACAAGGATGTGCAGCAGATTATCCGTCACCACGTGCGCACCAAGCGCAAGGGCGAGCAAGTGAAAGTATTTGGGTAGTCACTAGCTTACTTAGTGCGTTTCCATTCCGCCAAGCCCAGCACGTCCTTTCTGACCTTCTTCTGCCAGGCACGACCAAATCTTTCTGTGAGATACTGGAATATCCGCGCGTCATATGCAGTTGCACAAGCGGTAGCTGGTCCCGTACAGCCGTTTTCCAGATAGTGAACCCCAAACTTATTTTCGAAATCTTTATCTGTAGTATAGGCTATGGGCGCAATACCGCTTGCTAAAAGCAAGCAAGGCCTTTTCTCTTCAATATCTTTTTCGGCCAGCTTCTTTCCTTCTTCGCAGCCATCTAATTCCGACGCGAAATCTAAATAGCTGGCGTGGGGTAAGCGTTCCAGGCTGAAAGTTGGCGCTCCTTGCGCGAAAAGTGAAATCGGACTACTTACTAGCATTAAAATCAGGACTGCTTTCATGCTCAAAATATAGTCATGGCTAGCCTCCGGCTACTTCGCCTGCCAGCTTACGAATACCCCTAGCCCACCGCCGGGCAGCATGGTGGGGCTCATTTGCCACTCGCCTTTGGCGGGCTGGGGCAGGGCTAGCCCCACGCCGGGGCGGTCGGCGGGGTGGCGGCCCCAGCGGTGGCGGTGGCTGAGGTAGGCCAGGTGCGCCGCCAGAATGCCGTAGCCGGCGCCCGCAAACACGTCTGATTCCCAGTGCTTGTTATTGAGCATGCGGAAGGCACCCACCCCGGTCGCCACGGCGTAGGCCCCGATGCCGTACCACTGGCTTTTGTCGCGCAGCTCGGTGTGCACGATGCTGGCCGCCAGAAACGCCTGCGACGTGTGGCCCGACGGAAACGAGCGGTAGTCGGAGCCATCGGGCCGCAGGTGGTGGGTGGCGCGCTTCGTTATTTCGACCATGCCCAGCATTAACAGCTCCGACTTGGCCACGATGAGCGCCAGGTTTACGCGGTCGTTGCGGCCGTCTACGCCGAAGGCCAGCACGGCTCCCAGCTCCAGGTAGGGCGCATACTGGCCGTAGTCGTCGAGGTGGCTGTTAAAGTTAGGGAAGTTGCGCTGCAAGTCGGCCTGCGCCCGGCGCGAAGAATAGAGTCCGTGGTCGTCGTAGACGCTGATGCCGTAGCCGATGAGCACGGCCGGCACGATGCTGGCCCGTACCAGCTTGCTTCGGTACCAGGGCTGGCGCGCAGCGCCGGGTAGCGACTGATACTTGTGCAGCGTGGAATCGGAAGGGCTAGCGGGCGAGGTCTGGGCCTGGGCACTGCCTACTAGCCCGCTCAAAACCAACAACATATTGAACCAGCCAACGGCTGGCCTTATTCCCCAGGCCTTTGTAAAGATTAGCATAATTTAAACAAAAAAGCGGGCCAGCTTTCGCTGGCCCGCTCTTACGCAAAATAGCTTCGTTAGGCTAGCCGCTACTTGCCGCCGTTGTCGGCTAGGGCTTCTTTGCTGAGGCTAGCGGCATCTTTCACTACCACGTTGGCACCGTCTTTCAAGGTTTTCGACACGGCGCGGAAGGGGCCGCTGGCCACCTGCGTACCGGCCGAAATACCGCTCACAATTTCGATATTCTGAAAGTCGCTGATGCCGGTTTTGACGGGCGTCAGCACTGCCTTGCCGTTCTTTATCACGAATATCACCTCCTGAATGGCCGCCTTGGGCGCGGGCTTGCTGGCATCGACTACCTGGGCCGAGCCGGTGGCCCGTCCGCCGGGGCCGCTGCGGCCGCCGGCGGCTTCCGACTTGGTGGCGGCCGAGTCGGAGCGCGTTGTGACGGCGGCTAGCGGCACGCTCAGTACGCCCGCCTTGCGGTCGGCGATGATGTCGACCGAGGCCGTCATGCCCGGTCGGAAGGGCACGGTGCTGTGGCCGTTGGGCCCCGTCTTAATGAGGTGCTTATAGCTCTCGGGCAGCAGGCGCACGCGCACCTCAAACTCGGTCACGGCCTCGGCGGTGAGCGCGTCCTTGGCCGTGTTGGCGATGGCCGTCACGATGCCCTTAAACTTCTCATTCTTGGTAGTATAAGAGTCTACTTCCACGTCGGCCGAGTCGCCGAGCGCCACCCGAATGATATCATTCTCATTCACGCTCACCCGCACTTCCATATTGTTGAGGTTGGCAATGCGCATGATTTCGGTGCCCGCCATCTGGGTGGTGCCCACTACGCGCTCGCCTTTCTTCACGTTGAGCTTGCTCACGGTACCGCTTACCGGCGCGTAGATGGTGGTTTTGTTGAGGTTTTTTTGGGCCTCCTGCAAGCCGGCCTGGGCCGAGCGCACGGTACTCTGGGCGGCCGTTATCTGCGCCCGAATGGCCTTGAGCTGCTCCTGGGAGGCATTATAAGCGGCCTGGGCGGCCTCGTAGTCGGCCTGCGAAATAACCTTCTGCTTATAGAGCGACGCCTGGCGGCGGTAGGTCAGCTCGGTTTGCTTGGCATTGGCGGTTTGCTGCTCCAGCTGGGCCTGGGCCTGGCCTACGTTGGCGCGTTGCGTGCCCACGGCGGCCGACTGCTGGCTCACCATGGCCAGGTAGTTATCGGGCCGGATGCGCAGCAGCAGCTGGCCCTTCTTCACCGAGTCGCCTTCCTGCACGTAGAGCTCGATGATTTCGCCCGATACGTCGGGCGAGATTTTCACTTCCGTTTCGGGCTGCACCTTGCCCGAGGCACTCACTTTCTCCACAATGGTGGCCGGGCCGGCCGTGGCGGCCGTGATTTCGGTGCCGACAGGCTTGCCTACCCAGCCTTTTTTCTTCGCCACCGCGTAGCCGCCAATGAGCACGACTACGGCCACGGCCAGCATAATAAGTAAACGATTGTTCTTCATGGAAAAGAATCTAGTGTTTCATTGTCATTGCGGGCGCTAGCGCAGCAATCGCGCACAATTTTTAGTTACAAGGCCAGCGGCTTGCCTTGGTAAAAATCCAGCACCTTGCGCCGGAAAATGAAGGTATACTTGGCTTGCAATTGGTTAGAAACGGCGTAGTTGAGATTATTCTTGGCAATATTAAACTCGGTACCGCTGAGCAGGCCGTTGTTGAAGCGGATTTCCGAGTTGCGCTGCGTGAGCGTGAGGGCGGCTACCTGGCGCTTGGCGGCGGCATACTGCAGCTGGGCGGCGCGGGCGTCGGCGTAGGCCTGCTCGATGCTCTGGCGCAGCGTGAGGCGAGCCTGCTCGGCCTGCAGCTGGGCCTGCTCGGCGGCAATGATAGTGCGCTGCACGTTGGTGCGCACCTGCAAGCCGTTGAGAATCGGAATGCTGAGCGCAAACTGCACCTGCTGGCCCAGGTTCTGGTTGAGCTGGTCCCAGTAACCCTGGGGAAGGCTGGTTACGTTGCGCTGGTAGGTTATCACGCTCAGCGGCGTGAGCGGCGAGCCCGGCGTGCCGGGGTTCTGCACGAAAAAGGTGGTGCGCCGGGCCGTCGAATCGCTGCCGACCTGCGTCACGGTACGGGCCGATGAAAAGCCGCTGAACACGCTGCCCGCCAGGGCCAGGCGCGGGTAGTAGGCGCCCCGGGCCAGGTCGATGGTGCGGCCGGCACTGAGCACCCGCAGGTCGGCGGCCTTGATTTCGGGCTGGCGGGTGGCCGCTCCTTGATACACCTCGTTGGTATTCAGGGCCAGGGCGTTTTCCTCGTCGGGGTCGGGCAGGTCGGGCACCTCAATTTGAAAGTCGGGGTTGGCGGCCGGGTCCAGGTTGAGCTGTTGCAGGAGGTTGAGGCGGGCAATGGTGGCCTGGTTTTGCGCGGTGGTCACGTTCAGCTCGTCGGTAGCCAGCTGGCTCTGACTATCGAGCAGGGTGCTTTCCGGAATGCTGCCGGCTTGCAGCAGCAGCTTGGTGCGGGCAATCTGCTCCTGGTCGCGCGCCACGTAAAACTGGTTGGCGCGCACCAGCTCCTGGGCCAGCACCAGCTGCAAGAATAACGAAGCCACGTTGAGGCTCAAATCATTGCGGGTCTTCTGCACGTCGGCCTCGCTAGCCTGCAAGTCGAGGGCATTGCGCCGAATGGTGTTGCGCAGCTGAAAGCCCTGAAACAGCACCAGCTGCGAGTTGCCCGAGAAGTTATTGGAGCGTACCGTCTGGCTCTGAAACTGATACGTGAGCGGGTTCACGCTGGTGCCGTACTGCCAAGCCTGAGAAGCGCTGATATTGGCCGTGGGCAGCAGCGCCGCCTTACTCTGGCGCAAAATCTGGGCGTTGCTGCGCACCGTAAGCTGGTTGATGCGCACCCCGATGTTGTGCTCCAGCGCGTAGTCGATGGCGCGCTGCAAGCCCCAGGGACCGGTAGCGGCCACCGCCGGGCTAGCCAGCGCAGCGGCCGGGGGTGAGGCCGGGCGGGCAGGGCTGGTTTGGGCGGCCAGCGGGGCGGCGGCCAGCAGGCCCGCCAGCCCCACCGAGGCCCGTAACAGGCGCGTACTTAGTGCAGTCATAGTAGAAAAAGAAAGAGCTAATGTAGTCGCTTGTTGGTTGCCCTTCGGTAAGGAAGCGTGGCCGACCCGCCGATATTTTTGGCTAATCGGTGGGGCTAGCCAGCGGCGCGGGGCGCAGCTATCGCCAGTCAGCTCAGCGCATTACTGACGTTCACCAGAATATCACCAAAACCGACGGGCGAAAGTAGGGCGCCTTACTCCAAGGTCGGAATGTATGTGATGCGCTGCACCCAGCTCAGGTGGCGTAAGTAAGCCAGGGTCAAGTCATTAATAGCGCTATCCATTTCAATAAACTGCCGCGCGGCCTCATTTTTCCCCTTGCGCGACACGAACATGGTAGCAATGTTGCAGTCGTCGTGGGCGATAACCGAGGCGATAAAAGCAATGGAGCCCGGCACATCCTGGGCATCGACGATGAGCGTGTGCAGCGAGCCCGAAAAGTCGCAGCCAAAGCCATCGACCTCCACAATGCGAATAACGCCGCCGCCCCGGCTCTGGCCCATTACCTCGACCTGGTGGCCATCGGGTCCAGTAAGGTTGAGCTTAATCGTATTCGGGTGCAGCGTCGAGGCATTGCCCACGCTCTGAAACGTATACTGCAAGCCCGCCTCGGCGGCGTGGTCGAAAGCCGTGCGGATGCGCGTATCGTCGGTGGCATAGCCCAGCAGGCCAGCCACGATGGCGCGGTCGGAGCCGTGGCCCTCGTAAGTGCGGGCAAACGAGTTGTAAAACGTGATAACCGCCTCGGTAGGCAGCGCCCCCAGGATGCGGATGGCGGCCCGCGCAATGCGCACCACGCCGGCCGTGTGCGACGAGCTGGGCCCAATCATCACCGGTCCTATCATGTCAAAAATGCTGGATTTTTCGGCCACCTGAAGAGAATTATGAGTTATAAATTATGAGTTATGAATTGGAAAAGCGAGCCCAGCGCCCGGTTCGCTATTCCGGTTATACTTCATGCCTCTCAACGCCCCAAAAGTAGCGGGCGCCAGCCCATCGGCCGGTGCCCAGCCCGCCCTGCCGATATTTGCGCCGCTCACCACTCCCCCGCCGATGGCTCCTTCGCCTCCCTCCCCTGCCTCGCCCGAAGCCGAGTTTTCGCCGGCTGTGCTGGCCCAGCTGCGCCGCCTGCAGGCCCGGTACGCTCCCGATGGCCAGGACCTGGCCGCTTACCTGGAAGGCCTGTATCACGCTGACTACGTGAATTATTGGGACTACATCGAGCTCGATACGCTGCTGAGCCTGCAGCGCCCGCTCACCAAGTTTCCCGACGAGAAAATCTTCATCATCTACCACCAGATTACGGAGCTGTATTTCAAGCTCTGCCTGCACGAGTACGAGCAGCTGGGTGCCCTGGCCGAGCCCACACTGGGTGAAGTGGTGCTGCGCCTGGGCCGCGTAAACCGCTACTTCGAGAACCTCATCGACTCGTTCGACGTGATGGTGGATGGCATGGACAAGCAGCAGTTTCTGCAGTTTCGAATGAGTTTGATGCCCGCCTCGGGCTTCCAGAGCGTGCAGTACCGCTTTATTGAAATTGCCAGCACGGCCCTCGAAAACCTGGTGCCCGCCGAGAAGCGCCGCCTGCTCGGCGACGCGCCCACCCACGAGGAGTTTATGGGTTGCATCTACTGGCAGGCCGGCGCCACCGTGGAGGAAACCGGCGCCAAGGCCCTGACCCTGGTCGAGTTTGAGCGCAAGTACACCGGCCAGCTCGTGGCCCACGCCCGGCACTTCGAGCACCGCAACGCCTGGGCCGTGGTGCAGCGCCTGCCCGAGGCCGACCGCCGCCACCCGCGCCTGGTGCGCGCCCTCAAGCAGCTCGATGTGAACGTGAACGTAAACTGGCCGCTGATGCACTACAAGTCGGCCGTGCGCTACCTCCAGCGCGACCCCACCGACGTGCCCGCCACCGGCGGCACCAACTGGCGGAACTACCTGCCGCCCAAGTTTCAGCGCCGCATCTTCTACCCGCAGCTGTGGAGCGCCCAGGAATTGGAGGAATGGGGCAAGGGATGGGTGGAAAAGGTGCTGGAGGAAATTATCACGGCTTAATTAATCACTTCGCACTTGAAGCCCATGAGACTACATTTATCAGAAAACCAATTACAAACTCAAATTAGGTATTTTGCCTACTATGAAATAGCATCAGGCATTCTCACAACTGGTTTTGTTGTGTTTTTATTGGCTCAGACTACAAGTTTATTAGGGCTGGCATTACTACTATACGTAGGTTTCTTAGCCTTGACTGGCTTCACTATCTACTGTGGCTATCTTACGCTAAAGCACCCCTATCGGGGCTTGCAATTAAGTAGAATTAGTTTGATGACTCAATTTTTAGGATTCGCTGCCGGAGGCTATTCATTCCGATATTTTGCTGGACCATTTTTGGCTATCAGCGCCGACTTAACCAATGACCTAATTCTTCGGGCTGAGTTTGCTTTCGGAGAATTTAATTTCAAGATTAATGGCTCATCTGACACACTACTATTATCTATCAATGCGGTGGCAATGTTATTGTTTTGGCGCACAACCTTTTGGTTAAACGAATGGCATATCCGTTATATTAAAACTCGAGTTTTATTGGCTGAATAACTATTTTATAAATAAAAATAATTTGTAAATTATATTATTTAAACTGATTTACTATTATTCCTCCTCAATTAGTGCTTACTACTCGTCTGACGTCTCTCGTCCTGCTAGTCCTGCTAGCCCCCGCCACCTCCTTCGCCCAAGTCGTTACGCCCGACTCACCGCTGCCCCGGCTGCTGGCCGAGCGCAAGGTGCTCACCCGCCAGTATGCCGAGGCTAACGCGCAGCGCCACGGCCTGCTGGGTCTCAGCAACAAGCCTTCTAAAAAGGACTTGCAGGACGTGGTAGATGCCCTGCAAGGCATCGTGAACAAGGACGAGCAGATAGTGGCCGCGCTCAATGAAACGGCCGCGCAGGCCCAGACCACCGCTGCCCAGCTTCAAACCACGACCACGACGCTGCAAAACACCGGCCGCGACGACCGCAACCTCACCGCCCAGCGCCTCAGCGAGTTGCAGGACGAGCAGCAGAACCTGCAAGAGCGCCTGCGCCAGGCCACCGACAAGCAGCGCACGCTGGAAGCCGACCTGCACGAAGCCCAGCAGGGCCGCACCGTGCGCGATGGCTTGGTGGTGGCCCTGGCGCTAGCCTGCGCGGGGCTGGTTTTTTGGCGGCGGCGGCGCTAGGCCAGCCGGGCGCCGGCCCTAACTTGGGCTGCCAAGTACGCCCCCCGGTTGCCGCCCATGATACCCTTTTCCGAAGACCAGGCCACGGCCCTCGTCACCGACCCCGGCACGCTGAAGCGCGGCCAGGAGCTGGCTAGCCCGGCCAACTGGGCCGGCCTGGGCCGTACCAATACGGCCGCCTGGGGCGAGTGCGCCGGCAGCGGCAGCCGCCCCTACCTCACGGGTATCGACCTCACGGAGCCGGCGTTTAAGTGCTCGTGCCCGAGCCAGGTGTTTCCGTGCAAGCACGGGGCCGGGTTGTTGCTGCTACTGGCCCGGCAGCCGGCGCTGCTGGCACCCGGCGTGCCGCCCGCCTGGCTGGCCGAGTGGCTGGCCCGTCGCCAAAGCAAAAGCGCAGCACAAGCGGCGGCTAAACCCGCCAAAAAGCCAGCTACCGGCGCCACCGAAGCTAGCCCGCCGGCCGCCGCTCCCGCACCCGCCGCCCTATCCAGCGCCACCCAGCAAAAGCGCGAAGCACAGCGCCAGGCCCGCATGCAGACCGGCGCCGAAGACCTCGAAACCTGGCTGCTCGACCTGCTGCGCGCCGGCCTGGCCGACCTCGCCGGCAAGCCTCGCAGCCTGTGGGAAAACCAGGCCGCCCGCCTCGTTGACAACCAGCTGCCCGGCCTGGCCGCCGCCTTGCGCGAGCTGGCCGACTACCCCACCGCCGGCCCGGCCTGGGCCGCCCGCCTGCTAGCCCGCCTCGGCGAAATCTACCTGCTGCTGCGCACCTTTCTGAACCGCGAAAACCTGGCGCCCGCCGCCCGGCAGGACGTGGCTCAGCACGTCGGCCTCACGCTCAAAAAAGAAGTGCTGCTGGCTGACCCGGCCGCCCTCGCCATTGCGGATACCTGGCTGGTGCTGGGCCAGCATACCTGGCCCGAAGAGCGCCTCACCGGCCGCCGCAGCTGGCTGCATGGCCAACACTCGGGTCGCTTAGCGCTGCTGCTGGAATTTGCGTTTGGCAGCCGGGCGTTTGCCACGATGCTCGTGCCGCAAGCGAGGTACGCGGGCGAATTGGTGTTTTATCCGGGTTTGCTGCGGCTGCGGGCGGTAGCCAGCGCCAGCCTCGCGCGCCGGTCCGATGCGGCAGGCGGCTGGCCCGCGCCCCGCACTCTGGCTAGCCTGCTCGACGCCTATGCCGCCAGCCTGGCCCGCCAGCCGTGGCTGCGTGAACTACCGGCCAGCGTATGGGCCACAGTGGGCCGGAGCGCGGCGGGCACCTGGCAGCTGCACGACCCTGCGACGGGTGCGGCCCTGCCCCTGACGCTACCCGACGGGCTACGCGGCTGGCACCTGCTGGCCCTGAGCGGTGGGCAGCCCCTGGCCTTGTTTGGCGAGTGGGACGGCCAGGCGTTTCGCGTGCTCAGCTATTGGTGGGCGAAACCAGCCGGGGTGCTGCCAGTGCCCGCCGCCAGCCCCAGTGCGCCAACAGCGCCCGCCCCACCTCCGGCCAATCCCTGGCCTACGCTGCTGCGCGTGGCGTTGTTAGGCACTCGGCAAAGCACCGAGGCCCTGCCCAGCCTGGATTTGGGCGACTTTCCGGCGGCCGACAGCCGCGAGCAGCAGCTTTTGCTGAGTGCCGGCACGCTGGCATTGCTGCGCAAAGCTGGCTTCCAGTTGGTGGCTAGCCCCCTGCCAGCGCCGGCCCCACCCGAAACCCGGCCGCTGGTGGGGCCAGCGGGCCACGCGCTGCTGCGCCAGCTGCTGAGCCGCCCGCATTATCGCCCGCTCCTCAGCGACTATTTGCAGAATATGGGCCAGCACCAGCGGGTAGTGCCCCCCGCGCTGCTTGCCAAGGTACTGGGCTGGGTGCAGGAGCAACCCTGGGCCGCACCATTCGTGGAGGAAGCGCTGGGTGAGCGGGGCCGCTGGCTAGCCGCCCAAAACTCCGCTTGGCACTTCATCCTAGTTGCCGCCACCCAGCACGTGCCCACCGAGGCCGACTGGCTCACCGGCCCCCCGCCGCGCCGCCGGCTTTACCTCGAGCAGCAACTACTTGCTGACCCGGGCCACGCGGCCCGGCTACTGGCCGAAACCCTGCCGCAAGAACCCGCCGCCACGCAAGTAGCCCTGCTGGGCGCACTCGACGCATTGCCGCTAGCCGCCCCACTGCCCACCGAGTTTGGGCCGGTGCTGGAGCCGGTGCTCATCAGCCGGGCTAAAGAGGTGCGCCAAACGGCCGCCCGCTGGCTAGCCCGCACCGCCGAAAATCCGCTGCTGCCGCGCCTGTGGGGCCGCGCGGCGCCGCTCATCAAACATAAAACCAAGCTGCTGGGCCGCGATACGCTGGCCATCACCCTGCCCACCTGGTCGGCCGAGTGGCAGCGCGACGGCATCGAGCAGAAAAATACGGACTACGCCGGGGGCGAAAAAGCCGCGCAGCTCGGCCAGCTGCTAGCCCTGCTGCCGCCCAGCTTTTGGGCCACGGCCTGGGGCGTGAGCGCCACCCAGGCCGTGGCCCTGGCGGCCGCCTCCGAGTGGGCGGCGGTACTACTGCCGGCCTGGCTGCGGGCCGCCCGCCTGCACCACGATGCCGAGTTTGCACTGGCCCTGCTGCTGCACGAGGCTAGCCAGCCCAGCCTGCCGCCCAAGTCGCGCCTGCTGGTCGAAGCCTCGTGGGTGCTGGCGCCCGGTCAAAAAGAAACCTGGCTGCTGGCCGCGCTCCCGGCCTCGGCCGCCGCACTGCCGCCTGGCAATGGCTGGGCCCACTGGCTGCCGCTGGCCGCGCAGCCCTGGTCGGCGGCGCTGTGGCAGCGGGCGCTGCCGCTGCTGCGGGCGGCCCTGCGCCAGCCGGCGTCGTGGGCACCCGAGCAAACCGACCTCGACCAGGCCGTGCGCAGCCTGCTGTTTGCGCTAGGGTCTAGTGACGAGCCCGGCCTGCTGGCCCACCTCCCCACCGGCCTGGGCGAGCTCTCCGAGGTGCAGCCCCGCTTTGCCGAAGAAGTGGCGCAGGTGCTGGAGCTGCTGGAGCTGCGTCCTCGCTTGACCGCTAGCTTGCTGGAAGGACCTAACTCTTAATTAGATGACCTAACTTACTACCTAACCCCAGAAGCACGTCATGCTTCCCTGTGGTCAGCATGACGTGCTTTTTTGCCTTGCTCACTGTTGACTACCATTAGCACTCACTTAAGAAATGACCGCCCTCCGCCCCCACGTCGAAGACCTGTACGCCGAAGAGCTGGCCGCCCTGCGCGCCGCCGACGACCGCCCCAAGCCGCCGGGCTGGCAGCTGTCGCCCTGGGCGGTGGTGACGTATGTGCTAGGGGGGAAGCTGGATAACGGCTTCGAGGTTGAACCCAAATACATCGGCCAGCGGCGACTCATGGAAATAGCGGTGGCCACGCTAGCCACCGACCGCGCCCTGCTGCTGCTGGGCGTGCCCGGCACCGCCAAAAGCTGGGTGAGCGAGCACCTGGCCGCCGCCATCAGCGGGCACACCAACCTGCTGGTGCAGGGCACCGCCGGCACCGCCGAAGACAGCCTGCGCTACTCCTGGAACTACGCCCGCCTGCTGGCCGAGGGGCCCTCACTGGCGGCGCTGGTACCCAGCCCGCTCTACCGCGGCATGCAGGACGGCCAGCTCGTGCGAATCGAGGAACTGACCCGCATCCCGTCCGACGTGCAGGACACGCTGCTCACTATGCTCTCCGAAAAAGTGCTACCGATACCCGAGCTGAGTACCGAGATTCAGGCCACCCAGGGCTTCAACATCATCGCCACCGCCAACGACCGCGACCGGGGCGTGAACGAACTGAGCAGCGCCCTGCGCCGCCGCTTCAATGCTGTGGTGCTGCCCCTGCCCGCTAGCCTCGACGAGGAAGTGCGCATCGTGCAAACCCGCGTTGAGAAGCAAGGCCGCACCTTGCAGCTGCCCGCCGAGGCCCCGGCCCTGGCCCAGATTCAGCGCCTCGTCACGGTGTTTCGGGAGCTGCGCCAGGGCCGCACCGACAACGGCAAAACCAAGCTCAAGAGCCCAAGCGGCACGCTCAGCACCGGCGAGGCCATCTCGGTAATGAACGCCGGCCAGGCCCTGGCCGCTTACTTCGGCGACGGCACCCTGCGCGCCGCCGACCTGGCCGCCGGCCTCACCGGCGCCGTCATCAAAGACCCCGCCCCGACCGCGTGGTGTGGCTCGAATACCTCGAAACCGTGGTGAAGGAGCGCGACGGCTGGCAGGATTTGTACCGGGCGTGCCGGGAAGTGGTGGAGTAGCAGGTGTGCAATTGAGCCCGGGCCGGCATCAGGAATACGGGCATGGCCCTCTGTGTACTCATTCTTCCCGCGCTTTCCTATGAATTCCCGTCTACGCTGCCTGGCGCCTGGCCATCTGCTCACCTTTTTTTTAGTTGTTGCCGCGCTGCTAGGGTGCAGGCCAGCCTCTTTGCCGCCGAGAAACTACCGGGAGGTGCTCGTCGTCAATCATACCATCTGGCTGCTGACAGCAGCCGGCAAAATTGAGGTCTACGATGCGCAGGGCACTCCGCAGCCGCTTCCCTCGGTGGCGGCAGTTACGGCCCAGCACCTCGCCACCGATGGTGACAATGTACTTGCCCAGATTGGCAGTCGGCTGGCACGCTGGAACGTGGCTAAATCGAGGTGGGAAACCGTCGGTAAAATGCCGGCCACCGCCTTTGGCATCGCTGCCAACCGCCAGCACCGCGTGTTTGCCGTCACCACCGAGGGCGTGCTTGAGGTGGGCACCGGCAAAACCTACCTCCCAACTTCATGGCCCAACCACCAGCTGCGGCAGCTCACCGCTTTCGGCCAGCCCGCCGCCTGCTTTATGGATAGCGAGGACCGGCTGTGGCTAGGCTTCGGGTACGGGGAATGGGGCGGCAATATCTTTGCTTTTGACACCAATAAGCACAAATTCAGCGACTTGCAATTCAACAAGTTCAACATAGAGCTAAGTCCGGTGAAGTCGTTCTTTCAGCTTCCCAACGGCGTGGGCGTTTCGGCGGGGCTGCAGCACTTCACCAATTCCGGGACGCTGGCTGAATTTACGCCCGCCGGGGCCCGCCTGCTCTACGATACCTGGGCCGACCGCGACACGGCCCGGACCAGGCAGCCCCACTTTACAGAGCAACCTTACATTGGCCCCGCTACCTACGACGCAGCCGCCAACCAGCTTTATTTTTATTCGCAGCTGGGCGTCTACCAAGCGCCTTATGGCCAAGACCTTACCAAGCTAACCAGCTGGCACAAGGTGTTCGAGCCCCGGTTGCACTGGCGCAGCGGCCAGCCCGATGCCATAGGGTCGCCCATGAACGTGCTAGCCATGCTGGCGCTCGGCGAAGGCAAGCTGGTTCTGCTAACCCAGAACGATGGGGCAGGCATCTGGAACGGCCATTCCTTCGAGCTGCTGACTCCGTAAGTCCTACGCCTACAGCACCCCGAGCCACACATTGGCCGCGCCCTCATCCACGAAGCGGGCAAACTGCACGGGGCTGGTGGCCGAGCAGTTGCTATAGGCCTGGGGCAGGCTGGCTAGGTAGTCGGGCAGCACCAGCACGCCCACGCGCAGCGGCTCGCCCAGCGCCTGCTGCACCTGGGGCAGGTATTGGGTAGTTACCCATTCGGCGCTGTTGGGGCAGCGGCACACGCGGCGGCGCGAGTCGATGAGCCAGTGGCCGCAGCCGTGGTGCAGCGCCGCCCGGTGCAGGGCATTGTAGCCGAGGCGCAGCTCCGTTTCGGTGACGGAGCGCAGCCAGCGGCCCATCAGCAGGCCCAGGTCGGGGCGGTAAGTGACTTCTAAAAACGTGGAGGAGAAGAGGTCCGAGTTCATAGGCAACGGCTGAGGAATTGCAGAAAAGAGAGCGGCAGGATACCTGAACCTACGAAGTCTGAAAAACGGGCGGTTTGGATGAATCCGTCCCAAATACGTGTTCTTTTTGGTACTTTATTGCTTTTTTGTCCTATTTTGACACCACCACCTTTGCCCTTACCCGCCACTACTACTTATTCCGGATACAGTACAAAACCGATGGCACGCCGGTAGCGCCCGGTGCAAACTTGCGGGCGATTTTCTCTACCTTGCTGCTTGCCCATGACCGCCCCCTGGCGACAGAAGTTGCTTAGCCCGCAAGTCCCTGGCCAATTATCTTTTTTCATATGCCCTCCGACCTGCGCCTTTTCGGCATTCGACACCACGGCCCCGGCAGCGCCGCCAGCCTGGGGGCCGCGCTCGATGCCTTTCGGCCCGACATCGTGCTGCTCGAATGCCCGGCCGATGGTGAGGCCGCGCTGGCCACCCTCGCCGACCCCGAGCTGGTGCCACCGGTAGCGCTGCTTTTATATAACCCCAGGCAGCAGGGCCAGGCGTCGTTTCTGCCGTTTGCCGAGTTTTCGCCCGAATGGCAGGCGGTGCGCTGGTGCCAGCGCGCGAGCGCTCACGTGCGCTGCTTCGATTTGCCGCTCGGGCTGCGGTTTGCGAATGCGGAATTGGGAAATAAGAGGGAGGAAGTAAAAGCCAGTGAGCTGGCCAATTCCTCAGAAAGCGCTGACCCCGAGGCACCGGCAGAACCTCCTACCAGTGCCCAATTCCTCATTCCCAATTCTTCCTTAACCCAAGACCCCGTGGCCTACCTGGCCGGGCTAGCCGGCTACACCGACCCCGAGCAGTGGTGGGAAACGCACCTGGAGCACGCGCCCGGCCACGCCGACACCTTTGCCCTGGTACTGGAATTGATGACGGCTCTGCGCGAAGAATCGGCCCGGCCCGAAACCGCCGAAACGCTGCTGCGCGAAGCCTATATGCGCGAAACCCTGCGCGCTACCCTGGCCCAGGGCTATCCGCGCGTGGCCGTGGTATGCGGCGCCTGGCACGCGCCGGTGCTTATCGACCCCAATTTCCAGAAAAAAGAAGATAAGGCGCTACTCAAAGGCTTGAAAAAGATGCCCATCGCCGCCACCTGGATACCCTGGACGTATGAGCGGCTGTCGCTCAGCGCGGGCTACGGGGCGGGCGTGCTGTCGCCGGCCTGGTACGAGCTGCTGTTCACCCAGCCGCGCGCTACCGTGGTGACGCAGTGGATGGTGCGCGCCGCCCGCCTGCTGCGCGACCAAGATTTGGATGCTTCCTCGGCCCACGCCATCGAGGCCGTGCGGCTGGCTAATACGCTGGCCGCCGTGCGCGGGCTAGCCCTGCCGGGCATTACCGAATTGCAGGAAGCCGCCGTGGCCCTGCTGGGCGGCGGCTACGCCGAGGGACTGGCGGTGGTCGAACAGGAACTGGTAATCGGCAAAAAGCTGGGGGCGGTGCCGCCCGGCCAGCCCGCCACGCCCTTGCAGCAAGACCTGGCCCAGCAGCAGAAAACCTTGCGCCTCAAGCCCGTGCCCGACCGCCAGCCGCTGGCCCTCGACCTGCGCCAGGCAACGCATCTGTTGCGCAGCCACCTGCTGCACCGCCTGCGCCTACTCGATATAAAGTGGGGCCAGCCGCAGCGCGTGGCGGGCGGCAAGGCCGGCACGTTTCACGAGGAATGGGAACTGGCCTGGCCGCCCGATATGGCCCTGGCCGTGCTCGACGCCGGCCGCTGGGGCAACACCGTGCTGGCCGCCGCGGCCGCCCGCGCCACGGCCCGCGCCGCCGAAACCACCACGCTGGAAGCCGTGGGCAGCCTGCTCGAAGAAGTCCTGCGCGCCGACCTCAGCCCGGCCATCGCGGCGCTGGTAGTTCGCCTCGAAACCCTGGCCGCCGACACCCGCGACGTAACGCACCTGCTGGCCGCCCTGCCCCCGCTGGCCCAGGTGCTGCGCTACGGCAACGTGCGCCGCACCGACACTGCCCAGGTGGCCCAGGTGGTGCAGCAGCTGGTGCCGCGCCTGGCCATCGGCCTGCCCGCCGCCTGCGCGGGCCTCGACCTCGACGCGGCCCGGCCCCTGCTGGAGAAAATCGAGGCTAGCCACGCCGCCATTCGGCTGCTGCAAGAGGCTGCCCACGAAGCCGACTGGTACGCCGCGCTGGGCGCCGTGCAGCGCAGCGCGGCTAGCAACGGCCTGCTGGCCGGGGCCGCCGCCCGCCTGCTCTTCGACGCGCAGCAGGCCGACACCGAGGCCACGGCTGCCGTGCTGGGCCTGGCGCTGGCCCCCGCCCAGCCCACGGCCTACGCCACGGCCTGGATTGAAGGGTTTTTGCGCGGCTTGGGGCTGGTGCTCATTCACCACCGGCCCTTGTTCGACCTGCTCAATACTTGGCTGGGGAGCCTTGCCGAAGCCACGTTTCGCGAAACGGTGCCGCTGCTGCGCCGGGCATTTTCGGAGTTCTCGCCGCCCGAGCGCCGGCAGCTTATGGACCTGGCGGCGGCCGGGCCGGCGGCACCTACCGCCGCAGTCGAAGAACTGGATTTTGACTGGGAGCGCGGGGCACGGGTGCTGCCGGTGCTGCGCACGCTGCTCGGCACGCCGGTGCCGGCCTAGCGGAAGCGCGTTGATAAGCCATATTTCCATGACTTTAGCCGAACACTACACGTCCATGCGGGAAGCTGCCGTGCGCCAGCTGGCGCATGGCGCGGCCGACCTTGACCCACTTATCGACTCACTACACGACGACCGCCGGGGCATTACCCTGCTGGCGCGCCCGCCCGCCGCTATCACGACTGTTATGGAGGCTATGCTGGCCGATTTTCGGCGTATTGACCCGGCGCAGTATTACTACCCGGCTAGCGACATTCACCTCACTATCTTGTCAATAATCTCTTGCTATTCAGGCTTTACGCTTCGCGCTATCGACCCCGATGCTTACCGGGCGACGGTGCAGACTAGCCTGCAAGACTGCCGCGCCTTCCCTATCACCTACGCGGGCCTCACGGCCTCGCCGGGTAGCATTATGGTGCAGGGCTTTCCGCAAGATGACGGCCTAGCTAGCCTGCGCAATACCACGCGAAGAATTTTCCAAAGCTCGGGCCTTCAGCAGTCTATCGACCAGCGCTACCGCCTGCAAACGGCGCACTCCACGGTTATTCGCTTTCGGAAACCGCTTGCCAATCCGGCACTTTTGTTGGCTGTTCTTAGGAAGTATGAACAGCACTTCGTTGGCACTTTCGAAGTAAATACTGTCGAGCTGGTGTACAACGACTGGTACCAGCGGGCGCCCAATACCGTTTTGCTCGCGAAGTATGCGCTGTAAAGCCGGCTAGCCCGACACTGCCGCGCCGCTAGGCTACCTTGCCGCATGTCCTCGACTTACCCCTTCAAAGTAGCGGCCGCCAAGGCGCCCGCCGACCCAGCCCGCCAGTTCGTCATCCTGGCCGATGTGAGTGGGCTCGACGATTATTTCAAGCTCTTCGAGGACTACGGCTACGGCGGCGACGGCCTTAGCTGGCGCGAGCACATCGAAACTATTATCGAGGAATTTCAGCCCGGCTTGCTCGACCACCTGGAGTTTGAGGAAGACCACAGCACCTTCGTGGCCTACGCCGACGGTCCCGACGCGGTGCGCCAGTTTATGGAATGGGTACTGCCGTATTTCGGCGATTTGGGCAAGCTTAAAAAGTACCTTAGCCAGACCGACCCCGGCGATTTTTTTGCCTGAGTTATGCCCGAGAGCCCTACCGCCGCCCGCTGGAAGCTCGTGCTCGGCGCCGCTGCCGATGCCGACAACTCGGTGGCAATGCCCGCCGACTACGGCGCACTCGACCAAGTACTCACGGCCCTCTACGACGGTGAGCGTCGGGGCGGCCTCGGCGCTTCGGCCCCGCGCGTGAGCCGCTGGCTGGGCGACATCCGCCAGTACTTTCCGGCCGAGGTGGTGGCCGTGATGCAGCAGGACGCGATGGACCGCCTGGGTCTCAACCAGCTGCTGCTGGAGCCCGAAATCCTGCGCACCGTGCAGGCCGATGTGCACCTCGTGGCCACGCTGCTTTCGCTCGGCCGCGTGATGCCCGCCAAGGCCAAAGCCACCGCCCGCGAGGTAGTGACCAAAGTGGTGCGCGAGCTGGAGCAGAAGCTAGCCCAGCCACTGCGCCAAGCCGTGCAAGGCGCTCTAAGCCGCGCCGTGCGCAACCCCCGCCCCCGCTACCACGAAATCAACTGGGGCGCCACCATCCGGGCCAACCTCAAGCACTACCAGGCTAGCCACCGCACCATTATTCCGGAGCGGCTGGTAGGCCACGGGCGGCGCGGGCAGGCGCTCAAGGAAATCGTGCTTTGCCTCGACCAAAGCGGCTCGATGGCCGCCTCGGTGGTGTATGCGGGCGTGTGTGGGGCGGTGCTGGCCTCGCTGCGGGCCGTAAAAACGCACATGGTCGTCTTTGACACCGCCGTGGTAAACCTTACCGAAGAACTGCGCGACCCGGTGGAGTTGCTTTTTGGGGTGCAGCTCGGCGGTGGCACCGATATCAACCTGGCTCTTAGCTATTGTCAACAGCTTATTACCCGGCCCACCGATACTATGCTGGTGCTCGTAACCGACCTCTACGAGGGCGGCAACGAGCGCGAGCTACTCAAGCGCGCCGCCGCGCTCAAGGCCAGCGGCGTGACCCTGGTGGTGCTGCTAGCCCTCTCCGACGAAGGCGCCCCTAGCTTCGACCGCCGCCTGGCCGAGCAGCTGGCAGCGCTGGGCATCCCGAGCTTTGCCTGCACGCCGGCGCGGTTTCCGGAGCTAATGGCTAACGCCATTCAGGGACGCAAGCTGGACGCTGGCAGCTAGCCAATTGCTTATTTTCTAATCGCGTAGCGGCTGGGCACCGATGGGCATTTTGAACAAGTGCACCGGGAAAGCTACCGTTTCGACGCCTTTCTGAAAGCCGGCGGTGCGGTTCATCTGCGGCACCGGAATCCAGAGGTTGCCGGCGTGGTCTATCCAAAGCGCATCGGCCCAGATGAGGCGCGGGTCCTGCACCAGCACGCTGCTTTTGGCGGCGGGCGTCACTTTCAGGATGCGCTTCTCATTGGCGTCGGCCACGTACAAGTTGCCGGCCGCGTCGATGGCAGTGCCGCCGCAGGTGGGCGAGTTGAAAAAGTATTTTACCTGCTTGGCCAGGTCGGCGGAGCTGGTTTTGGGGTCATCCAGGTACTTGGTTTCGACGCGGTACATGGGGCCGGCGGCGGTTTGGAAATAGTAGTATTTCCCGTCGGGCGATACTTCCATCTGGTCGGCGTGCAGCTTCACGTCGCTGCCGTCGGGCTTCACCATTTTCTTGCCCTCGCCCAGCATGGGGCGGCGGGCGGTAGTGGTGCTGTCGTCGTCGAGCAGGCGGCGGCCCTGGCCGGTTTTCTGGTTGAGGATGATGAGGCCCGGCGCGCCGGCATCGGTCACGTAAATCATGTCGCCGTGAAAGCGCAGGTCATCCGCGAAGCTCTTGCGCTTCACGTAGTTATCGAGCGCGATGGTCTTGACCAGTTGATTTTTGGCAATATCGAAGGCCAGCAGCTTAGGGCCGTCGGTGATGGGCGGCGCGTCGCTTTTGGGCGTGCCGGTGTCTACTATCCACAGCAGGCCATCGGGGCCGAAGCGCAGCGAGTTGGCACGCACAAACGCCTGCTTGGCCGGGTCGCCCTCCTTTTTCCAGGCGTTCCAGGCGCGGGTGGGCCAAGGCGTCACCTTGCCGTTTTTCAGCTCGCCGATGCGGGTGCCGGGGTTGCCCTCGTTGTGCGGAAACAGCACGAATATCCGGTCGTTGTCGCTCACGGCCACGCCGTTCCAGATGGTATCGGCGGTGGCCACCGACACGAGTTGTTTGGCGCTTTCGGAGGTGGGCACGGGCGGCGGGGTGGCTACGCTGGTCGATTTTTCGGTGCCGGTGCCGCCGGTGCAGGCCGCCAGCAGCGCCAGCCCGGCGGGCAGCCCAAAGCGAGAGAGGTGCATGAGTAGGAGATGGAAAAGGATACTCCTGCCTTACGCATCACCCTTGGCGGTGGGTTGCCAGGCTAGCCGGTAGCAGCCAGCCCTGGCTAGCAGCGTGGCAGCCCGGTAACGGCCTGGTTACTTCTGCCTTTTTTACAAAAAACAAAAAAACTGGCGGCAGCCGCCTTGTTTTTTAAGCGCAACATTTGGCCAGGGCTGGCGGCCCCGCACCAGCCCCTGAGCCCGGCGGGCAGCCCGCCACCAGCCCGCGGGTGGTGGCGTAACTGCCGCTGCCGTGCGACTTAACCGCTAACGCATTATAAAACGGCAACTTGAGGGACCTTAATGGGCTTTTTTTGCCTTGGCGGGCCGCCTACATTTGCGCGCTGCCGTTCGCCTGGCCCCCTTGCCGGGGGCTGGCAAATGGCGGCGGCTCTGGCCAGGACTTGTTGCGAACATCGGGGTTGAACTGGCGGCCGGGCCGGCTGCGCCCCTGGCGGCGGGCGGCGGCTCACCACTTTTAATGCTATTCCCACCTAATTCCTTTTCCCATGAAAAAACCCTCACTCCTTGCCCTGCTGGGGCTACTTCTCTGGAGCATTTTGCTACCGCCGCGCAGCCAGGCCCAGGGCAACAGCAGTCTGCCATTCACGATTAACAACAACTCGACCACGGCCGATGCCGACCTCTACGTGGCCATCGTGGGCATCGATACCAACAACAACCACGTGTGGGTGAACGCGGCCAACAGCCAGGTGCTACCCATGAGCACCAGCTACAACACCGTGACTGGCCCCACCGTGAATGGCAACACCGGCCCCGGCGGCAACTCGAAGTACGCGGCCTGCTTTACCAAGCTCAGCGCCATTCCGAACAAGACGTTTACCCTGCCTTTTATTGCGGGCTGCCGGGTGTATATCTCGCGGGGGCAACAGCTGTATTTCTACTTTTTCGGGGCTAGCGGCGCGCCCTCGGGCTACACCGCGCCCAACCCGCAGAACAGCAGCGACCCCAACACGGGTATTATTTACGAAACCATTGAGCTGACCAACAACTCGGGCGGCTTCTTCGGCAACACCACCCGCGTCGATGCCTTCAACTTCCCGATGGGCCTGGAGCTGACCGGCAACGGCTACTACAAGAAAACCGGCGAATTGAAGTCGGCCGCCGACATCGTGAGTGCCTATAAGGCTAACGTGCCCACCGAGTTTCAGGGGACGGTGAACAGCTCGACCGGTGTCATTACCTTCCCGAGCAAGACGCCGGCTTTCCAGGATGGTACCAATGGCACTACGGCTGGCCCGTATGGCAACTACTTCAAGAGCTACCTCGACGCCATCTGGGCGAAGTACAAGAACGAAGACCTGATTTTCAACGCCGGCAACGCGGGCGTGTTTAAGGGCCGCGTGGGCGCCGACAACCGCCTGGTGGTGGTGGGCCAGTCGGGCGCCTACAACGGCCGCACGGGTATTATCACCCGCGAGCCCACTACCCAGGAAGCCTTCGAGGGCAAGGGCGTGCTGGCCACCCGCAACAGCGACGGCGACTGCGACCTCGTGGTGCAGGCCCAACTTACGGCGGCGGTCAACCGCCACGCAGTCAGTGTGGCTAGCGCCGCCGCCGGGCAGCAGAATTTCTACAACGTGGCGGGCTTCTACCAGACGGCGCCCATGAACTACTACGCCCGCTTCTGGCACCTGCCGGGCATCAGCGTGAATAACCTGAGCTACGGCTTTGCCTACGACGACGTGGCCGACCAGTCGAGCACGCTGCAAACGCCGCAGCCCACCAAAGTGGTGGCTACCTGGGGCGGCTTTGTGGGGCAGGCCAGCAGCACGGGTTTCAGCCTGCAGCTCGAAGCTGAAAACTACAGCGTAAAAAGCGGGATGCAGGTAGAAGCCTGCTCGGACACTGGCGGTGGCCAGGACATGGGCTACATTGCGGCGGGCAACTACCTGGTATTTAATACTATTAACTTTCCCACCACCGGCACCTACACTATTGAGTACCGGGTAGCCAGCGGGGCCAGTGGCGGCACCGTGTCTTCGGACTTGAACGCCGGCGCTATCCAACTGGGCAACACGGCCATTCCGGGCACCGGCGGCTGGCAGAACTGGACGACCGTTTCCCGAACGGCTACCATCAGCGCCGGCACGTACAACTTCGGCGTGTATGCCCAAACGGCCGGCTACAACATCAACTGGATTCGCATCAGCAAGCCGAGCGGCGCGCGCATTGCGCAGGTAACGGCCCCCGTCGGCCCCCCAAACGACGACCCGCTGAGCCTCTACCCCAACCCCGTGGCCGACCAGTTGCTGCTAGCCACCGCCCCCGAGCTGGCCGGCAGCACCTACCGCGTGGTAAATACGGTGGGCCAGGCCGTGCGCAGTGGCGCGCTGGGCGCCAGCCTCGACGTGGCCGCGCTGCCCGCCGGCCTGTACCTGCTCGTAGTCACAACCAAAGACCAGCAAACGCTGAGTCGCCGCTTCACCAAGCTCTAGTATCGGGTGGTACGAAAGCATTTTTCGAAAGGCTGCCCGGCATCCGGGCGGCCTTTTTTTGTGCATTCGACCCCGTTTAGGCGCATCTTTGCCCAGCTTTTATTAACCCAATCTCTATGAATCGCCGCTCGTTTGTGCGGGGCGCCGGCTTGCTGGCCGCTAGCCCCCTGCTGCCTTTTTCGTCTTTGGAAGCCCTGGCCGCCCCGGCGTTTCCGGTGGTGCGGCCGGCGGCTAGCCAGCGGCACTTTCGCAGCCGGGCCGTGGAGGCGGCCATCACGGAGTTTCAGCAGAAGGTACAAGACCCCGAGCTGGGCTGGCTGTTTGGCAACTGCTTCCCCAATACCCTCGACACCACCGTGACGCACACCACCGCCGGCGGGCGGCCCGATACCTACGTCATCACCGGCGACATCGACGCCATGTGGCTGCGCGACTCGTCGGCCCAGGTGTGGCCCTACCTGGCCCTGGCCCCGCACGACGCGGCCCTGCGCCAGCTCATTGCGGGCGTGATTAACCGCCAGACGCAGTGCATCTTGCAAGACCCCTACGCCAATGCATTTTATGGCGACAAAACCAAGGTGGGCGAGTGGAAAACCGACCTCACCGCCATGCAGCCCGGCGTGCACGAGCGCAAGTGGGAAATTGACTCGCTTTGCTACCCCATCCGGCTCGGGTATCACTACTGGAAAACCACCGGCGACCAGCAGCCCTTCGACGCGCAGTGGCGCCGGGCCATCGACCTCATTGTAAAGACCTTTCGCGAGCAGCAGCGCAAGGCCGGGCCCGGCCCCTATCACTTTCAGCGCGAAACGGCCAAGGCCACCGATACCCAGGCAATGGCCGGCTACGGCTACCCGGTGCGGCCCTGCGGGCTCATTGCCTCGGCCTTTCGGCCCAGCGACGATGCCACGGTGCTGCAATTTCTGGTGCCCAGCAATTTCTTCGCCGTGGCTAGCCTGCGCCAGGCCGCGCTCATGCTCAACGACATCCACCACGATTCGCAGGGTTACAACGACCTCATGGCTTTTGCCGACGAAGTGGCCACCGCCCTGCGCCAGCACGCCCTCGTGGCGCACCCCGAGTTTGGCCAGGTCTATGCCTATGAAGTGGATGGCTACGGTGGCCGCCTCTTCCTGGACGATGCCAACGTGCCCAGCCTGCTAGCCCTGCCCTACCTGGGGGCGCTGCCCCTCAACGACCCCATTTACCAAAACACCCGCAAGCTGGTGCTTTCGGCCGCCAACCCCTTCTTTTACAAGGGCACCGCGGCCGAGGGCATCGGCGGGCCGCACGTGGGGGCCGACATGATTTGGCCCATCGCCATCACCATGCGCGGCCTCACCAGCACCGACGACGCCGAAATCCGGGCCTGCGTGCAAACCCTGAAAGCTACCCACGCCGGCACGGGCTTCATGCACGAGTCGTTTCACAAAGACGACGCCAAGAAATTCACCCGCAGCTGGTTTGCCTGGGCCAACACGCTGTTTGGGGAGTTTTTGTGGAAGGTATATAAGGAGCGGCCGGCGCTGCTGGCCTAGCCTCAGCTTCTGCCGAAGGCCGGCGCCGGCCCTAGCTTTGTGCCACCATGCCCGATTCTTCCCGTTTTTCGCTGCCGCCCGTGCCGGCTGTTTTACTAGCCATTATCAGCGTGCAGGGTGGCGCGGCCATTGCCAAGGGGCTGTTTCCGGTGGTGGGGGCGGCGGGCACGGCCAGCCTGCGCATCGGCCTCTCAGCCCTGCTGCTGCTGGTGGCGGTGCGGCCCCGGCTAGGGCAGCTGCGGGCGGCGCAGTGGCGGGCCGTGGTGCCCTACGGCCTAGCGCTGGGCGCCATGAACTTCTTGTTTTACTGCGCCCTGGCCAGGGTGCCGCTGGGCCTGGGCGTCACGCTGGAGTTTGTGGGGCCGCTGCTGGTGGCGCTGGCCGGCTCGCGCCGCTGGCTCGATGTGCTGTGGGCGGTGCTGGCGGGGGCGGGCATCGCGCTCATTGCGCCCTGGGGCGGCCACGGCATCGACGTGGTGGGGATGCTATTTGCGCTGGCGGCGGGTGGCTGCTGGGCGGTATACATTGTGCTGGGCAGCCGCGTGGCCGAGGTGCTGCCCGGCAACGAGGCCGTGGCCGTGGGTCTTCTTTTTGCTTCGCTGGCCGTGCTGCCGTTTGGCCTGGCCGATGGGCAGCTGGCCCACCTCACGCCGCGCCTGCTGGCGCTGGGCGGGGCGCTGGCGCTGCTGGCCAGTGCCTTGCCTTTTACCTTAGAAATGCAGGCCCTCAAGCGTTTACCCACCCGCACCTTTAGCATCTTAATGAGCCTGGAACCGGCTGCGGCGGCGCTCTGTGGCTGGCTGTTTCTGCGCGAGCGCCTCACGCCCGGCCAGTGGCTGGCCGTGCTGCTGGTGATGGCGGCCAGCGCCGGGGCTACCCTCACGGCGCGCCGGGCGCAGGCTGCCGTGGGCGGCGAATAGCGCCGGGGCTAGCTGGCCGCCGCCAGGCGCCCGGCCAGGTCTTCGATATCGGCGCGGCGGGCCAGCCCGGCCAGCCACTCGGGCGGGATGCCCGCCTCGCCGTAGGCTAGCCCGGCCAGGCCGCCGGCTACTGCGCCGGTGGTGTCGGTGTCGTCGCCAAGGTTTACGGCGGCCAGCACCGTGGCGGCGTAAGTGTCGTGCCGCAGCAGGCACCAGAGGGCGGCTTCCAGGGTATGCACCACGTAGCCGGAGGATTTTATGTCGGGTTCGGACTGGGCGGGCAGGCTGCCATCTAGTATGGCGCCGTACTTGGGCCATTCGTAGAAAACCGGGCCTTTCGCCTGCTTATGCAGCCAGTCGTTGGCTAGGGTCTGCATCTGTTCATAGGCAGCGGCCGGGGCTAGCCCGGCGACCAACCCGCGCGCCACCAGCAGGTACAAAAAGCACCCCAAGGTGGAGCGCGGGTGACCGTGCGTAACGCTGGCCACGGCCTCGGTGAGCGCCCAGGCGGCGTTCAAATCCAGGTTTTCAGCCTGCCAGGCTTGGTGAAAAACGAGCGGCAGAATCCGCATCAGCGCGCCGTTGCCGTTGTCGAACTCCGAGCGCGGGCCAGCTTGGCTAGGGGCCACGCCCACCTTGAGGCTTTGGATGGCGGCCCGGGTAGCGCCGCCCACGTCAAACCTCTGGTTGTGGGCGGTCCAATAGCTGTTGTCCAGCCAGTTGATGGCGCGGCGGCCGAAGTCGGCCAGGTCGGGCGCGGCAGCTAGCTCGCCGGGCCGGGCCAGGGTCTCAGCTAGGCAAAAGGTGAGCGACGAATCATCAGACCATGTGCCAGCCGGCTGGTGGTGGGTGCCGTAGGCACGCAGCCCGGTCACGGGGTCGCGCTGGCGCACGTGGCGGCTGATAAACTCAACGGGCACGCCTAGGGCGTCGCCCACGGCCAGGCCTAGCAGGGCGGCGCGGGTGGTGGCAGTAGTAGTCATGGGTGGGGCAGATAGGCGAATTGTGCCGACGAACCGGGGGCGTTGGCCGGAAATCGGGCGCAAGAAGTGGATTAACCGGCACTATTCGCAGCCCCGTCGATGTTTTTGCCGTACTTAGGCATAGGGTGTGCGGCCAGCCGCCGCGTAAACCCTACATTTGGCTTTCTTCCTAATTATTACCTGAATGTTCTCCCCCGCCTCAAAATTGGCTCCTACGCTGGCCTGGTGGCCGCCGTATTTGGGCTGGCTTCTTACCGCTTTTATGAGCATAGTGGCCCGCAGGCCGCGCCCGGCAAAGAGCAGGTGCTGGTGGGCACCATCGTGCAGGGCTTGTCGCAGGCGCACTACCAGCCCGAGCGCATCGACGATGCCTTCAGCAAGCGGGTGTTTGACTTGGCTATCAAGCGCTTAGACTTTCGTAAAAAATTCTTGCTGCAGGCCGACATCGCGCAGCTGATGAAGTATCAGACCGATATCGATGACGAAACCAAGCGCGGCACCCACGAATTTCTCGACCTGAGCACCAAGCTCATGAGCGAGCGCACCAAGCAGATGCAGGCGCTGACCCACGAGCTGCTGGCCAAGCCCTTTACGTTTGACAACGACGAAACCCTGCAAACCGATTTCGAGAAGGCCGCCTTCCCGGCCACTGCCGCCGACCAGCGCGAGCAGTGGCACAAGCTGCTCAAGTACGAAACGCTGACCCGCGTGGTCGAGATGATGGACGAGCAGGATAAGCGCCACGCCAAAAAAGCCGGCCTGCCGCTCGCTAGTGCCTCGGCAACCCTACCGCGGAATGGACTCGAACTACCGCCGGCTCACTCCTTTAACGAGCCCGCCACTGCCGAGCCCGACCGCACGCCCGCCCAAATGGAAGTAGAAGCCCGCAAGCGCGTGCTGAAGTACTACGACGAGCAGTTTGCCGACCAGCCCGACACCAACGAGGTGCTGGCCAACTACGCCAACGTCATTGCAAACACCTACGACCCGCACACCGAATATTTTGCCCCGCGCGATAAGCAGGAGTTTGATATTCAGCTCACGGGCCGCTTCGAAGGCATAGGGGCCACGCTGCGCGAAAAAGACGGCCTCATCTATATCGAAGACATCGTGCCCGGCTCAGCTTCGTACCGCGAGGGCGAGTTGAAGAAGGGCGACGCTATTCTGCGCGTGGCGCAGGGCGCCGCCGAGCCGGTGAGCATCGAGGGCTGGCACACCAACAAGGCCGTGACGCTCATCCGGGGCAAAAAAGGGTCGGAAGTGCGCCTCACGGTGAAGAAAGCCGATGGCTCGACCAAAGTCATTCCTATCATCCGCGATGTGGTAGTGGTGGAAGACACCTACGCGCAGTCGGCCGTCATCAACGACCCTAGCGGCGTGAAAATCGGCTATCTGCGCCTGCCCGCCTTCTACGCCGATTTCAACGACAACGGCGGCCGCTCGTCGGCCGAGGATGTGAAGAAAGAGCTTGCCAAGCTCACGGCCGAAGGCGTGAAAGGCGTGGTATTCGACCTGCGCACCAACGGCGGCGGCTCGCTTAACGATGCCGTCGAAATGGCCGGTTTATTCCTGCCCAGCGGCCCGATGGTGCAGGTGCACGATAGCCGGGGCGTAACCCAGGTGCTCAACGATAAGGACCCGCGTGTGCAGTACAGCGGCCCGCTGGTGGTGCTGGTGAACAAGTACAGCGCCTCGGCTTCTGAGATTCTGGCCGCCGCCATTCAGGACTACAAGCGCGGCGTCATTATGGGCTCGACCAGCACCTATGGCAAGGGCACCGTGCAGCGCATCATCGACCTCGACGAAACGCTGCCTTCCGAGCTGGCTAGCCTCAAGCCTTTCGGCTCGCTCAAGTTCACGATGCAGAAATTTTACCGCGTCACCGGCGGTTCGACGCAGTTCAAGGGCGTGGCTTCGGATATCGTGCTGCCCGACGTGCTTTCGTACCTCGACCAGGGTGAAAAAGAATCGGACTACCCGCTGAAGTGGGACGAGATTAAGCCCGCTGGCTACCGCCCCTGGGACGACCAGCCCAACTACGCCAAGCTCGAAGCCAACAGCAAGGCCCGCGTGGCCGCCAACCCGGCCTTCCAGCAGATGACCGAGCTCGTGCAGAGCCTGCGCAAGCGCAAGGACGAAACGGTAGTATCGCTCAACCTGACCAAGTACCGCACCTTCCAGCACCAGCTCAAGGCAGAGTCGGACAAGTACGAGGCCATCCAGAAGACGGCTACCCCGCTAGCCCTCGCCCCGCTAGCCGCTGACCGCACCGCCTTGGGGGGCGACTCGGTGAAAGTGAACCGCTCCATGCGCTTCACGCGCGGTCTCAACAAAGACATTACCTTGGGTGAGGCCGTGGCCGTAATTAAAGACGAGCAATAATCGCTGATTAAGCAGATTTCGCAGGCACGGGCACCACTAGCCCGCTCGCATATATATTCTCATAAAAAGCTCCTGAATCACTGATTCAGGAGCTTTTTTATTGCGTGATTTTTTACGTCTTAAACTATAAAATATGCCCAACCAGCAAAATCCGCGACTAACTAATAAAATTAGCAAATTGACTTAATTTTTATTAGCAAATCTGCAACTAAAATCTTTGGCAAACGGTTTACTAAGCATGATGACGAAACCCGAAGCCCGCATTATTCCGCTCATTCCGGCCGATACGTACCCGGCCCCGGTGATGAGCGTTTCGCCCGCCGAAGCGCTGCTCACGCCTGAGGAGCAGGAACAGCAGCGCCTGGCCGACGAAACCTGGCGCCGCTCGATTCCGGCCCAGGTGTTTCTAAATTATTTCTTTGCCCTAAGCTACCACATTCAGGAGGGCGAGAGCCCGCTCGGGGGCTAGCCCACTCGACCTATTTCCGCCAGCACCAGGCCGAGCTGACCGAAACCGACGTAACGGCGCTCACTAAGCTGCTGCACGCGTGCTGGAGCACCGAGTATGCGCTGCGCGCTACCGCCGAGCTAGGCGACGAGAACTTCCTGCGCAATGCCCTGCACTGGACGTTCCCGCAGGCATATCACACTATCCTGTCGGGCCTGCAAGCCTTTTTGTATACCACCGGCGTGCGCTCGAACAACGCCCAGGTGATTCGCCGCGAGGTGGGCCGGCTGGTGGTGAAGAATGCCTACCCGCGCCCGGTATCGTTTTACGCGGCTGGCGCTTACGGCGACTTCAACATTCACCGCCTGCCGCTGGCTGGCTACAAGGCCGGGCTGCACATTGCCTCGCAGGAGATTGACGCCCAGGCTCAGATTGGCCAGTTTTTGCGCACTACGCGCAAGCAAACGGCCATTGCCGTGCGCCAGCAGGTGCAGGCTAACCCCAACACCGCCATTCGCAGCCAAAAGACCGGCAAGCCGCTGGATAAGTGGACTGCCAGCCACTGGCAGCAGATTACCTGGCGCCTGGGCTACACCACCATCTTCGATTTGCTGGGCCGCCTGCGCATCTCGCAGAGCAGCCGCGAGATTGAGCGCTACGTGGAGGCTGATATCGACTTCAAGCTCTTTCACAGCTCGTTGCTGAGCATCGTGAGCTACCTCAATGGCATTCACGAAACCTACGTGGCTAAGGCGCTGGGCCTGGCGCGCTACGAGCAGCTGGTGCGCGAGCTGCCTAGCCACCTGCAAGCCGGCTTTGTGCAGGAGCGCCTGCGCACCCGCGTGCAACCCACGCTGCTAGGGGCCGAGCCGGCGCCCGAGCTGAAAATGGCCGCGTAACACCTGCGCCACGGATTTTGTAACCGATTACCAGCAAACTACGCCGCCCCTAAATGGGGCGGCTTTTTTCATGTTGTACTTTTGCGGCTCACTTTTTATTTGCCACGTGCCCATCCGCTTTAGCGGGTCGTTGTCAGGTCTTTCGTTTGAGTCGGCTCAAAGTCCGAGAAATTCGAGAAATCCGACTAATCCGTGGCCCAGACAATAGATAACCGGCAACCTTATGCACCACCTGAGTGAGCAGGAAATTCTGCGCCGCCAAAAGCTCGACGAGCTAAAAGCGCTGGGCATCGAGCCCTACCCTTCCGAATTGTTCGACGTCAACTTTTCGGCCCAGGAAATTCACGACAACTACCACCCCGAGCTGAACAACTTCCAGGAGGTAGCCCTAGCCGGCCGCCTCATGTCGGTGCGCGTGATGGGCAAAGCCTCGTTTGCTGAGCTCATGGACTCGTCGGGCCGCATTCAGCTCTACGTAAATCGCGACGAGATTTGCCCCGGCGAAGACAAGACGCTGTATAACACCGTGTTCAAGAAGCTGCTCGACCTCGGCGACTTTATCGGGGTGAAGGGCCATGTGTTTAAGACGCAGGTGGGCGAAACCTCCGTGCACGTCACCGAGCTGAAAGTGCTGGCCAAGTCGCTGCGCCCATTGCCCGTGGTGAAGGAGAAGATTGACGAGGCCACGGGCCAGAAAGTCGTGTACGACGCCTTCACCGACCCCGAGCAGCGCTACCGCCAGCGCTACGTGGATATGGTGGTGAACCCGCAGGTGCGCGATACCTTCATCAAGCGGACGCAGCTGGTGCAGGCCATGCGCAACTATTTGAACGACAAAGGCTACCTGGAAGTTGAAACCCCGATTTTGCAGCCGCTCTACGGCGGTGCGGCGGCGCGGCCCTTCAAGACGCACCACAACACGCTGGATATGACGCTGTATCTGCGCATTGCCAACGAGCTGTACCTCAAGCGCCTCATCGTGGGTGGCTTCGACGGCGTGTACGAATTCTCGAAGGATTTCCGCAACGAGGGCATGTCGCGCTTTCACAACCCTGAGTTCACCCAGATGGAGCTGTACGTAGCTTACAAAGACTACGCCTGGATGATGGACCTGGTGGAAGAAATGGTGGAGCGCGTGGCCCTGGCCCTGCACGGTAAAACCGAGGTGCAGGTGGGCGACAACCTCATCAACTTCCAGCGCCCCTGGCAGCGCTACACCATGTTTGAGGCCATTGAGAAGTTCACCGGCGTGGCCATCGGCGACATGGATGAGGCGGCGCTGCGCGAAACGGCCAAGAACCTGAAAGTGGGCCTCGACCCTAGCATGGGCAAGTCAAAAATCATCGACGAGATTTTTGGCGAGCACGTGGAGCCCAAGCTCATCCAGCCCACTTTCATCACCGATTACCCGGTGGAGATGTCGCCGCTAGCCAAAAAGCACCGCGACCATCCCGGCCTCGTGGAGCGCTTCGAAGCCATCTGCAACGGCAAGGAAATCTGCAACGCCTTCTCGGAACTCAACGACCCCATCGACCAGCGCCAGCGCTTTGAGGACCAGTTGGAGCTCGGCAAGCGCGGCGACACCGAGGCGATGGTGCTCGACGAAGACTTCCTGCGCGCCCTCGAATACGGCATGCCCCCCACGGCCGGCCTGGGCATCGGCATCGACCGCCTGAGCATGATTATGACCAACTCGCACTCCATCCAGGACGTGTTGTTTTTTCCGCAAATGCGCCCCGAAGTGGTGGCGCAGGAGAAGACCCAACCCAACGCTTCGTAACGAAGCGCTGGCAGCTGCGACCATAAAAAAAGGCCCGCTCCCAACAAAGGGGAACGGGCCTTTTTACGAACAGCCGATAAAAGCTACCAGTGAAACCAGAACTGTGCGATGGGTCATCTGATTTTACTGCCCGAATGTTTAACCAATTCTGGCAGAAGCTCCTACAACCGGCAATTTTACTACTTTCAATTAGCGGGCTTCGTTTAAGCCGTTTGTAAGGTATTCAACGCGGCGCTAGAAATGAGGTTACGCGCTTGGGCATTTTTCTTTAAAAACTTTGTGGCTAGGCACCTACGCCGGTGCGGTAGTGGGTTTCGTCTTCGTCACCATCGGCGCCAAAGTCGTCGCGGTGGCTGGCGGCGTAGTCGGCACCCTGGCCGGCTACTGAGTGGCCGTTGCCGGCCGGGGTGGCCAGGTCGCCAGGCTCGGCCTTATCCATTGAGTCGAATAGCTTGTCGGCGGCCTGCTTGTCTTCGCTCACGGCCGCGTCGGGGTTGGTGGTGCCTTGCAGCTTGCCGAGGGCCTCTTTGGCTAGCTTGCCGAGGTCGCCGCTCAGCCACTTCTGGGCCGAGGCACGCAAGCCTTTGCGGGCGTCTTCGCCGGTTTCGGGGGCTAGCAGCAGGCCCGCCACGATGCCCGCCGTGGCACCGGCCAATAGCGAAACAATAACTTTTCCGTTGTCCTTAGGCTTCGGCATGAGTAAAAAGAGGGTTAGGAATGAATGAATGTACTACCTGTCGCTAACGAGGAAGCTGGCCGGCTGGTTAGCTTACCGGCGCAAAAAAGCCCCGCGCCGGTGGGCACGGGGCTTGGCTAAGCAGCCTAAGGCTAGCTTACTTGGTGGCGTCTTTGGCTGCGTCTGCACCTTTGTTTACGGCATCTTTAGCGGCATCAGCCCCTTTGTGGGCGGCGTCTTTGGCTTTGTCGGCCACGTCGCTGCCTTTGCCGGCGAGGTCATTGATAATTTTGGTTATTTCGGCTTTGCCTTTGCCAAGCTTATCTTGCAGCTTGCCTATCAGTTCGTCGCCTTTGCCTTCGGCAAAATTCAGGTCTTCATCGGTGAGCTGCGCGTACTGCTGCTTCAGCTTGCCTTTGATGTCGTCCCAGTTGCCTTTGATGTTGAGGCTACCGCCAGCACCCAGCACACCCATGTCTTCGAGTTTGTCGCTCAGACCTTTGAATTTGGTTTCGAGGTCGGCGCTGTACTTATTGAATTGGTCGCCCAGCTGGCCGCCGTACTGCTTGGCTGCGCCTTTCCAGTTTTCGAGGGTAGCCGAGCCTTTATCGGGGGCCAGCAGGATGCCGGCGATGATGCCAGCGCTAGCGCCAGCGAGGGCGGCGAGGAGAATTTTGCCTGCGTTGTTATCTTCTTCGCGGTACGACATGAGAAGGAAAAGTAAAAAGGTAAGGTGAATTGGCCGGGGCCGGCTCGGTACTGGCCGTCAGCCCGGGTTTTGGCAGCTATACGCGCGGCACGGCGAGGGGTTGGGTCAGGGCCTTTTTTTCTTGCGCGCAGGCTAGCCGGCGGCCTTTGCCAACCGCTGGCCCGTATAAGGCCTCCTGATGACTCGCTTCTCTGCTATGCTAGGTTTCGTTTTGGCGGCGGGCAGCGCGTGCCAGCGCCAGCCGCGGGCCATGGCCGACTGCATCGACCCTAGCCGGGTAAATCCCAGCGGCATCTGCACGATGGAATATGACCCCGTGTGCGGCTGCAACGGCCTCACCTACCCTAATGCCTGCGTAGCGCGCAATGCGGGCCTGCGCACGTTCAGGCCCGGCCCCTGCCCCGGCCGGCCCTAATTTCGTGGTTCTTCGTTTCAGTATCTCTTATGCCTGCCGAAAAAAACTACTCCCGCAACGCCCAGCCCTTCCGCGTGCCCACTACCGATGGCAAGCTTATTGAGGAGCACGTGGGGCTAGCCAGCACCCACACCGCCAAGTACAGCGTGGCCCACATGGTGGCGCCGCCGCAGTGGAGCGAGCCGCACCAGCGCCCGGAGTTTGACGAAATCACGATTGTGGTGCGCGGGCGCAAGCGCTTCGAGATAGACGACGACGTGGTGGAGCTGCAAGCCGGGGAGTCGCTGCTGATAAAGGCCGGCGCGCGGGTGCGCTACTCCAATCCATTTGACGCTGAGTGCGAGTATTGGTCAGTGTGCGTGCCTGCCTTTAACCCGGCTACCGTACACCGCGAAGAATAGTAGTGACTTTGCTTTTCACATGACTACTTCCATCGTTGCTTCCTATCCATTTCTCAACTTAGTGCTGCACAGCGGCGGGCCGCGCAACGTGCTCGAAACCGAGTGGCTAGGCTTTGCCGGCAGCGCTGAATTTCGGGCGGCACTGCTTGAGGCGCTGCGCCAGGCTCGGCTGCACCACGTCACGGGCTGGGTGGCCGATGACCGCCGCCTCGGCGCCGTGCGCCCCAAAGACCTCGAATGGACCCACAACGAAGTGCTCGTGCCGCTGGGCGAGCTAGGCGTGCTCCGCTTCGCCCACCTCGAATCGGAAGAAGTGCTCAACCGCATCACCATCGACGGCATGTACCAGCGCAGCGTGCCGGGCCTGCCTTATGAGTTTCGGC
Organism: Hymenobacter sp. BRD128; assembly: GCF_013256625.1. Classification (NCBI taxonomy): domain Bacteria; kingdom Pseudomonadati; phylum Bacteroidota; class Cytophagia; order Cytophagales; family Hymenobacteraceae; genus Hymenobacter; species Hymenobacter sp. BRD128. Next base: position 1,772,596 of record NZ_CP053908.1, read on the forward strand.
ACTTCACCTCGCTGCCCGAGGCTAGGGCCTGGGCGGTGGGGCTAGTAGATTGAGTATTATGGAAGAAGTTTGGGTATTTCATGGCGCAGGTGGCCTGTTTACTAGCGGCGTTTTTGCTTCGCAAGCTCAGGCTGAAGAGTTTATTACGCGCTATCGCCTGGCTGCCTTACCAAATACCCTGTGGGCATAAGTGCCTAGGACTGGGCCATCCAACAACATATTTTTAAGCCAACTAAACCGCAGCACTACGAAGCCGGATTCATTCAGCGCTTTACCACCGCTAGCCAGGAGCATTATCATTATGACCCTGATGAGATAGGCTAGTTGAACTGCAGTATTTAGTAGGACTCTCGGCCACTCATTTCCCGTTTTCGTTGTTACACCTTCAACGAAATCAATTACCTCGCTTTTGTCGACCGAAACTATTTTCCCCCACGCCGAGCCCTATGCCATTGAGCAGGAATTGCGCCGCGTGCAGGGCCTGCTCAAGCTGGAGCAACAAGAAGATTTAGAGCAGTTTAAGCTCAAGAATGCTAAAGCCACCGTGCAGGAGCGCCAAAAGCGCGGGCTGACGTGGTACCCCGTCACGATTACCAAAGAAGACGTGGGCTTTGGCGGTAAGGTGGTGCTGGAGCTGGAGCGTCCGGCTGGGCAAGCCGGCCTGCACCTGTTTCAGGTGGGTAAGAACGCGGCGCTGTTTGGCAATGTGCCGGGGCGCTCGGCCACCGACCGGCCCACGCTCAGCGGCGTCATCACCAGCGTGCGCCGCAATAAGCTGACCTTAGCCACCGCCAAGGAAGACCTGCCCGACTGGGTGCTGGAGGGCGGCAAGCTGGGCATCGACCTCACCTTCGACGAGGTGAGCTACCGCGAGATGGATTACGCGCTGGGCAAGGTGATGGGCGCCTACGGCGACCGCCTGGCCGACTTGCGCGACATCCTGCTCGGGGCCAAGCCGGCCCGCTTCCGCCCGGAAAAGGCCGACGACCTCTTCTACCCTAGCCCGCTCAACGAGAGCCAGCTGGCCGCCGTGCGCCACGTGCAGGCCGCCCAAGACGTAGCCATTATTCATGGTCCGCCCGGCACCGGCAAAACGACCACGCTGGTGCAGGCCATTCTGGAAACCATCCGGCGCGAGCGCCGGGTGCTGGTGTGCGCGCCCTCGAACACGGCCGTGGACCTGCTGACCGAGAAGCTAGCCGAGCGTGGCGTCAACGTTATCCGAATGGGCAACCCTAGCCGGGTGTCGGACTTGCTTTTAGAGCACACGCTCGATGCGCAGGTGATGGCCCACAAGCGCTACGGCGAACTGCGCTCGATGCGCCAAACCGCTGAGCAGTACCGCGAAATGGCTGGCAAGCACACCCGGCAGTTTGGCTGGGAAGAGCGTGAGCAGCGCCGCCTGCTGAAGGAGGAAGCGCGCGCCCTGCACCAAGAGGCCGATGGCCTGGAGCGCTACATCACCGAGGACTTGCTCGACCAGGTGCAGGTAATTACCTGCACGCTGGTGGGCGCCAGCAACCGCATCATTCGCCACCTCACCTACGAAACGGTGTTTATCGACGAGGCCGCCCAGGCTCTGGAGCCTGGCTGCTGGATTCCCATTGCCAAGGCGGGCCGCGTGGTGCTGGCCGGCGACCACCAGCAGCTGCCGCCCACCGTGAAAAGCGACAAAGCGGGCGCATTGCGCGAAACGCTGTTCGAGAAAGCCATCAAGCGCCAGCCCGAGGCTAGCCGCATGCTAGAGGTGCAGTACCGCATGCACGAGCAGATTATGCAGTTCAGCTCCGAGCAGTTTTACGAGGGCCGGCTGGTGGCCGCGCCCACCGTGGCCCACGCTGGCCTCGACGCCTACGACATTCGCTTTGCGCCCGACCTGCCGGTCGAATTTCTCGACACGGCCGGCTTCGGGATGCAGGAAATCACTATCCCCGAAAGCCGCTCTACGGCCAACCCTGAGGAAGCCGACCTGCTGCTGAAGCGGCTAGCCCAGCTACTGGAGCCCTACGACGCGCCCGACCACGAAAGCGACCCGCTCAGCATCGGCGTCATCGCGCCCTACCGCGCCCAGATTAATTATTTAAAATACGCGGTGGAAGAAAACGACGAGCTCAGCGGCCTGCTGCTGCACCGCCAGCTTAGCATCGGCACCGTCGATTCATTTCAGGGCCAGGAGCGCGATATCATCGCTATTAGCCTCACGCGCAGCAACTCGCACGGTGAAATCGGCTTCCTCTCCGACATTCGCCGCATGAACGTGGGCATGACGCGGGCGCGCAAAAAGCTGCTGCTCATCGGCGACTCGTCCACGCTGGGGGCACACCCATTCTACAAGGCTTTCCTCGACTACGTGGAGCGCGTGGGCGGCTACCGCACCGCCTGGGAATTGCAGGATTAACCCGTTTTCAGCCTTGTAAAAAGAACGTCATGCAGACCGCAGGGAAGCATGACGTTCTTTTTACGGGTTTCTGCTTCTAATACACTTCCTTTGGCCGGTTGGCCGGGGCCGTGCCGAAGGCGCGGTTGGGCTGCGGGCCCATTGTGAGCTGCAAGGTGCCGCCCGCCACGATGTCGCGGTGCAGCAGGTAGCTATTGGCGTAGGGCTGGCCGTTGAGCATAGCCGATTGAATATAAATGTTTTGCGGGCTATTATTCACCGCGCTCACCACGAAGGTTTTGCCTTGAGGCAAGCGAATAGTAGCCTTATTGACCAGCGGGCTACCCAGCACGTAGGCCCCGCTACTGGGGCTGACGGGATAAAAACCCAGCGCCGACAGGATGTACCAGGCCGACATTTGCCCGCAGTCTTCGTTGCCGCTGATGCCGTCGGGCTGGTCTTTGTACATCTCGCGTAGCACCTGGCGCACTTTTTCGGCAGTTTTCCATTGCTGGCCGGCGTAGGCGTAGAGGTAGGTGGTGGCGTGGCTAGGCTCGTTGCCGTGGGCATACATGCCGATGAGGCCCGAGATGTCGGGCGAGGCGCTCGCCCCCAGACTCCCCTTCACAATAAAAAGGCTGTCAAGCTTTTGCACAAAAGCCGCGTCGCTGCCGAACAGCTTTATCAGCCCCGGGGCATCGTGCGGCACCAAGAAGGTATACTGCCAGGCATTGCCTTCAGTATAAGGGTTTTGGCGGTGAATGGACTGAAAGGCATCGAACGGCAGCTGAAACTTGCCATCGGCGGTGAGGCCGCGCATGAAGCGGGTGTGCGGGTCGAAGTACTGCTGATAATATTTAGCCCGCTTGCTATACTCTTGGTAGTCAGCCTGCTCACCGAGCTTTTTGGCTACCTGCGCGATGCTCCAGTCGTCGATGGCGTATTCCATCGCCTTGGCCACCGACTCGTTTTCCTTATCGGCCGGGATGAAGCCCAGCGTTTTGAGGTACTGCACGCCCTGGTCGTCGCGGGTGCTGGCTTGCTTAAGGGCGGCGAGAACCTGGCGGCCATCGAGGCCGGGCGTGCCCTTGAGGTAAGCTTCGGCCAGCACCGGCACGGCGCTGTAGCCCACCATCGTGTTGGTTTCGTTGCCCATCAGGTGCCAGATGGGCAGCTTGCCCTGCTGCTGGCCGATGGCTAGCATGGCTTGCATCAGGTCGGGCACGCGCTCGGGCTGGGCTAGGGTAAAGAGCGAATGCTCGGTGCGGTACGTATCCCAGAGCGAGAACGTGGTATAGTTCTGAAACGGGGCCTTCGGGTAGACCTTGCCGTCGGTGCCGCGGTAGTCGCGGTTGGCGTCGTTGAACAGCGCCGGGGCAAACCAGGCGTGGTAAAGGGCCGTGTAGAACGTGCGCCGCACCGCCGGGTCGGGGCTTTCGATGGTGATTTTGCCGAGTTCCTGGTTCCACTTGACGGTAGCCGCCTTTTGCACGGCGGCAAAGTCCCAGCCCGGCATTTCAACCTGAATATTGGCCAGCGCATTCTGCGGACTCACCGGCGAAATGCCCACTTTCAACTCGACCGGCCCGGCTAGCTTGGCAAAGGTGAGCACGCCCTTTATAGCCGCGCCCTGGCCCGCCTTGCCGGCCAAGGATTGGGCCTCGTTGTAGAGGGCAAACGCGGGCACCGGCACCGAAGTCTTGATGGCGAAGAACAGCTGCTGGTGGTCGGCCCAGCCGTGCGAAAAGCGGTGGCCAATAAACGTTTGTGCATCAACCTGTTCGAGATAGGTATCGGTGGCTTTGTCGTCAATACCTTCCTTGAGGTCGATGATGACGCGGGCGGGCTTGCCATCTTTTGGAAACGTGTAGCGGTGCATGCCCACCCGCGCGCTGGCCGTGAGCTCGGCCCGGATGCCGTAGTCGTCGAGGGTCACGGCGTAGTAGCCGGGCCGGGCCACCTCACGCTGATGCGAGTAGCGCGAGAGGTAGCCCTGGTGGGGCACCGGCTGCCGGCCCTTATCGGTGCGCAGCGGGCCGGTGTAGGGCATAATGAGCACGTCGCCAAGGTCTGAGCCCCCGGTACCGCTGAGGTGAGTGTGCGAAAACCCGATGAGCAGGCTGTCCGAATAATGGTAGCCCGAGCACCAGTCCCAGCCCTTAAAAATATTTTGTGGCCCGAGCTGCACCGCCCCAAACGGCACATTAGCCCCCACAAACACGTGTCCATGACCGCCCGAGCCGATGAGCGGGTCCACGTAGGAAGTAAGCTGCTGCGCCGGGGCCGGCGCGGCGCCTAACAGCAGCCCTCCGCTTAGCACGCATCTTGTCAGCCAATTAGTTATCTTATAAGCTCGTGAGGCAGGATGTTGGCGCATAGCAGAGCAAGCGAAAGGAGAAGGATAAAAAATGGCAGCGGCAAATGTGGCCTACAAAACACGGACTAATCTCTTGCCCGCACAAGTAAGCGGGGCTACCGCCAAAAATGCCGGACTTTTTCCGGGCAGCGCGCCAGCCCATATTTGCCGCATGATGAAGCAAGTCGACCAACCAGCCGGCCCCGCCGCTAGCCCCGCCGCCGCCGCCAGCCCGCCCCGGCGGCTGGAAATTTGCGCGGGCTCCGTGCAGTCGGCCGTGGCGGCGCAGGCCGGGGGTGCGCACCGCATTGAGTTGTGCCAGAATCTTGAACAGGGGGGCATTACGCCCTCCTACGGCCTTATTAAGCAAGTGCTTGCGTTGCTTTCTATTCCAGTGGTAGTACTCATTCGGCCCCGGCCGGGGGATTTCTGTTATACTGCGGAGGAGCTGGCTATTATGGCCGATGATATTGCGCAGTGCCGGGCACTCGGGTGTGCGGGGGTGGCGCTGGGGGCACTCGATGCGGCCGGCCGCGTAGACCTGGCCGGCTGCCGCGCGCTGATGCAAGCTGCGGGGCCGTTGGCGGTTACCTTTCACCGCGCCTTCGACGCGTGCCCCGACCAGGCGCGGGCGCTCGAAGAAATCATCGGGCTGGGCTGCCAGCGGGTGCTTACCTCGGGCGGGCAGCCGAGCGCGCCGGCCGGCCAGGCGCAGCTCGCGGCGCTGGGGCAGCAGGCGGCGGGGCGCCTCAGTATCATGCCGGGCGCCGGTATCACGCCGGCTACGCTGCCGGGCGTGCTAGCGGCCACGGGCGCCCACGAGTTTCACGCCAGTGCCCGGCGGCTGGTGGCTAGCCCCCCGGCCGCCAAAGCCACCGAGTTTGACGCGCCGCGCTGGGAAACGGATGCGGCCATCGTGGCAAGGCTGGCGGCTCAACTGATGGGCTGATTATTCAGTTTTCAACGCCTTTAGCTATTGGGATAGTGGCTGTGTTTTTTTTGCGTCGCGTGCTGAAAATTTCTTATAAATTTTATACAGCGCTTACTGTCAGTGCCTTGCCACTGCACTAATGCTTCCTAGGCGGGCACGGTTTTGTCCGCATCTACCGGGCACTTAGGGTAGAGCACCGCTTGCCTAAACCGGCCCATCCGTGGAACAATGACCCAGTGAAACGCTGCAAAGACGCACCGCTGCAGCGTTCTACTCCCGGCTTACCCTGGTACTAAATACCTGGCGCGGCCTTTTACTTGCCCGCAGCCGCAGGCCGGCGTCTTGTTCAAAATCCGCGATGAACCTGCTAAATCCGCGGGGCAGCTGTTAATACAAAAACAAGAACATCCCGAACAGCGCCACCCACAGCACGTCGATGAAGTGCCAGTAAGTGAGCAGGGCGCGCAGTTGGCGCAGGTGATAAGGGTTGCGAATGAAGACCAACGTGCGCACACTATCGCGGCTGGCGTGCAGGGTGCGCAGCAGGTGGACCAGCAAAAAAATCAGCCCGGCCCCCACGTGCGCCACGTGCAGGCCCGAGATAACGTAGACAAACGTGCCGCTGCGCTCGCCCGTGAACAGCACGCCCTGCTGCACCAGCTCGCGCCAGCCCTGCACCTGCAAGCCGCTGAAGATGCACCCTAGTAGCAGCGTCGCGCCCAGGCAGCGCACCAGCGCGGGCAGGTCGTCGGCGCGGTAGAGGCGCGGCGCCTGCGCCAGCGTGTACGACGACACCAGCAGCACTACCGTGCTCAGCGAAAAGTAGCGCGGAAACGGATGCATTCCGCGCGGCACCGCGCTCTGCGCCCTGGAAGCCACGTACATAGCCACCAGCGTTACAAACAGCATGGTAATACCCAGCAGCGCCAGGTAAAGCAGCATCAGCAGCGGCGGCACGCGCTCGATGCGGCTGAACGCCGAGCCACCGGCGGGCCGCCGGCCGGTGCCTAAGGGAGTATTGCGGTCGTCGCGGGGGCTTGCACAAAAGCTAAATTACGGCAAAGAGAAACTCATTTGCTTAAGGCAAAAGCAGCGCTTTTTGTTCGGCCGGTAAGTGGGTTGGTCGGCGATTGCTGCGGGTTACTTGCTGATAGGTGTGCCGAGCAGTATCAGCAAGTAACCCGCAGCACTCATTTAAAAAACGAGCCGATTTTACCCAGCACCGCGTTCAGCGTAATCTTGGGGCCGTTGCGGTCGGGCAGGCCGAAGGTGACGTAGGTTTTGCCAGCCACCCGCAGGTCGAGCACCAGCCCGAGGCGCCGGGCCAGCCAGTGCAATTGCTCCAGCGGGTCGGGGCCCGGTTTTTTGGGTGGCTTGGGCGTGCCTGGCGGCTGCGGCGGCCCGCTTGTGATGAGGTCGAGCACCTGCTGGCTAGGCACGTTGAGAATAAGGTACGTGCCCGAGGCCGCCAGCTGAATATCGTGCCCGCCCGGCCAGGTGAGTACCAGCCGGGCCTCTACTTCGAGGCCGCTAGCCACGCGGCCCGTTGGTTTGGCCAAACTGCGGCTGGGGCTGGCCGCTGGGCGCCGGCGGGTCTACGCGCACGGCGGGCGCCGGCGCTTCGCCTTTGGTGCGGATGCGCAGCGCGCCGTTGAGCTTCCAGGTGGCGGGCAGGCCGGCGGGGTTTTGCTGGTTGGGCACTTGTAGTTCGACTTGGTCGAAATTCAGGTTGAGCTCGACGCCGCCCGAAAGCTTGGTGAGCAGCGAGGCGGCCGTTTCGGCCCAGGAAGTGGCGGATTGGTCAGGCATGAGAAGGGTGGTGAAAGCGTAAAAAAGCCGTGGCGGCCGCTGGCCTTGGTGCTCCAAAGCAAGCCTGCTGGCCTCTACAAACCCAAACGCAACCGCCCGGCTAGGGTTGTCGTTGGCTTGGCCGGTGTATTTTTGCCGCACATCTGGACTTTTCCTCCGCCATGAAATTCTTCGCCTGGTTCGCCGTCGCCACCATTCTCTTCCTGCTCGTTGCCCGCTTCAAGCCCCAGGCGCCGGCCGAGCCCATTATCCCCACCGAGGCCAAGGAAGCCAAGGGCCAGCCCGGCGAGGAAACTGCCCCGCCCGCCCGTACCGAGGAGCAGGGCGAGCGCGATGCCCGGCAGAAAGGCGGCACCACGTACTTTGTACAGCCCAACCGTCATGTTGCCAGCGCCGCGTAAGCGCAATTCGAAAAATTACCGAACGTCATGCTGAGCCCCGCGAAGCATCACGCTCGCCTCGTTAGGGCTAGGTCGTCCAACAGGTGAGCGCGATGCTTCGCGGGGCTCAGCATGACGTTCTTTTAGGGTATAGCCCTTCTTCTCTAGCTAGCCCTCTCTCGCCCTATGGACCCGCAAGCCCGCATTCAGGAGCTCACCCAGCGCCTGCACCACCTCAATACCCAGTACTACCAGCACGACATCTCCGAGGTGTCGGACCAGGAGTTTGACGCGCTGCTGGCGGAATTGAATCGGCTCGAACAGGAAAATCCTGCCCTGGCCCGGCCCAACTCGCCCACCCAGCGCGTGGGCGGCACCATCACCAAGCAGTTTGCCACGGCCACGCACCGCTACCCCATGCTGAGCCTGGGCAACACCTACTCGGAAGACGACCTGCGCGAGTTTGACGAGCGCGTGCAGCGTGGCCTCGAAGGCGCGCCCTACGCCTACGTGTGCGAGCAAAAAATCGACGGCGTGGCCATGAGCCTGAGCTACGAAAACGGCGACCTGAGCCAGGGCGTGACGCGGGGCGACGGCACCCGCGGCGACGTGGTGACGGCCAACGTGCGCACCATCCGTACCCTGCCCCTGCACCTGCACGGCACCTTCCCGGCCGAGGTGGAGGTGCGCGGCGAGGTATTCATGCCCAATCAGGTCTTCAACGACCTCAACCAGGAGCGCGAGCAAAATGGGGAGGCTCTACTGGCTAACCCCCGCAACGCCGCCAGCGGCGCGCTCAAGCTGCAAGACTCGGCTCAGGTAGCGGCGCGGCGCCTGCGCTTTTATGCGTACTCGGTACTCACGCCGGGCCGGCACTTTGCCAGCCACAGCGAGGCCCTGGAGGCGGCCACGACCTGGGGCCTACCGGTGTCGCCCACCTGGCGGCGCTGCGCCAACTTGCAGGAGGTGCTCGACTACATCCACGAGTGGCAGCAAAAGCGCTTCACGCTGCCCGTGAATACCGACGGCATTGTCATCAAGGTCGACAACCTGCGCCAGCAAGACCAGTTGGGCCTCACCGCCAAGAGCCCGCGCTGGGCCATTGCCTACAAATACCCCACGGCGGCGGCCCGCACGCGCCTCAACGAGATTATCTACAACGTGGGCCGCACCGGGGCCGTCACGCCCGTAGCCCTGCTCGACCCCGTGCCCCTGGCCGGCACCACCGTGAAGCGCGCCAGCGTGCACAACGCCAACCAGATAGCCCTGCTCGACCTGCGCCTCGGCGACCTGGTGTTCGTAGAAAAGGGCGGCGAAATTATTCCTAAAATCACCGGCGTAGACCTCGCCGCCCGGCCCGCCGCGGCCGTGCCGGTGCGCTTCCCTACCGAATGCCCGGCCTGCGGCACGCCGCTGGTGCGCCCCGAGGGCGAGGCGCATTTTCGCTGCCCTAATGAGCGCGGCTGCCCGCCTCAGCTCAAGGCCCGGCTCGAGCACTATGTGAGCCGCAAGGCACTGAATATCGACGGCTTAGGCGCCGAAACGGTGGGGCGTTTCTTCGGCCTGAACCTAGTGACGACGCCCGCCGACATTTATGACCTGCCCCAGCGCCGCCCCGAGCTGGTGGGCTTGGAGCGCCTGGGTGAAAAGTCGATTGACAACCTTCTCGCGGGCATTGAGCAAAGCAAGACTGTGCCCTTCGAGCGCGTACTCTTCGGCCTTGGCATTCGCTACGTGGGCGAAACCGTGGCCCAGAAGCTGGCCCAGCACTACCGCACCATCGGGGCCATTATGGCCGCTTCGGCCCCAGAAATGGCCCAGGTGCCTGAGGTCGGCGGCGTCATCGCCGACTCGATGGCCCTGTGGAGCCAGCAGCCCGAAAACCAGGCGCTCATTGCCCGCCTGCAAGCGGCCGGCGTGCAGCTGGAGGCTAGCGGCGAGCCGCCGAAGGCGGTGAGCGACCGTCTGGCCGGCCTCACGTTTGTACTCTCGGGCGTGTTTGAAAACTACAGCCGCGAGCAGCTGCAAACCCTCATTCAGCAGCACGGCGGCAAAATTACCGGCTCCATCTCCAAGAAGCTCAGCTACCTGGTGGCTGGCGATAATATGGGCCCTGCCAAGCGCGAGAAGGCCACCACGCTAAAGGTGCCCATTATTTCGGAGAATGAGCTGCTAGCCCTGCTGCCGCTAGGCGAATAGCACGCAAGGGTTCGCGAAGTAAAAAGAGGTTTCATAAGGTTGACGTTCTGCCAAACCTTGCGAAACCTCTTCTTACTTCGCGAACCCTTGCGCTTCTACTTCGTGAAATCCGGTACCACCTCCACAAACATCGGCGAGGGCAGACTCACCGACTTACCAGTGGGCGTTAGCTTACCCGTCTGCTTATCAACGGTATAGGTAAAGACGTTATCCGAATTTTGGTTGGCCACCAGCAGCACCCGGCCGCTAGGGTCGAGAGCAAAGTTGCGGGGCGTTTTGCCCTGGGTGCTCACGTGCTGAACCAGCGCAAGGCGACCATCGGCGGGGGCTATCTGAAACACAGCCAGGCTGTTATCGCCCCGGTTGGAGGTATAGACAAACTTGCCATCGGGGCTCACGTGCACATCGGCGCCCGAGTTGTCGCCGCTGAAGCCAGCGGGCAGCGTGCTCAGTGTTTCAATTTCCTGAAACGTACCGGCTTTGGCATCATACGCCAGCGCCGTCACGGTCGAGTTCAGCTCGTTTTCGAGATAGGCCCAGCGGCCGTTGGGGTGAAACGTGAGGTGGCGCGGCCCCGCGCCCGGCTTGGCCGTGAAGGCCGGCGCGGGCAGCGGTGCCAGCTGGCCGGTGGCCGCATCCAGCTTGTAGCCCGTCACCTTATCGGTGCCCAGGTCTACGGCAAAGGCGTAGCGATTGTCGGGCGCGGCTAGAAAGCAGTGCGCGTGGGCGCTGCTCTGGTTCTTATGGGGCCCGAAAGGCGCCAGGTGCTGGTCGGTGGCGGCCGGGGGGGCTAGCTGGCCGTCGGGGCGCACGGGCAGCACGGCTACGTTGCCACTGGAATAATTGGCTACCAAGGCATTCTTACCCGTGCGGTCTAGACTAATGTAGCACGGCGAGGCCCCGGTAGAAGGCTGCTGATTAAGCATCGTCAGCATGGCGGTGCGCGGGTCAATAGCGAGCGCACTCACGCCGCCACCGGGCTGGCCGAGGTAGGTCTGGGTTTCGCTCACCGCGTAGAGGTGGCGGTGGGCGGCATCCATCGTCAGGTACGTAGGTTGGGCGCCCCCCTTCATGGCCCCCAGCGGCAGCAGCTCACCAGTGGCGGGGCTGAGGTGGTAGAGGTAAATTGTATTCTCTTGCGGCGAAGCCACATTAGTACCGATATAGACCAGGTAATCGTGGTTGCCAGCCGTGGTGGGCACGGTGCGCGCGCAGCCTGCCAAGGTGGCGAGCGCCAACCCGGCAACCAAGAGGCGCCCACCGGCAGCGGCGAAAATGGAAGAATGGAGCATCGGATAAGTGAGAATGACGAGCCGCAAAGATGCTACCGCCTGCGGATAGCGGCGCTACCCGCGCAGCATTTTCGTGCGGCGCGGGCCTTTTGCGGCGTGAGCACAAGCTGTCACCTGGCCAAGATTGATGCAGCCCAAGCCGACCACCTGAGCAAAAAAATGCCCGTAGGCACCGCCGCCACGTCCCGGCTAGGGTCGCAACCGCGCTGGCTACGGGCACAATGGCGCACCGGGCACTAAAACCGACTGCCCCGACAAGGGCCAGCCCGCCACCGAAAAAGGAGGGCAAAACGCACGACGTTGGTTGCGGGTGGTGAGGTATCCGGATGCAGGGCAGCAGCGGCGAAACGCCCGGCGGCCAGGTACCCAGCCACCCGCAACGCGCCGCCTTAGTTGCCCTTGGCTACTACTTCTTTTTTCTCCGTGGCGGGGTCTTCGGGGTGGCCGGCCAGCACGCCCTGGGCGCGCTTCACCACGTTGGCCACGGTAAAGCCGAACTTCTCGAACAGTTCCTCGGCCGGAGCCGACTCGCCGAAGCGGTTCATGGCGATAACGCCGCCCTCGTCGGTAGTGTATTTGTGCCAGCCAATCGGCGAGCCGGCCTCAATGGCCAAGCGCTTCTTGACATCCTTCGGCAGCACCTGCTCGCGGTAGGCTTTATCCTGGTGCTCAAATAGCTCCCAGCTCGGCATGCTCACTACGCGGGTGGGCGTGCCGGCTTTTTCCAGCTCTACCTGGGCTTTCATGGCCAAGGCCACTTCCGAGCCGGTAGCGATGAGAATGAACTGCGGCTGGCCACCCTGCGCTTCGCTCAAGATGTAGGCACCCTTGCGCACGCCCTCGCGGGCCGAGCCCAATTTGGTCTGGTCGAGAATCGGCAATTTCTGGCGCGAGAAAATGAGCACCACCGGCGACTTGGGCGTGGTCATGGCAATGCGCCAGGCCTCGGTGCTTTCGTTGGCGTCGGCGGGGCGCAATACCACAATGTTCGGGATGGTACGCAGGGCCAGCACCTGCTCGACTGGCTGGTGGGTGGGGCCGTCCTCGCCCAGGCCAATGCTGTCGTGGGTGAAGACGAACGTAGCCGTGCTCTCGGCCAGGGCCGTGAGGCGGATGGCCGCGCGCATGTAGTCGCTGAACGTGAGGAAGGTACCGCCGTAGGTACGCAGGCCACCGTGGTGGGCGATACCGTTCATGGCCGCGCCCATGGCGTGCTCGCGCACACCCCACCACACGTTGCGGTTGGCCGGGTGCGCGGGCTGGAAGCTGTCGCTGCCCGACTTATCCATCTCGTTGGAGCTAGCCAGGTCGGCCGAGCCGCCGAACATGAACGGCACGGCTTTCTTGATGGCATCCAGGGCTTTGCCCGAGGCCTGGCGGGTAGCCAGCTCGCCATCGGCGGGCGTGTACACGGGCAGGTCTTTGTCCCAGCCTTCGGGCAGGTCGCCCGCAAAGGAGCGCTTGAACATATTCGCCTCGTCCTTAAAGGCCTCGGCGTACTTGGCGAAATCGGCATCCCACTGCTTTTGCAGCTCGGCGCCGCGCTGGCCGGGCTGCTTGAGGTGCTCGTACACTTCGGCGGGCACCTGAAACGACTGCTCGGGGTCGAAGCCGTAGAACTTCTTGGTAATCTTTACGTTGTCAGCCCCTAGCGGCGAGCCGTGCGACTTGCTGGTGCCGGCCAGCGGCGAGCCGAAGCCGATAATGGTGCGCACGGCGATAATCGACGGGCGGTCGGTTACCGACTGCGCCACCCTGATGGCGTTCTCGATAGCGTCGAGGTCGTTGCCGTCGGTTACGTGCTGCGTATGCCAGTAGTAGGCATCGAAGCGCTTCATCGGGTTTTCGGTGTAGGTCAGGTTGGTGGGGCCGTCGAGCGAGATGTGGTTATCGTCGTAGAGATAAATCATCTTGCTCAGCTGCAGGTGACCGGCCAGCGAGGCCGCCTCCGAGGCGATGCCTTCCATCAGGTCGCCGTCGCTCACCAGCACGTAGGTGTAGTGGTCCTGCACCGGCGCGTGGCCCTCCTTGTTGTAGGTGGCGGCGAGGTGCGCCTCGGCCATCGCCATGCCCAGGCCGTTGGCAAACCCCTGGCCGAGCGGGCCGGTCGTCACTTCCACGCCGGGCGTGATGTGCGACTCGGGGTGGCCGGGCGTTTTGGAGTCCATCTGGCGGAAATTCTTCAAATCGTCCAGGCTCAGGTCGTAGCCGTAGAGGTGCAACAGGCTGTAGAGGAGCGCCGAGCCGTGGCCCGCCGACAAAATAAACCGGTCGCGGTTGGGCCACTTCGGGTCTTGCGGGTTAAAGCGCAAAAAGCGCGACCACAGCACGTAGGCCATCGGGGCAGCCCCTAGCGGCAGGCCGGGGTGGCCAGAGTTGGCTTTCTGCACCATATCCACCGACAGCAGGCGGATGGTGTTAACGCTCAATTCATCAATCGAAACGTTGTTGGGATTGGAGTTGCTCATGGGTAAGCGAAAAAGATTGGTAGCGCAAAGGAACACGGTGTAGAGAGCCGCGCCACGTTTCTCTACGGATTTTTCAGTGGATGTACTAATTAATACTGCTTTCCGGCCCCTATTACTTGCCGCACCGGGGTAGGTCGGCACACTCTTGCCCGGGTGCCCCGCAGCGGGCCCCTCGTGGCAGGCTCGGCGGCCGGGCCAGTACTCCTAGGCCGGCTTGCTGACACCTCAGGCGCAGGCTGCCGCGTATTTTTTACTTGGCTCATTCAAAGCGAAGCCAATCTATTTCGGCGCCAGTGCCGCCTTTGAGCGACACAAAGAGCGTGTGACGGCCGGGCTGGAAAGCAGCGAGCGGCGCTTTTACCTCTTGCCAAGCCCCGCCCTTTGGCACGGTTAATTGCGTGAGCAGGGGTCCGGTGGCGCGGTCCAGGCGAATCTGGACGGTGGCGCCAGCGGCCGAAGTGCCCCGCAGCGTAGCGGTGCGGAGCTTTGGCTGGCCAAAATCGACGCCGTTGTACTGCACCCAGGCGCCGGCGTTGGTCAGCACGGTTTTCCAGCCCCGAAAGGTGTCAGCTGTGTCCAAGAACGCGATGGCGGCGCCCTGCGCACTTAGGCGGCTGTAGCGGTCTATTTGTATTTTTTGACGAGCACTGGTCAGGCCCACGCCGCGCAGGGTAGGCACTACTTTGTTAATGGAGCCATCGGCGGCGAAGGATAAGCTGTCGATTCTGACCGAGCGGCTTTTGTCGAATTTCGGCGACAAATCGTTGTGGTGGTAGAACAGGTACCACTGGTTTTTAAACTGCGCAATGGAGTGGTGATTGGTCCAGCAGCCGGTCGGCGACTCATCCATAAGTACGCCTTTCACCGTGAATGGCCCGAGCGGGCTGGTGCTGGTGGCGTATTCGAGGCGCTCGGTTTTATTCGCCACGTGCGGATACGCGAGGTAGTAAATACCTTTACGCTCAAATAGATACGGGCCTTCCTTCAGGCCTTTGGTGGGCAGCTCGCCCAGGGTTTTGGGCGCGGAGGCCAGCTCCAGCATATTGTCTTTCAGCTTGGCCCCGTAGATATTGCCCTGCGACCAGTACAGGTAGGCCTGCCCATCGTGGTCGATAAACACATTGGGGTCGATGCCCCGCACCCCGGCTAGGGGGGCGGCCTGCGGCACAAAGGGGCCGGTGGGCTTATCGGCCACGGCCACCCCGATGCGGAAGCCCCGGCCGCCGGTAGTATCCCGAGGAGTGCTGGGGAAGTAGAAATAGTATTTTCCATTCCGAACAACGCAGTCCGGCGCCCACATACTGTAGCTGTCGGGCTGTACCCAGGGCACCTTGTTCTGGGTCACGATGACGCCGTGGTCGGTCCAGTCGGTGAGGTTGGCCGATGAGAAAACGTGGTAGTCTTCCATGCAAAACCACCCCACGCGCCCCCGCCCCGGCCGGGCCAGGATGTCGTGCGAGGGGTATAAGTACACCCGGTCGCCGAATACCCTAGCCGTGGGGTCGGCCGTGAATTGCGTCGTAATAATCGGGTTTTGGGCGCGGGCGGTCTGGAGCCCGGCGCCAGCCAGGGCGGCGAGTAGTCCACAAATTTTCAGGGTACGCATCGGGTTTGATGCTTAATAAGAATAAGCGTGGGATAACTTCCTACTTGCTCAGATGGTCCTCCATGCGGAAATAGTCGAAGTCGGCGTATCCGCCCGCCGCCTGGGTGGCGTAGGTGAACAAGCTAAACCGGTAGCCCATAAAGTGCGGCAGCGTGTAGGCCATTTTGAGCGGCCCGCCCACGGGCTGCCAGGTGCTGCCGTCGAGGCTGTAGAAGAAGCTAGCCACATCGCGCCGGTCCTTAAAATCGCACTCGATTTTAAAATACACCTTGTCCTGGGTCAGCGGCAGGCGCTGCAACTCGACCGGCTTTTCCGACTCGGCGCTCACCATCACGATGGCTTTGGCGCCAGCGCTGGCCTGCACGCCCACCAGGCCGTAGCGCTTCTGCAACACGCCGAGGCCGGCAAAATCGCCGGCTTTCAGGTGCGATACATCTACGGCCGTGACCCCGGCGCACACCGGCCCGATGGTGCGCTGCGTCAAGGTATTGCGGGCCAGCAAGAACGACGTATCGACCCGCCCGGTAGTGAGGCGCAGGTAGCCGGGACGCTTGGTTACGGACCACAGCGCATTGTCGGGGTTATGGTTCCACTGCCAGACCAGGGGCAGGGCCGGCTCGCCCGCCCGGCGCGTAAACTCGTCGGAAGCCACGAGCCCGGGAATCAAGGGCTGGTTGGCAGGTAGGGCTAGGGTTTCGGGCACTTTGCCCGCCGGGCTGCCCAGCACCGGCCAGCCACTCTCCCACTGCACCGGCACCAAATACGGGATGCGGCCCACCGCGCCAAAATCGCGGAATAAATAGGCAAACCATTCGCCGCCAGGGGTATCGATGAGGCCGCCCTGGGCCACGCCCAGGTCTTGCAGGGCCACCCGGCCCTCGTAGGGGCCGATTATTTTGTCGGCCCGGTGCACGACCACCGTGCGCATGCCGCCACGCGGCCAGGTAATGTTAAACAAATAATACTTGCCCTTAATCTTAAACAGCTGCGAGCCCTCGGCCGGCAGGCCGGGGGTAGGGCCGGCGGGAGCGCTGGCATTCTCAATGATAACCTGCGGTGTGGTGCCCGGCTTCAGGCCCGCCACGTCGGCCGTGAGCTCGGCCAGCTGAATTTTACCCGCGCCGTACACCATGTACACGCGCCCATCGTCGTCGAAAAACAGCGAGTGGTCGTGCAGGCTGGGCCGGAAAGAAACTGCCTTCCAGGGGCCTTTTTCGATGTTTTTGGTTGAATACACGTGGGTTTTGCCCGTGGTTTGGGCAAACGTGCTCACGTAGTACGTGCCCTGGTGGTAGCGCAGGCTGCTGGCCCACGAGCCACGCCCGTAGGTGCTCTGGCCCCTGGCGAGGGTCATGGCGTCCATGGTGGTCAGGGTGTCGTAGGCGTAGCTCACCAGCTTCCAGTTCACTAGGTCGGTCGATTTCATGATGGGCACCCCAGGGCTCATGTGCATGGTGGTGCTGCTCATGTAGTAGGTTTTGCCTACCCGAATCATGGACATATCCGGCACGTCGGCATACACCACGGGGTTGTGGGCCGCTGGGGTCTGGGCCCAGGCCGCCGGCGCCCACAGGGCTAGCCCAGCCAGCAGCAGTATATACTTCTTCATCGTTGGCCTTGGCATTTAGTGCATGGGGGGCTTTATCGCCTGGTATTTGCCGCTCAGGTGCATGAGGCTGAACAGGTACAGCAGGCCGTCGTAGTAGGGGTCGAAGTATCCGTCGTCGTAGGGCGCTAGCCTGGCGTTCCAGAGGGCGTGCACGAAGTCGAGGCGGTTGGCGGCGGGGCTCGCGAGCGAGGCCGCGGCCGACGTAGCCACCAACCCTAGCGAGTGCCGCAGCTTCTTGACTTTGCCGGCCGGCAAGATGAAATCGGGCCGCGAGCCGTCCACGTTGAACTGGTCCTCGAAGGTATTCAGGCCCTTGGCCCGCAGAAAAGCCTGGAGGCGCCGCGCGTACTGCTGCTGCCAGCGGCGGTCCTGGCCAAACCACACGTAGTCCATGGCAATGTTCATGGGCACGCGCCACGAATCGTAGCGGAAGGCGGCTGGTGCCCAGCGGGTAGCGTGGGGCTGGCCGCTAAACTCGGTGTAGTCGTAGTTGAGGCCGGTGGGCGCGGCGCAGGCGCGGTGCAAAAACGCGCGCGACGTATCGGCGCAGGCGCGGTAAAACTGCGCGTGCCCGTCCTGGGCATACTCGGCCCACACCTCCAGAAACGCCGGCACGTGGTATGAGGGGTCGGTCCAGGTGTACATATCGCCCACCGGCACGAAGCTTATCTGCTTGTGCTGGGTGTTGAAGAGGTTGTGCACGTCGCCGGTGCCATCCTTTTTCCACGCGGCATCCAGGATGCGGCGGGCCTGCTGGTAATAATTGATGCCGGTGGCATTACCCCAGCGGTTGGCGGCAAACAGCAGGCTGGTCACGAAATACAACTCGCCATCCGAGGCGGGCCCTTCCGAGTTGCGCTTCATGGTGGCCGTATTGATGCTCCAGGCAAAATACCCGTCCAGCGGGCCGCTTTGGTGCTGCAAGTACTTCTTCGACCAGCGCCAGAGGCGGTCAAATACCTCCTTTTTGTTGAGCTGCACGGCCACCATCATGCCGTAGGACAGCCCTTCGGTGCGGGCATCCTCGTTCTTCACATCCGAGACGTAGGCCATGGAGTCGCCCACCTCGAAGTACACCTTGTTAGGCCCCTCAAACACGTCGTGGTACGCCTGCGCCACCTTTTGGTCGATGTCGGCCTGGTGGTAGCCCGCTTCCCGAAAAAGGTTGGGGTAGGCGCCCGAATAAAAGGCGCCTTTGGGGGCCGGTTGGGCATTCATCGGCTTGCCCGAGCGTTGGGCAGCGGCGGGCGCGGCACTTAGCGCAAGCAGCACGAGGCTGGCTCCCAGCCGTGTAACGAGTTGCTTCATAAGGTTCTTAATTGGGTGCCATAGCTCGGGCCTGCAGCCTGCGCGTTACCCGGAGCGCCCGACTTGCGGACTGCAAGTCCGCGCTACTTTACCGGCTTTACCCCCTTGGTAGTCTGCACAATGGGCTTGATGGTGCCGTCGGGGTTATACTGCAGTTCATCGACGCAAATGGAACGCCGGTAACTACCGCCGGTGGGCAGCGCGCCGTTGTGATAGAAGAAATAGCTCTTGCCCTTGTAGTCGACGATGCCGGGGTGGGTCGTGAAGCTGTTGGGCACGTTTCCCTGAATAATGCCCCGGTACGTCCACGGCCCGGCGGCGCTGGGGGCCGTGCAGTACTCTATCATTTCGGGCTTGGTGCCGGCGCTGGCGTACACGAGGTAGTATAGCTTTTTGCGCTTGTACACCCACGGGCCTTCGATGTAGTTTTTGGGCGTGAAGGTGGTAATGGGGCTAGCCAGCTCCGTCATGTTGTCCTTGAGCCTTACCCACTTGCAGCTGCCGTTGCCCCAGTACAGGTAAATCTGCTGGTCGTCGTCCACAAACACCGTGGGGTCAATGTCGTCCCAGGCGTGCGGCTTGTCGGTAGTCATTTCATTGACGATGAGCGCCTTGCCGATGGCATCCTTAAACGGGCCGGTGGGCCGGTCCGCCACGGCCACGCCGATGGCCGCGCCGCCCTGGCTGTGCTCATCTTTCTTGTGAAACGTGGCCACGAACCAGTAGAATCTGCCCTTGTGGTACACGCACTGCGCCGCGTAGGCATCGCCGGTAGCCCAGGCGAAGGTCTTGGGCGACAGGCGCTTGCCGTAGTCCTTCCAGTGCACCATGTCGGTGGTGGAGTAGATGCGCCAGTCGGGCATCTTGTAGTTGGTTTCCTGCACCGAAGCCGTGTCGTGGCCGGTGTACAGAAACAGCGTGTCGCGGTACACCAGCGGCGCCGGGTCGGCCGTGAACACGTCGCGGATAATGGGGTTTTGGGCCCGCAAGCCGGGGCAGGCCAGCGAGCTAAAAAGAGCCAGGAGAATGAAAATTTTCATAGGGCTGGAGGTTGAAGACCAGGCAAAAAGGGCGGCCAGGGGACGGCCGAACCGCCACTTTCCACCCGCTAAAATGATAAAAAGGCGCGTGGCCTTATTGCGCCTTTTTATACATCGGGTCGTTGCCTTCGTACTTGAGCCACTTAAAAGCGGCCGTATTTGTCGTGGGCTGACCCGACGAGGTGGCGTACATGCCAAACAAGCAGCCGATGAAGCCGCCCGCCACCTGCGTGCTCAAAAACTTACCATCCACCTTATCTTTGAGCACCGTCCACGCCTTGCCGTTTTCCGAGAAGCTGAAGCTGTAGGCGTCGGCCTGGGCCTGAATGCGCAGCTGCACGCTAGCCGTGGCCGACTTGAGCGGCGCCTCGGCCAGTCGCTCCGGCTGCTTGGCATCGGCGGTGCTCTTGTAGAGTTGGAGCAGCGGCTTGCCGTTGTCCACCGATTTGCAGAGGTAATAGAAGTGCTTCTCGTCTTGGAAGATAACCAGGCCCGCCTTCTCATTGGCCGCCTTGGGGGCAAATGTCAGCTCCGTTTCGGCGGTGCAGTACAGGTGCTGCTGCCGCTTGCCAATAAAGGCCGGACTACCGGTTTCGGCCACCGTTGCGGGCTTGAGCTTCAGGGTGAGGCCCTTGGCCTTGCCCAGCGAAAAGCTGCTGCTATCGACCGTGCGCAGAAACAGCAGCGCCGGGTCGAGCTGCCTCTCAAAAGTGAGGGTGTAGGCAAAATTGCCGCTCTGCGGCCGGGCACCGGGCAGCTTCACCTCCGGGAAATTGGCCCGGTAGCTGTACTGCACGCCGCTGGGGCCGGGCACCGTTACTGGCCACCCGTCTTTCCACTCCACGGGCACGATAAACGTCTCGCGCCCAGTATTGTAATAATTATCCTCGTAGGGCCGCACGGCCAGAAAAATAGCGTAGGTCTTGCCATCGGGCCCCTCCACAAACTGCGCGTGCCCGGCCGAGGTAATGGGGTTTTTGCGGTCGCGGGGCAGCTCGCGCTGCGAAAGAATGGGGTTGTGCTCGTAGGGCACAAACGGCCCGAGCGGCGCCTGGCTGCGGAATACCACCTCCGTGTGATTCACCGACGTGCCACCCTCGGCCGCGTAGAGGTAGTACCAGTCGCCGCGCTTCATCAGGTGCGGGCCTTCAATCCAGACGGGCTTTTTGCTGAGGTCTACCCCCCGTTGACCACGATGCTGGCCTCACCCACGGTTTGCAACGTGCCTGGGTTCAGCTCGATAATCTTAATGGAGCGGTGGCCGTCGTAGAGCGGCTTGTTGTCGGGCGGGTCGCTGTTGTAGATGACGTAGGCCTTGTCGCCCTCAAAGTACAGCGAGGGGTCGATGCCCCGCACCTCGGGCAGGAAGGTGGGGTCGCTCCACGGCCCGGCAGGATTTTTGGCCGTCACCACAAAGTTGCCCTTGTGGTCAATCAGCGTGCACGTAACGTAGTAGGTACCCTTGTGATAAGCAATGGCCGGCGCGAACAAGCCCCGCGTCATGCGGTCGCCCAGAAAATTCATCTGCGAGGGCCGGCTGATGACGTTGCCCACCTGCTGCCAGTTCTTCAGGTCGCGGCTGTGCATCACCGGAATGCCGGGGAAGTAGGCAAACGTAGAGTTGACCAGGTAATAATCCGGCCCCACCTTCACAATGCTGGGGTCGGGATAAAAGCCCGTGAGGATGGGATTAACCAAGTCAATCGATTGTGCAGACAGCCCAAAGCTTTGGAGCACCAGCGCGCTCCAAAGCAGGAGAGCTTTTTTCATTTGCGGTAGTAGCATGCTAAAAAATGGCGATAAATTGAGTGGTGGCGGCTGAAAAGAAGCAAGGCAAAAGGCGGTTTGAAAGATTCTGAAGAGCGTGCGGCCCGCTTGCACGGGTGGCGGCTGATGGCCTCAGGGGTGGTAGTTGGCCGCCGCTCTAGTCAATTGTTACCCGTGGCCCAGCCAGGGCCAGGTCGGTTTGCAGCACGCGGCCCGCCGCTACTGCCGCCGCCAGCGGCTGCCCGCCGCCCGCAAACAGCTGCACTTTGCCGGACGCTTCGACGCGCCGGGCCTGCGCATCGAGCCGCGAGAGCTGGCGCGGTGAAAGCGTGAACTGCACCGTTTGCCGGGCGCCCGGCGCCAGGTTGATGCGCCGGAAGCCTTGCAGCGCGTGCCGCGCCACGCGGCCCGTTGCGCCGGGGTGGCGCACGTAGAGCTGCACCACCTCGTCGCCGGCGCGGGCGCCGGTATTCTGCACCTCCACGCTCACCCGGATGGGCTGGCCGGTGGCGGGCTTCGACAGCACCTTCAAGTTGCTGTATTTGAACGTAGTATAACTCAGGCCATGACCAAAGGGGAAAAGTGGCTCGCCGGTGAAGTAACGATAGGTGCGGCCGGCCATGCTGTAGTTGTCGAAGGCTGGCAGCTGGGTTTCCGACTTGTAGAACGTGACCGGCAGGCGGCCGGCGGGATTGTAGTCGCCGAAGAGCACGTCGGCTAGGGCCGTGCCGGCGGCTTGGCCGCCGTACCAGCTCGTGAGCAGGGCCGGCAGGTTGGCCGCTTCCCAGGGCGTAGCCAGGGCGCTGCCCGACATCATCGTGAATATCACCGGCTTGCCGCTGCTGTGCAGCACCTTTAGCAAGTTGGTTTGCACCTCGGGCAGGCCGATGGTGGTGCGGTCGCCGCCGCTGAAGCCAGGCACTTTTACCGTCATTTCCTCGCCTTCGAGCTGGGGCGAGATGCCGCCCACAAACACAATAGCGTCGGCATCCCTGACCCTAGCCAGGATGTTGGCCGCGTTCATGGGCACCACCCGCGCGCCGGTAAACTTGAGGATGCTGCGGCGGTCGTACTGCACGTACTCCAGGCGCAGGTCGAGGGGCTCGCCCTTGGTTACATTCAGCACGTACTGCCTGGTCGAGGAGCCGCGGCTAGCCCAAGCGTCAATCACTGGCTTGTCATTGACATAGAGCCGGTAGCCATCGTCGCCCGTGATTTGCAGGGCTAGCTCCTCAGTGGCGGCGGGCGTGAAGGTGGCGCGGTAGCGGGCCGATACGTTTTCGGCCGGCAGGCCGGGCGCGATTTCCAGCTTTACGTTGGCCAGGTAGCGGTCGAGGCCGGCTTCCTGGCGCGTGGCCACGGCCGGCCCTTCCAGGTTGGGGCCCTTGAAATACTCGGCCTGGAAGCCGGGCTGGCCATTGTAAGCCAGCTGTTTATTAATGTCAAGCGGCTCGAACACGGTGTTACTAGCGTAGTCAACCCCCTGGATGTACACCACTTCCGTACCCGGCCCCACCTTAGCACGAATGCCTTCAAGCGGCGTCACGATGTTGGTCGGGAAGCCGTTGTAGTTGCCCAGCTGCACGTTCGCGCTGTTGGCGTTGGGGCCGAGCACCGCGATTTTTTTCAGGTCCTTGCGCAGGGGCAGGGTGTTGTGCTCATTCTTAAGCAATACCACCGACTCGCGGGCCATTTTGAGGGCGTGGGCCTGGTGCGGGGCACTTTCCACTACGCTCAGCGGAATCTGGGCGTACTTCACGCGCTCCACGGGGTCGAACATGCCCAGCTGAAACCGGATTTTATACAGCCGCTTCACCGACGTATCGAGCTGCTGCTCGCTGATGAGCTTTTTTTGCACCGCATCCAGCAGCGAGTTATAGGTAAAGAGCTTGCCCGTAGCGCACTCAATATCAGTGCCGTGCAGCACGGCATTGGCGGCGGCGGTGGCCGCGTCGGGGTCGGTTTTGTGGTGCTGCCAGAAGTCGTTGATACCGTCGCAGTCGGACGTAACGTAGCCCTTAAACTGCCATTTCTTGTAGAGAATATTGGTCATCAGCACGTCGCTGCCGCAGCAGGGCTGGCCAGCGAAGGCATTGTAGGCGCACATCACGCCGGCCACCTTGGCGTCTACTATCAGGTCGCGGAAGGCGGGTAAGTACGTGTCCCACAGGTCGTAGTCGCTGATTTGGGCATTGTACTCGTGGCGCGACGACTCGGGGCCGCTGTGCACGGCGAAGTGTTTGGCACAGGCCGTGATTTTCAGATACTTCGGGTCGTCGCCCTGGAAGCCCTTCACCAGCGCCGAGCCTAGTTGGCCGGTCAGGTAGGGGTCTTCGCCGTAGGTTTCCTGGCCCCTGCCCCACCGCGGGTCGCGGAAGATGTTGATGTTGGGCGTCCAGAACGTAAGTCCTTGGTAAATACCTCGTTCGCCGCGCCGCACGTACTCCTGGTGCACCGCCCGCGCCTCATCCGAAGTCATGGTGGCCATCGTCAGCATGGCATCTTTGTCAAACGTAGCTGCCATGCCGATGGCCTGCGGGAACACCGTGGTTTTCAGGCCCGTGCGCGCCACTCCGTGCAGCGCCTCATTCCACCAGTTGTAGGCCGGAATGCCCAGCCGGTCGATGGCCGGCGAAGCATTCAGCATCTGCGATACTTTTTCGGCCAGGGTGAGGCGGCCCACCAGGTCATTCACGCGCTGGTCGAGCGGCAAATCGGGGTTTTGGAAGGGGTAAGCGGCCACGGCCGGACGCGGCGCGGGCGGGCGTTGGGCGCCGCTGGCCGCCAGCAGGCCCAGGCCCAGGAGCAGGTACGATAATTTCATGGGTGGGAATGGAATGGATTGTGGCCGAACGCGGGGTACTTCCCCCCGGCCCCTCTCCAAAAGCAAGGGGAGCTGACTGCAAGCGAACGTCAGGCCCCCCTTGCTTTTGGAGAAGGGCCGGGGGTGAGGTTAACGGCTACCGAGCGTGCCAGGCAGGGCCTTGCCCAAGCCGGCCGCATTGGCGGGCGGGCCGAGGTAGCTAGCGGGCACCGTGCCTTGGCTCACTACCAATTTTTCGAGTACCACGCCGGGGTCCACGCGCCAGAATTTGAGCACGTGCGCGCCGGCAGCAGCCACATTGTGCTGCGAGGTTTTGAGGATAATATTTTCGGCCACCGCCCTTTCCCAGGGTCTGTTGCCATTATCGGGATTGAGACCGGTGTGCAGGTTGACAAGCTGCGGCGCCTCATCGTCAATCGACACGGCGTAGCGCAGGCCGGTGGTGTTGGTGAAATCCAGGGTCGGCGCCAGGTAAGCACTCACCGTGACGGGGCCGGCCTGGGCTAGCGAGAGGCGATACTCCAGGTGCGGACTAGCCCCGCCCGGCGTGGGGGTAGGCGCAGCCGTAACCGGCACGGTCGTGACCGCGCCCGCCGTGCGGCCCAGGTCGGGCAGGCGCTGCCAGGTGACGGGGCCGGCATTTACGGCCTGGAAGTAGCTTTCGGCATCGAGCGAGACGTAGCTGGCGTTGTCTGCCGGGCTAGGGGTCGGCGCGGCAGCTTGGGCCGGGGTGCCCGCGGGCAGCGTTACAACCTCAGGCATCTTATCCACTTCCGGCTGCTGCCAGTAGGTGTAGCCGATGTGCGTTTGGTCCATCATGTGGTTCCATTTGCCGCCGGCCAGGGCGTGGTAGCGCTGCTTGATTTCGGCGTCATTGGCGTACAGCACCCTGGCTTTTTCGGCCAGCGCGTTGGTGTTGGGCTGATTGGTTTTAGCGGCCTCGCGGTTCTGCGCCACGGTGTAGTACAGCTCGTTGAGATTAGCGCAGGCCAGCACCGGGTGCAGCACCAGCTCGAAGTAGGCGTCGCGGTCGGCGGCGGGCAGCTTCTGGCTGATGGCCTCGGCGCGGGTGGCCAGGGCGTTGTACTCGGCCACTACCCTAGCCCACTCGCCGGTGGCCAGGCTATAGGTGGTGGCGTCGAGCAGCTCGGGCTTGCGGCGGGCGTTGTACTTGGCGTATTTGGCCAGGATATCGGCAATGTCGGCGGCGTATTTGGGGCCGAACTGCTGGCTAGCCCAGCGCTCGGTATAAGCCGCCACGCCGTCGGCGGGCAGCGCATCGGGGTTCCAGGCGTAGTCGAGGAAAAACGAAATCGGCAGCTCCATCGGCTTAAGGTCGCCCACGTTCACCACCCAAATCTGGTTGGCGCCATACGCGTAAGCCAGGTGCATCTGCTCCCAGATGCGCGGCAGCGGGTTCGTGTTCAGCCACTTGTAGTTGCGCGGCCCACCCACGTAGTCGAAGTGGTAGTAGATGCCGTAGCCACCCTTGCGGGGCTGGTCGCCGAGCCTGGGCAGCTTGCGCAGGTTGCCCCAGTTGTCGTCGCAGAGTAGCAGCGTCACGTCGTCGGGCACGCGCATGCCTTTGTCGTAGTACTCCTGCACCTCCTTGTAGAGCGCCCATACCTGGGGCGTCTGCTCGGCGGGTTTGTGGGTTTCTTCGGCCAGAATCCGGCGCTGGTCGGCCACTATTCTTTCGAGCAAGGCGGTGTTGCTTTCGCGGCTCATGGGCTCGTCGCCGTCGCCGCGCATGCCGATGGTCACGATGCTCTCGTGGGCGCCCATGTTGCGGATGCCCTGGCGCCAAAACTCCTGTAGCACCGGCGCATTGGTCTGGTAGTTCCAGGGGCCTTTGCCGTAGCGCTTCCATTCCTGCTGGGCGCGCAGCATGGGCTCGTGGTGCGAGGTGCCCATCACGATGCCGTAGGTATCGGCTAGCTCCGGGCTGCGCTTATCGTCGTCGTTAAAGGCATTGCCCCACATGGCGGGCCAGAGGTAATTGCCTTTCAGCCGGAGGATTAGCTCAAAAACGTGCTCGTACATTTTAGAGTTGATGCCGCCGAATTTCTCCTTCGCCCAGCCGCTCAGCGCGGGCGCCTCATCGTTGAGAAAAATGCCCCGGTACTTCACCTTGGGTTCGCCCAGCGTGTGGCGGCCGGCGGCTACGTAGAGGTTTTTCTGGTGCGGCACGGGCACATCGGCCCACCACGTCCAGGGCGATACACCCATCTGCGCCGACAGGTCGTAGAGGCCGTAGATGGTGCCGCGCTTGTCGCTGCCCGCCACCACCAGGGCGCTGGCCACGCCCGGCAGGGGGTTGGCGATGGGCTGCACCACGAAGGTTTCCCAGCGCCCGGCCAGGTTGCTCACATCGAGCTTGCCGTTCTGCACCAGCTTGTCAATCAAAGCGCTGTGGCCCAGCGTACCGATGAGCACCACGGGCTGCGCACTCTGCGGCGCATCAGTGAGCATGGCAGGTTCCTGGCCCGTCACGCGGGTGATGTCGGCCTGCACGTCGCGGATGGTGCGCAGCACGCCCGGCCACTCGCCGTCGCTGGCGTAGAGCGCGGCGGCCTTCCCCCCGCCACGAGCGGGAAACTTCCGGCGCTCTGTTTGGCAGCGATGTAGTGGTCGGTACGCAGGGGGGCCGGCTGCTGAGCGAAGGCCAGCGCGGGGACCAGCACTAGCACCGTCAGCCGAAGATGGGCAAGGATAATGCGCATTGGGAATATTGTTTAGTAGTGGGGGTTGCTCAGCAGGTGTGCACCTCACCCTAGACCTTAAAACTTCACCACCTCGTAGTAAGCCGGCTTGGGCTTGAAATTCTCATCAAACAGCAGTGGGTGGTTTTTTCGTCCCGCCACCGGGTAGGTATCCAACCAGGAGTAGTGGTCAGAAATGTTCCAGAACGTAACGCCCGTGAGGCGGCCGGCCTTCGCCTCATCACGAAACACGTTGAAAAATAACTTATACTGTGCGCTTTGCTTGGCCTGCATCTCGGGCGTGTAGGCGTCCGACTCGTCGGGGCGCTTGGCACGGCGGTCCTTTTCCCAGGGGTACACCGACACGTCCAGCTCGGTCACCTGCACCTTGAGGCCTAGCGAGGCAAAGCGCTCGATGGTGGCGCGCAGCTCCTGCCCGGTGGGCTCGACCAGCGACCAGTGGCCCTGCAGGCCCACCGCGTCGATGGGCACTTTGGCATCCTTCAGCTTTTTGAGCAGCTTGTAGATGCGCTCCATCTTCTCGGGGCGCTCGGTGTTGTAGTCGTTGTAGAAGAGCACCGCGCTAGGGTCGGCGGCGTGGGCGTAGCGAAAGGCTTCGGCAATGAAGTCCTCGCCGCAGATTTTGTACCAGTCGGAGTTGCGCAGGAACTCACCGGGGTTATCGGCGATGGCCTCGTTCACCACGTCCCAGGCGTAAATTTTGCCTTTGTAGCGCTTCACCACGGCGTCGATGTGGTCGTGCAGGCGCTTGAGCAGCCGTGCTTTGCTCACCTGGCTGCCATCGGGATTTTTGAAAATCCAGCGGGGCGTTTGCTCGTGCCAGCAGAGGTTGTGGCCGCGCACCTTCAGCTTGTGCGCCTGGGCAAAGTCCACGATGGCATCGGCCGGCCCCCAATTGTAGCGGGTCGAGTCGGGGTGGATGGGCCCCATCTTCATGTCGTTCTCCGGCGTGAGGCTGTTGAACTGCTGAAGAATAAGCGCTACCTCGGCCGGGTTTTGCAACGCCCGCGGCGACACAGCCACGCCCACCGGGAAGTAGTCTTTGTAGTAGTCTTTCAGGCCCTTTTCAGCGGGCGGGCGCTGGCTGCTGGTGAAGGCCAGGCTGGCTAGCAACAGGGCACCGAGGGCGTAGCGGGAAACGTTCATAAAACGGAGCTTACTAAAAATAGCGCCTCATCCCCCGACCCTTATCCGCAAAGCGAAGGGCAGCCTAATGCAAACTGATGAAGAGCAGTCGTTCGGCTCCCCCTCGCGCTTTGAGCAAAGGGACTAAGGATGAGGCGCTACGCTAGGCTAGCAATAGCACTAGCTTAGATATACTGATTAATGATGCTTTCCAGCCACTCCTGCTTGCCGCTGCGGGGCGTGGGCTCGCCGGTTTCGTGCGCGACACGGCGCAGGTCTTCCAGCGTGAGGTTGCCCTTCGCAAACTCGGCGCCGTGGCCCGAGTCGAACGAAGCGTAGCGCTCGGTGCGGAATTGCTTGTAGGGCGACTTGGTGAGGATGGCATCGGCCGTGACGAGGGCGCGGGCGAAGGTATCCATGCCGGCGATGTGGGCGATGAAGATATCCTCCAGGTCGGTCGAGTTGCGGCGCGTTTTGGCGTCGAAGTTGATGCCGCCGGGGGCGATGCCGCCGTGCTCCAGGATGATGAGCATGCTCTCGGTCAGCTCATTCAGGTTGTTCGGAAACTGGTCGGTATCCCAGCCGTTCTGGTAGTCGCCGCGGTTGGCGTCGATGCTGCCGAGCAGGTTGGCATCGGCGGCTACTTGCAGCTCGTGCTGGAAGGTGTGGCCGGCTAGCGTGGCGTGGTTCACTTCCAGGTTCAGCATGAAGTCCTTTTCCAAGCCGTGCGCTTTGAGGAAACCGATGACGGTAGCGGCGTCGAAGTCGTACTGGTGCTTGGTGGGCTCGGCCGGCTTGGGCTCGATGAAGAATTTGCCTTTAAAGCCCTGCTTGCGGGCGTAGTCGCGCGAAATGCTCAGGAAGCGGGCCAGGTGCTCCTGCTCGCGCTTCATGTTGGTGTTGAGCAGGGTCATGTAGCCCTCGCGGCCACCCCAAAAAGTGTAGCCCTCGCCGCCCAGCGCGATGGTGGCGTCGATGGAGTTTTTCACCTGCGTGCCGGCGTGGGCCACCACCGCAAAGTCAGGATTGGTGCTGGCGCCGTTCATGTAGCGCGGGTTCGAAAACACGTTGGCCGTGCCCCACAGCAGCTTCACGCCGCTTTCCTGCTGCTTGGTTTTGAGGTAGTCAACCACGGTGCTCAGGTTGCTTTCGTACTCTTTCAACGAAGCACCCTCATCCACGAGGTCAATGTCGTGGAAGCAGTAGTAGGGCGTGCCGAGCTTGGTGAAAAACTCAAATGCGGCATCGGCCTTGTCCTTGGCGCGGCCCACGATGTCGCCTTTCTGGTCCCAGGCAAAGTTCTTGGTGCCGGGGCCGAACGGGTCGCCGCCGGTGCCCACGAACGTGTGCCAGTACGCGGTAGCGAAGCGCAGGTGGTCCTTCATGGTCTTGCCGGCCACCATACGGTTTTCGTCGTACCATTTGAAAGCCAGGTGATTATCAGACTCGCGGCCTTCAAACTTGATTTTGTCGATGCCTTTGAAAAATTCGGAGGTTGCCATGTTGGGAGGGTAGTTGGGGGGTAATGAGAGGTGGTACAGGGATAGTCAGCTAAGCGTGCTTCATCCCTAATATTTGCTTTAAAAAAAGAGAAAGAACTGATGCGGGGCCGCAACGCTGGCAGCACCTGCGTCTTCGCACTTCGCCAGGACGAGGCTTAGGCTATTAACATTTCCGCCGGGCGGGTTTCGCGAGCTAGTAGGGTCTGCCAGTCGCTGTAGGTTTGCTGGTATTGAGCTTGCAGGGCAGGGGTAGGCTCCACAGTGCTGATGAGCGCCAGGCCATTGAACGCCTCCTTGGGGCTGGCGTAGATGCCCGCGCCAATGCCCGCGCCGCGCGCCGCGCCCTGAGCCGCGTCGGTGTCGTAGAGCTCCAACGTCACGTTGCCGCAGTTCACGAAAGCCTCGCGGAACACCGGCGAGAGGAACATATTGGCGTGGCCGGCGCGCACTTTCTGCACCTGCACGCCCGAGGCGCGCATGATGTCCATGCCGTAGTTGAGGGCGTACACAATGCCTTCCTGCGCGGCGCGGATGAGGTGCGGCTGGCCGTGCACGTTGAACTGCAAGCCGTGGAGGCTGGCGGCGGCGGGCCGGTTTTGGAGAATGCGCTCGGCGCCGTTGCCGAAGGGCAGAAAGAGCAGGCCCGCCGCCCCTACCGGCGCCTGGGCGGCCAGGGTGTTCATTTGGTCGTAGGGCAGGTTGCCCACCGCTTTGCGCAGCCAGCTATTCAGAATGCCGGTGCCGTTGAGGCACATCAGCACGCCGTTTTTAGGCTGTTCGCGGGTGCTGTTCACGTGCACGAACGAGTTGACGCGCGAGCGGGGGTCGGCCGTGGTCGTCTCGTTGATGCCGTAGACTACGCCGCTGGTGCCGCCGGTAGCGGCTACTTCGCCGGCGTTCAGCACGTTGAGCGAGAAGGCGTTATTGGGCTGGTCGCCGGCGCGGTAGCTGATGGGCGTGCCGGGGGCTAGCCCCAGCGTCTGGGCCGCTTCGGCCGTGAGGCGGCCTTGGATGGCGAAGGTGTCCACCACCTCGGGCAGCAAGTCGGCGCTGATGCCGTAGTAGTCGAGTAGCTCCTGGGCGATGGCCTGCTTCTTGAAATTCCAGAACACGCCCTCCGAGAGGCCCGATACGGTGGTTTGCATCTGGCCCGTAAGCTGGTAGGCGAGGTAATCGCCGGGCAGCTGAATCTTGTGGATTCGGGCGTAAATCTCCGGCTCGTTTTCGCGCACCCACTTCAGCTTGGAGGCGGTGAAGTTGCCCGGCGAGTTCAGGAAATTCTCTAGGCAAAACTCCTCACCTAGGTCAGCAAAGGCCTGGTTGCCGATTTCCACGGCGCGACTGTCGCACCAGATAATGGCGGGCCGCAGCACGTGGCCGTCTTTATCAAGCAGCACCAGGCCGTGCATCTGGTACGTAATACCGATGCCGGCCAGCAGCGACGGGTCGAAGCCGTAGCGGGCTTGCAGCTTTTTGGTGGTGTTGATGACTTCCTGCCACCAGCGCTCGGGGCGCTGCTCGGCCCAACCGGGCTGGGGCACGGCCATCTCCATCTCGGTTTCGGGTGAGGTGGCGGCGGCCACGCAGCGGCCGGTGGCGATGTCGAGCAGCGAGACTTTGATGGAAGAGCTACCGATGTCGTAGCCAAGGAGATATTTCATAGTGGAAGCTATTTAATAGTCAATAGAGCCGAAGCTGGCTTGGCGGCGCCCAGCGCTAGGCTGCGGGCCGAGGGCAGCGAGCCACCCACGTACACCGTGACCGGGCCGCTAGGCGCCACGGCGTTGCCGCCCTTGTCAATCAGCGCCAGTTGGGCGGGCGTGAGCGTGAACTTGACCTGGGTGCTAGCCCCCGGCTGCAGGTTCACACGCTTGAAGCTTTTCAAGGCAAAAAGCGGCGTCTGAGTACCGGCCTTGGGCGGGTGCGTGAGGTAGAGCTGCACTACTTCATCGGCAGCTAGGGTGCCCGAATTGGTGACAGTGGCAGTTACTTCAGCTGATTCGTTTTTGCCAATTTTGGCTTTGGCCAACTTCAGGTTGGAGTACGCAAACTTGCCGTAGCTCAGGCCATAGCCGAAGGGATACATGGGCTCGGCGGCCAGGTAGCGGTAAGTGCGGCCCTTCATGCCGTAGCTTTCGTAGGCGGGCAGTTGGGCGAAGCTCTTGGGAAACGTGACGGGCAGGCGGCCCGAGGGCGAGACCTTGCCAAACACGAGGTCGGCCACGGCGTTGCCGCCTTCCTCGCCGGGGTACCAGGTCAGGAGTACGGCGTCGGCCAATTCGTGCACCTCGCTCAGGTTCATGGGGCTGCCGCCGGTCACGACGGCGATGATGGGCGTTTTGCTGCCCTGGCGCAGCTTTTTGAGGAAGTCGATTTGGTTTTGGGGCAGGTTGTAGTCGAGGCGGTCGCCGGCATTGGGCGAGGCGATGGACTCGCCCTCCTCCCCTTCCAGCACGCCCGTAATGCCCATTACCACGATGATGGCGTCGGTTTGCTTGGCCTCGCCGGTGGTCCAGTCGATGGGGTTGATGTTGGGCCGGTCGAGCAGGGCGCCCTGCTTGTACTCAATCTGGCTGCCGGGCTGCACGGCGCCCACCAAGCCCTCCAGGATGGTGCTCATCTGGTCGTTCACGCCGTAGTAGTTGCCGAGCAGCGCTTCCACGCTGGTAGCATTAGGGCCGGTCACGAAGTACTTGCCCAGGTCGGGGCGCAGGGGTAGCACGCCGTTGTTTTTAAGCAGTACCATCGACTTGAGGGCCACTTCCTTAGCCATGGCGCGGTGGGCGGCGCTGTTCACCACCTCGGGGCCTAGCCGGTCGTAGGGCGTAGCGTTTGGCCCGTCAAACAAGCCCAGCTTGAAGCGCGTGCGCAGCAGAATGGCGAGGGCGGTATCCACCTGGCTTTCCTTGAGCAGGCCCTGGTGCACGGCATCGGGCAGCTTGGTGTAGGTGTCGCCGCAGTTCAGGTCTACGCCGCGCGAGAGGGCTAGCGCGGCGGCTTCAGTCTTGGTCTTAACCGTTTTGTGGCCCTGGTAAAGGTCATCCAAGGCGCCGCAGTCGCTCACTACGTGGCCCCGGAAGCCCCACTCTTTGCGCAGCACCTGGTCGAGCAAGAACTCGTTGCCGCAGCAGGGCTCGCCGTTAGTGCTGTTGTAGGCGCACATCACGGCCTCCACGTGGGCGTCTTTTACCAATGCCTTGAAGGCCGGCAAGTAGGTTTCGCGCAAATCCTGGGGGCTAGCCTCAGCGTTGAACTCGTGGCGCAGGCGCTCGGGGCCGCTGTGCACGGCGTAGTGCTTGGCGCAGGCCGCCACTTTGAGGTACTTCGGGTTGTCGCCCTGCAAGCCCCGCACGAAGGCTACGCCCATGCGCGAGGTCAGCGTGGGGTCCTCGCCGTAGGTTTCCTGACCGCGGCCCCAGCGCGGGTCGCGGAAGATGTTGATGTTGGGCGTCCAGAAGGTGAGGCCGCCGTACTTCACGTAGTGGTTCTTGGCGATGGCCGCGTTGTACACCGCCCGCGCCTCGTCCGAAATCGCGGTGGCTTCGCGCAGGGCCAGGTCGTCGTCAAACGTCGCCCCTAGCCCGATGGCCTGCGGAAACACCGTGGCCGGCGCCGAGCGGCCCACGCCGTGCAGCGCCTCGTTCCACCAACTGTAGGCCGGGATGCCCAGGCGCGGAATGGCCGGGCTCTGGTCGAGCATTTGCTGGGCTTTTTCTTCCAGCGACAGCTGTTTAATCAGGTCATTCACCCGCACGCTAAGCGGCTGCTTCGCGTCGCGAAACACGGATGTGGTTTGGGCGCTACTTTCCAGGCTAGCCAGGGCCAGCAGCGCGCAGCCGGGCAGCAAGTAGGTCAGCCTAAAAGTCATCGGTGCGGAAAGTTGAAGCGGGCAGGCCCTCTTTGTTGTACAGGTTAGCCCCTTCGGGGTTATCGGCCCAGGCGTAGCGCACGGCCACGGGTGCGGGCACCTGGTCGCTCCAGACGATTACTTTATTGCCTTCGATGCGGGCCTGGGCGGGTACAAACTTGTGGTCGGCCCCGGCCACGGTGAAGCCGCCGAGCGGGCCACCGCCTTTGGCTTCGAGCCCGCTCCCAACCCCGGCAAAAGTCAGCGTAACCTGCTTGCCGGTGGTTTTCATGGTTTGGTAGAGCGGGCCGCTGGCCACCACTTTGGGGTCGCCGTAGGCTACTTTCTCGGCGGCCAGGGCTAGCCGGTGGCCGACAGTCTGCTTATCAAGCGGGTGAATGTCGTTCCACTCGCCTACGTCGCTGATAACGGCCATGCCGGTGCGCGGCAAAGCCAGCAGGCGGCGCTGGGCGTCGCGCACCAGGGCCTGGTTGCTCTCGCCGGGCTCCTTTTTGACGGCGTTGATATTGGCCAATTGCACGTAGAGGAAGGGCAGGTCGGGCCGCTGAAAGTGCGCGCGCCAGTCGGTGACAAGGCTCGAAGTCAGGGCGTAGTAATCGGCCGGGTGGCCTACGTTGCTCTCACCCTGGTACCACAGCACGCCCTTGATGGCGTAGGGCAAGGCCGGCGCCACGAGGCCATTATACAGCCCCCCCGGCTGGTACTGAAACGTGGTGGTGCCGGGCGTGGGCGTCATGGTGCCGCCCAGCTTGTACTGCCAAGGTCCGCGCAGGTCGAGGGCCTGGCCGCCGGCCGTGAGCTGGTAGGTTTTCTCCCTGGTAAAGCCCCCGCGCCCGCCGTTGCTGATGAGGCGCACCATAATCACGTTTTTGCCGGCCTTCAGCACGCCGGGGCCAAAGTCGTACTTGCGCGGCGGGTACTGGTAGGCAGTGGTGCCCACGAGCTGGCCGTTGATGTAGGTCGAGTCGGCGTCGACGAGCGTGCCCAGCTCCAGGCGGCCGGGCTTTTCGGCCATGGCGGCGGGCACTTCCACTTCCTTGCGAAACCACAGCACGCCGTTGACCATGCCGAGCGGCGTCTGGTCGGCCCAGTAGCCGGGCACCGGCATGGTGGGCCAGGCGCTGGCGTCGTAGCTGGGGCTGCTCCACTTGGGCTGGCCGGGCGCCTCGCCCTGGTCGGCCTGGTGCAGGCGCTTGTACCAGTCGCCCACGGCGGCGCGCTCGCGCTGCTGGATGCCGACCACGGCGGCGCTGTCGCGGTAGGGCGCGGCTTGCTGCTCATACTTGGGAAACTGCTTGAGGGCATCGGCGCTCAGCCAGGCTTCGGCCGGCGAGCCGCCTACGGCCACCTTTATCAGGCCCACGGGCACCTGATACTTGGCGTTGATTTCTTTGGCGAAGAAGTAGCCCACGGCCGAGAAGCCCAGCACCGTTTCGGGCGTAAGGGCTACCCAACTGCCACCAGTCACGTCGGCTTTGGGGCCGTTGAAGGCGTAGCGCATCGGCACGTCGAACTGCCGGATGCGCGGGTTGTTAGCCGTGGCTACTTCCTGCGGATACTTGTCGCGCACGCGGCGCATGGGCAGTTCCATGTTCGACTGCCCCGCGCAAAACCACACGTCGCCCACCAAGATATCCTTCAGCACCAAGTGGTTGCTGGCGTCGATGGTCATCTCGTAGGGGCCACCGGCCTTCAGGGCGGGCAGTTGCACCTGCCACTGGCCGGCGGGGCTAGCGGTAGTGCGGTAGGTTTTACCCTGGAAGGCCACGCTGACCGCCTCGCCGGCCTTGGCCCAGCCCCAGATGCGCACCGGCGCCTCGCGCTGCAGCACCATGCCGTTGCTCACGAGGCGCGGCAGGCGCACCTGGGCGCGGGCGGGCGCGGCGGCCAGTACCGCCAGGGTGCCCGCGGCGGCGAGCTGGGCAAAACGATTAGTAGGCATAGAGCTTAACGTGTTGAATAGCATAGCTACCGGGTTCGAGGCGAATATGGCGGCCCTGGTGGTTCTGGTCGCCATTGAGGCGGCGGCCGGGCACCCAGGCGCCGTTGACAAAGCGGCCTTCGTCGATGCTGACGAAGCCGGCCTTTTTGCCGGCCGCCGTGGGCTCGCAGTTGATAACGAGGCTGTTGCCCACGACGTAAAACTCGTCGGGTGCCACGCTGATGATGAGGCCACCGGCCAGCGGCCAGTCGGGCTTTTTCGCGTCGGGCGCCCAGCCTAGGGTGTAGTCGTGCTTCACCGTGAAACGGTAGTCGCCGAGGGTAGCGTGGCCGGCGGCCGAGTCTTTGGCTTGCAGGAAGCCGCGCACGGCCCCTAGCGGCTGGTACTTGGTAAGCAGCGGGGTTATCTGCTGCAAAAGGTCGTAGGCTTTGCCGATGGGCTCCTGCGCGGGCTTGTCGGTCGATTCAATGGAAAAGGGCGAAAAAGACAGGCAGTTGTAGTGCCCGAAAGCATAGAGCGCCTTGGCGTCGTCGCCGGGCTCAAACGCAATTTCGGGGGTAAAAAGCGGCCGGCCGTTGCGGGTAAACAGGTCGGACCAGTAGCGGAAATTCGGGTTGTAGTAGTCGGGCGCCAAGATGTCGATGCTCGGAGCACCGGCTTCCCACACGTCGGCGAGGTGGGGCAGCGGGCCAGCGCTGGGGTATTGGCCGGGCAGGCGGTCGGCGCGGTAGTTGAGGGCCGCGTTCACGTACATCGGCAGCGGGTAGGCGGCTTTGCCAGCGGCGGCTAGGGTATTCGTAAAGTCGGCGTAGTACCAGGCTTGAAAAATCTCGTCGGTGGCCACGCCGGGGCCGAAAACCTCGGTCCAGGTGCCCTGGGTTTTGGCACCGTGGCGCTGCCACTGCGCGGCAAACTCGGGGCGCAGGCTAGCGCTGTTGCGCTGCAAATAAGTGAGCAGCGGCTCGGGCACCGGCTGGGCGAAGGCGGCCTGGGCCGCGGCGTCGTAGCTGCGGGCCTCGGGCAACATCCCGATTTCGTTTTCGACCTGCACCATCAGCACGGTGTGGGTGCGGCTGTCCGTTTGCTTGAGATGCTGCATCAGGCGCACAAACGCCTTTTTATCAGCTTCCAGGTTTGCGGCGCTGAAGGGCGTCAGGATTTCCTGGGGGTGGCCCTGCGCATCGGTGGCGCGCGGAAAGCGGCTAGGGTCGGTTTTGACCCAGGCCGGGGCATACACCGACATGCTATTTTTCCAGGCCCCAAACCACAGCAGCACCAGCTTGAGTTGGTGCCGGCGGGCGTCGGCCAGCAGCTCATCCACCAGCTTGAAATCGAAACGGCCTTCGGTGGGCTCCAGCAATTCCCAGTACACGGGCGCAAACACCGTGTTGAGGTGCATGGCCTGGAGCTTGGGCCAGACGGGCTGCAGGTAGGCCGTGCTTGAGCTGCTCGAATTGCCCAGCTCGCCACCCAGTATCAAAAACGGCTTTCCATCCACCAGCAACTGGGTACTCGGGCCGGTTTTTACCAGCCGGGGCGGGGCACTCTGGGCACGGGTACCCAAGGCGCTCAGCCCAAGCAAGCTGGCCATCATAAACCTACCTATCAACTCTTTATAGCTCAAAATTACCTGTATTGAAAACAACTCCGCGAACGGGTTCAACTCCCTTATTAAAACCAAGCAGACAGTTGCTGCCGGGCCACCTTGCGGCAGCCCGGCAGCGCTGGCCAGCCAGGGCTAGTACCCAGGGTTTTGGGTGAGCTTGCCGCCAGTGCGGTCAATTTCACTCTGCGGAATGGGCCGCAGCACGTGGAAGTCTTTGATGTTGATGGCCGCGTTGGAGCCGTATACCCCGCCCTTGGTGAAGCCCGGCGTCGTTACCGAGCGCAGCGCGGGCGCATAGTTGGTATTGCGAATGCGCGTGAGCAGCTCACTGGCCCCACCGGCCGTGACCGTACGCTTCAGGTCGTACCAGCGGGTAAACTCGCCGCACAGCTCACGGGCGCGCTCATCCAGAATAAAGTCGATGCTTACCTGCGCGGCGGTGATATCCATTAGGCTTTTCTTGCCGGCGGCAGCGGCGCGCTCGCGCACCACGTTGAGGTAGGTGGCGGCCTGGGCGCTATTACCAAGGTAGAAGTACGCCTCAGCGGCCATCAGGTACGTCTCGGCTAGGCGGTAAATAATGTTGGGCCGGGTCGAGAAGCCGTTGAGCGACGAGCGGTTGCGGCTGTCGAACTTGTTGAGCGTCGGGAAGTACTCCGTGGTGTACTGGCTAGGCTGAATAACGAGGTACGGATACGGCGTGCGGCTGGCAATGCGCGCGAGCTGCGCCGCCGTCAGGTCGCGGCCGGGGTACCAGACCGATGTATCGCCGATGACGGCCTTGGTGCTGCCGCCGTTGGCATTGGGCGCGTTCACGGTGTATACCGTCGTAAACCACTTGTTGTAGCGCGTATCGGTTGTGCGCAGCGCGGCGCCCGACTCCAGGGCGTTGCCGCTGGCATCGCGCAGGATGTACGAATTTTCGAGGAAGTACGTGGGTACGTGGCGGGCAAACGGGCGGCCGTTGTACGTGTCGCGGGCCATGTTGGGCATCTTGTCGTAGCGGCTGCGGTACTGGAAGTTCAGCACGTTTTCGCCACTCACGTAGGTGAAGCCATCCAGGCCCGTAAACGTGGCGTCGTTGTTAAACTGGGCATTGAAGATGACCTCCTTGCCGTTCTCGTTGCCTTCGGCAAATACGGTAGCCGGGTCAGCTTCCAGCGCCAGGCCGTAGCGACCTTGGTTATCAATCAGTTCTTTGGCGTACTGGGCGGCCATGGCGTAGTCGGTGGCCTGCTTGGCCGACGAGGTGGCGCGGGTTAGGTACACCTTGGCCAGCAGGTGCAGGGCCGTGGCGCGCGTTACGCGGCCGGGCTGGGCGGGCTTATCGGCGATGGTGGCCAGCGACTCCGTCAGGTCTTTGAGTATCTGGGTGTACACATCGGCCAGCGGGGCACGGCTGATATCCTTGGTGGGCTGGTCGATGAAGGCGGTGTAGAGCGGCACGTCGCCGAAGTCCTGCGCCAGCACAAAGTAGTACTGGGCCCGCAGCAGCTTGGCCTCGGCCAGCAGCTGGGTCAGGCGCGTGGGTGAGAGGCCCTGGGCGTTGGGGCCATATTGCAGCACTCCGTTGGCGGCGTTGATTTTCTGGTAGCACGCCGTCCAGACAAACGAGTGCGAGCCGTCGCCCGAGGGTGTCAGGGCGTTGTTGTCGTAGTCAGACAGGCCGCTGCTGGCCGAGATGCCGGTGGTCCAGAGGTCGGTGCCCGCCTCGGTGGTGAAAGTGGCCGCGTCGTTGCCGTATATCTGGCGTAGGCCCGAGTACACGCCTACTACGCCTGCCTCCACGCCCTGCGATGTTTGCAGGAACGCGGGCGTCAGCACCGACGTCGGGTTCTCGTCCAGGATGTCCTTGTTGCAGCTGGTCGCCGACAGCACCAGTGCCGTGCCAAGCGTAGCTAATACTATTTTTTTCATGATGATTGCGAAGGATTGGATAGGAAATGGGGGGCTCGCGGCCCCAAGCCAGGCTAGCCAGACTCAGGGCCGCAGCTCAGCGCTAGAATCCCAGGTTTACGCCCACGATGAAGGCGCGCGTAACGGGGTAGTTGCTGCCGCCCTGGAAGGTGATACCGGCGCCCGAGATGTCGCCGCCGCCAAAGCGGGTTGAGTAAGAAAGCGCATCGGGGTCGATGGCCTTATTATGCTGGAAGTACTTGTCGGCCGCCCAGATGTAAGGGTTCTGAACCTGCACGTAAATGCGGGTGCTGCTCATGAAAGCCGCTTTAGCCCAGGCCGCCGGCAGCGTGTAGCCCAGGTCGATGCTGCGCACCTTGATAAACGTGCCGCTGTGGTAGCCCAGGGTCGAGCCGTAGGTGGGCCACTCGTTGGCGCGCACGGTCTGGTCGGGTTCGGGGTAGTCGTTGCTGGGGTTGGCGGGCACGCCGCCCGGCGTGCCCGGCGTGAGGCTAGCGGGAATACCGGTGGAGTAGTAGTTGAAGTTCAACTGGTTGCGGCGGCCGGTATTCGTGGCGTAGTAGCTGGGGCCAAACGAGTAGGGGTCTACTACGGTGGCCCCCACGCGGGTCAGCGCCACTACCGTCAAGTCAAAGCCCTTGAAGCGGAAGCGGTTGGTGAGGCCAGCCTCAAACTTGGGCTGGCGCGAGCCCACAATCACGCGGTCGTTGGCGTCAATCTTACCGTCGTTGTTCACGTCATCCACGTGAATCTGGCCCACCTTGCTGCCGTACTTCTTAGCCTGGTCAGCCTCCGAGGCCTGCCACACGCCCAGGTTGCGGTAGTCGTAGATTACGTAGAGCGGCTGGCCAATGAAGCGCTGGTTGCCCACGTCATCGCGCAGGTTACCGCTGGCATCGTAGAGATTCAGGCTAAGCACTTTCTCGCGGTTCACGGTGAAGTTCCAGTCGGTGCTCCACTCAAAGCCCCCGAGGTCTTTGGCCCGCACGTTCACGGTGGTTAGCGAGATTTCAACGCCGCGGTTCTGGGTCTGGCCCGCGTTGCGCAAAAATGAGCCGTAGCCGCTGGCCGTGGGCAGGGCGTCGGGCAGCAGCAGGTCGCTGGTGCGCTGCTGGTACACTTCTACGCTACCCGTGAGGCGGTTTTGGAAGAAGCCGAAGTCGAGGCCAAAGTTGGTGGTAGTGGTGTACTCCCAGCCCAATAGCGGGTTTGGAATGGCCGAGGGAATTACGCCTACCGCGCCGGTGGTGCCGAAGTTATAGTAGCCGTTGCCGATGCCCGTGATGAGCGCCCCACGCGTCTGGTAGGGGTTAATGGCGGTGCTGCCCACCCGGCCCAGGCTAGCGCGCAGCTTCAGGGTGTTGAGCCAGTCCGAGCCTTGCAGGAACGACTCGTTGGCAATGTTCCAGGCCACGGCGGCCGAGGGAAACAAGTTGGTTTGGTGCCCCACGGCCAGGCGCGACGAGCGGTCGACGCGCGCCGTGAGCGTGGCCGAGTAGCGGTTGTCGTAGGCGTAGTTGATACGGCCCATAAACGACTCCAGCGCCCAGTCGATGGGCTGCGTATTGTTGCTAATGCCGCGCGACGTGCCAGCGGCCAGGTTGTCGGCCAGCTGGAAGTCGGCCAGCGTATTCTGCACCTGGGCCTGGAAGCCGTCGGCGTGGTAGGTCTGGCGGCTGTAGAGCGCCGTCACGTTCAGGTCGTGCTTCTCGGCAAAGTTACGGTTGTAGGTCAGCAGGTTCTCGGCCAGCAGGTTGTAGGCAATGCTCGACGAGCGGCCGGCCGTATTCACGCCGCCCCCGTTGTTGGGCGTTACCGAAGCGTAGAACGACTCATCGGCTTGGGTGCGGCCATCGAGGCCCACGTTGAGCCGGTAGTCGAGGCCCTTGAGAATATTCACCTGCCCGTAGATACTGTTGAACGAGCGCAGGCGGCGGCTGCGGTCGAGGTGGGCATTGGGGGCGTACAGCGTCAGCGGGTTCGAGCCGGCGTTGTCGCCGTTGGGGTAGAGCACCAGCTGGCCATTGGCATCGGTGGGCGAAGCCAGGGGGCTGGTAGTCAGAATCTGGTACAGCACGTTCACGTTCGGGTCGTTGGCGTTGGTGAACGTGTTGAGCGTATTAACACCCACTTTAATGCGCTTGCCAATCTGCTGGTCGAGGGTGCCGCGCAGCGAGTAGCGCTGGAAGCGCTGCACCGGCACAATGCCCGTTTCATCGTAGTAGCCCAGCGAAGCCGAATACTGCGTAATATCAGTGCCCCCACTCACGCCGAGGGTGTGGTTCTGAATATGGCCTTTCTGAAACAGCAGGCTCTGGTAGTCGGTCGTTTTGCCGGCGGCGTAGTTGTTGCGCTCGTCCTGGGTCAGGAACGACGGGTTGCTAGGGTCGAACGTGGGGCTCTGCGTGCGGTAGGCTTCGAGCTTGTAGTTGTAGTACTGCTCGCCGTTCATCAGGTCGAAGCGGCCGTAGATATCCTTCATGCCGTAGTAGCCGGCGTAAGTGGCGCGGGCCGCGCCGCTCTTGCCGCGGCGGGTGGTGATGAGGATAACGCCGTTGGCACCCCTAGCCCCGTAGATGGCCGTCGAGCTGGCGTCCTTCAGCACTTCGAGCGAAGTGATGTCGTCGGGGTTCAGGTCGTTGAGGCTGCCGTCGAAGGGCACGCCATCTACCACCAGCAGCGGGTCGTTGGAGCCCGAGAGCGAGCGGCTGCCCCGGATGCGGATGGTCGGCGACTGGCCCGGTGCCGTGCCATTGCTCGATACCGTGATGCCCGCCGCGCGGCCCTGCAGGGCCTGGCCCACGTTGGCCACCGGCACGTCGCGCAGCTGCTCGTCGCTCACGCTCGAGATGGCGCCCGTTACCTGGCTTTTTTTCTGGGTGCCGTAGCCCACTACCTGCACCTCGTTGAGGGCCTGGGTTTCGGGCACCAGCGCCTGGCTCAGGTTGGTGCGCTTGCCCACGGCTACCTCCTGCTTGGCAAAGCCCACCGAGCTGAACACCAGCACACTGTTGTCGTTGGGTACGGTTACGGTGTAGTTACCGTTGGCATCGGTGGTGGCGCCGGTAGTGGTGCCTTTCACTACTACCGTGACGCCCGGAATGCCCTCGCCGTTGTCGGACGTGATTTTACCGGTTACGGTGTGCGTGCCCGCTACCTGGGCGTAGGCAGCCTGCGGCACCAGGGGAGCCAGGCCCCCGCTTAGCAAGAGCAGCGGCACCAGCCGCGACCATTTCAAGCCCTTGAGCGGGCTAGACGACGGTATGCGTGTGTTCATGGGTGGGAAATTTGAAAAGTGAAAACGGAAGAAAGCAGCCCAGGGCTGAAGCCAGCCCAAGCCGGTAAGGACTTAGAAACCAATAGAATTGCCGCCGTCCACGGGCAGCGATACGCCCGTGATGTAGCGCGCCCCCTCGGAGGCCAGAAAGACGGCCGCGTGGCCGATGTCGGCGGGCTCGCCAAACTTGCCCATTGGGGTGCGGCGCATGGCGCGGTCGCGGCGGTCGGGGTCCGAGTTCATGGCCGTGCGGCTCATCTCGGTTTCGATAAAGCCGGGGGCAATGGCATTCACGCGCACGCCTTGGCTCGAAAACTCAGAAGCCAGCACCTTCACCATGCCCTCGACGGCCGACTTGGAGGCCGCGTAGGCCACCACGCGGTCGATGCCGTAGTAGGCGGCCATCGACGAAATCATGAGAATGACGCCGCTGCCCCGGGGCACCATGCGCCGGGCAGCGGCCCGCGTCAGCGAAAACACGGCGTTGAGATTAGTCTGAATAATGCGGTTGAAATCCTCGTCCGTTACTTCGAGGGCGGGCTTTTTCATGTTGATGCCCGCGTTGTTGACCAGGATATCGAGCGGGCCGTACTCGGCCTCTACCTGCTCCACCAGTCCGTCGAGGCTAGCCAGGTCGCAGATGTCATTCACCAGAAAGTGCGCCCCCTGCCCCAGCTCGGCGGCCGAGTCGTGGAGCACCGCCTCGCGGCGCCCGGTGATGATGACCGTGGCCCCGGCCGCCACCATGCAGCGGGCTATTTCGAGGCCAATGCCGGTGCCCCCCCCAGTGATGAGAGCTACCCGGCCGGCCAGCGAGAATACGTTGGCCTGCGGGGCCGCATCGGGAGTGGTAGCAGTGGCCGCGTGGGCGTCGGCAGTGAGTAGCGAAGGAGTCATGAGCAGAATAAGGCCGGAGCGAATAGGGAGGAATTACTTGAGCTGATACAGCTGCACGAGCCGCTTGATGTCGGCCAACGAGCGCGTGGGCGGGGCTAGCGGCGCCGGAATGGGCTGCTTGGCGAGCGTCTGGAAGTAGAGTACGCAGGCATCGCGCCACCACAGCGCCTCTTTGCGCTGGGTGATGAGGCGGGCCGCCACGTCGGCGTAGAGGGCGGGGTCGAGGGCCGGGCGGGCGGCGGCCCACTGCTGCTGCAGCCACAGCACCGAGTCGGCACCGGTGTAGTAGCGGGTGGCCAGCTCGCTCCAGAGGGTGTGGCCGGTGCTGAGCGGCTGCGTCCAGGGCACGTGGTGAAACCAGAGCAGGTAGTTGAGCGGGCAGGTGCGGGCGTCGCCCCACTCCTTTTGCACCTCGGGCTTATACAACGCCAGGGCATTGCTGCCCGTGGCCGTGCGGTCGAAACCCAGGCCGATGGAGTCGGCTTTGTGGTAATACACGGCCGTCCAGTCGGGCCGGCCAGCCTTGGCTAGCCAGGGCTGCGGGCCGTAGTGAATGCTCTCGCCCATGATGTGGTGCAGGCCCAGCGGCGTGGTGTAGCGCACGTAGATGCTGCGCGACTGCCCCAGCAGGCCGGTAATGGTGCGCACGGCGGCCGGCTCGGTGGTCAGCGTCATGCGGGTCCACTCGCGGGCGATGGCGGCCGGGCTCAGCGTGTGGTCCCAGGCCAGCCGGCCGAAGGCGTACCAGTTGGCCTGGCCCACCGGGTGGCCGGTCCAGTTGCGGTCGGCGCCGATATTAGCCACGCCCGCGATGCCGCTGAGCGCGTGGTGGTCCAGGCTGCCATCCACTAACCTAGCCACCGTCGAGCCGGGCCCTTGGGCGTAGGTGTCGGCTTCCAGCACTTCCTTGATGAGCGGGCCGAGGTACACGAGGTGCGTGGCAAAGCCCAGGTATTCCTGCGTGAGCTGCACTTCGAGCAGCAGCGGCGTGCGCGGCATGGCCCCAAACAGCGGGTGAAACGGCTCGCGGGCCTGGAAGTCAATCGGCCCGTTTTTCACCTGCACCAGCACCTTGGGGTCGAACTTGCCATCGAGGGGCTGAAACTCTTCATAGGCTTCCTTGAAGCGGTCGCCGTTGCTGTTGGCCTTGTACACGAAGGCGCGCCACATCACCACGCCATCGTGGCGGCCGAGGCTCTGGGCCAGCATGTTGGCCCCGTCGGCGTGGTTGCGGCCGTAGTCCTGGGGGCCGGGCTCGCCCTCCGAGTTGGCCTTCACCAGAAAGCCGCCAAAGTCGGGAATCGCCTTATAGATTTCGTCCGTTTTGGCGGCCCACCACTGCTTCACGGCGGGGTCGAGCGGGTCGGCGGTGGCTAGCCCGCCGATGACTTTGGGCGCGGCCCACATCACCGACAGGTACACCCGCTGGCCGTAGGGCCGCAGCACGCCCGCCACGGCCGCCACCTTGCCGATATACTCGGCCGAGAGGTAACGGGCGCTGGCGTTTACATTATTGAGCACCACGCCGTTAATACCAATCGAGGCATTGGCGCGGGCATAGTCGGTGTAGCGCGGGTCGAGACGCTCGGGCAGCTCGTACCACTTCCAGATGCTGGAGCCCGCGTAGCCCCGCTCCACCGTGCCGTTGGGGTTGTCCCAGTGGTTGAGCAGGCGAAAATTGATGCGCGGGCTGCTGCTGCTAGCCAAGCCCGCCAGCGGCTGGCGCGTCTGCACCTGCCGCAGCAGCGCAAATGCGC
Source organism: Hymenobacter sp. BRD128 (assembly GCF_013256625.1). Taxonomy (NCBI): domain Bacteria; kingdom Pseudomonadati; phylum Bacteroidota; class Cytophagia; order Cytophagales; family Hymenobacteraceae; genus Hymenobacter; species Hymenobacter sp. BRD128. Next base: position 1,817,176 of record NZ_CP053908.1, read on the forward strand.
CGTAGAGCACCGCCCGGTCGGTGCGGCCGGCGATAACGAGGTTGTTTTTCTCCGAAAAAATGCGGTAGCCCTCCGCCTTCACCGTCTGGCTAGCCGCGGCATCCACGCGCAGCACAATACCGCCCGTCCGGCTGCCGGCGCTGGCAACCGTCGGCACGGCCTGGCCCAGCAGCCCCCCTAGCCCACGCGTCAGCTCGGCGCTGGCGGCGCGCAGCACCGGGGTGCTGCCGGGGCTAGCCACAAACTGCGCCGCCCGCGCATACTGCTGGCGCTCAATCGCGTTGCCGATACGGTCGTACTTCAGCCACAGCCGGTAGCCGTCGTCGGCCCGGCTGGGGACGGCGGCCATCAGGCACAGCAGAAGCAGAAACACGTTGCGCAGCAACATGGCGGATGGGTGGGAAAAATGGAGCGGAAAGCGAGTAGTTTTAGCGGGCCGCGTAGGCGGCAGTGGCCGGTACTTCGGCCTGGGTCAGGGTGCGGCGCAGGCCGTATTCGAGGCCGCGCAGCTCGGCCAGGCCACGCAGGCGGCCGATGGCCGAGTAGCCGGGGTAGGTGCGCTTGTTCGTATTCAGGTCGTCGAGCATCTGGTGGCCGTGGTCGGGGCGCATGGGCAGGGCCGCTTTCTCTTCGCCGGCGGCTTCGCGGCGCAGCTCTTCCTCTACCAGCGCCCGCACCACGGCATACATATCCACGTCGCCGGCCAGGTGGTCGGCCTCGTGGAAGTTGCGCGGATTTTCCTCGCGCTTGGTGGTGCGCAGGTGCACGAAGTGGATGCGTGAGCCAAAGCGCTCGACCATGCCGGCCAGGTCATTATCGGGCCGCACCCCGAGCGAGCCGGTGCAGAAGGTCAGGCCGTTGGCGCGCACGTTGCAGGCGGCCAGCAGGCCCGCCAGGTCGGCCTCGGTGCTCACTACGCGCGGCAGGCCCAGCAGCGGGAAAGGCGGGTCGTCGGGGTGAATGCAGAGGCCAATACCTACTTCCTCCGCCACCGGCGCCACCTGCTGAATGAAGTAGTGCAGGTTGGCCGTGAGGGCAGCGGCATCAATCGCCTTATATTCATTCAGATAATCCTGAAAGGTGCTTAACTCAAACGCCTCTTCCGAGCCGGGCAGGCCGAGCAGGGTCGTATTGGTAAGCTGGGCTACGGCTTCGGGGCTCATGCTGGCAAACTGCCGGCGGGCAGCCTCGGCCACGGCGGGCTCGTAGTCGGCCTCGGCGCCGGGGCGCTTGAGAATGCACAAGTCAAACACGGCAAAATCCTGCCAGACGAAACGCAGCGCCCGCGAGCCATCGGGCATTTCGTAGCTCAAATCGGTACGCGACCAGTCGAGCACGGGCATGAAATTGTAGCACACCGTGCGGATGCCGCAGGCCGCCAGGTTGCGCAGCGATTGCTGGTAATTGGCGATGTATTCGGCACGGCTAGCCCTCCCCTTTTTGATGTCCTCGTGCACGGGCAAGCTCTCAACCACAGCCCAATGCAGGGGTAAATGGGTCTGATTACCGGCTTCGATAAGCTGCTGCCGGGCCTGGATTTCAGCTACCGGCCACACCGCGCCCACGGGCAGTTGGTGCAGGGCCGACACGACCCCGGCGCAGCCGGCCTGGCGAATATCGAACAACGAAACTGGGTCGTTGGGCCCAAACCAGCGCATAGTGTGCAGCATGGTGCTCTAACAAAAAAGTGCAATTTTCAAACCTACTGAATACGTTGCGATAGGTGGCTTACGCAGCAAAATCAGCACTGGTCTGGGGTGGAATCTGATTCAAATGTAAAGTCAGTGTTACCACTCAGCATAACCTAAAAAGCTCAAATTCAAGGAAAATCAGCAAAAAAACTATCGGCAACGTTTTCGCAAACGTTGCCGATAGGTAAACTTTGCAAAATATTTTTTTTACTGCTACATTCCGCCACCTATTTCGTAGCTTCCGTCCGACCTTCGCATTATCCACCTTTTTTCCCACCCTTGCTCTATGGTTAAATGTGTTAAGTGCAGCCTCGCCGACGACGTGATGAAAGCGGGCTTCGTGCGGGGGCGGCAACGCTTCTTCTGCAAGGCCTGCGACTACCATTTTACGGCCGAAAAGCCGGCCGGCACCCCTAGCCGCAAGCGCCACCAGGCCACCATTGCCGACGTGGCCCGGCAGGTAGGCGTGGCGCCCTCCACGGTATCGCGCGCCCTCAATGGCCATTCCGACATCAGCCCGCTCACGCGCCAGGCCATTCTGGAAGCCGCCCAGCAGCTCGACTACCAGCCCAACTTATTGGCCCAGAGCCTTAAGAGCCAAGCTACCAATACTATCGGCGTGCTCATCCCTGACCTGGAGCGGCCGTTTTTTGCCACCGCCGTCAGCGGCATTCAGCAGGTGGCTACCAAGGCGGGCTACCGGGTGATGATTTGCCAGTCGAAGGAGTCGTATGAGGCGGAGGTGAGCAATGTGCAGGCCCTGATAGCCAGCCGGGTAGATGGCCTGCTCATCTGCCACTCGCGCGAAACCGAGAACTTCGACCACGTGAAAGACCCCGCGCGGCGCGGCATTCCAGTTATTCACTTCGACCGGGTGTGCAATGAGGTGAACAGCGCCAAGGTTATTCTCGACGACCGGTTAGGGGCGTTCACCATCACCGAGCACCTTATTGAGCAGGGCTGCCGGCGCATTGCCATTCTGGCGGGGCCGGCGTCGCTGCTCATCAGCCGGCAGCGGCAGGCGGGCTACCTCAGCGCCCTGCGCAAGCACGGCCTGCCCACCACCGAGGAGCTGTGCGCGCACATTGACTTCCGGCCCGTGTCGGCCGTGGCGGCCCTCGATACCTGGCTAGCCCTACCCGAGCCGCCCGACGCCATTTTTGCCATCAACTACACCAACGCTTTCGACCTGCTGCTGGCCCTGCGCGAGCGCGGCGTGCGCGTGCCCGAAGACATGGCCATCGTGGGCTTCGGCGACGAGTTTCTGGCTAGCCTCATCGAGCCCGGCCTCACTACTGTCGACTTGCACCCCTTCCGCATCGGCCAGCAGGCGGCCAGCCTCTTCCTGGAGCAAATGGCGCAGAAAGAAGATTTTCAGCCGCGCACCTGCGTAGTTACGAGCGAGTTGATTATCCGGCAGTCGTCGCTCAAGGGCAAGGGCGAGAAGCTGAAAGTACTGGTGTAACCGGAATTAATGAGCTAAAACAGAACGTCCTGCTTCGACAAGCTCAGCAGGACGTTCTGTTTAGTTTTTCTTCTATCAGCTACTTGAACGGCGCTTAAAAGCTCTGTACCATATTATTGTGCAGCGTGCGGGGGCTCCAGTAGCCGCTGGCGATGATGCGCCGGATGGTGAAGAGCGGGTCTTGCTGGTCGCGCTTTTCGGCCAGGCTGAAGGCGGCCACGAAGCCGCGCTTTTTCAGCTCGGGGAAGGCCTGGGTGTTCCAGAGGCCGAAGGGATAGGCGAAGTACTTGATTTTCTTGCCCGTAATGTCTTCCAGCGTCTTGGTAGGCTTGTCGATTTGGGTTTCCCAATCCTTACCCTGGTACTTTTTCACGTTGTGGTGGTCCCAGGTGTGCGAGCCAATTTGGTTGCCCTCGTCGGAAAGCTGCTTCACCATGGCCTTGGTCATGTAGTGTGGGCGGCCGAGGCTCACGGTCATCACGAAATACACGCCCTTATAACCGTATTGGGCCAGCGTGGGCCGAGCAATGGTGAACTGGTCGAGGTCGGTGTCGTCGAAGGTAAGCATCACCGGCTTGCTGGGCAGCTTGGCGCCGGTGGTGAGGTAGGCGTAGAGCTGGTCGGGCTGAATGGTGTGGTAGCCACTGTCGGCCAGCATCTTAATCTGGGCCTTGAACTGCGCGATGGGAATGATGTAATCCTTGGCGCCTTTCGAGTCGCGGGCCGTCCAGTCGCGAATCTGGTGGTAGCACAGAATCGGAATCTGGGGCCGGGCGTAGATGGCCGCCGCATCGCTGGCCTTGGCGGCCGGGATGGTGCTAGGGTCGGGGCCGGGCTTGGCGTTAGCTTCTTCGGCGGCCACGGCGGCGGTGCCCGAGGTGGGCGCAGTCTCGTCGATTTTAGCCGAATCGGTTTTGCCCGTGGCCTCGGCGTCGGGAGTGGTACGGGCCTCGCCGGTGGTGGCGGTTTTGGAGTCGCAGGCGGCTAGGCTCAGCGTGGCAGCCACCACGGCGGCTACCGGAAACAGGTTTTTCAAGGAAGCAATTAAAAAGCCGGCTAGGCGCAACGGCGGACGATGAGTGTACTTTTGCACAAAGCAACAACCCCGACAGCGGATGAACAAACTACACGGCACCGGCGTGGCCCTGGTGACCCCCTTTACTCCCACCGGCGCCATCGATATGGCGGCCTGGGAGCGCCTGCTCGACTTCAACATTGCAGGTGGCGTCGAATACTTGGTCATCAACGGCACCACGGGCGAGTCGCCTACCGTTACGGCTTCGGAGAAAGCTGAGCTTCTGGATATTGCCCGCCGGCACGTGGCCGGCCGCGTGCCGCTCGTGTACGGCATCGGCGGCAACGACACGGCCACCGTCGAGCAGCAGTTGCGCAGCTTCGACCCCACCGGCATCACGGCTATTTTGTCGGCCAGCCCGGCGTATAATAAACCCAGCCAGGCCGGCATAGTGACTCATTATCAGCGCTTGGCCGAGGCTTCGCCCCTGCCGCTCATTCTCTACAACGTGCCCGGCCGCACCGGCTCCAATATCTCGGCCGATACTACCCTCAAGCTAGCCCAGCACGCTAACATCATCGGCATCAAGGAGGCTAGCGGCAACGTGGAGCAGTGCCTCGCCATCCTGGCTAAGAAGCCGGCCGACTTCCTGTTTTTGAGTGGTGATGATATGCTCACGCTACCGCTCATCGCCTGCGGCGGCCAGGGCATTATCTCGGTGCTGGGCAATGCGTTTCCGCAGAAATTCAGCGACATGACCCGCGCCGCGCTGGCCGGCGACTTTGCCCGCGCCAGCGAGCTGCTTTATTATTTTGTGGGCCTGAACCCGCTGATGTACGAAGAAGGCAACCCCGTGGGCGTGAAGGCCGCGCTAGCCCTGCAGGGCGTGTGCGAGCCCGCCGTGCGCCTGCCCCTGGTGCCCGCCAGCGAGGGGCTAACGGCGCGGATTAAGATGCTACTCTAAGCTATATTCGCCTATGCACCTTACTAAAGTAGCCGACAACATTTTCACGGTCGAAGATTTCTTCACGCGCGCCGAGTGCTTGCAGTATATCGTGCGTAGCGAGGAAATCGGTTATGAGCTAGCCAAGGTGAACACGGCGGGCGGCAGCAAGGTAAAAACCGATGTGCGCAACAACAGCCGGGCCTTTTACAACAGCGAGGAGCTAGCCCAGGAATTGTGGGCGAAAATCCAGCCGTTTGTGCTCATGCAGCTTGGTAATAGCACGGCATTGGCCTCAATGAGTTGTTTCGCTTCTACCGCTACCAGCGCGGCCACAAGTTCAAGGGCCATATTGATGAGAGCTATGCTCGCAACGCCCAAGAAGCAAGTTACTTTACCTTTATGGTATACCTGAACGATAATTTTCAGGGCGGCGACACCACGTTTCGGGGCGTGCGCATTCGGCCCCGGCAGGGCATGGCGCTGCTGTTCCTGCACAGCCTCTACCACGAGGGCAGCGAGGTGACGCAGGGCGTGAAATACGTGCTGCGCTCGGACGTGATGTATCGCACGGCCGAGGCGGGCAGCTTGGCCTCGTAACGCTACCAGCCGCTGGCCAGCACGTCGGCAATGTGCATGGTCTTGATAGCCAGCTTCTCACGGCGGATGTACGCCTCCAGGTGCATGAGGCAGCTCACGTCGGTGCTCACGATGTAGTCGGCGCCGGTGGCTAGGGCGTGCTCGACTTTTTGCTGGGCCATCGCCACCGAAATAGCCTCAAACTTCACGGCGAAGGTGCCGCCGAAGCCGCAGCAGGTGGTGGTTTCGGCCATCTCGACGCGGCTAAGGCCAGCCACGGCGTCGAGCAGCCGGCGCGGCGCCTCCCGAATACCGCACTCGCGCAGCGCCGAGCAGGAGTCGTGGTAGGTATAGGTGCCGGCTAGCCGCGCGCCGGGAATGGTACTGACATTCAGCACATCGGTTAAAAACTCAGTAAGTTCGTAGGTGCGGCGTTGTACGCCCTGGCAGCGCGCCGCCTCGGGCGTGCCGGCGAAGAGGTGCGAATAGGCGTTGCGCACCATGCCCACACACGAAGCGGAAGGGCTTACGACGTAGCGCGGCGCGTCTAAGTCAGTAGTGGCAGGTTCGCTAAAGTCACGCAGAAATTTTTCGGCAATGTCGCGGCTTTCTTCTTTGTAGCCCGCATTATAGGCGGGCTGGCCGCAGCAGGTTTGGGCCGGGTTGTAGTGCACCTGGCAGCCGGCTTTCTCCAGCACTTTCACCGTGTTGAGGGCGGTATGCGGGTAGAGTTGGTCGACGAAGCAGGGAATGAAAATATCGACTTGGGGAGGGCTAGCCACTGGGTATTATCGTTACTAATGAGGTTGAAAATCGTCTGTCATGCTGACGAAGGAAGCATCTTGTCAGGTCAACGGGACCCGTCTCATCCTGGTAAGATACTTCCTTCGTCAGCATGGCAGACGATTTTAATGCGCCAGTTGAAACACTCCGCTAGCCTGCGCCTGCGCTCGCTTAAACGCCTCCTTATCCAGCCCCACATCCTCCCCCACCCCTTCCAGAAACGCCACTAGGTTCTCGGTCGCCATGTTGCCCGTGAGCACATCGGCCGCCATGGGGCAGCCGCCGATGCCGCCGAGGGCGCCATCGAAGCGGCGGCAGCCGGCCTGGTAGGCGGCGGCTACTTTTTCGCGCCAGGTGGCGGGCGTGGTGTGCAGGTGCGCGCCAAACTCGATGTGCGGGAAGGCCGGAATCAGCTCCTCAAACAACGGCGTAATGAGCGCGGGCGTGCTCACGCCGATGGTGTCGGACAGGGCCACGATGCGCACGCCCAGCGCGGCTAGCCGCTGCGTAAAATCGGCCACCACGGCCGGGCTGTACGGGTCGCCGTAAGGGTTGCCGAAGCCCATTGACAGGTACACAATCAGCGTTTTACCCCGGCGCTCGCAGAGCGCGTGCATGGCGGCCACGTCGGCCAGGGCCTCGGCGATGGTCTGGTTGGTGTTGCGGCGCTGAAAGGTTTCGCTGACGGAGAGCGGGAAGCCCAGGTAGTGGATTTCGGGGTGGCTGGCGGCCTGCTCGGCCCCGCGCAGGTTGGCCACGATGGCCAGCAGCTTGGTTTGCGTGCGGTCGAGGTCGAGGCCGGCGAGCACCGCAGCGGTATCGCGCAGCTGCGGAATGGCTTTGGGCGACACAAACGAGCCGAAGTCGAGCACGTCGAAGCCCACGGCTAGCAGCTGCTGGAGGTAGGCGGTTTTGGCGGCAGTAGGGATGAACTCATGCAGGCCCTGCATGGCATCGCGCGGGCATTCGGTAAGGACGACGGGGTGGGTGGGCATAGCGGGGCGAAGGTAGAAACTACCCGTCATTGCATGCCGGCCGAGCACAAGTCTTTAGGTGCAATTGCTTCGCTGCGCTCGCCATAACGAGCCATTTTGGGCGAACTTGCCTGGTGGCGCGGGCGTTTGCCCACTATGCTTTTTTCGTTCTTTCCACCCGCTGGCAGGCGGCGGGCCGGGGGCTTCCTGGTGGTACTGCTAGCCCTGCTGGCTTCTTGCAGCAAGCCCCAGACCCTAGCCGCGCTTTTCCAGAAAACCACCCCGCATGAGGACTATGCCCGCGCCCTCGACCGCGCCGGCTTACAAGAAGCGGCCCTGGGCCGGCAGTGGCACCGGGCGGCGGCGCAGGCCCTGCGCGACTCGCTGGTAGTGACGTTGCCCATGCTCGAAACCGGTTATTTCCGCCCCGAGCAGCCTATGGCGGCCAGCTACCGCTACGCCGTGCGGGCCGGCGAGCTGGTGCACGTGCGCCTTACGCTGGCGCCCGGCCCCACACTGGCCCCGCGCGTGTTTGTTGATGCCTTCGGGCTAGCCCCCGGCCAGCAACCCCAGTTAGTGAAGTGGACGGCCGCCGACACCACGGCCGCCGGCACCTACGACTACAGCTACCAGGTGGCCGACGATGGCCAGCACCTGCTGCGCGTGCAGCCGGAGTTGCTGGCGGCCGGGCGCTACACGTTGCGCCTGTGGCGCGGGCCGGGGCTCGGGCTGTTTCCGGTGAAGGGCCGCACCGACCAGGCTATCGGCAGCTTCTGGGGCAATGCGCGCGACGGTGGCGCCCGCTGCCACGAAGGCGTCGACATCTTTGCGCCGCGCGGCACTCCCGCCGTGGCGGCTACCGACGGCTACGTCACCCGCACCGGCGAAACCACCCTGGGCGGCCGCGTGGTGTGGTTAGCCGACCCGCAGGGCCAGCATCTCTACTACGCGCACCTGGATAAGCAGCTGGTGCAGCCCGGCCAGCACGTGCGGGCCGGCGACACGCTGGGCCTGGTCGGCAATACCGGCAACGCCCGCACTACCGCGCCGCATCTACACTTCGGCATCTACCGCGTGGGCGGGGCCGTGGACCCGTGGCCGTTTTTGCACCGCGCCGACCCAGTGCCGACTGCGCTGGCTAGCCCCGACCGCCGGGGCGAATGGGTACGCCCGCGCCCGGGGCAGGCCAGCTACCATTTGCCCGCTACACTCCCCTTACTCGTGCTCGGCCAGCGGGCCGACTACCTGCGCGTGGCGCTGCCCAATGGCCAGCACCGCTACGTGGCTGCCCGCACGGTAGCCCCGGCGCAGCCATTGCGCCGCCTGGTGCTGGCGGTGGCCCACGAGATTCAGACGGCGCCCCTGGCCAGCGCCCCGGCGCTAGCAGCCTGGCCTTCGCAAACGGCCGCTACTGTGCTGGGGCAGAGTAATGGCTATGCGCTGCTACGCAACGCGGCTGGCCAGCAGGGCTGGGCGAAGATTTGAGTGCTAGCTCTACCTCCATTTCCTGGAGAGTAGCGCGCGGTTGCACAGGCTTTCTGATAGGTACCAAACGCGGGGCCCGGCCATCTTAGCACTGACGAAGCGTAGGCAATCACTCCCCAATCCCTACCGATATAGGTTGCTACCAGGGGTGGTAGCGAGTTGATACGTGAGCGAGGCTTGAAACGACTGGCGGTACAGGTGCGCGGTGTTGGCCCCCGCATCGTGGGTGAGGGAGAGTAATCCCTGGTAGAGACGAGCATTCACGCCCAGCCTAGCCGAAAACCATGCACCCACCCCCACGCTCGCGCCGGCGTCGAAACGTCGGTAGCCGATGCGCGGGTCCGTTACGTCGTGGCTGGGGTAAATAATAGTTTGATTCACGTGTACAGTACCCATTTCGTGCCCGCCCACGAGCAGGCTGGCCTGCGGGCCGGCCTCCGCGTAAAGCCGGCCCCACGTTAGGCGTAGCAACACGGGTATGTTTAGGTAGCTAAAGCGGGAAGAATACAGTGCTCCGAAACTGGCATCGTAATCCGATGACCGCCTGATGGTCATGCGCTCGTCAGCGTACTGTATTTCCGGCACCAGCGCTAGCCTGCGGGTAAGGGACTGCTGATAGCCCAGACCCGCATGATAGCTAAGCTTATCGTCGGTGCTGGTGTGGTAACCATTGCTGACGGAAGTTGCAAAGCCAGCCAAGCTGCCTCCCGCCCGGCCATAAAGCTGCGCATGAGTGACGAGCGGAATCAGCAGTAGCAAATACTTCATTAATGCATTACTATCCCTTAAATTACCCCCTACTCTTCTTTTAACTACCAATTTATTATTGATTAATAACCAACACCTTATTTAGCTGATGCGAATAGGCTAGCCGGGTTTCGCCGCTGCCGCTGGGGTAGTCGAAGCCCACGGCGCGGGGGTCGTCGCGCAGGCTGGTCCAGGCCTGGGCGTCGAGCTCGGCGGGCTGGGTGGCGCTGGTGGGCACGGCGGGCTGCACGAAGTGGCTAGGGTTGAAAAAGTTATTCATGCCGCGCAGGATGCTGATTTCCTTGTCGCGCACCGTGGCCGACTGGTTGTTGCGCAGGGTGCGGTCGTCGAGCAGGGCGGTGGCGGGCAGCACCTCGTGGCGCAGGGTGTCGCCCTTGCTATTCACCACGAATAAATGGACGCGGCTGCTGAGCACGCGCGGGCCGCGCATCTGCAAAATGAAGTTATCGGGCGCTTGCGGGTCCGAAAAAGTGTGCGTGGTGCGCACAGTATTGAGCACCGTGGCGCCGCCCACGCGCTGGCCCCGGCCGTTGGGAGGCGTGAACTCGGCGTGCGGGTTTTTGGTGGAAGTCGCCGTTTCGCGCTCGGTGCTTACGCAAGAGCTGACCGTGAGCAGAATAGCGGCTATAGCGCCGAGCTTGCAGATAGAGGTAGTCATAAGGCAGAAGAGTTCAGGCAGGCAAAAAAGAAGGCAGCGCTAAGCTAATCGCCGTGTACGCAGGCGTGGCGGCTAGGGGTTCAGAACCAGCCTATCTCCAGACCCAGCTGCCAGCGCGGCGGCTCGGGCAGGTCCGGGCCGCGCAGGGCATCGCTGAGGCGGTAGCGCCCCACCAGGGCCAGCGAGTTGCTGCCCAGGCGCAGGCCCACCCCACCCTGCCAGCGGGCCAGGTAGTCGGGCTGATGCGCCACCACTTCGAGCCGCCCGCCGCTGGGGCCGGGGCCAGCCGTGGCGTAGGTAGTGGCAAAAGCCCAGCCGCCGTAGGCCAGCAGGTCGAGGTAGCGGCCCACGGTGTTGCCCCGGCGCCGGTAGGGGCTCAGGCGCAGGCTAGCCTCGCCTTGCAGCTGGTGGTAGCTGAAGTACTGGCTGTCGAAGCCCCGGCCGAAGGGGCCGGGCCGGGCAGCGTCGGGGTCGAGGCCGTAGCGCAGGTAAGCATAGCGCAGGTCGGTATTAAGGGCAAAGAAGGGGCCGAGCCGCCGCTTGAGCCGGCCGCCCAGCTGCAATTCGGACGATGGAAACCCGTACCGCACCCCGAGCGCGCTCGGGCCGGCGGCCAGCGCATAGCCCAGGTAGAAGTGCCCAAAGTAGCGCCGGTTGGGTCCCGTGCGGCTCGGAATGGTATCGCTGGCCACGTCGGTTTGCAGCAGCACCTGCTGGGCGCGGGCGGCCGGGCCAGCCAGCAGCAGGGCTAGGAGCAGCAACACTACGGGAAGGCGCTTAGTCGTGGGGCCGCGCATGGGCGAATTACTGGCATTAGAAGTCGAAAGAGAAGAGCTACCAAACGCCGCCCGGGTGGCAGCTACCAAAGAAATTGCTCGTAATTCTTCTCGTTTATTTTTTGACCTAAGCCCAGAGCTATTCCGCATATTGACCCGTATAGCCTTGATAATAAACGCGCAGCACGTTGCCATTGCGGGTTAGCCGGCGCGGCACCTGCACCACCAGCCGCTGGGTGGTGGCGCGCACCTCGTAGCGGTGCAGCACGCCGCGCGCATCGGCCAGGTGCCAGTAGAGGCGGGCCGGGTAGGCCGGGTACGGCGGCAGGGCAGGCGGCGGGCCGGGCGGCGTGTCGTGCTCCTTACCCACGGGCCGCACGCTGGGGGCGGGGAGCGTGGGCGTGCCGGGCGGGCGCTCGGGAGTGGGCGGCGTGAGCCAGTCGGTAGCACCGGCGGCCAGCTCGTCGGCTTCGGCCACCAGGGGCAGCGGGCGGGCGGCGGGCACGGTGGCGGCGGGCCGCAGCACCACGGCCACCAGCGAGTCGTGCACCACAAAGTCGAACGTGGGCTCCGGGGCCGGTAGCGGGCCTAGCCGCCGGGCCAGCAGGCGGCTAGCCTCGGGCCGGCCGTAGCCGTGGGCGTAGTCATAATACGGATACAGCTCGCCGGCCTCACGCACCTGCCGAAACAACTCCATCGCCGTGAGCTTGCCGCCGGCCTGTTGGGCGCAGGCCGCCAGCCCCGCCACCAGCGGCGCCGAAAACGACGTGCCCTCCACCCGCTCAAACCCGCCCGAGACATTGGCCGTGAGCACGATGCCGAAGGCCGACACGTCGGGCTTCAGCCGGCGGTCGGCGCTCGGCCCTACCGAGCTGAAGGCCAGGTGCAATCCCGTGGCCGGGTCGAGGCCGCCCACGGCCAGCACCGAGTCGGCATCGGCGGGCGTGCCGATGCGCACCCAGTCGTCGTCGCCGTCGTTGCCGGCGGCGCTCACCACCAGCATACCCTTGCGGGCGGCCAGCGTAGCCGCCCGCCCCACCAGCGAGTGCCGGCCATCCATCTGCTCCGGAAAGTAGCGCTGCTCGGTATAGGCCAGCGACGAGCTAATGATATCGGCGCCCTGCTGGTCGGCCCATTCGACGGCGCGCAGCCAGGCTTCCTCCTCGCGGTAGCGCTCGCTGGCTAGCCCCTCGGTGCGGGCCAGCAGGTAGGTGGCGGCCGGGGCCAGCCCCAGCGCCGGGCCTTGGTGCAGGCTATCGGGGCCGGGCAGGCGGCCAGCCAGGCAGCCCAGCACCTCGGTGCCGTGCGAGCCACCCCGAAATACGCCCGGCTGATTTTTCAGAAAATCATAGGTGGCCGCGATGCGCTTTTCGCGCCGCAGCGCCCGGAAAGCCGGGTGCCAGTCGGCCCCCCGAAAGCCTACGTCGAATACCGCAATGCGTATCCCCTGCCCCAGCAGGCCGGCCCGGCTCAGGTCGGCGCGGCCCAGGGCGGCCGTTTGCTGGCGGGCCAGCAGGTAGTCGGCCGGCGATACGGCGGGTCGGGCCACGGCGATTTGGCTTGGGCTAGCCACTTGTCTTTCGGATGCATAGTAGCTAGCCGGCCGCAACCGGCTGGCCAGTGGCCAGGCCACCACGCTGGCCACGCCGGGCAGCTGGCGCAAGGCGGCGGCCTGGGCCAGTGTGGCGCGGCAGGCCACGGCATTAAACCAGCGGCTAACCAGCGTGAGTGTATCGACCCGCGCTCGCACGGCGGCCACGTAGTCGGCCCGCACGGGGCGGTCGGTGAAGTCGGCGGCGGGCAGGCCCTGGCGCTGGCGGCGCGCCCGCGCGGCCGGGCTAAAATAGCGCGCCGGGTCGAACCGCCCGCCCGCCTTGTCGCGGAAGCTGACCCAGTAGCGGGCCGGTGCCTGGGCCTGGCCAGGGCTTGGCGCAACCAGCAGCCTCAGCAGGCAAAGTAGCAGTAGTAGTAGGCGCATAAAAGGGAAGGGCAGCGCGCAAAAGTACCCCGGCGCCGCGCTCCGGCCCAGGTGGGCAGACAACCTGGGCTTTCGGGCGGCCGTTTAGCCGGAGTGTATCGGCCCGCGCCGGGTCGTTTCTACCACTTTACGTGCGTTAGCCATGTCTTTTGCCTCGAAAAACTTCGCCCCGCCTACCCTGCTGCTGGCCCTGACGCTGCTGGCGCTGCCGGGCTGTAATAAAAAAGAAATCGCCGCCTTACAGCAGCAAAATGCCGACCTCACTAAATCGCGTGACCAGCTGCAAGCCGAGAAGATGGCCCTGCAACAGGCTAAAAACCAGAACGAAGCGACCCTCAGTGCCGACCTACTGGCCAAAACCAACCGCGTGAGTCAGCTCAACCAGACGCTGGGTACTACCGAGCAGGACCTGGCCGGTAAAAATGCCCGCGTGGCCGAGCTGCAGCGCATTCTGGATGAGAAGGATGCCGCCACCAACGCCCTGCGCAAAAAAGTGGCCGACGCCCTGCTGGGCTTCAACTCGCAGGACTTGCAGGTGAACGTCAAAAACGGCAAGGTCTACGTGTCGCTCTCCGAGCAACTGCTGTTCAAATCGGGCTCAACCAAGGTAGACCCAGCCGGCCAGGACGCGCTTATCAAGCTGGCTAACGCCCTGACGGGCAACAAAGATGTGAATATCCTGGTGGAAGGCCACACCGACAACGTGCCCATCAAGGGCGTGGTAAACGGCGCCAAGGACAACTGGGATTTGAGCGTGCTGCGCGCCACCGAAATCACGCGCCTGCTCACTGCCTCGGGTATCGACCCTACCCAAATAACTCCTTCAGGCCGGGGCCAGTACCTGCCCGTAGCCGCCAATGACACGCCCCAGGACAAAGCGCTGAACCGCCGCACCGATATTATTCTGACGCCGAAGCTCGACGAGCTATTTTCAATTTTGAATACGAACTAGCGGCAAAAACTCAGAAAAAGCGCCCGTCATGCTGAGTCTGCCAAAGCATGGCGGGCGTTTTTTATTTAACTACTACTTACTTAGTTACATACCCTAGCGGCTCACCGAGTACGTTTTGCGTCCCGGTCCCACGCCGGTAATTTTCACCGACTGCCAGCCGCTGGGCAGGGTCGTTTTGCGCTGCGCGATGCCTAGCGGGGTGATTTCCAGCCCGCCGAAGCCCATGAGCACGGCTTGCAGCACGCCGCCCGCGCCGGTGGCGAAGTAAGGGTTGGTACCGCCCTTGGTTTCGGCGATGACGCGGAAGGGCGGCAGCAGATTGGGCGTGTAGGCATCCTGGAAGAAGTGCTGGGCCTTGGCACCGTCGCCGAGGCGGGCATATAGCAGGGCAAAAATGGCCTGGGTCATGGCTGGAGTGCCCTCGTTGGGCACGCGGGTTTCGTAGTAGGCCAGGTCTTTCTTAATCTGGCCAGGGTCGGTGATGGTGCCGAGCGGGAAGGCCAGCAGGTTCACATCGCCCTGCTTGATGCCCTCGCCGTGGTAGGTGGCGTGCTCCTTAGTCACGCCGTCGGGCATTTTAAGAATGGGAATATTCTGGGCTACCAGCGCCCAGTCGGCATTGGCAGGGCGGCCCAGCAGCTTAGCGGCGGCGGCGGCGGCGCGCAAATTAGCCTGGGCGGCGGCGTTGGTAAAGGCATCGTTATCCACGTTTTCGGCCCACTCGTCGGAGGCCACCACGTTCTTGATATCGTAGCGGCCGGGGCCGTTGCGCTCGACGCGGCTCGCCCAGAAATCGGCGGTGGCCTGCAAGATGGGCCAGCCCTTCTCGCGCAGCCAGTCCCGGTCCTGCGTCACGCAGTAGTACTGCCAAGCAGCCAGCCCCACGCAGGCCGAAATATGGTGCTCAAACGGCCCGCTCAGCGCCCAAACGGGCGTTTCCTCCACGCCGGTATCGGCGCTTTCCCAGGGGTACATGGCGCCTTTGTAGCCGTGCTCGAAAGCATTGCGCTTCGCTAACTCAAGGCGGTTGAAGCGGTACTCAACTAAGGATTTTGCGATTTCGGGGTGCAGCACCAGCAGCGCCGGGTACATCCACAAGTCGCTGTCCCAGAACACGTGGCCGTTATAGCCTAGCCCCGACAGGCCCATCGGCGAGGGCGAGTAGTCGGTGCCCGCCCGCGAAAAGCTGTAGAGGTGGTACAGCATGCTGTGCACATCCTGCTGGGCCTGGGCATCGCCGGCAAGCTGGATGTCGCTGGCCCACAAGTCCTGCCAGGCTTTCTGGTGAAACTCCAACAGCCGCTGACGGCCTTCGAGGCGCGCAAAAATGGTGAGGCGCTCGGCCTCGTTGAGCGGGTCGGGGTGGTGGGCCGAGGTGATGCTGGAGCCGGCCACGGCGTAAGCGTAGGTTTGGCCGGCTTTCAGCACCTTGCTGAATTTCATGAGGTGCATGTTGTTGTCCCACATCTCATGAATAATGCGCGGCTCCTGCCCGTGCGGCTCTTCAAACAAAAAGCTGTTGCTGGCGCACAGCGTGAGCTTGCCCGTCGGGCTCTTGGCCGACGAAGTGAGCAGGCTGAGCGTGGCGTGCGGCCGGTCGATTTCGTTGTAGTAGTTCTGCGCATCGCGCAGGGCATCGGGCGTTTCCATAACGCTGGCGGCGGTGAGCGCGAGGTCTTTCCTGGCCGCGATGCGCACCTCCATGAGCACCGTGAAGGGCAGGTGGCGCAGGGCATAGTAGGTGTAGCTGATGGTGGCCTTATCGCCGTAGTCGAAGCTGGTGGTAAGGCTAGCCCCCTTCATATCCAGCTCCTGGTGAAATTTGCTGGCATCCTGGGCACCCAGGCGGTGGCCGTCTACCTCCAGGTACATATTCAGCAGGTTGAAGCTGTTGAGAAAGTTGCTGACCCGGCCCCGGCCGTACTGGTCGTAGGCGCCGGCCAGCACCACGTTTTTGACCTGAAACGGTACCGGCGACGACACAATGCCCAGCATGCCGTTGGCCACCGTTACGCCGTAGTAGTGGCTAGGGTCAATTTTATCGGCGCTGATGCGCCAGGGGTCGGGCGGGGCCGGCTGGGCCGCCAGCGGCCGGCTAGCGAGCAGCGCAGTGCTTAGGGCGCACAGGCACACCGCCAGTCGGCACAAGATGGGTGGGAACATAGTAGGTAAGGAAAGGAGCAACGACGCGGGGCGGGCAACTGGCACCCACGGGCGCCGCGCCAGAAAAATCGCCTCAAAGTACGGTCTTCCCCCATAATATCAGCCGCAAGCCATCAATTACCCAGCCTGGGTGAGCCGGCAAAGGACCGGGCGGCATTTCTGCGGTAGCACCTGTTTATATTTTTTTCTCTACCTTACTTCGCCATTAGAAACCTGCACTTGAACCGGCTTGGTTAGTTGGCAGTTAGTTACTACCGGCCGGCGACCCCCGCTGCGCAGGTAGCCGTTACTCTCTTTTTCCCACCCGTTGAAAATTCATTTGCTACCTCAGTTGGGTTGCCGGCTGCTGGCGCTGCTTCTGCTGGCGGGGCTGGCCAGCTGCGCCCCCGCTGCACGCGCGCCGGTCTACCGCATTGGCTTTGCGCAGTGCACCAATGGCGACGCCTGGCGCCAAGCCATGCTGGCGGGGATGGAAAAGGAGCTGAGCTTCCATCCCAACGTGCAGTTTCAGATGCTGGACGCCCGCAACGACACCGATTTGCAGCGGCGCCACATTCAAGAATTTATCCGGCAGCGGGTTGATTTATTAATTATCTCGCCCAACCAGGCTACGCCCCTCGCCGACCTTGTCGATACGGCCTATACCAAGGGCATTCCGGTTATTATCCTCGACCGGCGCACCACCTCCCCCCACTACACGGCCTACGTGGGCGGCAACAGTCTGGAAGTAGGCCGCACGGCCGGCCGCTACGCTGCCCAGCTGCTGCACGGGCGCGGCCAGGTGCTCGAAATACTGGGCCGGCCGGGCTCCTCGCCGGCCAGCGACCGCCACGTAGGCTTTGGGCAGGCCTTGGCCGCCTACCCCAATATGCGCCTGGTAGCGCAGCTCGCGGCCGCCTGGCAGCCCGACCTGGTGCTGGAGCAGCTGCCCGCGCTGCTGCGGGCTCATCCTGGCGTGAATCTCATTTTCGCCCACAACGACCCCATGGCTCGGGCGGCCCACCAAGTGGTGCAGCAACTGCGGCTAGGCCAGCGGGTGCGCATTATCGGGGTCGATGGCCTGCCGGGGCCGGGCAATGGCCTGGAGTTAGTGGCCAATGGCACCTTGCAGGCTACCCTGCTCTACTCGCCAGGCGGTGAGGAAGCTATTCGCACGGCACTACGTATTCTCAACCACGAGCCGTATATCAAGGACAATATCTTGGTTACGATGATAGTAGATTCGGCCAACGTACAGGCCGTGCGTGGCCAGACCGAGCGGCTGCTAGCCCAGCAGCGCGATATTTTTCGGCAGCAGCAGCGCTGGCAGCAGCAGCAGCAGCGCTACGACAACCAGAAGATGCTGGTGTACCTGCTGCTGGCCAGCCTGCTCGGGGCCGTGCTGCTGGGGGCCCTGGCCTGGCGGTCGTCGCGCCTCAACCAGCGCATCCGGCGGGTGCTGGAAGGACAGAATGCCGAAATCAGCCAGCAACGCAATCAGATTGAGGACCTGGCCGAGCAGGCCCGAGCCGCCGCCGAGGAAGTACGCCGCACCTCCGAGGCTAAGCTGCGCTTTTTCACCAACTTCTCGCACGAGCTACGCACGCCGCTCACCCTCATTCTGGGGCCGGTTGAGGACCTGCTCACCAGCCCGGCCGACGACCTCACGCCCACGCAGCGCCACGACCTGAGCCTGGTGCGCCGCAACGCCCAGCGCTTGTTGCAGCTCGTCAATCAGCTCATGGATTTTCGTAAAATCGACGTGGGCAAGATGGCCGTGCACGCCACCGAAGGCGACCTAGTGGGCTTCGTGCGCGAAATCATGGACGTATTTGAGAAAACCGCTCGGCGGCGCGGCATCACCTTCCGCTTCGCAGCGGCCAAGCCGGTTATCTTCCTCTGGTTCGACGGCGAGATTCTCGACAAGGTTTTTTTCAATCTCCTCTCCAACGCCTTTAAATACACCCCTGACGGTGGTCAGATTACGGTCAGCATCGGGCTCGATAAGGCCACTAAAACCGTGTGCGTCAGCGTGGCCGATACCGGCCGCGGCATTGCCCAAGCCGACCAGCCGCACATTCTGGAGTGGTTTTACCAGGGCAGCCAGCCCACGCCCAACAGCTCGGGGCTAGGGCTGGCACTGGCCGACGGCCTTACCCGGCTGCACCAGGGCACGCTGGCGTTCACCAGCGAGCCCGGCCAGGGCAGCACCTTCGAGGTGCGCCTGCCGCTCGAAAAGCCCGCCGCGTTTCTCGACGACCTAGAGCCCGGCGCGTGGCGGCTGGGCACCGCCGCGGCCCTGCCAGCCGAAGAGCCGGCCCCCAGCCAGCCGGCCAGCACCCCGCCCATCCGCTCCGATGCCACCGCCCTCGTCATTGAAGACAATGATGAGGTGCGCGAGTTTTTAGTGCAAAAGCTACAGCCACATTTTCAGGTGAGCACAGCGGCCGACGGCGCCGCCGGCCTGCGCCAAGCCAGCGAAACCATCCCCGACGTGATAGTGTGCGACGTGGGCCTGCCCGAACTCAGCGGCCTGGAAGTAGCCACCGCGCTCAAAAGCGATTGGCGCACCTCGCACATCCCGCTGGTGCTGCTCACGGCCCAGAATGCGCCCGAGCAGCAGGTAGCCGGCGTGCAGGCCGGCGCTGACCTGTACCTCACCAAGCCCTTCAACCCCACTTTTTTGCTCGAAAGCCTGCGCACGCTACTGCGCAACCGCGACCAGCAGCGCGAGCATTTTCATCGCCAGCTATCGGGCGCGCCACCCACGGCCGTGCCGCAGCGGGTAGACCAGAAGTTTCTGGCCGACTTAGCCGCCATCATCGAGGGCCGGCTCGACCAGCCTAGCCTGGGCGTCGATGACATTGCCCACAGCCTGGGCGTGTCGCGCACGCAGCTCTACCGCAAGGTAAAGGCGCTGCTTGGCACCGGCGTCACGGAGTACATTCAAACGGTGCGCCTCACCAAGGCCCGGCAACTGCTGCTCCAGGAAGGCAGCACTGTGGCCGACGTAGCTTACCAAACGGGTTTTTCTTCACCCTCCTACTTTTCCACCGCCTTCAAGGGCAAGTACCAAGTATCACCCTCTGAGTTTAAGGCCTTGCATACGCACCTACGGGTCTGACCGATTTTTAGAAGTATGGCGCAAAAATGCAGATTCGCCCGGGTGAGTTAGCACTCACTATCATTTTATCTTGCTTGTAGACAAGTAATTAAATCAGGCGCATTATTTTTAAATGCATTTGGTATGCTCGTGAATGCCTAGCGCCCCCTTAGCCTGGACTTTTGTCCAAACGGTTCTGGTCATGGTGCAACGCAACGTTCTTTTTTGGTCTATTGTCACGGCGCTGGGCGGCTTCCTGTTCGGCTTCGACACGGCCGTTATCTCGGGGGCCGAGAAAGCTATTCAGCAGTTGTGGCAGCTGAGCGCGGTGCAGCACGGCTTCACCATTTCCATTGCCCTTATCGGCACGGTACTGGGGGCTATGTTTGGTGGCATTCCGAGCGACCGGCTGGGCCGCCGCCAGACGCTGCGGTGGATTGCGGTGCTCTACCTGGTATCGGCCGTAGGCGCGGCCCTAGCCCCGGCCTGGGTGCCGTTTATGGTCTTTCGCTTTTTGGGCGGGCTAGGCGTGGGCGCCTCGTCGGTCACGGCGCCGCTCTACATCTCCGAGATTTCGCCGGCCGATTCGCGCGGTAAGCTCGTGGGACTGTTTCAGTTCAACATCGTGTTCGGCATTCTGGCCGCTTATCTTTCCAACTACCTGCTGGCTAACGTGGGTGAGCACTCATGGCGGCTCATGCTGGGCGTGCAGGCAGTGCCGGCCCTGGCCTTTTTGCTCTTCCTGTTTCGGGTGCCCGAAAGCCCGCGCTGGCTGCTGCTGCACGGCCGCCTCGCCGAGGGCAAAGACGTGCTGCGCCTCATTAGCCCTAGCACGGTGGAGGCCGACACGGCCGCCATTCTGACCGCGCAGGCGGCGGCCGGGCAGGAAAGCGAGTCGCTGTGGGCGCGGCAATACCGCACGCCGGTGCTGCTGGCAATGGCTTTCGCATTCTTCAACCAAGTGTCTGGTATCAACGCTATTATCTACTACGCACCGCGCATTTTTGAGATGACGGGGCTGGGCCAGGGCGCGGCACTACTCTCATCGGCGGGCATCGGGCTAGTCAACTTCTGCTTCACACTACTGGGCGTTAATGTCATTGACCGGTTTGGGCGGCGCTCGCTCATGCTGGTCGGCTCGCTAGGGCTCATTGCCACGCTGGGACTGGTGGCGATGGCCTTCTATACCCAACGCTTCCAACTCTTTGGCGGGTTGCTGGTGCCAGGCTTACTCTTTGCCTACATCGCCTTTTTCGCCTTTTCGCAGGGCGCGGTTATCTGGGTATTTATCTCCGAGATTTTCCCGAATGCCGTGCGGGCCAAGGGCCAGGCGCTGGGCTCCAGCACGCACTGGGTGATGGCGACGGTCATCGCCTTCACCTTTCCCTACTTCGCCGAGCGCCTGGGCGGCGGCAACACGTTCGCCTTTTTCTGCGGCATGATGGTCCTGCAGCTCGTGTTCGTGCTGCGCTTCATGCCCGAAACCAAGGGTACCAGCCTCGAAGGCGTAGCCAAAACGCTGGTCATGCACTAGGTCATCTGCTAGGGGTATTTCACTTTAAAACTGCTCGTTGACTAAACTTTACTCTTCGCTCGTATGGCTATCACCTGCTTTGGAGAAATGCTGTGGGACGTGCTGCCCACGGGCAAGCAGCCCGGCGGCGCCCCGCTCAACGTGGCCGTGCACCTGCGCAATTTTGGGCGTGAGGCGCTGCTCATCAGCCGCGTGGGCCACGACGACCTGGGCACCGAGCTGCTCGCCTTCGTGCAAAGCAAGGGCCTGAGCACCCGCTACATCCAGCGCGGCGAAACCCACCTGACGGGCGTGGTAAAAGCCAACGTGAGCGACAGCCACGAAGTGACTTATAAGATAGTGCAGCCCGTGGCCTGGGACTATATTCAGTACGAAGACGCGCTGGGCCCATTGGTCGAGAGCGCCGAGGCGTTCGTATTTGGCAGCCTGGCTGCCCGCAGCGGGGCCACCCGCGAAACACTTTATCGCCTGCTCCAACGCGCTGCTTTTAAGGTATTTGACGTCAATCTGCGCGCCCCGCACTACTCACGCAACGTGGTGACCTACCTACTGCGGCAGGCCAATCTGGTGAAGCTTAACCACCACGAGCTGGCCGAAATCATGGGTTGGTTTGGGGCTAGCCCCGACGAAGAAACCGCCCTGCACTGGCTCGCCGACCGCTTTCAGCTGCAAGCCGTGTGCGTGACCAAAGGGGCCGACGGGGCCGTGCTCTGGACCGACCAGCAGCTCTTCCGCAGCCCCGGCATCCCGGTACAGGTGCAGGACACCATTGGCAGCGGCGATGCTTTTCTGGCCGCGCTGCTGAAGGGCTGGTTAGCCGGCCAGCCGCCGGCCGAGGCGCTAGCCTTTGCCTGCGCGGCGGGCTCACTGGTGGCCTCCTACCAAGGCGCCACGCCCGCCATCTCCGAGGCCGATGTGTTGTCGCTAGCCGCTTCTATCGCTTGACTTGCCGCTTTTTAACGAATTATGCTCTTTCCCTTTTTACCTGTTTCTTACTCGGCTAAGCTCCGGCTGGCGGTGGTGGTGCTGGTGGGCGCGGCTTCGGCGTGCAACCAGTCTGCCAAAACCGAAACGGCAACTACCACGACAACCGCCCAGGCTAGCCCGGCCGCCAGCCTCGACAAGCCCGCCGGCTGGTGGAAGGAAACGGTTGTTTATCAGCTTTATCCGCGCAGCTTTCAGGATAGCAACGGCGACGGCGTGGGCGACCTTAAGGGTATCATCTCCCGACTCGATTATTTGAAAAGCCTCGGGGTGGGCACGGTCTGGCTGAACCCGATTTACGCCTCGCCCAACGATGACAACGGCTACGATATCAGCGACTACCGGCAGATAATGCCGGAGTTTGGCACGATGGCCGACTTCGACGCGCTGCTCAAAGGAATGCACGCCCGCGGCATCAAGCTGGTGATGGACCTGGTAGTGAACCACAGCTCGGACGAGCACGCCTGGTTTACCTCGGCCCGCGCCTCGCGCACCAGCCCCTACCGCGACTACTACTACTGGTGGCCGGCCGAAAAAGGCACGCCGCCGGCGCGCTTCAGCACCTTCGACGTGAAGAATAACGCCTGGCAGTACGATGCGCCCACCAAGAGCTACTACTTGCATTACTTCTCGAAAAAGCAGCCCGACCTGAACTGGAACAACCCCAAGCTGCGCCAGGAAGTGTACAACATCATGCGCTTCTGGGCCGATAAGGGCATCGACGGCTTCCGCATGGATGCCTTCCAGTTTGTGGCCAAAGACCCGACGTTTCCGCCCATGCCGGGCCTTACGCAGGCCAACTATACCAACGCCTACAACCACGGCCCGCACCTGCACGACTACCTCAAGGAGATTAACCAGCAGGTGCTCAGCCACTACAACCTGATGACCGTGGCCGAGGGCGCCGGCCGCAATCCCACCGAGGCCATGCTCTTTGTGGACCCCGCCCGCAAGGAGCTCGACATGACCTATCACTTTGAGGGCGTGGGTGTGGGCAGCGGTGCCGACACCTACAAGCTCACCGCCCTCAAGCGGGTGTTTACGAAGTGGGACAGCGCTTTTGCTCTGAAAGGCTGGCAGGCCATCGACCTCGGTAACCACGACCAGCCGCGCATGGTGAGCAAGTTTGGCGACGACCGGCCCGCCTTCCGCGCGCCTTCGGCCAAGCTACTGAATACGTTTATCTTAACAATGCGCGGCACGCCCTATTGCTACAACGGCGACGAGCTGGGCATGACCAATAGTCCCTTCAACGGCATTGCCGAATACCGCGACGTGGCTGCCCGCAATGCCTACGCGCTGCTGCAGGAGCAGCGCGGCAACGAGGCCGCTTTTTTCCACTCGCTAGCCCGCTTCTCGCGCGACAACAGCCGCACGCCCTTCCAGTGGAACGCCTCGGCCAATGCGGGCTTCACTACCGGCACGCCCTGGATTAAGGTCAATCCTAACTACGTGACCGTCAACGAGGCTAGTGAGGACAAGGACTCGACCTCGGTGCTCAACCACTTCCGGCGGGCCATTGCCGTGCGCAAGCAGCATAAGGTGCTGGTATATGGTCACTACCAACTGCTCGACGCAGCCAACCCGCACATCTACGCCTACACCCGCACGCTAGGGTCTGAAAAGGCACTGGTGGTGCTCAACTTCTCGTCGGCGCCGCAGCGCTGGCCCTTGCCGGCCGGCCTCACCCCTAGCGGTACTCCCTGGCTCAATAATTATCCGGCGGCCCCTAGCGGGCCGGCCCTGGCGCTTCAGCCCTGGCAAGCGGTGGTGTATCACCTACGCTAGTCTTTGAAGGTCAGTTCCTTATTTTCTACCAACTTTTTTCCCAGGTTTCACTCAGCCGCTGCGCCTTTTACAGCCTTTTTCCGGAATCGATTGCGGTAGGCGGCCAGGGGCTGGGTGTTTTCAGCATTTCCCACTTTAACCCTTTTCACTCATGCGTAACACCTGTTACTCAACTCACCAAGCCTACGAGCAGCCGGCGGCCCGGTCGGCGCTCAGCGGCAAGACGCTGCTGCTGGCTCTGTTTGTACCCCTAGCCGGCTATGCCCAAACCGCGCGCGAGGTATCGGGCAAGGTGACGGATAATACTGGCACCGGCCTGCCCGGCGTGACGGTGCTCGTGACGGGCACGTCCGTGGGGGCAAGCACCGGGGCCGACGGTAGCTTCCGGCTGCAGGTGCCGGCCACGGCTACCTCCCTCACGGTCTCGTTTGTGGGCTACGCCAAGCAAACGGTCGATATTACGGGCCGCAATACGGTAACCATTGCGCTAAAAGACGACGCCCAGGCACTGAGCGACGTGGTGGTAGTTGGCTACGGCACGGTCAAGAAAAGTGACCTGACCGGGGCAGTGAGTGCCCTAAATCCGAAAGATTTCAATAAGGGTACCTTCACCTCGCCCGACCAGTTGATTCAGGGCCGCGCCTCGGGCGTGCAGGTGACGCAGAATAGCGGGCAGCCCGGCGGCGCCAGCACCATCCGCATCCGAGGCAACTCGGCCGTGACGGGCACTGGCCAGCCGCTGTACGTGGTAGATGGCGTGCCGCTCGATGGCCGCTCGGCCACGCCTGGCTCTTCTACTGCTTTCGGCGATAGCCCAGCTAGCAACCCGCTCAACTTCCTCAATCCGGCCGATATTGAAAGCATCGACATCTTGAAAGATGCTTCGGCCACCGCTATTTACGGTTCGCGTGCAGCCTACGGCGTAGTAATTATCACCACCAAGCGGGGCAAGGCGGGCGAAACCCGCATTGACTTTGGCGCGGCAGCCGGCTTCTCGCGCATTTTGCGCCGCATCGATGTGCTGAATGCCGACCAGTACCGACAGGCGCTGACCTACTACGGCGCCCCGGCCACCAACGACAAGGGCCAGAACAATGACCCGTTCGGCGCTATTCTGCAAAATGGCCCGCTCCAGAACTACAACCTAGCAGCCAGCGGCGGCACCGAATACAACCGCTACCGCGTGTCGCTAGGCTACCTCAACCAAAAGGGTATCATCAAAAACTCGGGTATTGAGAAATACAGCGGCGCGTTTGCAGGCAATTTCAAATTCTTGGAAAGCAAGCGACTAGGCCTCGATGCTAACTTAAAAGTAACGCAGTCCAATGAGCAGTTGGCCCCCATTACCAATAACGGTGACTACCGGGGTACGGTAATCGGCCAGGCGCTGGCTTGGAACCCCACCGACTCGCTCTACAGCGCCAACGGCCTGCCGATAGCGCGCCTGGGCAGCAGCACCATCAACCCGGTGGCCATGCTAGCCTACTACCACGACCGCGCCCGCACCACCACGGCGCAGGTATCGCTCTCGCCCTATTACAAATTCAACGACTGGCTGGAGTACCGCGCCTTGGTGGCAGGCACCTACAGTACGGGCCAGCGCCGCACCAGCATCGACCAGCGCCTCAACATCTCTGATTATCAGCAGGTGGGCTACGCGCAAATCAATACGGCCGAGCTGCTGACGCAGCAAATGACCCACACGCTGAACTTCAACAAAAAGCTGGGCAGCAGCTTCAACCTCAATGCCCTGCTAGGCTACGAGTACCAGCGGTTTAATAATACTACTACTTCGCTCAGCGGCCGCGGGCCGGTGAACACGGTAACGGGGGCCCCCATTGGCTTCGGTACTTACGGGCTCGACTACACCAACTACATCCAGTACTCCAACCCCTCGGGCCGCTCTGTCTCCTCGACTGTTGACCCCATTTCGGAGCTTCAGTCATACTTTGGTCGGGTTATTTTGAACTACAAGGACCGCTACCTGCTGACGGCTACGTTACGCTCGGACGGCTCCACGAAGTTTGGCTCCAATCACCGCTACGGCTACTTCCCATCGGTGTCGGCGGCCTGGGATATCAGCCAGGAAGAATTCTTCAAGGTGTCGGCCATCAACCAGATGAAGCTGCGTGCCGGCTACGGCCGCACCGGCAACCAGGAATTCCCGGCCGGCTCAGCACAGTCGCAGTACACGTTCCAGAATAACAACGGGGGCCTAGCGCAGATTACCAACGCCAACCCTGACCTGAAATGGCAGTCGGACGAGCAATTTGATATTGGCACGGACCTCGCGCTGTTCAACAACCGCCTGACCATAACGGCCGACTACTTCTACAAGCGTACCACCGACCTGCTGTTTCCCCGTAACCCGGGCTACCCATCGGCACCGGGCGGCAGCGTTATCTGGTTTAACCTGAACCCTGGGCAAGTTGTGAACAAAGGCGTTGAGCTTATCGCCAACGCCACTATTTTCGACACACCGAAGTTTGGCTTCACCATTGGTGGTAATACCACCTTCGTGCGCAACTCGGTAAGCAATCTGCCCGAAGCTCTCATCATTCAAACCGGTACGCTAAACGGGCAGGGCTTGTCGGGGGTACTTTCCGAAACCATCCAGAACGGCCAGCCCATCAACGGCTTCCAGCTGCCTGTCTACAACGGTATCAACCCAACTACGGGCCTCTACAATGACTTTGGCGCCCGTCAATACGCCGGCAACCCCAATCCCACCACCCTGCTAGGCCTCAACACGACGCTGCGCTTTGCCAAGCTTTCGCTCACGGCTAATTTCACGGGGGCATTTGGCAACGTACTCTACAACAACACCTTCAATAGCGTATTGAACGTGAGCCAGATTCGGGCCGGCAAGAACATTTCGCTAGCCGAGTACCAGTCGGGCGTAAAAGAATCGCTCTCCAACGCCGTAACGCCCTCGACCCGCTACTTAGAAAGCGGCAACTACCTGAAGCTCTCCAACCTGACGCTCTCCTACTCTGTGGGCGATGTGGCCGGGGTATTCAAAGGCCTGAATGTGTACGCCATCGGGCAGAACTTATTACTTTTCACTCACTATCGTGGTTTCGACCCCGAAGTGAACACCAACAAGGCTAACGGCGTGGTGCCCTCGGCTGGCATCGACTACACGGGTTATCCCTCGGCCCGCACGTTCACGTTCGGCTTCAACTTCTCGCTGTAATCCCACCCAAGCTTTTATCTAGATATGAAAAAGACCCTAAGTGCAGCCGCCCTGCTAGCTATGCTGCAGTTGGCCAATAGCTGCAAGATTAACGAAGACCTGCAGGGTACCGCCACCTCCGACCAGGCGGCTACCGGCAACGCTTCGTCGCTACTCGACGGCGTTTACAACTCAATGCGCTCCCCTTTTCAGGGCGCTACGCAAGTGTTTGCCCTTTCGGAGGTAACTACCGACGAGCGCCTGATGCCGACCCGCGCCGGCGACTGGGACGATAACGGGGTGTGGCGGCAGCTGCACCAGCATACCTGGGACGCCAACCACAGCCAGGTGCGCGACGCCTACGCCAATCTGGGTGGTATCGTGTTTGCGGCCACCGATATGCTGCAAACTAAGTTTGCCGCTACGGCGACCCAGCAGGCGCAAGCGCGCTTCCTACGTGCTTTTGCCATGTACTGGACGCTTGACCTCTACGACCAGGTGCCGTACCGGGAGCCGGGTGAGCTGGTATCGACCAACGCCCAAGTACGTAAAGGCTCGGCCGCGCTCGACTATATCATTGCGGAAGTAACCGCCGCGCTGCCCAACCTGCCCGATGCGCCCGCTAGCCGGGCTACCAAGGATGCAGCCCGTTGCCTACTCATGAAGTGCTACCTCAACCGGGGGGTTTACTCCAACCGGCAGACGCCGACCTTTGCTGCGGCCGATATGAACATGGTCGTGACCCTAGCCGACCAGATTATCAGCAGCGGGCGCTATACGTTCGCGAAGAACTACTTCGACAATTTCGCGCCCGATAACACCAATATTGGTACGGAAAATATTTTCACCGAGCTCAATATCGGGGGCGTCAGCAGCGGGGCGCAGTATGATTTGTGGCGCTTTATCTCGCACTACAACATGAACCCCAGTGGCTATAACGGCCCCTGCGCCTTGCCTAGCTTCTACAATAAATACGAGGCATCAGACCTGCGTCGGGGGCAGGTATACTCGTACACAAACGGTCCTGCTAACCCTGGCCAGCACGTCAACGTGGGTTACCTCATCGGGCAGCAGTATAGCCTGCTGACTGGTGCAGCCCTAACCGACCGCCTAGGGAATCCGCTTTCCTTCACCGCCTCGGTAAATATCATAGAAACCGGTGCCAACCTTGAGGTAACCGGCATCCGCCCTATGAAGTATCCTCCCGACTTCACTAACAACGGCGCAGGTACTATCGATAACGATATGGTGCACTTCCGCCTGCCCGACGTTATTCTAATGAAGGCTGAGGCCATTATGCGCGGGGCTACGGGCACCACGGCCGGCTCCTACGGCAGCACGCCGCTGGCGCTGGTTAATTCCGTCCGCACGCATCCTACCCGTGCGGCCAGCGCGCTTGCCAGCGTGAGCCTCACCGACATCTACGACGAGCGCGGCCGTGAGCTGTACCTGGAGCTGTGGCGCCGCCAGGATATGGTACGCTTCGGTAAGTTCTTGGGCCCTATTGAGCAAGGCCCCACGAGTTCAGACCCCAAATACCTGATTTTCCCGATTCCGAACCAGCAACTGGCCGTGAATCCCAACCTTACTCAGAACCCTGGGTATTAACAGGTAAGCGCTAGGCCCGAAAGCAGCAGCGGTTGGCAGTAGCCGGCCGCTGCTCTTTTTTTGAGCTTAGCGGCTAGCCTGCCGGTTACTTTTTACGCTGCTTATTACATCTTCCTTATGCATACCAAAAACCTGTGGGCCGCCGCGCTTCTGCTGCTGGCCGGCCCGGCCCTAGCCCAGCCGGCCGCCCAGCCCACGCCGCGCCGGCTGTATCCCGGCTTATTCGAAGCCGTTCAGCTGGGCCGGGTGTATCCCGATGGCAAAACCTTCGTGGATATGCTGCCCACCGCCGCGCCGGCCGCCGTACTGGCCGCCTACGCCAAGGAAAAAGGCCAGCCGGGCTTCGACCTGAAGGCGTTTGCCAAGCGTTACTTCTACCTACCCACCACCGACACGGCGCAGTATCGCAGCAATATCCAGGCCGGCATCCGGGCGCACCTCGACACGCTCTGGACGGTGCTGCGGCGGCCAGCCCAGGCCACCGCGCCGCCCTACTCGTCGCTGCTGCCGCTGCCGCACTCCTACGTGGTGCCGGGCGGGCGCTTCCGGGAGGTGTACTACTGGGACTCGTACTTTACGATGCTCGGGCTGCGCGAGGCGGGCCGGCTGACCCAGGTGCGTGACATGGTTGACAATTTTGCCTACCTGATTGACAAGCTGGGCTTTATTCCCAACGGCAACCGTACCTACTACCTTACCCGCTCGCAGCCGCCCTTCTTTGCCCAGATGGTCGGCCTGCTCGCCACCGGCCCCGACTCGACGGCCGTGCTGACCCGCTACCGCCCCGCGCTGGCCCGCGAATATGCCTACTGGATGGCCGGCGCCGACCAGCTCAAGCCCGGCCAGGCCGACCGCCGCGCCGTGCGCCTGCCCGGCGGCGAGCGCCTGAACCGCTACTGGGACGAGAGCGACCAGCCCCGCGAGGAGTCGTACCGCGAAGACGTGGAAGCCGCCAAGCTCAGCAAGCAGCCGCCCGCCCAATTCTTCCATAATGTGCGCGCCGCCGCCGCCTCGGGCTGGGATTTCAGCACCCGCTGGTTTGGGCCCGCTGGGCAGCTCAGCTCCATTCATACTACTGACTTAGTGCCGGTTGACCTCAACTGCCTGCTGCTGGTGCTGGAGCAAACCCTGGCCCGCGCCAGCCGCGCCGCCGGCCAGCCCGCCGAGGCCAGCCAGTATCGCCAGAAGGCGCTGGCCCGCGCCACTGCCATCCAGCGCTACTGCTGGGATGCGCAGGCCGGCTTTTTTGTCGATTATGACTTACCCCAAAAGAAGCTGGCTAGCATACGTACCCTGGCCGGGGTTTTTCCGCTTACCTACGGCGTGGCCACACCGGCCCAGGCCCGCGCCGTGGCTAGCCGCCTCCAAAGCGAGTTTTTGCGCCCCGGCGGCGTGCTCACTACCACCAATGCCAGCCACCAGCAGTGGGATGCGCCCAACGGCTGGGCGCCCCTGCAATACCTCACGGTGGCCGGCCTGCGCCGCTACCAGCTGCCCGCCCTGGCCGACACCATCGCCCACCGCTGGACGACCCTCAACGTGCGGGTTTTCGGCCGCACCGGCCGGCTGCTGGAAAAATACAACGTGGAAGACTTGAGCCGCACCGCCGGCGGCGGCGAATACCCACTGCAAGACGGTTTCGGCTGGACCAATGGTGTGCTGCTCAAGCTGCTGGATGAGCAACGCAGCCGGGAGCAGCGCCGCAAGTCGCTGTAAGGTTTGCCAAGCGCTGACGAAGAAGGCCGCCGGGCTAAGCTGGTCGAAGCATCTCTACCGCGCGACCCTAGCCGCGTGGTAAAGTGTTTCGCTAAGCTCAGCCCGGCGGCCTATTTTGAGGACTATCAGTATTAGGTAGGATGCAGCCAATCGTGGCGTCGCTAGCCCCTGCTACAGCCCATACTTGCCCAGCAGGTAGATGAGCGCGGCCATGCTGGCGCCGCCCAGTTCCAGCTCGCGGCGGTTTACCTGCTCGAAGGTGTCGAGCACCGAGTGGTGCAGGTCGAAGTAGCGTTGCGAGTCGCAGTCGTAGCCGAAAAGGGCCACCGGGTGCACAGCGGCGGTCAGCGGCTCGATGTCGGTGCCGGCGTGGCCGGGGGTGAGCTGGCCGGATAAGTAAGGGGCCAGCAGCGGCTTCCAGGCCGCCACTTTCTGAAATACAGCGGGCGTAGCTTCCACGTTAAAGCCGCGCGGGGTAAAGCCGCCGCCGTCGCTCTCGATGGCCGCCAGGTGGGTTTCGTGGTTTTGCTTGGCGAGCTCAGCATACTTATCGCCGCCGCGGGTGCCGTTTTCCTCGTTCATGAAGAGCACGGCGCGCACGGTACGCTCGGGGCGCAGCCCGGCGGCCTTGAGCAGGCGCAGGGCCTCAATGCTTTGCACTACGCCGGTACCGTCGTCGTGGGCCCCCTGGGCCAGGTCCCACGAGTCGAGATGGCCGCCCACGGTGATAACCTGCTCGGGATATTTCGAGCCCCGAACTTCGCCCACCACGTTGTAGCTTTTCTCATCGGGCAGTTGCAAGCAGCTCATTTCCAGCTCAAACTCTAGCTTGGGGTCGGCGGCCAGCAACTGGCTGAGCTGGTCGGCGGCCTGGGTGCTGAGGGCGGCGCCGGGCACTTTGGTGGGCGTGTCGCCGTAGTTGGTGGCGCCGGTGTGGGGGTTGTTGTCGCGGGCAGCGGTGAGCGAGCGCACCAAGGCGCCTACCGCGCCGCGCCGGCCGGCCTCGGCGGGGCCCGAGCGACGCTGGTCGCCGGCGCCGCCGTAGGCCGCGCCGGGCTCAATGAGGCGGTCGTCGAAGGGCCGGTTGAAGAAAATAAACTTGCCGCGCACCGCGTCGTCGGGTAAGGCTTTTAGCTCGGCCAGGCTCTTGACCTCAACTACCCCGGCGCGCAGGGGTTTATTGCCGGGCGTGGCGACCGAGCCACCCAGCGCACACACGGCCACCGAGATGCTTTTACCCTTATTACCAATAATTTGTCCTTTTTCCTTAGCGCCGCGCACCCAGTGCGGCACCATACATTCCTGCAAGTAGACTTTGTCGAAGCAGTTGGCTTTTTCCATCGTCAGCTTGCCCCATTGCACGGCCAGCGCGGCCTGGGGCGAGCCCGAGAGGCGGGCGCCGATTTTCTGGCAGAGGTAGCGCAGGTTGTCGTAGCTCTGGCCGCGCAGCAGCGCCTCGTCGTAAATCTTGCGAATGGTGAGAGAATCGGCTTTGGCAGAAGTGGTTTGGGCCTGGGCGGTAGTTACGCTGGCAGCCAGCAGGCCCGCCAGGAGCAGCGAGGAAAATGAACGCATAGGGAAAGCAGCAGAAAAAGCGTGTTTGGCCAAAAGTACCAGGCTAGCGGCTTTTATTCCTACTATTTATTACCCGGGCGCCAAAGGCCGCGCTCGCGCAACATCCGGGCTAGCGGCGTGCCGGGGCGCAACAGGGGCACTACTTCTGCATAAGGAATATAGATTTTCACGCCCCCTACCACCTTGTTAGTCAAGTCACTCTCTTCAAAAGTGAGCAGAATGTTGTTCAACTCCAGCCCTACGTGGCCCGCTACGGCGGGCTGGTCGGCGTCGAGCCAGTCTTCGGGCAGGCTATCCGCGTCGGCCTGAAAATGCCGGATTACCAGCGCGCGAAACTGTGCTTCAGCGCTGGGCCACAGCAGTTGGGCTAACTCTACCGGCGCCCCGGTTGCCAGGTCATAGATGGCATTGCCTGCGCTGTGCCCAAGGTGGGTACCGCCCGAATACCAAGTCTGAAACGTGCTGACCGAGAGCAGGCCATAGTCGTTGAACGTAACGTCGGTGATGCCTTCCGTTTCCTCCTGCACGGGGTTATCGCGCAGGTAAGCCTGCCTCTCGGCGCGGCGGCGGGCCGGGCCAGGGCATTGCAACTGGCGCAGGGCCGGGCGCAGCGTGTCGGGCCCGAGCAGATGCAGGTAGCCGCGCTCTAGGGTAGCGGTGGCAGAATAATTACTATTAGCGGCCGCTCCGTCTTTTGGCTGCGGCAGCGGGCCCTCAGCACCCTCCGTCAGAATCTCGTAGCGCACGGCTAGCTGATGGTGCCGGGCATCCTGGTATTCTTCGCGCAGCACAAAGGGCCGGAGCCGGCCCCCGGGGCTGGCCCAGGTTCCGCTGAGCATGGCGCCCGCAGGCTGGCTAGCCTGCCACTGGCCGGTAATGGTCCGCTTTTCGGTATCGCTCGGCTCGGTGAGGGCTAGCGGCCGGCCGGGCTGATAAGCCGCATTGCTTTCCAGCGCCAAGGTGCCTCCTTTGCCGTAGCCGTAGTAATAAGAGCCCTGGCAAGCTGCTGGTTCGTGGTCGTGGGCGGGCTTAAAAGTCAGCTCCACCGTTACGAGCTGGCCGCCCACGGTGCCCTGGTAGCGGTGGTAGCCCGTGTAAGGCGCGGCTAGGGCAGCAGGCGATGAGCTAGCGGCTGAGGTGGCCCGCACGGGCAACGCCGCCAGCTGGGCTTTCTCGGTCGATTTAGTATCAGGCTGGCAGCCAGCTATTAGCGCCAGCCCGCTAATTATCCACCCCGCTCGCGACAACTTACGCATGACTTCTTTTCAACAAACCTACCGGAAACATTCGCCGCTTTACTTCTCGGTGCCCGCGCTCACGGCCCGGGGCGCGGCGCCGTAGCGGCTCATTATCAGCTTGGCGGGCTGGCCTTCGCGCAGCGTCACTTTGAAGAGATAATTGTATTCCTCATCGCGGATTTCGCCGGGCAGGGGCGCCACGCCCAGTGCCGACAGCAGCGGCAGCAGCGTGTTGGAGTGGCCCACCACGACCACCGTTTTACCCGCATAATCCTGGCGGAGGTGGCTAGCCAGCGCGGCCGGCTCCTGGGCGCGGTACACCTCGGGCGTGAGGCCGGTGGCCTGAGCCAGCGGGGCCAGGGTGGCGCGGGTGCGGCGCGTATCGGTGGTGGTGAAGAGGGCCGCCGGGTGATAACGGCGCAGCCGCTGGGCCAGCAGCCGGGCACGGGCCTCGCCGGCGGGCGCGAGGGGTGGGTCGGTGAGGCCGGGCGTAAGGTCCTTCTCGGCGTGGCGCACGAGGTAAATAGTGGTGACGGGCGGCTTGGCGGCAGCCGGCAATACGATAAGGCTTAGCAGTAGGTAGCCGCAAATGGAGTACAGGCCAGCTTTCAGCATACGTAATAAGGCACTTGCTGTAGGTGCAAGCCGGCCAAAGGTAGCCGCCAAAAAAGCGGGCCACCCACTAGGCAGCCCGCTTTTTAGCAGCAATACCAGGCCGCTACTGCTTGGTAAAGTGGCGGCTGCTGCGCTCCTGGGTGGGCGAGGTCAGCAGCAGCGTGTACTGGCCGGCGCGCAGCGCCGACACGTCGAGCCCATCGGCACCCACGGTGCCCTGGCCAGCCACGCGGCCCAGCGCATCGAGCACCTGGTAGGTGTGGCCCACTACCTCGGGCTCGGTGCGCAGGAAGTCGCGGCCCGCCACGGGATTGGGGTACAGGCCCGGTGCCGGGGGCTAGCCGCCGGGCCGGCCGGGAACGCCATGCGCGCCCCGGCCGGGTTAGTAATGCTTAGCCAGTTGATGTTCCAGCCGGCCGTTTGGGCATACACGCCCAAGTTGTAGGTGCCCGCGTTGATGTTCACGGTTTTGCTCACGGTGGTCCAGGTTTGCCAGCCGCCAGTAGCCGGAATGGCGGTATTGCCGAGCTGAATCGCGCCGGCGTTCAAATCAGACGACACGGTACCGCCGTTGGGGCTAGCCACGCGGTAGCTAAGGGTGTAGGCACCGGTAACCGGAAAGTTAATATTATTGAATACGAGATAGTTGCCCGCAGCTATGTGGCCCATATCCTGGCCGCCCCCGATGTCGGAGCAGGGCTCGGCCACCATGCCACTGTTCACGTTGGCCGCTTCGGCCTGCAGTGTCCGGGTTGTGCCGGTAGTAGTAGTCACCAATTGTGATACCCGCACGTAGTCCACGTACATAGTGGCGGGCAGCTTGGTATCATCGATGGCCTGGCCGGGCAGGTTGCCCCCCACGGCCAGGTTCAGCAAAATAAAGAAGGGGTTTTGAAAAGCCTGGGTATTGCCGGTTCCATTCGTGATATTAAAAGCGCAGTACTGAACGCCATCCACAAACCAGTTGATGGCCGTGGGCGTCCACTCTACGCTGTACACATGCCAGTCGCCGGCCGTGGTAGTCATGGTTTTGCCATACTGCGCGTGGCCACCGCTGTACCAGTGCGCGGTGCCGTAAATGGTGTTATCGGCGTTGATGTGCTCCATAATGTCGATTTCCCCGCACTGCGGCCAACCCACCGAGCTGATGTTGCTGCCCATCATCCAAAAGCCCGGCCACAGCCCCTGGCCCAGCGGCAGCTTGATGCGGGCCTCGATACGACCGAACTTGAAGTCCTTCAGGTTTTGGGTCTTCATGCGGGCCGAGGTGTAGCCGAAGCCGCCCACGCTCTCTTTTTTGGCCGTAATCTGCAGCACCCCATTGGCTACGGTGGCATTGGCGGCCTGGTAATACTCTTTCTCGTTGTTGCCCCAGCCGTTATTGTTACCGGTTTCAAACTGCCAGTTTGGGCCGATACCATTCGTAAACTCATCGGACCAAACCAGCTGGTAAGTTTGGGCCTGGGTAATGCGGGGCGCGCCGAGTAGCAGCAGCGCCGCCCCGCCCAAAAGGGAGGTAAGCGTACCTTTCATCATAAGGAGGTGGAAAAGGATGGGTGGGAAAATAAAATACTAGCCGCGGTCCTGAGGGCTAGCCACGGCTTAGCGTTTTTCAAATATCCAACTTTAGCGAGTAGTTAGCAAGCCCGAAAAAGGCGCTCAATAGCCTTGGCAACGGCCAAAATGCGCCAGCTTTACACTTACCACACATACTATAATTGTGCAATTTCTGAAGGAAATACTCGCAGGCGGCCCGGCGCCCCTGGCCCCGCCGCTGGCTAAAAAACAATTAAAAAAACGGGCTTGGCCAGAGTTTTTGTAGCTAGCGCTACTCAGCTACTCCTATAATGCGCCTCACAAACCGCTCTACTTAGCGGCGCTAGGCGGCTAGTGCTGCATCTTCATCAAATAAACAGCAAATATTCATCTTCATTTAACGGCCTGTAGCCGAATGTTGCACCATCATTCCTCCTTCACTCCTCCCCGCTCCATGCACGTTCTGCTCGTTGAAGATGAGAAAAGCCTCCACCAGGAGGTGCGCCAGTTCCTGACGCAGGCCCAGTACCTGGTCGACTCGGCCTACACCTACGCCGAGGCATCGGAAAAGCTGTTTGTGAACTCCTACGACTTCGTGCTGCTCGACCTGGGCCTGCCCGGCGGCGATGGCCTCGACCTGCTGCGCGACTCCCGCCAGAGCGAAAAACAGGAGGCTTCGTTTATTATCCTCACGGCGCGCGGCGCCCTCGACGACCGTATCAAGGGCCTCGACCTGGGCGCCGACGATTACCTGCCCAAGCCCTTCTCGCTGCTGGAGCTGACGAGCCGGATGCAGGCCATCACGCGCCGCAAGTTTGGCCTGAAGCGCCCCGAAATCACCTTCGGCGACGGCTTCGTGCTGGATGTGACGGCCCGCACCGTGCGCTACGGCAGCACCCCCGACACGCCCGGCCCCGAGGTGCCGCTCACCAAGAAGGAGTTTGACCTGCTGCATTATTTGCTCTTGCACCGGGGCCGCGTGCTCACGCGCCTGCAGCTCGGCGAGCACCTGTGGGGCAATGTGCTGGAAGATGACTCGGACTCGAACTACATCGACGTGCACATCAAGAACGTGCGCAAGAAGCTGGCCCAGTTTGGCTCGCCCGACTTTATCGAAACGGTGCGCGGCATTGGCTACCGGGCAGTGTAAGCAGGTTATTGGCTAGCCTGCTGCTCAGCAAAATAAACCAGAACGTCAGGCTGCGCTTGGCGAAGCATCTCTGCCGCGCCGCGAGGGTGTCGTTTGGTAGAGATGTTCGCCACGCGCAGCCTGACGTTCTTTCTTTGTGGGCGCGCTTAGCGCTTGTTATATGCGATTAGAAACCAAGCTCGGCCTCTTCAACGGCCTCTCGAAGCTGCTGCTGGTGCTGCTGGGGGCGCTCTTGATTCCGCCCATCGTGCAGCGCGTGGCAGTGGCCCACACCGACCAGCGCCTGCTCGAAAAGAAAAAGGAACTGCTGCACCTCATTGAGCGCGACGGGCTAGCCGCCTTTTTGCGGGCCGAGCACGAGGAGAGCTACGCCGACTATAATATTCTCAAGCAGGAATACATTACCATTACGCCGCTGCCTGCCTACCCTAGCGGCCCGATGGGGCCGCCCACCGAGCGCATTTTTGAGGAGCACCGACAGGTAGATAAAGTAATTGAGGACTTCCGCATCCTGAGCTACGTGGCCCCGCTCGGCACCCTAAGCCCGGCCAGTGCCCCGGCGCGCTCGGCCAATGGTGCCGAGCCCCGGCGCTACCGCCTCGAAATCGGCTCGTCGCTGGCTACGGTGGAGCTGCTCACCGATACGCTGCGCCGGCTGGCGCTGTGGGTGCTGGTGGCGGGCGCGGCCATCACGGTGTTTACCGATGCGGCCTTTGCGCACTACCTGCTGGGGCCGCTGCGCGAGCTGATTTCGCGCAAGCTGCGGGGCATCCGGCAGCCAGGCGAGTTTTCGTTTCAGCGGCTCGATACCGATACGACCGACTTCCGGCGGCTCGACGACTCGCTCTCGGCCCTGATGCGGCAGCTGCAGGCCTCGTTTGAGAAGGAGCGCGAGTTTATGAGCAACGTGAGCCACGAGTTGCTCACGCCTACCAGCATTCTGCAGTCGCGCTTCGAGAATATGCTGCAAGACCCTACCCTGCCCGAGGCCCACGGCCGGCAGATAGTGGAAAGCCAGCGCACGCTCTACCGCCTGCGCAACACGGTGCGCACGCTGCTGCTCATTGCCAACATCGAAAACGAGCAGTACCTGCGCGACGCCAGCGTGAGCCTCACCGACACCGTGCACGACGTAGTCGAGGAGCTCGACGACCGCCGCCAGCAGCGCGAAATCAGCCTGCGCATCGACCTCCAGCCCGACCACGTGGTGCCCCGCGCCAACGCTACGCTGCTGCACACGCTGCTGCGCAACCTGCTCAGCAACGCCATCAAGTACAACCACGAGGGCGGGCAGATAAAGGTGCTGGGCCGCTCCACCCCGAGCGGCGGCTACCAGCTGCGCGTCGAGGACCAGGGCCCCGGCATCGCGGCCGAAAACCTGCCGCTGCTCTTCGACCGCTTCCGGCGCTTTCACGCCACCGGCCCCAGCGCCCCCGAGGGCTACGGGCTAGGCCTGCCCATCGCCCAAACCATCGCCAGCTTCCACAAGGCCCGCCTGTGGGCCGAGTCGGAAGTGGGCAGGGGGACGGCCTTCGTGCTGGAGTTTGGGGCGGCGTAAACTGCGGCTAGCATTTTCTGCCCTTGTTAGCTTTAGTCAGCAATATCCCGGTAAAACACTTCGGTGCTATCACGAGAAGCCCAAAAGGTTTGAATGTTCCGGCTGTTCGCAGTGGCGTATTCATAAACCAGAATAGTATCGCCCATCGCCTGCGGCCGAAACCACTGGATATTCCCGGCACCCGGAATTTTTTCTAACCACTGCGCAGTCGGCACTTTATCCCCGTCGAATGGGTGCCGCGCCAAGAGCCGCTTGAATTCACTGGGGCAAGTTTTGAAATGCAGCCAAATGGCGTAGTCTATTCTTGGTATTACTTGGTCTTGCGACTCGATAACCTGGGTGCAGGCTACGGA
Organism: Hymenobacter sp. BRD128; assembly: GCF_013256625.1. Classification (NCBI taxonomy): domain Bacteria; kingdom Pseudomonadati; phylum Bacteroidota; class Cytophagia; order Cytophagales; family Hymenobacteraceae; genus Hymenobacter; species Hymenobacter sp. BRD128. The sequence goes on from NZ_CP053908.1 coordinate 1,855,318, forward strand.
ACTTCGACCAAAGAGCGCCGCATAGATTTCGGCGCCATTGCGGGGCCTGACGGCTTCGGCCACGTGGCGATATGATTTATAAAATGCGCGGTAAGCCGTCCAGCTAGCTACCAGCAGGCTCAGCGATGCACTCGCTGCCGCCAGATACAGTAGTCGCTTTCTGTGCCTCAGCAGCCCGTAGCCGCCAAGCCCCAGCGCCGCCCCAAACAAGCCGCTGGCGAGTACTGCTAAGCCAATAATTTCTTTCATGGCAAATTATCTGGGCTGGTATATCCCTTTTACCGACTAAACCAAACTACAGAGGCATATTTTTCGGCTACCAGCGCGAGTTGCGCTGCGCTAAACTCGCGCTGGTAGCGGGTGGGCGCCGCAAGGTGCATTCGGCTAACTCGTTATACGGGAGGCACAGCCATCCCTAATAAAAAACGCTATAGCGGATTCTAGAACGGTGTAGCTACTATAAAGCTGTTTACGTACCGGGTGTATGCAAGCCTATTCTCTTGATTTGCGGCAGCGTATCGCGCAAGCGTGTGCCGAGCCCGGGGCGCGACAAGCCCACGTCGCCGCCCGGTTTTGCGTGAGTGTGGCCTTCGTCGGCAAGCTGCTGCGTCGCCAGCGGCAAAGCGGGCAGTTGGCCGCCCTGCCCGGCCGCGGTGGTCCGGCCCGCTGCCTGGATGCGGCGGCGCAGGCCTGGCTCGGGGAGCAGGTGGCGGCCCAACCCGATGCCACCCTGGCCGAGTTACAGACGCTCCTGCTGGTTGAGCGCGGGCAAGCCGTTAGCCGGGGCTCCGTCTGGCGGGTGCTACACGAACAAGGCTGGCGACGTAAAAAAAAGCCTGCACGCCACTGAGCGCGATACGCCCCGGGTACACGCCTTGCGCAGCGCGCACGTCGCGGCTATCGCGCAACGCCCCGACGTAGCCCGCTTTCATTTTCTGGACGAGACCGGCCTGCGCCTAGACTACACGCGGCGCTATGGCCGGGCGCAGGCCGGCCAGCGTGTGAGTGGGGCCGTACCGTTGCGCCGCCCGGCCCGCTCCCTAACCTTAATTGGCGCCTTGTCCGTGCACGGGCTGCACGGGGTCCAGGTGCTGGAAGGGGCCTTGAATCAGCGCAGCTTCGCCCTGTATATCAGCCGCATCCTGGCCCCGCAGCTACGGCGCGGGGACGTGCTGGTCCTCGACAACCTGCGGGTGCATCACCTGACCGGGCTGCGGGAGTGGCTAGCCCGGCGCGGCATCGAAGTGCTGTTTCTGCCCCCCTACTCGCCCGACTTTACCCCCATCGAGCAGGCCTGGAGCAAGCTCAAAACCAAGCTGCGCCACGCCCAGGCACGGACCCGCGACGCGCTCGAAGAAGCCTTACATACCGCCATCGACTGGCTTACTGGCCCCGATGCGAAAGCGTGGTTTAATCACTGTGGCTATCACGTACACCGTTCATGAATCCGCTATAATTACGATTACGCCTAAACTCGCGCTAGCTAGATATTTTAGGAGGCAATAAATTTACGTTTATAGGCCCCGCGAACAATCGTGCTAAGAGTAACGATACTATAGGAAACTCCATAGCTAATGATAAGCTGCGCCGGGTATCCGCTCATGGATAATAACATCAATGCGGCGAATACCAGCACAACAGCTAACCCACTTAAAACTAGTGGCATCACCAGTGCTACCAACCAACTTATACTCTTCACATACAAAGCATTAGCCCCAAGTCCAAGATATCCTAACCCAGCAAGCATCTCCATAAAAACGAAACTTTCGTCACCCTTGACATGAGTGTAAGCACCATAGCTGACTGCCCAATAGATAGTAAGCGCTACCATACTCATTAAGAAAATGCTATTAACAAGCAGGAATCTAGACCATTTCATTGGCTACACGCTGTCTTCAACTGAAGTAACACCTAGCGCCGCCCGCACCTGCGCCACCCTTTCTGCCACGCTGCCATCGAGCAACGTATAAGGAATCCCCAGCAGCTCCAGCTGCATCAAAATAGCGCCGTGCTGAAACTGGCGCAGCGCTTCGGGGCCGCGCCAGCCATCCTGCTCGAAGGGCACGGTGGGCAGGCACACGAAGGTGTGGGCGTAGCGCGCGCCGCACACCCTAGCCAGCGCCTGTAAAGCCGGGTCGCAGCGGTGAAAATAGTAGTAGGAATACAGGGCCGTGGTAGCCGCGTTGGTATCGCAGACGAGCCAGCCGTGGGCCTGGGGCGCGGCGGCATCTTCCAGCTCCAGCTGGCGGCGGCCGATGTAAAGCAGGTCCTCGTAGGCGAGCGCGCCGTGTTTTTGCTCGTGGAGCGTGCGGCCGTATTCGGGCACCCAGGCGGTGCCGAGCGCCTCAGCCAGGGCCGTGGCCAGGGTGGTTTTGCCGCTGCTTTCGGCCCCTAGCAGCACCAGGCGCGGCACGGCGGTGGGCGGCACGGCCCCGTATTGCGCCGCGATGAACGGGTGCAGGTAGCGCGAATCGAGCAGGTGGTAGTAGGTGGCATCGGCGGCGAGCGCCGCGCGCAGGCCGGTGCCGCTCACGGGCACCTGCTGGCGGGGCTCATCGACGAGCACGTGCGCGGCGCCCAGGTGCGCGGCAAAGCCGGGGCCGTAGGCTTCGCTGCTGAATACTACCTCGGGGCGGTAGCCGTGGCTAGCCAGCCACTGGCGCACAAATTCGCGGTGGGTGTGGTCGTCGGCCGCGTCGGGGGGCACGCCGTCGGCTTCGGCGGTGAGGGCAATGATGCGCAGCGGCGTGGTGCCCGCGCGCGGGCCCTGAGCAAGGTCGTCGCCCCGGTAGAGCTCGCGCAGCCAGGCGGCGCGCGTGGGCGCGGGGTGCACGGCATCGTCGGGGTGGGCATAGACGAGCACGAGCAGCTCGGCCACCTGGGCGGCAGCGGTTTCGAGCAGGAGCTGGTGGCCCCGGTGCGGCGGCCAGAACTTGCCTACGACGAGGCCAAGGGAAAAAGGCATAGGGCAAAAATGCGGCTGGCGCGCTAGCTTGCGCGGCTGCTTACTCGGCGCAAGCTAGGGCGGGCGCCACTTTTTCCCATGCCGACTCCCCTGCTAACCTTTGCGCACGTAACCGTGCGGCACCTCGACCGGATACTTTTCGCTGACCTTAGCCTACGCATCGAGCCGGGGCAGCACCTGGCGCTGGTGGGGCCTAGCGGCGCGGGCAAGAGCGCCCTGCTGGCGGCGCTGGCCGGGCAATTGCTGCTCACGGGTGGCCGGGCCACCACCCCCGGCCTGGAGGCCGCCGCCCGCCAGCGCCACCCCACCGACCCGCTGGCCGCGTGGCGGCAAGTAGTGAGCCTGGTGGGCACGCGGGCACCCTTTCGGGCGCGGCCGGGCGGCAGCGAGCTGTACTATCAGCAGCGCTACGAGGCCACGGCGGCCGAGGAGGTGCCCACCGTGCGCGAATACCTGCTGGCTAGCCCCGCGCCCGCGCCGAGGGCGGCCTGGACCTACGCCCGCGTGGTAGAGCGCCTGCGCCTCACGCACTTGCAGCCCCAGCCGCTCATTCAGCTCTCCAACGGTGAAACCAAGCGCCTGCGCCTGGCCAGGGCGCTACTGCGCAATCCGGCGCTGCTCTTGCTGGATAACCCGCTGGCTGGCCTCGACACGGCGAGCCGGGCCGATTTTGACGCGCTGCTGGCCGAGGTGGCGGCCGCGGGCACTACCGTGGTGCTGGCCACCACGCCGGGCGAGATTCCGGCGATTGTGAAGCAGGTAGCGAGGCTAGCCGAGGGCCGTGTAACCCACGTGTTACCCTTGGCCGACTACCAGCCGGCCGCCGCGCCCACCCCGCTCCTGCCCGATGCGGTGGCCCTGGCGGCGCTGTGGCCGCCCGCGCCGCCAGCGTTCAGCACCCTGGCCAGGCTCGAAAACGTGACCATTCGCTACGGTGAGCGCCTCATCCTCGACCGGCTGAGCTGGGAAATAAAGCCCGGCGAGCGATGGGCGCTGCTGGGGCCGAATGGGGCGGGCAAGTCTACGATTATCAGCCTCTTAAACGGCGACAACCCCCAGGCATACAGCCAGTGCATCACGCTCTTTGACCGGCGCCGGGGCACGGGCGAGAGCATCTGGGACATTAAGCAGCGCGTCGGCTACGTGTCGCCCGAGCTGCTGCAATACTTCCCCGGCCAGCCCACCTGCCGGCAAGTGGTGGCCTCCGGCTTTGCCGACACGCTGGGGCCGGGCCGGGCCACGCCCGCCCAGCTCGCTACGGCCGATGCCTGGCTAGCCGTGCTGCACCTGGCCGAGCACGCCGCCCAGCCCCTGCGGCAGGCGCCGGCCAGCGTGCAGCGCCTGTGCCTGGTGGCGCGGGCATTGGTCAAAAACCCGCCGCTCCTGCTGCTCGATGAGCCCGGCCAAGGCCTCGACGCGGCGCAGCAGCCCTACTTTCGGGCGGTGCTCGATGCCCTCTGCGCCGCTAGCCCCGTAGCGCTGGTTTTCGTGAGCCACTATGCCGCCGACATCCCGCGCAGCGTAACGCGGGTGCTGGAGCTGCCCGCGCCAGTTGCTGGCTAGCCCTTTTCAGCACTGGAGTATTATCCGCCCAACTCTCCAGCCGAGCATTAAGCAACTTATTACTGGTTAGCTCCTTAATCTTAAAAGACTGCCCACTAGCCCTGCGGGCGCGCTGCCTTATTGGGTCCGCACTTCATCGCGGCGCAGCTCGCGGCGCACGTAGCGCGTAAGCTGGTAGCGTTGGCGGGCGGCCTCGTAGCGCAGGGCCACGCCGCCCCCGGTGCTGGGCCAGGTGCCGGCCGGACTAGGCGAGCCCGCGCCGGCCCCCAGCGCGCGGCCCTGGCCGTCGAAGAGCGCTACCTGCCCCGGCAGCGGCTCGGTGAGGGCCAGCACCTGGTGGGTAGGGTCGAAATCGAACCACTGCACCGGCTTGTCGCCCGAGGTAAGCAGCTGGCGGCTGAGCAGCGGCACCGCGCTGCCGGGGCTGAATACGTCGAGCTGGCCGCCATCCTGGCGCACTACCACAAACGAGCCGGCGTGCCCGCCAGCCTCCGGCACGAGGCGAAAGCTAGCCGTGCGGCTCCAGGTGGCGATGCGGCGCCGGGGGCCGATGTCGCCGCTCAGCGTGATGCTCAGCAGCTCGCCGTGCTGGTTCACCACGCGCACCTGGCTGCGGGCCAGCGTGGGGCCGGCGGTAGTGAGCAGCGGCCCTTCGAGCCGCGCGCCGGCGCTCACCGGAAAACCAGGGTAGCGGCTGCCGGCCTGGTCGAAGGCATACACGTAGCCATTGCGCAGGGCCACTACCACCACATCGCGCCCGCCCACGGTGAGCAGCGCGGGCGGGCCAGCCAGCGGTGCTTCGAGGCGATGGGGCCAGCCGGGGTAGCGGCGGCCGTTGGTGTCAAAGAGTAATAGGTCATTGGTAGTAGTAGCCACCAGCAGGCGCGTGGCAGTGCCGGCCGCCACGCTAGCCACCGTTACCGAGTCGGGCAGGTTGAGCGGGAAGCCGGGCGCCTCGCGGCCATCGGCCGGGCTAAGCCAATGCACGCGGTGCGCCGTGGCCAGCAGCAGGCGCCCCCGCAGCAAGCGCGGCGGGCCCACCACCGGGCCGGGCAGGCTATCGGCCCAGGCGCGGCCGGCAGTACCAGCGGGCAGCAGCGAAAGCACCCCCAGCGAGTCGGCCACCAGCACGGGAGCCGCCAGCGTGCCATCGGTGGCGGGCACGGCGGGCAGCAAATAGGGCTGGCCGGCCAGCGGCGTGCGAAAGCGCAGGCTAGCCCCGCTGCCCGAGGCCGCCGAGTCGGGGGTTAGCCCCTGGCCGGGGCGGCGCAGCAAGAGTTGGGCAAAGTACTGGCTGCCGGGCCGGGCTTCGTCGGCGGCCTGCTCGGGCGGCACGAGCTGCCAGGCCACCTGCGAAAAGTGGCGCAGCAGGCTCTCATTGCGCAGCAAACCAGCGCGGCGCTCTTCGGCCAGCGAGCCGAGCAGGGCGTTCCAGCCCTGGCGCACATCGGCCAGCAGCGTAAGGCGGGCCAGCGGCTGGGTTTGTTGCAGCAGGGCAACCTGCGCAGCCGAGCGGCTCCACACCTGGCCAGCGACTACGTCGGCCAGGTAGGCGCGCAGGGTGGCGTCATCACTTACCACTAAGTAGTTGCCAACCAATGCGGTGCTCAGTATCGCATTGGTTGGCGTAGGGTTGGCCAGCGGCCCTAGCAAAGCCGCGCTCTGAAAGCCAGCCTCGTGTACCTCGTAATTGCCCACCCGGCCAAAGGCTGGCGAGGCTCCGCCCAGCCGCCGCAGGCGGGCCAGCCACTGCGCCGTATGGCCCGGCGCCCGGCTGCGCAGCAGCGTAAGGCGGGCCGGTGCAATGCCCGGCGCCGCGGCCGCCAGGTAGGCCAGCGTGGCCCCCGGCGCCAGCGTCGCGCGCAGGCTGTCGAGAACGGCGCGGGGGGCGCGCAGGGTGTCGGGGGCGGGCACGGGAGCTAGCCGCCCGGCCACGGCCAGCACCAGGGCCGTGCGCAGGGGCAGCACATCGGCCAGCGGGCGCAGGGACTGGGCCGGCTGGCCGTGCAGGGGTTGCTGCCACGAGTTAGCGGCCGTTTCGGGATTGGCGAAGCCGGTGAGGGTAAGTTGGCCGGGGCCGAATTTGAGGCCTAGCAGCGTCTCGTGGCTGAGGGCCAGTGCCTGGTCGAGCAGGGCGTGGGTGCCGGGCTGAAACAGCACGTCGAGCAGGGCCGGCACCCGCCGGAAATTAACGAATAGGGTGGCATCCACGTCGCGCAGGCGCAGCAAATCGGTAGCCCCGAAACCGGCGCGCACGGTGGGCGCCTCGGGGTGGCCCAGGCGGTGCACCACGGCTTCAACCAGCGCGGCGTGGGTGCTGACCAGCAAATGATTGCGGTAGTTGAGCACCGTAAGCTTGCCGCCCGCCTGCGCCGTTAATTCCTGCAATTCATAGCCCTCGTAATCGCGCAGGCTGAAGCGGTAGCGCGGGTCGCGACCGAGCGTTTCGAGCAGGCCCCGCGCCTGCCGGTATTCGCGCACGCTCGCCAGCGGAATTTGGTAAAGCACATCAACCTGCCCCGGCCCGGTGATATGCAGCGAAGTGAGCACGAGCTTCTTACCCAGCAGCGCCAGCAAGCCGCGCGGGCGGCCCGCTACCGCGCCCGCCACGGCGGGCCGCCCGCCGGTGTCAAGGCTATCGGCGAGGGCTAGCGGACCGGCCACCTGCTGGAAGTAGCGCACGCCGGTGATATTGTCCCACACGCCGGCTTCCTGCAGGTGCTGCACCAGGGCGGCGTGGTCGCGGGTGGCCAGCACCAGCACCGCGTCGTCGGGCACCAGGGCGTAGGGGTCAACGGAGCGGGCAGCCAGCGTGCGGCGGTAGTAGACGTAAGTGGCCAGCGACAGCAGCACTACCAGCGCTACCAACAGGGCCAGAAGCTTGCGGGACATGGTGGCAAAAGTAGGCTGCCGGGCGGCTTAGCAAGTTATTAAGAGCGATAGCCCGGCCCGAAGGTTACTCTTTAGTGCCCAAATTTTAGCGTGGCCTTCACCGTATCGCCGGTAAGGGGAGTAATGGGTGCCAGCTGCACCACGGTATCTTGGGTAGTTCCGGTGGTGCCAGATGCGGACCGCCTAAAAAGCGCCTTCGGCAGCACACCTGGAGTTTGGTAAAAATTTTGTGGTGCGGCCGTCGTAAAAGGCAGTGCCTGATAGATAGTTACCAGGCGGTGCTGATTATCGGCCGGTCCCACGGGCACACTATAGTACTGCTCGATGAAATCCAGATATTGGTAGCCGGTAGTCCGCGTATCTACCTGCACCTGCCACACGCGCCGGGGCGAGGGTCGAAAATTGACGACGTTGGTTTGCCCAATTACCACGTCCTTCGTGCCTAGCCGTAGAAAGCCGCCCGCCGGAGTGACGACCGAATCAGGGAAATCGAGGTGAGGTTGCCAGTAAGGCTTATAGCTGCCCCCCCTAAGTTGCCCGCAGTCAACGCCATAATAAAGGCCCTTTTTATTAGTAAAGCTGAGCGTGTAAGCGCCCTGCGCATCGGTATGCACGGTGTCAATCAAGTCGTAGTTTTGCAGATTATAGTCGTTGGCAGAGATTAACGCCACCAACGCGCCGGGCAGCGGCCGGCCGCTGCGCAGGCTGGTGACAATGCCTTTTACTACCGTGAACTGCCCGGCCGGCACCTTATTGGGACAGCCCGCCATCGAAGTAAGGCAAAACAGCACAGTGGCAAGCAGGGGAAACCGGAGTCGATAAATCATAGCCAAAACCCAGCAAAAAGGGGCGCCTCTATGAGGCCAGCTGAGCCGGGCGGGGTTGCATTGCATGGTACGGTCGTTTCTTTGGCAAAAAACTGCCCCAGCCCTCCGCATTTATGGCCGACGCCCTACCCTCTTCCTCTGCTCCCAACGCCCCGGCCGACGCGCCCGGCCACTTCAAGCGCGCGCTCACGCTATTCGACTCCGTGATGCTCGTGACGGGCTCCATGATTGGCTCGGGTATTTTCTTGGTGTCGGCCGACATTGCCCGGCAGGTGGGCTCAGCGGGCTGGCTGCTGGTGGTGTGGCTGCTCACCGGCCTTATCACGATGGCCGGCGCCATCAGCTACGGCGAGCTGGCGGCCATGTTCCCCAAGGTGGGCGGGCAGTACGTGTATTTGCGCGAAGCTTTTGGCAAGCTGGTGGCGTTTCTCTATGGCTGGACGCTGTTTCTCGTCATTCAAACCGGCGTAATCGCGGCCGTGGCCGTGGCCTTTGCCAAGTTCACGGGCGTTATCTGGCCGTGGTTTTCGGTCAAGCATGTGCTGTTCAACATCGGGCCCTTTCCCTTTAGCTCGGTGCAGCTGCTGGCCATCATCCTCATCGTGGCCATCACGGCCGTGAACGCGCGCGGCGTGCAGGCCGGCAAGCTCATCCAGAACGTGCTCAGCTCGACCAAGCTGGTGGCGCTGGCGCTGCTCATCCTGTTCGGCCTGTTTCTGGGGCTGAACGCCGAGGCCGTGCAGGCCAACTTCCACGACCTCTGGCACGCCACGCGCTCGCCCGCGCCGGGGGCTAGCGGCGGCATCGTGCCGCTGGGCACTGGCAGCCTCCTCATCGGCATCGGCATGGCCATGACGGGCTCGCTGTTCTCGTCCGACTCCTGGAACAACATCGGTTTCGCGGGCGAGGAAATTCAGAATCCCGAGCGCACGCTGGTGCGCAGCATGGCCATCGGCACGGCCATCGTCACGGCGCTCTACATTCTCATTAACATCGTGTACCTGCTGGTGCTGCCCCTCCAGGGCTCGCCCGAGGCCGCGACCCTAGCCGGCCGCGGCATTCAGTACGCCACCGACGACCGCGTTGCCACGGCAGTGGCCGAGCGGGTGATGGGCCCGGCCGGCGCCTACGTGCTGGCCGTGCTCATCATGCTCAGCACCTTCGGGGCCAACAACGGCATCATCCTGAGCGGCGCCCGCGCCTACTTCGCCATGGCCAAGGACGGCCTGTTTTTCCCCTCGCTCGCCATCCTCAACCGCGCCGGCGTGCCGGGCCGCGCGCTGTGGGTGCAGTGCCTCTGGGCCTGCCTGCTGTGCCTGAGCGGCAGCTACGGGCAGCTGCTCAACTACGTCATGTTCTCGGTTATCTTGTTCTATCTCATCACGATAATCGGGATTTTTGTGCTGCGCCGCGCCCGGCCCGACGCACCCCGCCCCTACCGCGCCTGGGGCTACCCGGTGCTACCGGGCCTCTACGTGGCGCTGGCCTCGGCTTTCTGCATCATTCTGCTCATCGCGCCCGATACGGCCGAGTACTCGCGCTACGGCCTGGGCCTGGTGGCGCTGGGGCTGCCGGTGTACTTTTTGTTTGGGCGAAGGATGGGCGGGGCCTAGCATTTTAAAAGTTGTAAAACAAGCGTGCCCCTGGCTTCGGATGAAAGCCAGGGGCACGCTTGTTTTTGGGGTGAGGTTAGGCGCCAGAATAATTACTGCACCTCCGTGCGCGGGTCAGGCCGGGGCGTCATTTCGTAGTCGTGGGGCGGGGTGGCGCCGGCCAGATTCTGCACGAAGTAGTCCCAGCGGCGGCGCGTCATGTAGGGCGAGTACTGGCCGTAGCCGTGCTGGGCCTGCGGAAATACCACGAGGTCGTAGCTCTTGTTGGCCTTGGTGAGGGCATCCACTACCAGCCAGGTGTTATAGGGCGGCACATTGTTGTCCAGCAAGCCGTGGGCTAGCATCAGCTTGCCTTTCAGATTCTTAGCGAAGAGCGCGTTGGCCTGGTTGTCGTAATTAGTGGTGCCGTCGGGGTTGGTTTTTAGCAGGCCGATGTAGCGCTCGGCCCAGTCGTCCTCGTAGTTGCGGTTTTCGTGGTTGCCCGACTCCGAGATGCCGACCTTGAAGAAATCGGGGTAGCGGAACATGGCTGCCGCCGTGGCGTAGCCGCCGCCCGAGTGGCCCCAGATACCGGCCCGGCCCAGGTCGATATACGGGTAGCGCTGGGCGAGCTGGCGCATGCCGGCCACTTGGTCGCCGAGGGTGTTTTCGGCCATGTTGCCGTAGCAGGCATCGTGGAAGCTTTTGGAACGCAGTGGGTTGCAGCTGCCCTCAATCACCACCACCACAAAGCCCAGCTCGGCTAGGGCCTGGTGGTCGTTGCGGGCCGAGGCAAACGACCAGCTGCCCACGCCCCCACCCTGCGGCCCCGGATAGATGTAGTTGATAACCGGATACTTCCGGGCCGGGTCAAGCCTGGTAGGCGTAAAGAGCAGCCCGTACAAATCAGTCTGCCCGTCCTGGGCCTTCACCGTGATGGGCGTGGGCGCTTTCCAACCGCTGGCAGTGAGGCGCGCAATGTCGGTTTTCTCCAGCGTGGCGAGGCGCTTGCCATCGAGGCCGCGCAACACGCTGACCGGCGGCACGTTGGGCTGCGAATAGCTATCCACAAAGTAGTGGCCCGAGGGCGAAAACGCCACTTGGTGGTTGCCGGCCTCGGGCGTGAGCAACGTCAGGTTCTTCCCATCGAGCCCAATGCGGTAGAGCTGGCTGAAATACGGGTTGCTCGCCTCGCGGCCGTCGGCCAGAAAGTAGAGCTGGCGGGCCTGCTCGTCCACTTTCAGCAGCTGCGTCACGAGCCAGCTACCCTTGGTAATCTGGTGTTTGACCTTGCCGGTGGTGGCGTCGTAGAGGTAGAGGTGGCCCCAGTTGTCGCGCTCCGAGTACCAGATAATTTCCTTGGTTTTGGGCAGGTAGCGCCAGTTGATGGCGTGCCAGCCCGACTCGTACTGCGTAGGCACGGTTTCGGCAAACACTTCGCGCACGGCACCGGTGGCAGCATCGGCTAGCCGCAGCTTTTCCTGCTTGTGGTCGCGCGAGGTCGACACGAAGGCCAGCTGCGTACCGTCGGCGCTCCAGTCCACGTCGTCGAAGGTGCCGCTGCTCGAAATATCATCGGAAAGCGAGCCCCGGTGCGGGTCGGGCGGCAGTTGCAGGCGCACCACTTTGGCCGGGCTCACCTCGATGATAACCCGCTCGATGGTGGCAATGTCCTGGTCGCCGGCCAGCGGGTATTTCCAGCTTTTGAGCGTGGGGTGACCCACGTTGGTGGTTACCAGGTACATATCGCCCACCCGGCGCTGGTCTTGCTGGAAGGTGGCGATTTTGCGCGAGTCGGGCGACCAGCGCAGCACCGGCGCATCGCTCATCGTCCAGCCCGCGTTGTCGGTGGCGTAGCCGTAGTCCTTCACGCCGTCGGTGGTGAGTTGGGTTTGCTGGTTGGTTTTGATATCGCGCACCCACAGGTTGTAGTCCTGAATGTAGGCGGCCAGGCGGCCATCGGGCGATACCACTTCATTATCAGCGTTTTTACTAATGGCGCCGCCCACGCCGGGCGGGTCGTCGGGGCTCAGCTTGCCGCCCGCCAGCGCGTACCGGTAGCGCTTGCCGCCCGCCGTGAAGGCAATGGATTGCGCATCGGGCGAGAAGGTGAAGCTGCGAAACGGCAGCCGGGCGGCCTCAACTGGCCGGCCGCTGGCGGCCGATAGCGCGGTGGCTAGCTTGCCTTGGTCGAAGGCGGCGGTGCGGGTTTTGCGCGCCGGGTCTACTACCACAAACTCGCTGCCCTGCGCCGTCATCGTGCGGTACCAGAACCGGTCGTTGGGCAGCCAGTTGAGCTGGCCGATGGCGTGGTCGACCAGGGGCTGCGTGTTGTAGCCCATAAATTGCTCGGCCCGGGCGTAGTCCTGGGCCGTGAGGACGGGCGGCGCCTGGGCAAAGGCCGGCCCAGCTACGGAGCCGGCCAGCGTAAGAGCCAGTAAGTATTTGTGCATAAAGAGCGGGTAAAAACGGCTTTATTGGGGCGAAAGGTAGGGCTGACCGTTCGACCCTGGCCCTTCTAGAAGAGTCATGCTTCAGGTGGTTATCTACAAGCTTTATTCAGCCTAATACGCCTGGTCATCACCCAAAAAATCCAGCGCCGGCAAGCCAATGGGGGCGCCGGGCGGCATTTCAAGGGCCGGGGCGGGCGTGAATTTATTGGGGTCGTCCTCAAACTTGCTAATCTGGGCGAGGCCGAAGAGCAGGTTGGCTTTCTGGCGGGGCTCGGCGGCGTTGAGGTGGTTTTTCATCCACGCTTGCAGCTCGGTTATTTTGAGCAGGCTTTGCCCGCGCACGCCCTCCGAGAGGTCGGGGGTGGCAGCTAGCTGGAGCAGCTGCTTTAGCGTGAGGTTATTCACCACTATTTGCAGCTCGCCGGGGTAGCCGGGGGCGAGCGGCGCCTGCCAGGTCTGGGCCAGCAGCTTATCCACCACCGGCATAAAGCCCGGCTGCCGGGCGTCGCGGGCCTGATACTCGACCAGCCGGGCGGCGCGCTCGGGGCTGAGCAGGGCCGCGATGGTGGGCGCGGCCGCTGCCTCGGCAGCGGCCAGCGGGTCGAAGGTCGGGCCGGTGTGGCCCGCAAAGGTTTCGAGGCTGCTGGGGTAGCCGGCCGGCCGGGGCGGAATCTGCTGGATGAGCTTTTCGGGCAGGGCCAGCGCGGCGGGCGTCACGGTGGCCAGCAGCGCATCGAAGGCGCGCCACTGCTCGGCGGGCTCTACCATTCGGGTAATCACTTGGCCGTCGTCCTTCACGGCGTGGGTGAAATACAAGCCGCCCAGCGACTTAGCCGCCGCCTCTACCTGGTAGCGGTGCAGCAGGTACATGGGCACCAGCACTTCTTCCAGGGTGGCTAGCGGCGCGCCGGCCGGCAGGGCATCGGCCGAAAACGTGTCCAGCACGTGCCGGCGCACGGCCATGAGCTTGGTGAGCTGGGTTACGGCGTTCTCGCCGTCGTCCCACTGATTAGCCAGCGGGTGCGCGTAGCCGCCGATGTCGGGAATGAAGATGTGGCCCTGCTGAAGTGTTTCCCGCATGATTTTATTGAGGGCCGCCGACTCGTCGGTGCCCTTCGGAAAATCCTGGTAGCCCCAGAGAATCGCGCGCTTGTCCCAGCTGCCAATACCGGTGGCGTAGGCCTGCGACACGTCGATGCTGCCATCGGCCCGCAGCGAAAAGCGCGGAAAGGGGTAGTCCATCACCGAGCCGCGCTCGTGGGTGCTGGAGGTGAAGTTGTGGTAGAGCCCCAGCGTGTGGCCGATTTCGTGGGCCGAGAGCTGCCGGATGCGGGCCAGCGCTAGGTCTTCCAGCTCCTTGGGCGCTTTGCGGCCATTTTTATACGGCTGAAGCAGGCCTTCGGCAATAAGGTAGTCCTGACGGTGGCGGTCGGAACCCAACGTGACGACGCCCTTGATAATCTCGCCGGTACGCGGGTCGATGTACGACGAGCCAAACGAAAACGCCCGCGGATTGCCAGCACGGTCCACCCAATTCACCACGTTGTAGCGAATGTCCATCGGGTCGGCGCCTTCTGGCAATTCCTTCACGATAAACGCATTGCGGTAGCCGGCGGCTTCGAAGGCCTGGTTCCACCACGAGCCGCCCTCGATGAGCGCGCGCTTGATGTCGGGCGGCGCGCCCCGGTCCACGTAGTATACAATGGGCGCCACCGGGTCGCTGATTTGGGCGCCGGGGTTTTTCTTTGCAAGCCGGTGCCGCCGCGAAAAGCGCTGCGTCAGCGGCTCGGTCATGGGCACCGAAAAATCGAGGTAGCTGAACGGAAAAAAGCCCGAGCGCGGGTCAAACTCGCGGGGCTTAAACCCGGGCGGGGGCAGCTCCACAAACGACTGGTGCATGCGCACGGTCACGGCGTTGGGGTCGGGCGCGAGGCCGGGGCTGCCAAAGCCAAAGTCGTTGCCGCCCGCGCTGGGCCCACCCACAAAAGTTACCAGCGCCTCAAACTCAGTGTTTTTGGGAAAGTTCTTCGTATTGTCGGGGTACACGGCCGAGCGGGTTTCATCGAAGCGGTAGGGCGCGGGCGCCGGCCCGCCAGCCCCGCCGCGCAGGCCCGCGAAGCTGCGCTTGCCGAGCTGGTCGGTTAGCTTCTGGCTGTCGCGCACCAGGAAGGGCGTGAGGTCGAGCAGCACCTTATCGCCCTCCACGGCCACCGGCGCGAAGCCCCAGATGACGGATTTGGCGAAGGCACTTTCCACGGCGCGCTGCTCGTCGGGGTTCTGGCCCGAGGCGCGGTAGGCATAGTTGGGTTCGAGCAGCAGCACTTTAGGGCCGACTTTCACGAACTTGGCGAGGCTCGACGTGGCCGCGCCGCGCTCGGGCCCACCCAGCCCCACGCCACTGGGGAGCGAGCTGAAATAGAGAAACTCCTGGTCAAAGCGACTTACCTCCAGGTAGACCTTGCCGGTTTTGTCGTCGTAATAAAACGGAAAATAGCCGTCGAACTTCTTCAATCCCTGCGTAATGGCGCTGAGGCTGGCTGCCGGCCGGGCCTCGGCGCGGGGCGCGGGGCTAGCGGTGCCGGGCGCCGAAGTTTGGGCCGTGGCCAGCTGACTAGCGGCGAGCAGGCTAGCCGAGAAAAGTAGGGCGTGTTTCATGCAAAAGGAATAAGCGTTTAGCCGCCGTAAGTATAGCGGCTGGGCGGGCATGGGACCTAGCCGATTTTTACCATTACCAGAAACGCCCGGACTTCCCGCGGAAATCCAGGCGTTTTTGTAGTGGCAATTGCTATAAAGGCAGCGTACCCTAGCGGCGGCGACTCTTGACTTTGCTATTAGGCGAAGGCAGCAGCGTCACGTTCAGGGGCTGGCCGTCGTGGCTGGTGGCAGTTTCGTCCTGGTAGCCGCCGTAGCCGACTACAAACGTGTTTTCGCCGTTGGGTACTTCGAGGGTGTAGCTGCCGTTGGCGTCGGTGCTGGTGCCTTTGGTGCTGCCGCGCAGCATCACGGTGGCTCCCACTAGGGGGCGGCCGCTTTCGTCGAGTACGCGGCCGGCCTGGGTGCGGGTGGTGGGGCCGCGGGGGCCGCCGCTACCGGCTCGGGGGCGGGAGCCGCAGGGGCCGCCTCGGGGGTAGGCGCGGCCGGCGCGGCCGCTACGGGCTGAGCCACGGGGGTGGGCTTAACCAGCTTTTGCTTAGGCAGCTGCTTAATGGGGGCCGCTTTGGGGGCCGCGGCGACTGCCACGGGCGCGGCGGCAGCGGGCACCGCCGCCGGAGCGGGCGCGGCGGGGGGCACCGTTGCGGTGGCCGCTTCGGGCGTATGGCTGCAGCTGGCTAGCCCAATAAAAAGAAACGGAGCGGCTGCCGCCGCTAAGCCGCGCGCAGTAAAGAAGAAATTCATTAAGAGAAAAGTCAAAAGGCGCGGCAAGATAAGTGGCGCTTTGCTTAAGGGCAACAGCCCGTGGGGCGTAGGGCCCAAAACAAGTATCCCGGCTGCCGGGCGGGGCCGGCAGCCGGGATACGGCACTTTTCTACTCGGAATAAAGGCTTAGTTGCTGGTTTCGTCCTGGGGCTTGCGGGCGGGGCCGCTGGTGGTGCTGTCGCCGAGCTGCTGGTCGTGCATCCGGATGCCTTCGCCCAGCTCGTAGCTGCCCTCTTCGGTGAAGCCGGGCCCCTGGGCCTGCTCGCCGGCGGTGGCGTGATTGCTGCCGCCCTGGGGCTCGGTTTCCGAGCCGCCGATGTGCAGGTTCTGGAGCTGGTCTTTCTGGTCGCTGCGCTGGGTGTAGCCGTTGGCGCCGGTGTTGCGGGCGGCGCTGGGGTCGTTGCTTGCCTTGTTGTTGCTCTGGTCTTCCTGGTAGTCGCGCTGCTTGGCCAGCTCTTCGTTGTGGCCCGCCGGAATACTGTTGGTCGGGTTCTGGTTGGGGGCATCGGTTTGCTGGCCCTGTTTTTTGGGCGTGGTGCCGTCTTCTTCGAATAGCTCGTCGCTGAGTATCATAATCAGGGTGGTTTTACGTAGTTGCTACTGGGTGGCCCACTTGCCGGGCCTCGCCCGCCGGGGCTAGCCTGGCGGCGGCCAGTGGCGGTGCCAGGGTGTACGCGCCAGCCCGCCCGAAGTTGGGCCACCCGTTTTCTTTGCCTTTTTATTGCCCGTTCCACTCATGGATTTTGCCAAGCTCTATCGCCCCACGCACTTCAATTCCTGGCAGTTTATCGCCTTCACCGGGCTGCTGATGAGCGGCGGGGCCGAGCTGCTGATGCGCTACCTCGTGCGCCGGCCGCTGCCCACCGGCTACGGCTGGCTCTACGTGTGCTGGGCCACGCTGTTTGTGGTGGGCGCGCTGGTCAATGTATTTGGCAAGCCCGCCGCGCCGGGCCACCATCACCATCACTAATACGGCCCCAAATAGGGCCTGAAAACGGTCCGGATGGCCAGAAGCTCCGTATTCCATTGCCTGCTCACCGGCCCCTCATAACTCTGGCCTCCCCATCGGCCGTATAGCAGCGTCTGCCGGGATAGTTGGGGTCTTCGTCTTTTAGGGAGAGGCTAGCCCAGCCGAACGGCCCGACTCATACGTTTTAAGACGATGCGCAATCGATTACCGGGCCTCGCGGCTGGGCTGCTGGCCTTGCTGAGCGTGGCAGCCTGTGGCTCCAAAAAAGACAGTACTGCCGCCGATGGCAAGCCAGGCAAAGGCGGCAAAGACGGGGGCCGCCGCCCATTAAGGACTACCCCGTGCTCGTGGTGAAGCCCGACACGGTGACGCTGTACCAGGATTATCCGGCCTCTATTCAGGGCCAGCAAAACGTCGAAATCCGGCCCAAGATAGATGGCTCAGTAGACGCCATATACGTCGATGAGGGGGCTAGCGTGAAGAAGGGCCAGAAGCTCTTCCGCATCTCGGCGCCGCAATACGAGCAGGCGGTGCGCACGGCCGCGGCCGGCATCAAAACGGCTCAGGCCGATGTGGACGCCGCCCGCATGGGCGTGCGCAAGGTGCAGCCGCTGGTGGCGCGCGGCATCATCAGCAAGTATGAGCTGGAGGCTGCGCAGTATACCCTCGAAAGCAAGCTAGCCGCCCTGGCCCAGGCCCAGGCGGCGCTGGTCAATGCCCAGGTCAACCTTAGCTACACGGTTATTAAGAGCCCCGTGGATGGCGTGATTGGCACTATTCCGAACAAAATCGGCGCGCTGGTGAGCAGCACTTCCACTACCCCGCTCACCACTATTTCGAGCATCGGCAATGTGTACGCCTACTTCTCGCTCAGCGAGAAGGCGCTGCTCAATTTTATCCGCCGCCGGCCCGGCAACACCTTGCAGGACAAGCTAGCCAAGGTACCCGACGTGCGCCTAGTGCTGGCCGACGGCACGGTGTACCCCTACCCCGGCCGCGTCGAAACCGCTATTGGCCAGATAAATACCGAAACCGGGGCCAGCAGCTTCCGCGCCACGTTTCCCAACCAGCATGGCTTTTTGCGCAGCGGCAGCAGCGGCTCGGTGCGCACCTTTCAGCCACTCGACAACGCGCTCCTCATTCCGCAGAGCGCTACGTATGAGCTGCAGGGCAAGCGCTTTGCCTACGTGCTGGGCCGCGACACGGCCGCCCACGCCATGCCCATTACGGTGGTGCCCACGCCCAACGGGGCCTCCTTCGTGGTGCAAAAAGGCCTGAAAGCGGGCCAGGAAGTGATTGTAGATGGCATCAGCGGCCTGAAGGACGGGATGAAAATCCGGCCCAAAGTAGTGAAGAGCGCGAAGACCGAAATGGCTGGCTAGCCTTCGTTTGGTCATTGCTTCGCGGGCGCACTACCAAACGTGCTTGATACAGCCGCTTATATCCTAATTACCTTATGCTGAAAATATTTATTGAGCGCCCCGTGCTCTCTACCGTTATCTCGGTTATCATCGTGCTGCTGGGCATTCTGGGGCTGCTGTCGCTGCCCATTGCGCAGTACCCCGATATTTCGCCGCCCACCGTGCAGGTATCGGCCAGCTACGCGGGTGCCAACGCCGACGTGGTGCTCAAGAGCGTGCTGGTGCCGCTGGAAGAGCAGATAAACGGCGTGGAGGGCATGACCTACATGACTTCCTCGGCTACCAACACGGGCTCGGGCAGCATTCAGGTGTATTTCAACGTGGGCACCGACCCCGACCAGGCGGCCGTGGACGTGCAAAACCGGGTGGCCAGCGCCACCAGCCTGCTGCCGCAGGAAGTGACCCTGGCCGGCGTGACGGTGCGCAAGCAGCAGAGCAGCAACCTCTTGATTTTTGCGCTCTACAGCGACAACCCGGCCTACGACCAGACGTTTTTGCAGAACTACGCGCTTATTAATATCACGCCGCAGCTGCAACGGGTAAATGGCGTGGGCGCGGCCAATGCCTTCGGCTCGCGCAACTACGCCATGCGGGTGTGGCTCAAGCCCGACGTGATGGCAATCTATGGCCTCACGCCGGCCGACGTTACGGCCGCGCTGGCCGACCAGAACGTGGAGGCCGCGCCCGGCCAGTTTGGCCAGAACTCGGACCAAAGCTTTCAGTACGTTATCAAGTACACCGGCAAGCTCGTCACGACCGAGCAGTTTGGCAATATTGTGTTGAAGGGTACGTCGCAGGGGCAGCTGCTGCACCTCAAGGATGTGGCCCGGCTCGAATTAGGGGCCCAGGACTACGCCAGCAACAGCACCACGTTTGGCAAGCCTTCGGTGGGCATTTCGGTGAACCAGACGCCGGGCTCGAACGCCCGCGACGTTATTCAAAAATCGGTAGCCGTGCTAGCCGAAGCCGAGAAATCATTTCCGGCCGGTATTCATTATACCAACCTGGTGAATATCAACGATTTTCTGGATGCGTCGATTGACAAGGTAATTCACACGCTGGTTGAATGCTTTGCGCTGGTGTTCCTGGTAATTTTTATTTTTCTCCAGGATTTTCGCTCCACGATTATCCACGGCGTGTCGGTGCCGGTGTCGATTATTGGCACCTTTTTCTTTCTCAAGATATTCGGCTACAGCATCAACCTGCTGACACTCTTTGCGCTGGTGCTGGCCATCGGCATTGTGGTGGACGATGCCATTGTAGTAGTCGAGGCTGTGCACGCCAAGCTCGAAAGCGGCTACACCTCGCCGCGCAAGGCCGCCATCGACGCCATGAGCGAGATAACCGGCGCTATTTTGAGCATCACGCTGGTAATGGCGGCGGTTTTTTTACCGGTTACGTTTATTACGGGCTCGGTGGGCGTGTTTTATAAACAATTCGGGATAACGCTGGCGGTGGCCATCCTGATTTCGGCCATCAACGCGCTCACGCTGTGCCCGGCCCTGGCGGCGCTGTTCCTGCTGCCGCCGCACCACCAGACCAACCCCGCCGACCCGGCCGCCCCCGATGGCCAGCCCGCACCGGCTGCGCCAGTGCGCCGAAAAAGACGTTTATGCAGCGCTTCAGCATCGCCTTTAATGCGGCGTATGATGCGCTGGTGGGCAAGTACACCCGCGCTGTGCAGTTTTTGGCGGGGCGCAAGTGGCTGGCGCTGGCGGGCGTGGCGGGCTTCGCCGGGTTTCTGTATTTTTTAATGACGAGCACCCCGAGCAGCTTCGTACCCAATGAGGACATGGGTACCATTTTCGTGAACGTGAGCCTGCCGCCCGCCTCCACGCTGGAGCGCACCACGGCCGTTAACAACGAGGTCGATAGCCTGATTCGAACCATTCCGGCGGTGCGGGGTACGCTGCGCATTACGGGCCAGAATTTTTTGGCCGGCCAGGGTAGCGCCTACGGCATGGTGATTGTGCGCCTCAAGCCCTGGGATGAGCGCAAGGACATGAACAACGAGGCGGTTATCAAGAAGATAACGCAGCTTACGTCCCACATCCGGGCCGGCGAAATCCGCAGCAACTCGCAGCCCACTATTACGGGCTTCGGGCAGACGGGTGGCTTCACGTTTCAGCTTCAGGACCGGGGCGGGCACTCCGTGGCCGAGTTTTATAAAGTGGCGCAGGATTTTCTGGCGGCGCTCAACCAGCGGCCCGAAATCCAGTTTGCCTCCACCGCCTTCAATCCCGGCTTTCCGCAGTATCAGCTGGCGGTGAACGTGGCGAAGGTGAAGGAAGCCGGCCTCAAGGAATCCGACATTCTCAACGCTATGCAGGTGTACTACGGGGGCTCCTATGCCTCTAATTTCAACCAGTTTGGCAAGCAGTACCGGGTGATGGTGCAGGCCGACACCAGCTACCGCGCCAGCCCCGAGGGCCTGAGTAAGATATTCGTGCGCAACGCCACCGGCGCGATGGCGCCCATCACCGAATTTGTGACGCTGACGCGGGTTTTTGGTCCCGAAACCTTGTCGCGCTTCAACCTCTTCACGGCTATCTCAGTCAACGGCTCGCCCAAGGAGGGCGTCAGCTCGGGGCAGGCGCTGGTAGCCATTCAGGAAGTGGCGGCCCAGAAGCTGCCGGCCGGCTACGGGTTCGAGTTTTCGGGCATCAGCCGCGAGGAGCAGGGCAGCGGCAAGCAGTCGCTCTACATTTTCGCGCTCTCGCTCATCTTCGTATACCTGCTGCTGAGCGCGCAGTATGAGAGCTACATCTTGCCGTTTGCGGTGCTCTTATCGATTCCTATCGGCCTGAGCGGCACGTACTTATTCGCCCGGCTCTTCGGCATCGACAACAACATCTACCTGCAGATTTCGGTGATTATGCTCATCGGCCTGCTAGCAAAAAACGCCATTCTGATTATTGAATTCTCGCTAGCCCGCCGCCGCGACCACGGCCTCGAAATTCTGGATGCCGCCATTGAGGGCGCCAAGGCCCGCCTGCGGCCCATCCTGATGACCTCGTTCGCGTTCGTGTTTGGCCTGCTGCCGCTGCTGTTTGCCAGCGGCGCGGGCGCCAACGGCAACAAGAGCATCGGGGCGGGCGCCATCGGCGGTATGCTGTTTGGCACGCTGGTCGGGGTGTTTTTCATCCCGGTGCTGTTCCTGATTTTTGAAAGCTTACAGGAGCGTATCAGCGGCCCGCCCAAAACGCGGGAACAGCTCGAAAAAGAGGAGGTAGCGGGTGGCCCACCCAAGCCGGCCGGCGACAAAAAGCCCGACCAGCCCAAACCGGAAGAACAACCTGCTCCGCAGCCGGCTATGGCCTAGTGGCTAGCTGGGTGGGCAGCCCCAGGGCAGCCCGCCCAGCCAGTATCTGCGTGCAAAGCCCTAGACTTGAAACCAATGATTACCAATAGCTTATTACGGCTAGCCCCCGCCCTACTGCTACTAGCCGCTGCCAGCGGCTGCGGCATTCTGCATCCCTATGGCCGGCCCGAAACGCCTGCCAGCGGCCTCTACCGCGACGTGGCTACTACCGATACCACCACGCTGGCCAGCCGCCCCTGGCAGCAGCTCTTTACCGACCCGCAGCTGCAAAAGCTCATTTCTGAAGGGCTAGCCAACAACCGCAACCTGCAAGTGGCCGACGCCCGCATTGCCCAGGCGCAGGCGCTATTAACCCAGAGCCGGGCGGCCTTTCTGCCCAGCCTCAACGGGCGCGCGACCACTACGCTTTCGCGGACGGGCGGGGCTTTTGTGAGCACCGGCGTAGGCGGCAGCAGCACCACTACGGGTACTACTACCGGCGGCACACCCACCGGTGGTGGCACGACCACGGGCGGCACGACCACCGGGGGTGGCACGACCACCGGGGGTGGCACGACCACTGGGGGCACGACCACCGGCACGGGCACGACCACGGGTGGCACGACCACCGGTACGGGCACGACCACCGGCACCACGACCACCGACCAGTCGAGCATTGTGACGGGCGGCGCGGCCCACCAGTACCTGCTCGGGTTAAGCAGCAGCTGGGAGGCTGATGTGTGGGGCAAGCTGCGCAGCACCCGGCGCTCGTATGCCGCCTCGGTGCTCCAGAGTGAGGCCTACCGGCGCGTGGTGCAAACCCAGCTCATCGCCGACATTGCCGACAACTACTACTCGCTGCTGGCCCTCGATGCACAACTCGAAATAACCCGCCAAACGGTGCAAAACCGCATCAAAGACGTGGAGGTGATGCAACAACTGCTCGAAGGCGACGTGGTAACCGGCGCCGCCGTAGTGCAGAGCGAGGCCCAGCGCTACGCCGCCGAAGTCACCATTCCCGACTTGCAGCGCAGCATTCGGGAGGCCGAAAACCTGCTGGCCACGCTGCTGGGCCGCACGCCCGGCCCTATTGAGCGCGGCATGCTGGCCAGCCAGGACCCGCCCCCGCCCTTGCTCACGGGCGTACCTAGCCAGCTGCTGCGCAATCGCCCCGACGTGCAGCAGGCCGAGTTTACGTTTGAAAGCGCCTTTGAAAGTACCAACGCCGCGCGGGCGTACTTCTACCCTAGCTTCACCGTCACAGCCAACGGCGGCCTGACGAGCACCACCATCCAAAACCTGTTTTCGCCCACGGCCGTGTTTGCCAGCATCGTGGGCGGGCTAGCCCAGCCGATATTCAACCAAGGCATTAACCGCCTGCGGCTGGCCCGCTCGCAGGCATTGCAGCGGGAATATCTCTACACCTACCAGCAAACGATGTTCACGGCCGGCCAGGAGGTCAGCAACGCCCTTTTTGCCTACCAGAGTGCCACCGACAAAGCCCGTATCCGGGCCCAGCAGCTCGGTGCGCTCAATAAAGCCGTAGACTACACCCACGAGCTATTGCGCGCCGGCTTTGCCAACTACACCGAGGTGCTCACGGCCCAGCAGAGCCTGCTGCAAGCCCAGCTCAATGGTGTAAACGACCAGCTGCAGCAGCGCCAGGCCGTGACGGACCTCTACCACGCGCTGGGTGGCGGCTGGCGCTAGCTTAGTGATAACCGGTACGTTAGGTGTAAAATTTCAGGCCGTTCAGGGCCTTGCTGACCTGCTTGGCGTCGCCGTATAGCACCAGCCCCACCAGCGGCTGCTCGTCATCGGTGTAGCTAGCCACTACGGCCAGGTTTTCGGCTTCGCCCCTAGTGGCAAATAAGGGTTCGGTATAAATGCCTACTGCTAGCCCCCGCTCGGCGGCGCGGCGGCGGGCCCGCTGCAATTCTTCTTCACGCTCAGCCTTATACACGAGTATTGGCTGCCGCAAAAACGGCAGAAACGCAGTGCCCGAGCTGCCCACTAGTGGCTGGCCGTGCGTGCCGGGAAACTGAATGGCCACTGCGCTAGCCAAAAAAGCCGTTACGTTTAGCTTTTGCCAGTCGGCCAGGTCATTTTTCAGCACAATGGTAATTTTAGTAGCGTACATCTACAAGTTAAAACATTATCTTTCAAGTAATTATTCATACTCTTGCCACTACGAAAGCAACAGCTCCATTTGCACATCGGCCCGCGCATAGGGCGAGGGCACAGCCTGGGCTAGCGGCTGAAACCCTAACTTGCGGTAGAGGTTCAGCGCCGGTGTGAGCGCAGAATTGCTTTCTAAATAGACGCGGGATGCCCCTAGCGCGCGGGCTCGCTCGATGGCCGCCTGCCCCAGCAGGTAGCCGATTTGCTGGCCCTGCGCGGCCGGCGCCACGGCCATTTTTGCTAGCTCGTAGCCGCCATCGCTCATCCTGATAAGGGCGCAGGTGCCCACTACCGTCCCATTTAGCTCGGCCAGCAAAATGCTGCCGCCTGGCTTCAAAATGTACGCCTCGGGCTGGTCCAAGGCTTTTAAGTCGGCCGGTTCCAAGGTAAAGTAGTGTGAAATCCACTCCACATTCAGCTGCCGAAAGGCCGGTTGGTCGGCCGGCTCAAAATTGCGGATGCGCACGAGGCCCGCCTCGCGCTGCCGCCGCGTCGCCGCTACCCGATGGCGCAGACTCTGGCGCTGCAGTTGCTGCTCAAAAATTTCGAGCGCCTGCCATAGGTCCACGTTGGCTTCGGCCAGCAGGGCTTGCATGCTGCGTCGCACATCCTCGGTTTGGGTTTGCAGCTGAGGCAGCAGCGCTTGGCCACGCGGCGCCAGCGCCAGTAGGCGGCGGCGCTGGTCGAGCGGGTCGGTCGTCATGGTTAGCAATTCGTGACGCACTAGCTCCTTGATAATCTGGCTAACCGAGGCGTGCGTATGCCCAATCTGCCCGGCAATTTCATTGCTGGAAATACCCGGCTGGTGCGCCACCAGGTAAAATACCGGGTACCAACGCGGCTGAAAATCCAGCCCGTATTGCGCGTAAATACTCGCAGCTTCCCCAGTTAGCTGCTCGCTCAGGCGGCGCAGGCGGCTTCCCAAAGCCACCGGGCCTAGCTGTTGAATAAAATCCACGGCAGAGTTTTATGTAAGTACTTACACAAAAATACTACTGCGGTGGTTTAGTCACAAATTCCAGGTATTCACAATAAGCTACTGGGCACATTTTGCCTTAGGGCAACCACGTCCAGGCAAGCCCTGTCTGAGTCGGAATGTGCCCTCAGCAGGGCTAGCGGCCACATTAACCCTGGCCGCTACTAGTCTCTAACGATACACGAATACGGTAAAGTCGCCGTCGCGGTAGCCTTCGTGTAACTCCACTGTGGGGGCTAGCGATTGGCAAAAGGCCACAATATCGGCGGGGTCATACGCTACCAGCGGGCCGCCGCCGGCCGGCTCCCAGCTCAGCAGGTTGAAGCCCAGGCCGAGCCGGCTACTTGCATACAGCGTCTCGATAGCCTGAAAAATGAAGCCCGGCTGGCGCTGGCGATAATTGAGCGAGCCACTGGCCAGCACGTAATCGCTGAGCGGCAGCTCCTGGCGCAAAAAATCGCCGGTGGCCAGGGTAATATCCGGAGCATCGCGGTAGCGGGCCTGGGCCAGGGCTAGTAGCTCCGGCATTTGCTCAATGCCGTGGTAGTGCACCCCGGCAAAGCGCTGCCGCAGATACGGATACAGGTCGGCATAGCCACAGCCCACGTCGAGCACCGAGCAGTGGGCGAGGTCAGCAATCTGGGCCAGCATTTTGAAGCGCACCTGCTGGCTATCAGCATGCCAGCCGAGGGCGCCAGGGCTGCCTGGCCCATAATCCAGAATGCGCTGCCGATGGTAGCGGAATACAGCCGCATTGTCGAGCAGCTGCCCAAAGCGCTTGCGCATGAAGAAGTTGGTTAAATGGTTATGCCAGCCTTAGCCAACTTATCGGGGAATCGCGCTTACGCATCTCACTACGCTTGGCGGCACCAGTCTTCGGTTTAGAGTCCGCCAGGGGCCAGAACCTAAGCCTTACTGGCCAGCCCGCGCAGCACCTCTTTGGTCTTGCTAACGTGGTCGATAGCGCCGCTCAGGGAGTTGAAAATATAAGCGATTTTACCGTTCTTGTCAATTACGAACGTGACGCGCCCCGGCAGCAACCCGAGCAGCGCGCGGGGTACCTCATACTGCCTGCGTAGCTGCCCGCCGCCATCGGCCAGCAGCGGAAACGGCAGCCGGTGCTTCTGGCTGAACTTCTGGTGCGAGGCCTCGCTATCGGAGCTCACGCCCACCACCACGGCGCCCAGGTCCAGAAAATCGGCGTACTGGTCGCGAAAGGCGCAGGCCTCGGCGGTGCAGCCGGGCGTGTCATCCTTGGGGTAGAAATAGAGCACTACCGGCCTGCCCCGCTGGTCGGCCAGGTGAAACGTATCGCCTTTATCGGTGGGCAGAGTAAAATCGGGGGCTAGGTCGCCGAGCTGAAGCATACGTGCAGTGAACAATTAATAATGAGTAGTGAACAGGTGGAAGGGGTATTGTTCACTACTCACTACCAACTGTTCACTCATTTTGTCAGCCAGCCGTTGGCATCCATCCAGTTTTGCAGGCGCTCTATCCACTGGTCTTTGGTAGTGGCGTTGTTCATACCGAAGCCGTGGCCGCCTTTGGGGTAGATGTGCAGCTCGGCGGGCACGCCGTGGCGGTGCAGGGCCTCGTAAAACACGAGGCTGTTTTGCACCGGCACCGTTTTATCATCCTCGGCGTGCACCAAAAAGGTGGGTGGCGTTTGGGCGCTCACTTGCAGCTCATTAGAGTACAGCCGCACCTGCGCCGGGCTAGCGGTGGCACCCACCAGGTTGTCGCGCGAGCCTTTGTGGGCGATGCTATCGGCGAAGCTGATAACCGGATACAGCAGCACCAGAAATGCCGGCCGCACCGAGGCCGGGCCGGGGTTATCGCCCACGGGCCGGGCAAAATGGGTGCCCGCCGTGGCGGCCAGGTGGCCGCCCGCCGAAAAGCCCATCAGGCCGATGCGCTCGGGGTTGAGGTTGTACTTGGGAGCCAACTGGCGCACCAGGCGCAGGGCCTGCTGGGCATCGAGCAGCGGTGCGATGCTTTTGTCGGGTTGGCTGCGGTCGTTGGGCAGGCGGTACTTCAGCACGAAGGCCGTAATGCCCATCTCGGCCAGGCGCTTGGCCACGTCGTAGCCCTCGTGGTCGATGGCCAGCCGGGCGTAGCCGCCGCCGGGACAAATAATAACCGACGTACCGTTGGCGCGGTCGCGGGCCGGGGTATACACCGTAAGCGTGGGCTGAATGACGTTGGAAATCCGCACGCCGACGCCTTCGGTCACGCTGGTTTCCTGCACTTGGCTAGGCTTCGAATCGGGGATGGCGCCCGCGTAAAGGGGCAGCACGGGCGCGGCCGTGCCGGCAGCCGTAGTTTGGGCGTGAAGGTGGGCGGTGGTAGTCAAACCGAAAAGACTTAAGGCTAGCAGCAGGGAGGAATTTTTCATAAGAGCAATTAATCAAACGAAACAAGCGGCCATAACGCCGGGAGAAGCAACAAGACACGGCAGCGGCCCTACCTTTCCCGCATGAAAACGCGCTATTCTGAATTTCGTTTTAGCTGGCCCTGGTCGGTGCTGGCCGCGCTGCTCACCGCCTGCGCGCCCACGGCAAAGGTACCCGTGGCTACCGTGCCACCGGCCAAGCCGGCTAGCCCCGTTGCCGCCAGGCAGCCGTCGGGCAATGTGCAAATTGATTTTAAAGACGCGGCCGACCAATTTCTGACTGAATACAACCAACAGTACGTGCGCCGCTACACCGAGGCTAGCGAGGCCGAGTGGACCAGCAACACGCACATCGTGCCCGGCGACACCACCAACGCCGGCCGCACCGCCCGCGCCAATGAGCGCATGGCCGCCTTCGCCGGCAGCAAGCAGATTATTGAAGAAATACGCGAGCTCTTAGCCCACAAAGACCAGCTTACCCCGCTGCAAGTCAAGCAGCTCGAAACGGCGCTCTACAACGCCGCCAACTCGCCCCAGACCGTGGCCGACCTCGTGAAGCGCCGCATCAAAGCCGAAGCCGCGCAGACCGAGAAGCTCTACGGCTTTACGTACACCTACGCCGGCAAGTCGGTGACGACCAACGACCTCGATGCGCTGCTGCGCACCGAAACCAACCCGCAGAAGCGCCAGCAAATCTGGGAGGCCAGTAAGGAAATCGGCCCCACGTTGAAGACCGGCCTGCTAAACCTGCGCGACCTGCGCAACCAGACGGTGCAGGCGCTGGGCTACCCCGATTTTTTCAGCTACCAGGCCAGCGACTACGGCCTGAGCCGCGACGAAATGATGGCGCTCGTGCGCAAGCTCAACGACGAGCTGCGCCCGCTCTACCGCGAGCTGCACACCTACGCCCGCTACGAGCTCGCCAAGAAATACCACGTCAAGCAGGTGCCCGACTACATGCCCGCGCAGTGGCTGCCCAACCGCTGGGGCCAGGACTGGGGCAGCCTGGTAACGGTAAAAGGCATCAACCTCGACGCGGCCATCGCCAAGAAGGGCCAGCAGTGGCCCGTGCAGCAGGCCGAGCGCTTCTATCAGAGCCTGGGCTTCCCGGCCCTGCCGGCCAGCTTCTACGAGAAAAGCAGCATCTACCCGCTGCCCGCCACGGCCAGCTACAAAAAGAACAATCACGCCTCGGCCTGGCACCTCGACCTCAACCACGACGTGCGCAGCCTGATGAGCGTGGAGCCCAACACCGAGTGGTACGAAACCACCCACCACGAGCTGGGCCACATCTACTACTACCTCACCTACACCAACCCCAACGTGCCGCCGCTGCTGCGCCAGGGCGCCAACCGCGCCTACCACGAGGCCATCGGCAGCATGATGGGGCTAGCCGCCCAGCAAAAGCCCTTCTTGGCCGGGCTGGGGCTGATAGCCCCGAATACCAAAACCGACCAGACCCAGCAGCTGCTGAAAGAGGCGCTGCAATACGTGCCGTTCATCCCCTTCGCCTCGGGCGTGATGAGCGAGTGGGAAAACGTCTTTTATGCCGAAAACCTGCCCGCCGACCAACTCAACGCCAAGTGGTGGGCGCTCTGCAAGCAGTACCAGGGCATGGTGCCCCCTAGCCCGCGCGGCGAACAGTTCCTCGACCCCGCCACCAAAACCCACATCAACGACGACCCCGCGCAGTACTACGACTACGCGCTGAGCTACATTATCTTATTCCAGCTCCACGACCACATCGCCCGCAAAATCCTGCACCAGGACCCGCACGCCACCAACTACTACGGCAGCCAGGAAGTCGGCCAGTTTCTACAAGACATTATGCGCCCCGGCAGCAGCCGCGACTGGCGCACCGTGCTCAAGGAAAAAACCGGCGAAGACCTTTCGGCCAGGGCCATGGTCGACTATTTTCAGCCGCTAATGGTATACTTGAAGGAGCAGAACAAGGGGCGGAAATACACGATGTGATGCGGCAATTCCATTTTAACTATTTGAATATCTGGCCAAAAATTTTCTTCAGCCAGCTGCTTTGGCTAGCCCTGATATTCGCTGCCAAGCAGGAGGTCAGCGCCCAAACCCCAGCTGCCCCGCTCTGCATCGGCGAAACCTTCTCGCTAGCCTCGAAAGTGCTGGGCGAAACCCGGCGGCTCAATGTGTACCTGCCACCCGTGTACCGCGACTCGGCCACGGTGCGGCTGCCGGTGCTTTACATGCCCGACGGGGGGCTAGCCGAAGATTTTCTGCACGTGGCGGGACTGGTGCAGGTGCTGGTGGGCAATGGCACGATGCGGCCCTTCATCCTGGTGGGTATCGAGAATACGCAGCGCCGCCGCGACCTCACCGGCCCCACTACCAATGCCGCAGACAAAAAAATAGCGCCCCGCGTGGGCGAGTCGGCCACCTTCCGGCAATTTATCCGCCGCGAGCTGATGCCGGCCGTGCGCCAGCGCTACCGCACCACCGCCGAAACGGCCCTAGTAGGCGAGTCGCTGGCCGGGCTTTTTACCGTCGAAACCCTGCTGCTGGAACCCGATTTATTTGATACCTACCTGGCCTTCGACCCCAGCCTGTGGTGGAACGACGGGCAACTGGTGAAGCAGGCCCCCGGCCTCGTAGCGGCCTACCGCGGCCCGGCCAAAACGCTCTACCTGGCCACCAGCAGCCAAGGCGACACGGCGGCCACGGCCCGGCTAGCCAGCCTCATTCGGGCCGCGCCCCGCAGCGGCCTCACCGCGTATTACGAGCCCATGCCGGCCGAAACGCACGCTACCATTTACCACCCGGCCGCGCTGCGGGGCTTCCGGCGGGTATTGGCCCCGCGCAAAGCCAAGTAAGCTGGCTAGCCCAGCCGGCGGGCCAGCACGCGGGCCACGCTTTCGAGCCGCTGGGTGATGGGACGCACCACCTCGGCGTCGCCGAGGTCAATGCCCTGGCTGCGAGTAGCCAGGTAGCGGGCCAGGGCCGCGTTATCGTCCAGGGCCTTGCTTAGCTCGTGCTGCGCGTCTTCCCACTCGGCCAGCTGGCCGGCGGCCAGGTAGCGGTAGCGCAGCTCAATAGTTTGGCTCACGAGGCCCGCTAGCCGGGTCAGCAGCTCGGCCTCGGCGGCCGAGAAATCGCGGGCTTCTTTGCCAATGATGGCGAGCATACCCATGCGCGAGTTGTCTTCGGCCACCAGGGCGGCGCCGGCGTAAAAGTTGAGCCCGATAGCCTGCGCCACGTCGGGCTTAATTAGCTCGCAGCTTTCGGGCTTGTAGTCGGATATTATTACCTTATCGGCGCTCAAAATTGCCGCCGAGCACATACTCTCGTTGCGCAGCAGGCCCGGGATACCAGTAGCCCCGGTCAGGGCCTTAAACCACACAAACTCGGCATCGACGAGCGAGATAAGCGCGATGGGCACGCTGAAAAGCTGCGCCGCCCACGCTACGTAATCGTCAAATATTTGCTCGGGCGTCGTATTCACAATCTGATACTGGTGCAGCGTGCGCAGGCGGGCAGCGTCGTGCGCAGGTATCAGCGAAGCAGGAAAATTGGTCGTCATCTAGTAATTCGCCTCGCTACCGGGCAGGTCAATCAAAATAAACTGGGCGTCTTTGGTGGCTTCGATATCGAGCACGTCTTCGGCGTCGAGGCGGGCCTGGTCGCTAGGCCCGAGCACGGTGCCGTTCACGGAGATACTGCCTTCCTTGACGTAGATAAAGGTAAGGCGAATGGGGAAAGTTTTGAACGTCAGCTTTTTTCCGCAGTCCAGGTTGCTCCAGTAAATGGTGCTGTTCGAGTTCATGTACACCACGTCTTCGAGCACGCGCTGGCCCGTTACGAGGGGCACCAGCTCGTTTTTTTTGCTTTTCAAAAAGCTCAGGTCTTTTTGCTCGTAGCTGGGAGCCAGCCCCTTCTGGCTCGGAATAAACCAGAGCTGGTAGAGGTGCAGGGGCTTGTCCTGGCGGTTCATTTCGCTGTGGGCCACGCCGGTGCCGGCCGTCATGCGCTGCACCTCACCGGCCGGAATGGCCGTGCGGTTGCCCATCGTATCCTCGTGGCTCACCTCGCCTTCGAGTACCAGCGTCACTATTTCCATCTCGGAGTGCGGGTGCTGCGGAAAGCCATTCTGCGGCGCTACCGTGTCGTCGTTGAACACCCGCAACGGCCCGAAGTGCATATTGCCCCGGTCGAAATAATCGGCAAATGAGAACAAAAAATACGAATTGAGCCAGGCTACGGGAGCGGCGTGGTGGCGGGCAGCGGCAGGAATATGAGCAAGCATAGGGACTTGAAAAAAAGGCGGGCTAGCCAGAAAAGGTAACCTGCAACGCGTATGAACTGCAAATTAGCCGTCGGGGTTACCTGAGTTTTGCGCGGCTAAGGCGGCAGCCCGGCGCTTACCATCAAATTATACAATATAATGCCTGGTTTTACCAAAGACGTCTTCCGCAAACGTTTGCAGAAGCATTACCCTACAAATCGGGCTTTAGCCCCTATATAAGGAATTAATTTGACGATAATGGTCCTTGTTTTACGCTAAATAATTCGAACAAAAATTGTCATCCGCTTTTAGTCATCATAAAAAAAGTCTAAATCTTATTGTGCGGTAGTGCGGGAATTTCGCTAACATTGCAGCGTCCTTTTTCCCACTCAAACCACATGTATACACCCCTACCCGGGACCACGCGCCTCGCAGGCGCGGCGGCCCTCCTGTTTTTAGCCGGCTGCGCCAAAGAGGCCGCCGCGCCCAGCACTGCCGCGCCGGCTAGCCTGAGCACCACCAGCAACGCCTCGGCCGTGCCGGGCACCATGATGCAGGGCTTTTACTGGGACGTGCCCCAGAGTACCAGCGGCCAGACCTGGTGGCAGGTGCTGAGCGGACAGGCCAGCGAGCTGAGCCAGGCCGGCATCACGGCCATGTGGCTGCCGCCAGCCTACAAGGGCGCGGCCGGCTCCAACGACGATGGCTACGGCGTATACGACCGCTACGACCTGGGCGAGTTCAACCAAAAAGGCTCGGTGGCCACCCGCTACGGCACCCTGGCCCAGCTGCAAAGCTGCATTAGCAGTCTCCACGGCAAAGGCATCCAGGTCTACGAAGACATGGTAATGAACCACTTCATGGGCGCCGATGCCCAGGAGAGCTTCACCTACAACGGCACCAACTACAACGTCTGGACCAGCTTTACCTACCCGGCCCGCGCCAATAAGTACAGCACCTATCAGTGGCACTACTACAATTTCAACGGCGCCCAGCAGGCTCCCAACAACGGCTGGTACCAGTGGAACCC
This sequence comes from Hymenobacter sp. BRD128, assembly GCF_013256625.1. Lineage (NCBI taxonomy): Bacteria > Pseudomonadati > Bacteroidota > Cytophagia > Cytophagales > Hymenobacteraceae > Hymenobacter > Hymenobacter sp. BRD128. Next base: position 1,887,547 of record NZ_CP053908.1, read on the forward strand.
CTGGGACTTTCAGCCCTATAACAACGGCGACGCCTACGACAACCTCATGGGCTGCGAGGTGCGCTACGCCGACCAGAACCAGGTCAACGAAACCATTAAGTGGGGCAACTGGATGACCACCACGCTGGGCCTGGATGGCTACCGCGTCGATGCCGGCAAGCACATGCTGACCTCGTTTCTCAACAGCTGGTTCGACGGCGTGAAAAGCTCACGCTTTGCCGTGAGCGAAGTATGGTTTAACAGCGTGAGTGAGTTGCAGAACTACATTTCGGCCACGGGCGGGCGCACGAGCCTGTTCGACGTGCCGCTGCACTACACGTTCAAGGCCATGAGCGACGGCAACGGCTCGTGGGACATGCGCGGGCTGGAGTTTGCCGGCCTCACCGAGGCCGACGGCGTGCACTCCGTCTCGTTTGTGGACAACCACGACACCGATAATTCGGGCGGGCTGTACTCACCCGTCGTCAACCTGAAGATGCTGGCCTACGCCTACATTCTAACCCGCGAGAAGGGCTACCCCTGCGTCTTCTACAAGGACTACTACAACTACGGCCTCGGTGCCCAGATTAAAACCCTGAACCTCATTCGGCAGGCGCACGCCTACGGAGCGGGCTTCGAGTACACCAGCGTCGATGATGCCGACGTGTACGCCTACTCGCGCGCCGGCGATGCGTCGCACACCGGCCTGCTGGTTATGCTCAACGATGGCAGCAGCAATGCCACCAAGACCATCAGCTCGCCCTTTAAGAATGCCACGCTAACGGACCTGACCGGCAACAACTCCAGCACCATCACTACCGATGCCAACGGCTCGGCTAGCTTCCCGGTCAACTCCCGCTCGTATTCGGTATGGGTGCCCAAGCCCACCACCAGCGTAACGTTTAACATCAACTACAGCAACACCGTGTCGGGCCAGAACCTCTACATCGTGGGCAGCACCGGCCAGCTAGGCTCCTGGAACACGGCCAATGCCATCCAGCTCAGCGGCGCGGCCTACCCCAACTGGACCGTGACCATCCCGCTGACTACCGGCATCGGGGTGCAGTACAAGTACTTCCGCAAAGATGGCTCGGGCAGCATCCTGTGGGAAACCGACCCCAACAACTCCCTCACCCCTAGCGGCACTACCCAGACCGTGACCGATACCTGGCACTGAGTCGGGCTTAACGCTTAACTAAGTAAACAGGAACGTCGTGCTGCGCTAGTCGCGGCACGACGTTCCTGTTTACGGGCTGGTATCTCGTAACGCTGCTCGGCCGGCGCGCAGCCCGCACCTTTGCGGCCGCAACCTTATTTCCTACCCCATGACCCCATCCACCCGCCTCGAACACGATTTCCTGGGCGAATTGCCCATTCCGAATGATGCCTACTACGGCATCCAGACCCTGCGCGCGCTCGACAATTTTCACATCACGGGCATTCCCATCAAGGTTGAGCCGTTATTTGTGCAGGCGCTGGCCTTCGTGAAAAAAGGCGCCGCGCTGGCTAATAAAGAACTCGGCGTGCTCGACCCGGCCATTGCCGATGCCATCGTGGCCGCCTGCGACCGCGTGACTAGCGGCGAGTTCGATAATCAGTTCCTGACCGACATGATTCAGGGCGGCGCCGGCACCTCGGTGAATATGAACGCCAACGAGGTAATCGCCAACGTGGCTCTGGAGCTGATGGGCCACCAGAAGGGCGAATACCAGTACTGCCACCCCAACAACCACGTCAATTGCTCGCAAAGCACCAACGACGCCTACCCCACCGCCTTCCGTATCGCGCTCAACAACAAGCTGGCCGGCTACCGCGATATGCTCTCGCAGCTAGCCGACGCCTTTTTTGCCAAGGGCAATGAGTTTCAGAACGTGCTCAAGATGGGCCGCACCCAGCTCCAGGATGCCGTGCCCATGAGCATGGGCGACGAGTTCCGGGCCTTTGCCACCAACCTGCGCGAAGAGCTGCTGCGCATTGATGACTCGCGCCGGCTCATTGCCGAAATCAACATGGGCGCCACCGCCATTGGCACCCGCGTCAACGCGCCCGAGGGCTATCCCGAACTCGTGACCCAGCACCTGCGCCAGATAACCGGCCTCGACCTGAGCCTGGCCGGCGACCTCATCGAGGCCACCTACGACACCGGCGCCTACGTGCAGCTCTCGGGCGTACTCAAGCGCACAGCGGTGAAGCTGAGCAAGATATGCAATGATTTACGCCTGCTTTCATCCGGCCCGCGCTGCGGCATCAACGAAATAAACCTGCCTGCTCTGCAACCCGGCTCCAGCATCATGCCCGGCAAGGTAAACCCCGTGGTGCCCGAAGTGGTGAACCAAACGGCCTTTTACGTTATCGGCGCCGACCTCACCGTGACGATGGCCGCCGAGGCCGGTCAGCTTCAGCTCAACGTGATGGAGCCGGTTATCAGCTTCGCGCTCTTCACCAGCATCTCGTACATGACCAACGCCTGCCGCACGCTGCGCGAAAAATGCGTACTTGGCATCACCGCCAACGCCGAGCATGCCGCTAGCATGGTTTACAACAGCATCGGCATCGTAACTCAACTCAACCCCGTACTCGGCTACGAAGCCAGTGCCAGCATTGCCAAAGAGGCCCTAGCCACCGGCAAATCGGTGCACGACATCGCCGTAACCGAGCGCCGCTTATTGACCCAGGAGAAATGGGACGAGATTTTCACGTTTGAAAACCTTATCCGGCCGGTGTTTATGAAGTAAAAACGGCTGTCCTGCTGAACCTGCGAAGCATCTTTTCACGTCCGAACGACTTGTTTGGCGGTGAAAAGATGCTTCGCAAGTTCAGCAGGACACCTATCTTCTATGCAGGTAATCGCTAGACTGTCGGGTTCTCAATCTCCCTGGCTAGCTCGGCGTACCACTCAGCGCCGTACTTGCGCTCCAGCGGCTCCTGCAAAAACTTATACACTGGTACCCCTAGCTTGGCCCCGAAGGAACAGGCCGGCGAACAGATATCCCAGCGGTCGTAGTTGAGCGCTTCGAAGCCCTCGTATTTGGTGATGCGAATCGGGTATAAGTGGCAGCTAATCGGCTTCTTAAAGCTAGTGGCGCCGGCCAGATAAGCCTGCTCGATGCCGCACTTCAGAATGCCGCGCTCATCGTAGAGCGCGTAGGCGCACTCGCGGTCGTTGATGGTCGTGGTGCTGTAGTCGCCCTCCCAGTCTTCGATATAAAGCCCCTGGGCCGCAATAGCTTGCTTGCCGGCTTCGGTCAGAAAGGGTTCAATCTTGGGGTACTCGTTCTTCAGAACTTCCAGCTCGGCCAGTTCCAGCGGCGCGCCAAGGTCGCCCTCCACGCAGCAGGCGCCCTTGCAAGCCTCTAGGTTGCACACGAAGAAGTTTTCGGCCACATCGTCTGAGATAACGGTATTTTGGATAACAATCATGGGATGGCGCGAATTTATCGGCGATAACAAGCGGTTAGTAACGAGCGGCGCGGCGATGGCTTTGCCAAAAGCAGTAGCACAAAGATACCGCCCTGCCCCCGCCCAACTTATCTTTGTCAGCTAGCCGCCCACGGGGCGGCCTCTTCGTATGGCTTTAGATTATCACGCTCTTTTAAACCACTCGCAGGCTGCCGCCGTGCTCCAAACGGAAGGCCCCTGCATGATTATTGCCGGCGCCGGCTCGGGCAAAACCCGGGTGCTCACGTACCGCATTGCGCACCTGCTCGAACAGGGCGTGGACCCGTTCAACATCCTGGCCCTCACCTTCACTAACAAGGCAGCCAAGGAGATGCGCGCCCGCATTGAGAAGGTAGTCGGCCCGCAGGCCAAAAACCTGTGGATGGGCACTTTTCACTCCGTCTTCGCCAAAATTCTGCGCTCCGAGGCCGAGCGCATCGGCTTCCCGCGCTCGTTCACCATCTACGACACGCAGGATAGCAAGACCCTCATCGGTCAGATTGTAAAGGAGTTGGAGCTAGATGACAAGCTTTACAAGGCCAGCACCGTGCTCGGCCGCATCTCGGCCGCTAAAAACAAGCTGATTTCGCACGCGCAGTACCTCAGCGACCCCGTTATCAAGCAGGATGATGAGGCGGCGCTACGGCCCAAAATTGGCGTAATTTATCAACAGTATCAGCAGCGCTGCTTCAAGGCCGGCGCGATGGATTTTGATGACCTGTTGTTTCAAACCAACGTCTTGTTCCGCGACCATCCGGATATTCTGAATAAATACCAGAATAAATTTCGGTTTGTGATGGTAGACGAATACCAGGACACCAACTACTCGCAGTATTTAATCACCCGCAAGCTAGCCGCTAAAGAGCGTAATATCTGCGTGGTAGGCGACGACGCGCAGAGTATTTACGCCTTCCGCGGCGCGGATATTTCCAACATTCTCAACTTCGAGAAGGATTATCCCGAGCTGAATGTATTTAAGCTGGAACAGAATTATCGCTCTACTAAAAATATTGTGTGGGCGGCTAACTCAGTTATTAAAAATAACCAGCAGCAACTGCGCAAAAACGTATTTTCGGATAACGAAACCGGCCATTTAATCGAAGTAATTAAGGCTGCTTCTGATAATGAGGAGGGCAAATTAATTGCCCAGTCGATATACGAGGACAAGATGAACCAGCATCTGTCCTACGACGATTTTGCCATCCTCTACCGTACCAACGCCCAGAGCCGGGCAATGGAAGAGGCCCTGCGCAAATTAAATATCCGCTACAAGATTGTGGGCGGCCTGAGCTTTTATCAGCGCAAGGAAATCAAGGATTTAGTGGCGTATTTGCGCCTCACGGTAAACCCTAACGACGAGCAGGCACTGCGCCGGGTAATTAATTATCCCAAGCGCGGTATTGGGGATACTACCATTAGCAAGTTAATTAATTCAGCCGAGGAAGCCAACCACACCATTTGGGAAGTGGTGAGCAACGCCGACCAGTTTTTGCCGGCTAGGGTGTCAAATCCCGTGGTGGGCTTTGCTGAGAAAATAAAGAGTTACACCGTAGTAGCGGGCAAGGAAGACGCCTTTGAAGCAGCCAAATTCATTGCCAAAAACTCGGGCATGATTGAGGAATTGTACGCCGATAAGAGCATCGAAGGCTTATCGCGCTACGAAAACATTCAGGAACTGCTCAACGGTATTAAAGAATACGTGGACGACCCCGAGCGCGAGGATAAGTCGCTAGGGGCCTTTTTACAGGATATTGCCCTCGTCACGGATTCCGACCTGAAGGACGCCGCCCAGGAAGGCGAGGCCGTGACGCTGATGACCATTCACTCGGCTAAAGGCCTGGAATTTCGCAACGTATACATCGTGGGCCTGGAGGAAAACCTTTTCCCGAGCCAGATGATGATAACCTCGCGCGCCGACCTAGAAGAAGAGCGCCGGCTATTCTACGTGGCCATCACGCGAGCCGAGAAAAAGCTGACACTCAGCTACGCCACCTCGCGCTACCAGTGGGGCAACCTGCGCTCGTGCGAAAAGTCACGCTTCCTGGATGAGATTGACCCGCAGTATCTTAACGTGAAATTTGCGGCCGGTCCGGTGGTGAGCGACACGCCCGTGCAGCACGTATTTGAGCGGCGCTCGAACCTCGTGGCCGCCCCGGTGCGTAAGACGGTACCAACCAAGTACGTGGCCCCGGCCGACTTCCAACCCTCCGACACGAGTAACTTGCAGGCCGGCCAGCGCGTCGAGCACGCCAAATTTGGCTTTGGCAAGGTAGCTACGCTCGAAAAGCAGAACGGTACCGTGAAGGCGATTATTCAGTTTGAAGAAGTTGGCGAGAAAACGCTGCTGCTGAGCTTTGCCAAGCTGCGGGTATTATAGATTTTATTTTTGCGGCCCGGGCTAGCCGGGCTGCCCTAGTTCCATGACGGAAACTCCTTCCCTGCCCTTCCACCTGCAACTGCTGGTGCGCGAATATGGGCAAAGTACTTACCAGCTCATCCAGGGCCTGGCCCAGATTGAAGACGTGGCCGAGCGCACGCGCCGCGCCGCCGGCATCGTGCAGCTCATCTTGCGCCTGCGCCCCAGCCTGCGCGAGCAGCCCGATATTCAGACCCGTCTTTGGAACCACGTGCATGCCCTGGCCGGCACCGAGGTGACCCTCGATGCGCCCGTGCCCCTCACCCCGCCGCGCCTGCACACCGAGCGCCCCAAGCGCGTGGAGTACCCGCGCCAGGCACCCAAGCTCAAGGCCTACGGCCGGGGTATTGAAGCGCTCATTGCCAAGGCGTTGACCATCGAGGAGGGGGCCGAGCGCGAGCAGGCTGCCGCCCAGATTGGCCGCACGATGAAATTTCTCTATCGCCAGCATAATAAGGAAAACGCCAAGGACCTGACTATTATCCGCCACCTAGCCGAGCTGTCGGGTGGGCAGCTAAAGCTGGATGCGCAGGCAGTGGCCGACCAGGGCTTGTTTGAACTGGCGAACGTGCCCGCCACGGCTAGCCCTAGCCAGCAGCCGGCCCGCGCCACGAGTGGCCAGGGCGGCAATCGCTTCGAGGGCAACCGCGACCGGGATAACCGCGAGCGCCGGGCCGACCGTCCCGAAAGCGGTCAGGGCAACGGCAAAAAGCGCGATAAGAAGCGCAACAAGAAATTTCGCTCCGAGCCGCAGCAGCCGCCGCAGTAGCTTTGCGGCTTGATTGAGCCTAGCGGTATTGAGCGAAGGCCGATTGATAATTGCTCATTTGTTAATTGATAATTGAAACAGCATGGCTGCATTTGAAGTACGCGGCGGACGGAAGCTGCACGGGGAAATTATTCCTCAAGGAGCTAAGAATGAGGCGCTCCAGATTCTGTGCGCGGTTTTGCTCAGCCCCGAGCCCATCACCATCAGCAACGTGCCCAATATCCGGGACGTGAATAAGCTCATTGAGCTGCTGCGCGATATGGGCGTGAAGGTGGGCCAGCTAGCCCCCGACACCTACATGTTTCAGGCCCAGGACGTGCGCCTCGACTACCTCGATACGCCCGAGTTTGTGGCCCAGGCTCGCGAGCTGCGCGGCTCGGTGATGATACTAGGCCCGCTGCTGGCCCGCTACGGCCGCGCCCAGCTACCCAAGCCGGGCGGCGACAAAATCGGCCGCCGGCCGCTCGATACGCACTTCGTGGGTCTCGAAAAGCTCGGCGCGCACCTCACCCTGGAAGGCACTGATTTTTACCGCATGAGCGTGCCGGCTGGCAAGCTGCACGGGGCATCCATGCTGCTCGATGAGGCCAGCGTAACGGGCACCGCCAACATCGTGATGGCAGCCGTGCTGGCTGAAGGCACCACCACCATCTACAACGCGGCCTGCGAGCCGTATTTGCAGCAGCTGTGCCGCATGCTGGTGCGCATGGGCGCTAAGATTCAGGGCATTGGCTCCAACCTACTCACGATTGAGGGCGTGGCTAGCCTCGGCGGCACCGAGCACCGCATGCTGCCCGATATGATTGAAATCGGCTCTTTCATCGGCCTGGCGGCCATGACGGGCTCGGAAATCACTATTAAGGATTGCCAGATTCCGGAGCTCGGCATTATCCCCGATACTTTCCGCAAGCTGGGGATTCAACTGGAGTTTCGGGGCGACGACATTCACGTGCCGGCCCAGGAGCGCTACGAAATCAGCACCTACCTCGACGGCTCTATCCTCACGGTGAGCGACCACACCTGGCCGGGCTTCACGCCTGATTTGCTGAGCATTATCCTCGTCATCGCTACTCAGGCCAAGGGCACGGTGCTCATTCACCAGAAGATGTTCGAGTCGCGCCTGTTCTTCGTGGACAAGCTCATCGACATGGGTGCGCAGATTATTCTTTGCGACCCGCACCGCGCCACCGTTATCGGCCTCAACCGCCAGAAGACGCTGAACGGCATCACCATGTCGTCGCCCGACATTCGGGCCGGCGTGGCGCTGCTCATTGCGGCATTATCGGCCGAGGGAACCAGTAAAATCCTGAACGTGGAGCAGATTGACCGCGGCTACCAGAATATCGACGAGCGCCTGAATGCGCTCGGCGCCGATATTCGGCGGGTATAATAGTCAGTTTTGATTTGCTCAAAAAGCCTGGCCGGAAGCGGTCGGGCTTTTTTGTGGCCGGTGGGTTACCCAATTCAGGAAAGTGGATAAAGCCTCAGCTGCGTGGCTATTCCTTCCCATCAAAATTACTACCCAATGAAATATTCTATTTTTTTCAGCCCTGCTTGAGCTAGGGTTAGCCGGATGCAGCTCCGCCCCGCAGTCTGCTACGCAAGCCGAGGTAGATGAGCGGCCGGCGACTAGTACCCAATCGACTAGCTCGGCATCCACTACGCTCACCGATACCACATTGACACCTGCGCCGACTTCCACTGAGGCTAGCCCGACTTCTACAATTCCTAGCGCGGCCCGCTCGGTGGCCTACCAAGGCGAAATAAACCTGCAAGTTGATAATTTTGAGCAGGCTACGAGCAGCATCAACCAAGTACTCGACCAGTATGGCGCCTACCCTAGCGCCGCGCACCAAACCCGCGCCAATGGTCAGCACTACCAGGAAATGACCCTGAAGGTACCTGCCACCGATTTTTTACACGTGGTAGCCGCGCTGGCTAAGCTCGGCCGCATCGATACCAAGGACATTTCCTCCACCGACATTACGGCCGAGTTAGTAACCCTGAACACTCGCGTCAATGCTGGGCAGGCCACCGCCGCCAGGTATCGCCAGCTGCTAGCCAAGGCGACCAGCCCCGCGCAACTGCACCAGTTCGAAGACCAGAACCGACAAGTGCAAGCCGCGCTGGCCGCCGATAAGGCCCGGCTCCAGCAACTGGGCCTGGGCACGCAAGAGCTGTGGGCCACGCTGCATCTGCGCTACACCCAAACGCTGCCTACTACCGAACCGAGCACCCCGCTCCCGGCTTTCGCGCCGCAGTTTCTAGCATCTTTCAATAATGGCTGGACATTTGTGCTGAATATACTAGTGGTGCTCACCAACTTGTGGCCATTGCTGCTACTGGGAGCCGTGGTCTGGCCAGTCCTGCGCTGGTGGCGCCGTCGTCATCCGGCCGAGTATTAGCCACGAAAAAGGCCTTCCGCACGGAAGGCCTTTTCGTTTACCGGCGGCTAACAACCGTTAGTCCATTATCATATCTACGACTGACGTTACCAGCGAGAGGGCCAGGCTGAAAATCAGCGTGCTCACGAAACCAGTCACGGCAAAGCTGGTCATCAGGTAGTCGGCTAGCTTAACGATGATGACGTTGATAATGAGCAGAAAAAGCCCTAGAGTCAGCACCGTAATCGGGAAGCCAATAATCTTCAATATTGGCTTCACGGTGGCATTCAGCAACCCTAACACGATAACCAGGATGGCCGCGCTGCCCACGCCATCGAGGCGCACATTGGGCAGCACCTGGGCTAGCCCATAGGTGAGCACGGCCGTAAGAATGAATTTGAGAATGATTTTGCCCATGAGCAAGCGTGGTGAAAGAGTGAGAAGGGATTATTCGGGGCTTTCTACGCCTTTCGCGGTCAAACGGCCCTGCGAAACGGCCATCCAGTTGCACAGCTGATAGAGCAGGCGCGCGCCCACAATGCCGTTCCAGTCCGTATCGCCGGGCGCTACTTCATTGAGGTCCAAGCCGATAATGGTGCGACCCGAACGCACTATCATGCGCAGCAGGTAGGTAGCTTCCTCAAACTCCAGGCCACCGGGCACGGGCGTGCCGGTGCCAGGGCACAGCTTGGGGTCGAGGCCATCGATGTCGAAGCTGAGGTATACTTTTTGGGGTAACTGGGCAATGATTTTGCCGCACACCTTCTTCCACGACTTCTTAGCGAACTTCTCCTCGCTCATAAACCGCTGGCCAAATAAGGCAATACGGCCCACCGAGTGGGCAATGAGGTCGGCCTCCTGCTGGCACATATCCCGAATGCCTACCTGCACCAATTTCTTCACCTGCGGCAGATGCAAAGCGTTATACATGATGCTGGCGTGCGAATACTGGAAGCCTTCGTAGGCCGGGCGCAGGTCGCAGTGCGCATCAATTTGCAGAATACCAAAGCCATCGGGGTGGCGCTCGGCCAGCGCGTGCAGGAAGCCTAGCGGCGTGCTATGGTCGCCTCCCAGCACGGCTACTACCTTACCCTTATCGAGCAGGGCGCCGGTTTTTTGCTTCAGCCAGTGCAGCAGCTTGTCGCCTTCGGCCGTGATGCGGGCGGGCACGCCGCCGTGCTGGGCCGCGCCGGCCGCCGGCTGGCCTTCTTCGAGCCAGTTGATGTATTCGGCCGCCAAGGGGCGCAGCTCACGGCTGGTTTGGGCAATGGCTTCGTCCTCGTCTTCCAACGCCAGGCCGAGCTTCCAGGCGTCGGGCAGGTCAGAGTCATAGAGGTCAACTTGCAAGGAAGCTTCGCGAATGACTGCGGGGCCCTGGGCAGTGCCGGCGCGGTAGCTCACGGTCACTTCCCACGGCACGGGCACCACCACTACCTGCGCCTCCTCGGGCGTGAAAGGCAGCCCAAATAAGCCGCCAGCGGCATCACCGAGGGCATTGGGGTCGAAATTGGCAATTTTTTGCGCGAGAGTGGAGTCGGACACGGGTAAAAAAGAACACCAAGCGGCTAGCGCTTGGTGAGTGAAAAATAAACAAATTTATCCTTGATTTACAGGCAGAAGGCCAGTCAGCAAAAATCTATAAATCAAGCAGTTTTTTTAGTTATGCTGCCGACTGGGTCTTGCCCAGAAAATCATAAGTACGAATAATTTCCAGGATTTTCTCAAACGTGGCGCGGTCGAAAAACAGCATCAGCGGGAGCTCAACCGAGTTTTCCTTGTCGGAGAACTGCGTAATAACCGAAAAAATAAGGGGCTGCAATGCTTCCGGGTCGGGCATCAGGCTGTGCAGCGCTGTAGCCAAGTCGCCGGTTGGAGCCATTGGTGGCGCACCGTAGATGTTGGCTTTCAATATGTTAGCTAACTGTGTTACCAAAGCGCCCGTAATGATGTTGCTGATTTCCAGCAGCAACGACTCCTGCAGCTCATTCAGCTGCAAGGTGTCGGGCACGTGCATACGCAAGCACACCCGCGACAGCCGCTGAATGTGCTGCCCCGAGAAAAACATGAAGGTGGAGCCGTTAAAATCGCCCCGGATATCGCTCTGAATGGCCACGTAGCGCGTCTGGTAGTCGCGCACCCGCTCGATGATGCTGCTACTGGGCAGCAGGTCCAGGTTGGGCACTTCCAGCATCACGCGCTCCTGCGCAATCACCGCAAAGCTGTCGGCCGCCCGGGCCAGGCCGATGTTGAGAATTTCGCGAATAATATCGCGCTCTAACTCATTCATTGATAAATTCATAACGACTTAGTTCGTAACAACGGCGCAGGGGCTGGCAAATTAATACGGAAAAGGGCAGGAAGCAGCTAAAATTAAGGTCGTTTGGCCAGAAACAGTCGGGTTAGCGCCGGCACGTCGAGCACCAGGCATAACTGCCCGTTGCCCAACAACGTAACGCCACCAAACAAATCGATGGTATCCAGAGGCTTGCTCAGTGATTTAACTACAATATTTTGCTGACGCAAAAACCGGTCGATAAGTAAACCTAGCCGACGATTATTATAGCTCACCACCAGTATCTGGTGCAAGCCACCTTCGGGCGGCAGGTCGGCGCGGGTAGCAAGGGGCAGCTGCTCATCGCCTTCCGAATAGAGCAACTGCCGCAGTGGCACCAGCGGCACGTTCTCATCCTGAATCCGGGTCATCAGCAAGCCCCCACCGCAAAAATCTGGTCGTTGGGCAGGGCTAGCACCGTATCGGTATGCAGCAGCGGCACAGCGTAGGCACGCTCATCAAGCTCGATAAGCAGGGCACCTTTTACGGCAATGGACGTGGGCAGCACCAGCGTAAAGGTGGTGCCCTTGCCCAGCTCGGAGCTTACGCGCAGGCGCCCTCCCAGCGAGTCGATGGCCAGCTTCACCACGTCGAGGCCCACGCCCCGGCCCGAAATATCAGTGATTTTCTCGGCCATCGAAAAGCCAGGCTCAAACAGCAGCGCCCACACCTCCTGCTCGTCGAGCACGGCGGCGGCCTCGGCCGTTAGCATGCCTTTGCGCACGGCTTTCTGGCGCACGGCTTCGGTATCGATGCCCCGGCCGTCGTCCTGCACCTGGATGAGCACATCGTCGCGCTCAGTAAGCGCGGTAATGGATAGCTTACCGACAGCCGGCTTGCCAGCGGCCTGCCGGGCTTCGGGATTTTCGAGGCCGTGGCTCACGGCGTTGCGCACAATATGGAGCAGTGCATCAGTAATGAGCTGCAACACGTTGCGGTCAATCTGCACATCCTGGCCGGCCAGGGTTAATTCGACCTGTTTATTTTCAGCTGCGGCCACGTCGCGCACCACGCGCGGAAACTTGTTCAGTAGCACCCCGGCGCCTACCAGCCGCACATCCATAACGGAGTACTGCAAGTCGTCGGAAATGCGGAACAGGTGCCGGGCCGTGGCTTGCAGGGCCGGGTGGCCCAGCTCGGCGGCTAGGGTCAGAATACGGTCGCGGTCAATTACCAGTTCGCCCACCAAGTTAAGCAGGTTATCGAGCTTCTTGACGGGAATATAAACCAGGTCCGACAGCTCCAGCTTGCGGGCGGCGTCGGTTTCGGCTTCCTCTTCGGTTGGGGCAGGTCGCGTTTCTACGATTTCTTCGCCCTGAATAAGGTGGTCGAGATTTTCGAGCAGCGACTTGGCGTCGCCCGTTTCCTGGCCCGAGCCCACGGCCCGAATCATGTTGCCCAGAATATCGACGGCCCGGAACGTGAGGGGCACCAGCGAACCAGTGAAACTTCGCTCGTTGCTGCGAATCTGGCCAAACAAGGTTTCCATCTTGTGCGCCACCTCCCCCATGTCCACAAAGCCCATTGCGCGGGCGTTGGCTTTGAGGTTGTGCATGAGCCGGAACAGCTCGTTGAGCGCCGCCACATCCTGCGGGTTGCGCTCGAGCTCGCTCAGGTGGCGCGACATGGCGTCGTAATATTCCAACGCCTCGGCCATAAACAGCTCCCGATATTCTTGTTCGCGCGCTGTCATGGCCTGCTAATCAATGGATAACTACCAACAACTGGCCGCGTGTGCGCCGGCAGCCAGCCCGCTAGGGCTAGCGAGCCGAGGCAACCGGGCTTTAGCACCCAGCTGCATTGCGCAGGAGAAATAAAAAACAGCAAAATGGTAGTTCTGACGGGCATTCAAACAACGGCTGGCCCAGCCGCTGGCAACCAAAATTAGGCGGGTGAACCGTCGCCCTGCAGGGCGCTACCCACGATTTCGAGTACCCGCTCTTCCGAGAAAGGTTTTACGATGTAAGCGAGCGCGCCATTTTCAATGGCCTCATTCACAATAGTTTCCTGGCCTACGGCCGAGCACATTACTACTTTGGCATCGGGCTGCTGCTGGCGGATGCCCTTGAGCACGTCGAGCCCGGTGTTGTCGGGCAGGATGACGTCGAGCGTAATTAGGTCGGGGTTAGTAGCTACTGCCATTTCGAGAGCCTGCTGGCCGTTGGCGGCTTCGCCTACCACGTCGTAGCCCGCATCGGTGAGCATATTCTTGAGCATCGTCCGCATGTAGAACGAGTCATCGACGATGAGAATGCGCTTATTCATGTACAACTGAGTCTGAGAGAGTGAAATAAGAAAGATGGGCCGGTAACTGCCAGGAGCCACCGCTTGGCCCCTCTACGGCTATTTCCCGGCCGAGGGTGCATTGGTGGCCGGCGCCCCTTTGGCTGCCGCCCGCCCGGTAGGGCTGGCGGCTTGCCCCGGCAGGCGCATAATCTCGCTAGGGCTGAGCAGCTTGGGCATATCCAGCACGATAATCACTCCCTGCTGGCCGGGCAATTTGGCAATGCCTTCCAGGTATTTTTCGCGCTGGCCGCTGTCCTGCACAAACTCGGGCGCCGGCTCAATGGCACTCACCGGAACGGTGACCGGGCGGGGCACTTCGCGCACTATCAGGCCCAGCGTATAGTCGGGCGCCTCCACGGCTACCGTGTAGGAAAACTCGGGCACCGGCCGGCCGGCCGGCCGCAGCTGAAATCGCTCCTCCAGGTCAACAACGGCAATAATATCGCCGCGCAGGTTGGTAATGCCCTTAATAAAGAGCGGAGTTTTGGGCATGCGCACCACTTCGGGCGTGATGGTTACTTCCTTCACCTGTTCGATGCGGATGCCGTAATCCTCATCGCCCAAGCGAAAAACAATCAGCTGGACAACGGCCTCGGGGGCCGCCGGCGCAGCCCGGCCCGAGGAAGTAGCCGGACGGGAAGCAGAATCAGCCATTGATTAATTTAATAAACGCAAACGGAGTGATAATTCGAGTGAGCAACGGGGCTAGCCCCTGCTACTTGGCCTTGGCCTTGGCGCGCGCGCGGGTTGGCTCGGCGCCATTCTCGGTGGTTTTAGTGGCTATGTCCCCAGCACCAGATTTGGCGCGGCGCACCATCTTTTTGGCCGGAGCTGCCTCGGGAGCGGCGGTTGTGACCGGTGCGTCGCGGCGCGGGCGGCCATTGCTGGCGGCGCGGTTGCTTTCGATTGTCACTGGTGGCGGGGGGCTGGCGGTCCGGCGCGACTGGGCAGTGCGGCCAGGCTTAGCGGCAGCAATTGGCGCCGCTTGCACCGGCGCTGAGGTAGCAGCCGGCTTAGCGGAAGCTAGCGGGCGGCGCAATACCCGGCGCTGCGGCTCGGGCTCGGGTTCGGGCTCCGGCTCGGGGGCGTAGTCGAAGAGCTGGAAGGTTTCGAGGCCGTCCTGCAAGTCGTCGGCAATGTCGGAGAGGCGTTGCGAAGAGCTGGTGAGCTCCTGCATCGACGAGGAGAGCTGGCGGGCCGTGCCGGCCACTTGCTGGGTGCCAGTGGCCGTTTGCTCGGCGATAGCTACTACTTCCTCCACGTACTTCACCACATCGCCAATCGAAGTCTGCTGCTGAGCCGTGGCCGTGAGAATGTCGCGCGAGCTGCGCAGCGTCTCGCCACTGCTGGTGGCAATGTTCTTAAAGGCCGCGCTCGCCTCGAAAGTGGCGTTTTTACCCCGCGATACCCGGTCCTCCATCGCGCTGATGGCGCTGGCCGCGCTGGTGGTGTCTTTACGTACATCTTCCACGAGCGTGGCAATCTCGTTGGCCGACTTGCGCGAGCCTTCAGCCAGCTTGCGGATTTCCTCGGCTACTACCGCGAAGCCACGACCAGCCTCGCCGGCGCGGGCAGCCTCGATGGCAGCGTTGAGGGCCAGCAGGTTGGTTTGCGAGGCGATGTCGGTAATTACGCCCAACGACTTGCTGATTTCCTGCGAGCGGGTCGAGAGGACCTCGATGGTGCGCGAGGTCTGGGTAGCCGCACTGGAGATTTCCTCCATGTTTTTTACCACCTCGGCTACCGTTTTCAGGCCCTGCTGCGAGGTTTGCTCACCCATGATTGCTGACTTGTTCACCACGTCGGCCTTGTTGGCCGTTTCCTTGGTAACAGTCATGATTTCTTCAATCAGCTTGAAGGCCTGGTCAGTTTTCAAGGCCTGGTTCTGGGCGCCTTCGGCCATTTGCTGCATGGCCAGGGCCACGTCAACCGTCACGCGGCTCATCTCCTGGCCTTTGTCCACCATCTCTTCCGACGATGTGCCCACTACCTGCGCCGAGTCGTTGATTTCGCCGAGTAGCGCGTTCAGGGTTTCTACGGCTTGGTTGAGCGAATTCGACATCGAGAGAATGTCGCCCGTCGTCTGAATCTCCACCATCTGGGTCAGGTCGCCTTCCGAGATGGCGCGCACCACGCGGCTTACTTCGAGTACCGGCAGGGCAATGCTTTCAATCAAGGCATTAAGCGTGTCCACGAGTTCTTTCCACGAGCCCGATACGCCGCCTACCGTGGCGCGCTCGGTGAGCTTGCCCTCGGCACCCGCTACGCGGGCCACACGGCTTACTTCCGAGGCCAGGCGGTTCAGGTCGTCCACCATCCGGTTGATGGTCTGGGCCAGGTCGGCCACCTCCCCGGCGGCTTCCAGCGTCAGCTTCTGGGTCAGGTCGCCCTGCGATACGGCCGTTACTACTTTCACAATGCCCCGCACCTGAATGGTAAGGTTGGTGGCCATCGTGTTTACGTTGTCGGTCAGGTCTTTCCACACGCCGCTCACGTTGGGCACGCTGGCCTGCCCCCCCAGCTGGCCTTCGGTGCCCACCTCCAAGGCTACGCGGGTTACTTCGCCGGCGAAGATGTTGAGCGAGTCCACCATCTGGTTGATGTTGTCCTTGAGGTCGAGCAGCTCGCCCTTCACGTCTACCGACACCTTCTGGCTGAGGTCACCCCTGGCCACGGCGGTGGTCACGTTGGCGATGTCGCGCACCTGGCTAGTGAGCGAGGCCGCCATCGTGTTTACGTTGTCGGTCAGGTCTTTCCAGGTGCCTTTCACGTTGGGCACCACAGCCTGGCCGCCGAGCTTACCGTCGGTGCCTACTTCGCGGGCCACGCGGGTTACTTCGTCGCCGAATACGTTCAGCGAGTCCACCATCTGGTTCAGGTTTTCCTTGAGCTGGAGCAGCTCGCCGCGCACGTTCACCGTGATTTTCTGGCTCAGGTCGCCGCGCGATACGGCGGTGGCCACGTTGGCAATGTCGCGCACCTGGCTGGTCAGGTTCGAGGCCATCGTGTTCACGTTATCGGTCAGGTCTTTCCAGGTGCCCGATACGCGGGGCACGTTGGCCTGGCCGCCCAGAATACCCTCGGTACCTACCTCCCTAGCCACGCGGGTTACCTCGCCGGCGAAGATGTTGAGCGAGTCTACCATCTGGTTCAGGATGTTTTTCAGGTCAAGAATCTCACCCTGCACATCCACCGTCATTTTCTGACTCAGGTCACCCCTAGCCACGGCGGTGGCTACGTTGGCGATGTCGCGTACCTGGCTCGTCAGGTTAGCGGCCATCGTGTTTACGTTGTCCGTCAGCTCTTTCCAGGTGCCGCCGACGCGGGGCACCACGGCCTGGCCGCCCAGCTTGCCCTCGGTACCCACCTCGCGGGCCACGCGGGTTACTTCGTCACCGAAGATATTGAGCGAGTCCACCATCTGGTTCAGAATATTCTTCAGCTCCAGAATCTCGCCCTTCACATTCACCGTCATTTTCTGGCTTAGGTCACCCCTAGCCACGGCGGTGGCTACGTTGGCGATGTCGCGCACCTGGCTCGTCAGGTTAGCGGCCATGTTGTTTACGTTGTCCGTGAGGTCTTTCCAGGTGCCCGATACGCCCGGCACGCTGGCCTGCCCGCCCAGTTTTCCCTCGGTGCCCACGTCAAGGGCCACGCGGGTTACCTCGCCGGCAAAGAGGTTGAGCGAGTCCACCATCTGGTTGAGGTTCTGCTTGAGCTGCAGCAGCTCACCCTTCACGTCGACCGTCATTTTCTGGCTCAGGTCACCCCTAGCCACGGCGGTGGTCACGTTGGCAATGTCGCGCACCTGGCTGGTGAGCGAGGCGGCCATCGTATTTACGTTGTCAGTTAGCTCCTTCCACACGCCGCCCACGTTGGGCACCACGGCCTGGCCCCCTAGCCGGCCCTCGGTGCCAACTTCCTGCGCCACGCGGCTTACCTCCCCGGCAAATACGTTGAGGTTGTCGATGGTGCGGTTGATAGTTTCGGCCATCACCTTGAAGTCACCCGACACCGGAATCTGGAAGCTCTCGTCGAGGTTGCCCCGGCTGATGTTCTTCAGTACCTTGCCTACTTCCAGTACCGGCACGGCGATGGAGTCCACCAGGCCGTTAATATTATTGAGCATGTCGCGCCAGAAGCCGGCGGCCCCGTCGGCCGAGGCGCGGGCCTTCAGGTTGCCCTCCACGCCGGCCACCTTCGAAATGCGCGACACCTCCCCGCCCACGCCGCCAATCATTTCCACCATCGAGTTGTAGGCCTCGGCGATTTCGGAGAAGATGTCGTCGTTTTGCTTGGTCAGCCGCACCGACACGTCACCTTTCTTAAAAGCATCGAGCGCGAAAAGCACACGGTTGAGCTGCTCGTTGACGTAGTCGGTGTCGGTGAGCCCCACATTGCGGCGGATACCGCGTTTGCGGGTCGTATTGTCGTCGGCAAACGTACCGGTTTCGTCGAGGCGGACTGCGTCGTCGGAATCAATTACCGGAGCCGGGGATTTCTTGGCGGAAGCCATGCGGAAAGGAGGCAGTGAGGGTGGGGCGAGAGGTAGCTCGCAGTGGAGACTAACAAAAGTAGGGCCGCCGGGCAATCCGGCAATGCGAATCGGCCCGAAGGTAGCGAGCGGCTGCAGTTGGCGCCGACCGTGCATCTTTGTGCCCGCTTTTAACTTTTCGGGCCGCGCCTGCGTTCTGCACTTCCTGACAAGACACTTACGCCCGCCCCTACCGCCCCTGCATGGTCAAGAATCTAGTTATCGTCGAGTCGCCCGCCAAGGCCAAAACCATTGAAGGCTACCTCGGCCCGGACTACGTGGTGCGCTCCAGCTACGGGCACGTTCGCGACCTGCCCAAGGACAATAATGCCATCGATGTAGCCAATGGCTTCAAGCCCACCTACGTGGTCGATGCCGACAAGCGCGAGCTGATTTCGCAACTCAAGAAGCTGTCGAAGGAAGCCGAAACCGTATGGCTGGCGAGTGACGATGACCGTGAAGGCGAAGCCATCTCGTGGCACTTATCGGAGGCGCTTAATCTCAAGGCCGACAAGACGAAGCGCATTGTGTTTCGTGAGATTACCAAGACGGCTATCCTGGCCGCCATTCAGAATCCGCGCGAGATTAACATCGACCTGGTGAATGCCCAGCAGGCCCGCCGCGTACTCGACCGCCTGGTAGGCTTTGAGCTGAGCCCGGTGCTGTGGCGCAAGGTGAAAGCGGGCCTGAGCGCGGGCCGCGTGCAGAGCGTAGCCGTACGCCTGGTGGTGGACCGCGAGCGCGAAATCAACCAGCATAAGTCGGCCAGCGCCTACCGCGTGGTGGCCCGCTTCGACGCCGGCCAGGGCACTACCCTGGAGGCCGAGCTGCCTACCCGCTACAAGACCCGCGAGGAGGCCGAAGCCTTTTTGACGCGCTGCATTGGGGCTAGCTACAGTATTAATAGCCTCGAAAAAAAACCCGGTAAGCGCAGCCCCGCACCACCCTTCACTACCTCGACGCTGCAGCAGGAGGCTTCGCGCAAGCTCGGCTTCTCGGTGGCCCAGACCATGACGGTGGCCCAGAAACTTTACGAGGCCGGCCGCATCAGCTACATGCGGACCGACTCGGTGAACCTGAGCGAGGAAGCCCGCAAGGGTGCCCGCGAGGCCATTGAAGCCGCCTACGGGGCTAGCTACGTGCACGAGCGGCAGTTTAAAACCAAGTCGGCCTCGGCGCAGGAGGCCCACGAAGCTATTCGCCCCACCGATTTTAAACAGGTAAAAGCCGGGGCCGATGCCTCGGAGCAGCGCCTTTACGACCTCATCCGCAAGCGCGCCATGGGCTCGCAGATGGCCGACGCGCAGGTGGAGCGCACCACGGCGGTTATCGGCATCAGCACCCAGCCGGGCACCACGTTTTCGGCTACGGGTGAGGTCATTACCTTCGAGGGCTTTCTGAAAGCCTACGCCGAAAGCAAGGACGATGACGACCAGCCTAGCGACGGCGAAAGCAGCTTCTCGCGCGGCCTGCCGCCCCTGAGCGTGGGCCAGAACCTGCCGCTGCAAACCCTGACGGCTACCGAGCGCTTCAGCACGCCACCAGCCCGCTACACCGAGGCCTCGCTGGTGAAAAAGCTCGAGGAGATGGGCATCGGCCGCCCCAGTACCTATGCGCCTACCATCAGCATTGTGCAAAAGCGCGGCTACGTCGAAAAGGACTCGCGCGAGGGCAAAGAGCGTAAAATTTACGCGCTGGCCTTGGTAGACAACGAGGTAAAAACCGAGCAGCGCACCGAAACCTACGGCGCCGATAAAGCCAAGCTATTCCCGACCGATACCGCACTGGTGGTGAATGACTTTCTGGTAGAGCATTTCCCGGCCATCGTGGACTTTCAGTTCACGGCTAAGGTGGAAGACGAGTTTGACCAGATTGCCAACGGCCACGAAGATTGGGGCCACATGCTGGCCGGCTTCTACGAGCCGTTTCACGCCAGCGTGGAGCGCGGGCAGGATATTGAGCGCAGCACGCTCAGCAGCACCCGCGAAATCGGCCTGCACCCCGAAACGGGCGAAAAAATAACCGCCCGCCTGGGCAAATATGGCCCCTACGTAGCGCTGGGCGACACCGAAGGCGAAACCAAGCCTGCCTACGCCAACCTGCGCAAAGGTCAGTTTATTGAAACTATCACCCTTGAAGAGGCGCTGGACTTGTTTAAGCTGCCGCGCGTGGTGGGCGAGTTTGAGGGCAAGGATATGACTGCCGCGCTCGGCCGCTTCGGCCCCTACATTCGCCACGATAGCAAGTTTTACTCGCTTACCAAGGAGCAGGACCCGCACACCATTACGGGCGAAGAAGCGGTACAACTCATTGAAAATAAACGCAAGACCGACGCCGAGCGCCTCATCAAGAGTTTCGATGATAACCCGGAAGTGCAGGTGCTGAACGGCCGCTTTGGCCCTTATATCGTGGTTGGCAAGAAGAATGTGAAGATTCCGAAGGGTGAAGAACCCACCGAGCTCACCCTGGAGCGCTGCCTGGAGCTAGCCGCCGCTACCCCCGATAAGCCCGCCAAAGGCGGCCGCTTTGGCAAAAAAGCCGCTGCCGAAAAGCCCGAGAAGGAGGCCGACGCCCCGCTAAAAAAGCAGCTAAAGTACCAGCAGCAAAGAAAAAAGCTCCGGCCAAGAAGGCCACCACTGCCAAAAAACCAGCTCCCAAAAAGGCGGCCGCCAGTAAATAAAAGCACTTCATTTTTAGTGATAAGGGTCTTACCGATGAGGTAAGACCTTTTTTATTATTCTGGCTATACAATTCGCCTTATTCAAGCGTTGACTGACCCTTAGCCCGTTAGTCACATGCTGTTACCGCTAACTCGACTTGGCTTATACGGGCTAGCCCTGCTGGCTGCTGGCCCGTCGCCCGCTGAGCCTGACCCGGTTTACCCGTGGCTTGCGGCCACACCGGCCGCCGGGCAGCGCCTAGCCCAGCGCTTTGCGCCGCCACTGGGCTGCCAGCGGGTGCCCATGCTGGCCGGCTCGTGGGGCGAGTGGCTGCGCGGGCTGCCGCTACGACCGGCCGGCACCCCCGCCCGCTTCTACGACGGGCGTTTGAAGGATAATCAGGCGGTGGTAGCGGCCGTGGTTGCCATCGACCCCGGCACCAAAGACTTGCAGCAATGCGCCGACGCCGTTATCCGGCTGCGAGCTGAATACTTGTTCAGCCGGAATCCGAATAAAATTCATTTTCACCTGACCACCGGCTACGACGCCTGGTTTTCAGACTACCTGGCCGGGCGCACCTTTCAGGTGAAGGGCGAGCAGGTCCTGTCGGCTCCCAAAGCGGCCGAAGCCTCTAGCCACGCCGCCTTGATGCGCTATCTGCTGCCGGTATTTGGCTACGCGGGTACGCTTTCGCTGAGCCGCGAGGTGCAGCCGGTGGCCCTCGCCGAAGTAATGCCCGGCGATGTGCTTGTGCACGGCGGGCGCCCTGGCCACGCAGTGCTGGTAGCCGACGTGGCCCAGAACCCGCGCACCGGCCGGCGCTATATGCTACTGGCTCAGAGCTACATGCCGGCCCAGCATATTCACCTGTTGCGCAACGTGGACCACCCGAATCTGGGCGCTTGGTTTGCCGTGCCGGGGCCCGAAGAGCCCCAGCTTGGTACGCCTGAGTGGACTTTCGAGCAGACCGAGCTTGGGCGCTTTGACTGAGCGGCAGCAGCTAGCCAACACCACCAATGGCCTCAATTGCCCCGGCCGACAGCTCTGCGAAATCCTGAATTACCCGGTCGGCCAGGCGCAAATCCTGCCCCGCTGAATGCGGGCTGGCGTAACCGATGCAATAAATACCGGCCGCCTTGGCCGCCGCCACGCCATTAGCCGAGTCTTCGATGACGATGCACTCGGTTACGGGCGTTTCGGCCAAGCTAGCGGCGTGCAGGAAGATGGCCGGGTTAGGTTTCGACCGCGCAAAGTCTTCCCCACTCACTACGTGCGAGAAATACGGGGCTAGCCCAAAGCGATTGAATACCCGCCCTATCGTGGCCTTGGAGGCTGATGAAGCTACCACCAGCTGGATGCCGTGCTGCTGAATATCTTTAATCAGCGTCCGCACGCCGGGCAGCAGGTCGAGGCTGGCGTCGGCATCAAACGCTTGGTTAAACAGCTCGCGCTTGCGCATCAGCAGGGTTTCCACTTCCTGCGGCAAGTTAAATTCCTGCTTGAGCTGCTGAAAGACGTTGCGCGTTGAAGAACCTAAAAATGAAGCATATAACTTATCCGAAACGTGAATGCCCAACTCAGCAAACTGCGTAAAAAACGCTTGGTGATGGATGGGCTCGGTGTCGATAATAACGCCATCCATGTCAAAAATTACGGTACGAATCATAAGGCCGGCCGCCGGGGCATAAGGTCGGGGCAAAGGTACCCCGCGCGGGGCGGGTAGCTAGCCAGAGTTCGCCGCTAGCCGTAATTTGCGCCTCCGGGCCGTTTTTGCATGAATCTATTTTCCTACGCCACCCTGGCCAGCTACGAGTGGCAGCACCCGCGCCTGCTGTTGCTGCTGGTCCTGGTGCCGCTGCTGCCGCTGCTGCGCGGGCTGCTGGCCCGGCGCCGGCGGCAGGTAATGGTGGCGTTTGGCCCGGGCGGGCTGCGGCCCGACTGGCGGGCCGGCCTGCGCTTCGCACCTACTATCGTGCTGGCCCTGAGCCAGGTGCTGCTCATCATTGCCGTGGCCCGGCCGCAGCGGCCGAGCGAGCACCTCACTCAAACCGGCCGGGGCATCGACATTGTGCTAGCCCTCGACGTGAGTGGCAGCATGGAAATCGAGGACCTGAAGCCCACCCGCCTCGAAGCCGCCAAGCGGCTGGCCAGCCGCTTTGTGCAGCGCCGGGCCGGCGACCGCCTGGGTTTGGTAGCCTTTGCCGGGCAGGCTTACGCGCTGGTGCCCCTCACCACTGACTACGACCTGCTGCTCGATAACCTACGCAGCCTGCGCCCCGGCCTCATCGACGAGGATGGCACGGCCATTGGCACGGCGCTGGGCGTGGCCATTAACCGGCTGCGCGAGTCGCCGGCCAAGTCGCGCATCTGCGTGCTGCTCTCCGATGGCGAAAGCAATGCCGGCAGCCTCGACCCGCTGCTGGCCGCGCAGCTCGCCCACGCTTATGGTATCCGCCTCTATACCATTGGGTTGGGCGAGGATGGCTACGTGCCGTTTGGGCGCGACTCGACCACCGGCAAGCCGCGCTACGTGCAAACCCGCCTCGACGAAACCACCATGCGCCAGCTGGCCGAGGCCGCCGAGGGCCGCTTCTTCCGGGCTACCGACAATGCAGCGCTCGGGCGGGTTTTTGGGGAGATTGACAAGCTTGAAAAGTCCGATATTCGCACCCAGCGCTACCGCAGCGTACAGGATTTTTACCGCTCCTACCTGGGCTGGGGGCTAGCGCTTTGGCTGCTTTGGCTGGCCCTCAAAAGCACGTTTATGAACAATGCGCTGGAAGACTGACTTGTATAATGGTTAATTTTTGTGCCAGGCCTAGCCAGCAGACATTGACCATTAGATAATTAATCGTTTAAAAAGTGTCAGTCGCTACTAACATCGCCACCTTTGAAGCCAAGCTAGCCGGCACCGCCGCCCGGCTGGTAGTCGTCACCAAAACCCACCCCATCGAGCGGCTACGCGAAGCCTATGCGGCCGGTGCGCGCATTTTTGGCGAAAATCGGGTGCAGGAAATGGCCGCTAAGCAGCCCGAACTGCCAGCCGACGTGGAGTGGCACCAAATTGGTCAGCTACAGACGAATAAAGTGAAATACCTGGCGTCGTTTGTGCACACCGTGGAAAGCATCGACAGCCGGCGCCTGCTGCTGGAGCTGGATAAGCAGGCCGCTAAGTACGGCCGCGTTATAAATGGCCTGCTGCAATTTCACATTGCCCAGGAAGACACCAAAACCGGCCTCACCCTGACCGAAGCCGAGGCGCTATTGCAGTCGGCCGAATACCAGATGCTGCGCCACGTGCGCCTCACCGGCGTGATGGGCATCGCCACCCACTCGCCCGATGAGGCGCTGGTACGCGGCGAATTCCGGCAGCTGCGCCAGATTTTCGAGCATTTGAAAGCCAAGTACTTCGCCGATAAAGAAGATTTTCGCGAAATCTCGATGGGCATGAGCGCCGACTACGAGTGGGCGCTGGCCGAGGGCAGCACGCTCATTCGAGTGGGCAGCGCCATTTTCGGCAGCCGGGGCTAGCCGGCCCGCTTTACCGTAGCCGCGGCCGCCTGCGCCGCCGGAAATACCACCACCTCGGCCAGCTGCACGTGCGGCGGACGGGTTACGATAAACTGGATTACGTCGGCAATATCGGCGGCCTGCAAGGGCTGCACGCCTTTGTACACGTTGGCGGCGCGCTCCTCGTCACCCTTAAAGCGCACTTCGGAAAACTCAGTTTCGACCATGCCGGGCGCTACTTCTGCTACGCGGATACCCTTAGGCAGCAAATCGATACGCATAGTGCGCGTGAGCATGGCCACGGCCGCCTTGGAGGCGCAGTACACGTTGCCGTTGGCGTAGGCCTCATGGCCCGCAATCGAGCCCAGATTCACGATAATACCGCCCTCGCCCATGCGCGGCAGCACGGCGCGGCTCACGTAGAGCAGGCCCTTCACGTTGCCGTCGAGCATGGCTTCCCAGTCGGCCACGTCGCCATCCTGGATGGGGGCTAGCCCGTGGGCATTGCCCGCGTTGTTGATGAGCACGTCGATGTGGGCAAACCCGGCTGGTAGTTCAGCCACGGCGGCTTCTACGGCCGGCCGGTCGCGCACGTCGAAAGTGAGAATGTGCACCGGCGTAGGGGCCAGCTCCTGAGCCAGGGCGTCGAGGCGCTCGCGGCGCCGGCCCGTCACCACCACCTGAAATCCCGACTTAGCCAAGGCTACCGCCGTAGCCCGGCCAATGCCCGAAGATGCCCCCGTAATAAAAGCAGTTTTCATCATATCTGATGCTTATTCGATGTTGAGGTAGAGCGTCACCGTATTGGTGCGCAGGCTTTGCAAGCTATTGCTATACTGATTATTGCGCGGCGACAAGATATTGCGCAGGCCGTGCGAGAAACGTAATTCCGGCCCGAACTTGAAGTAGGGATAAAATAGGTCGAGCCCGAAGCCGTATTCCAGCAGCACGTCGTCCTTCGCAATGGTTATCTGGTTGATAGCCGGGGTATTCTGGCGCTGCGTCACGGCAAAGCTGGGCTTGATGCCGCCAATCATGTAGAAGCGCGTGTTGCGGCGGCGGTTCGACTGGTACTTGAGCAGCAGCGGCAGCTCAAGTTGCGTAGTGCTTATCTCCTGCGTGCGAATGGTATCGGGCTGCCCTGCGCCTACGCTCTTAAACTCGACGCGGCGCGTCAGAAAAGTAAGCCCCGGCACAAAGCGCAGGTGAAACGGCGTGCTGGGGTTGCCCAGCCGAATGTCATTTACAAAGCCCACCCCAAAGCCAGGGCTGATGATGGAATTGGCCGCAATGCCCCGCCCCTGCTGTGCCGCCTGAAAATAGGCAGCCGACTGCTCCAGAAAAAACCGCGAGAAGTTAGGCGCTATCGTAAGGCCCGGCCGGTAAAACCGGTCGTTGTAGTTCGACAGATTTTCGACCGTAATGCCCTTGATGTGGCCCTTGCGAGAGCGGTCGATGGCATCGCTACGCTTGCGCTGGGCCAGCGCCGGGCTAGCCAGCCCCAGCAGCAGTACTAGCGGCAACACCGCGCGCCCCAGGGGCCTAGCGGCTATTTGCGGGCCGTGTAAATGGAGCTGATGCCGAACGTGAGGGGTTGCCATGCAGGATTGGTAAAGCCGACGCGGCCCAGGATGGCCACAAACTCGGCACCGTCGGGAAACGCCTGCACCGACTCGGGCAGGTAGGTATACGCGCTCTGGTCCTTGGAAATCACCTTACCAAAAACCGGCAGCACCTGACGGAAGTAAAAATTATACGCTTGCTTGAGCGGAAACGCGGTGGGCTTGCTGAATTCCAGGATGACGAGTTGGCCGCCTGGCCGCAGCACGCGGTGCATCTCGGCTAGCCCTCGCTCCAGGTGCGCGAAGTTGCGCACCCCAAACGAGGCCGTTACGGCATCAAATTGGTTGTCCTCAAACGGCAGATTTTCTGAGTCGGCCAGTTCTAGCTTGATACGGTGGCTAAGCTTCTTATCAAGCAGCTTTTGGCGACCCACATCGAGCATGCCAGCCGAAATATCGACGCCCGTTACCTGGGCGTCGGGCGCGGCGGCCCGCAGGGTTTCGATGGCAAAGTCGGCCGTGCCGGTGGCAATGTCCAGGATGCGCGCCGGGCGCAGCGCTTTGAGTTCATCCACAGCCTTGCGCCGCCAGTAAATATCGGTGCCAACGCTCAGGAAGTGGTTTAGAAAATCATACTTGCCCGCGATGTTATCAAACATGCGGGCCACCTGCGATTTCTTATCGGCGGCGTCTTCTTTGTAGGGTACTACGGCCATATATCGAGTGCAAAGAACGGCACGGGGCCGTAAAAATTGCGTGTTTTACCGACTAGTTTCGGGCTGTTGCTAACAGGACAAAAAAACGGCCGGACTGTTCGTCCGGCCGTTTTTTTTTTCACTAAAGCTCTTATAGCTTACTCCGCTTTGGCTTTCACCTTCGCTTTTTCGCCCGAAGCATCCTTGGCTTTCGACTCAAGCTCACCGTCTTTCGAAATCGTTTTCGACTTCTCGCCGGCGGCGCCTTTGGTTTTCACTTTCACTTTGTCGCTGTTGTCGTCCACTTTGGTTTTCACCTTCGTGCCGTCGGCCATGCGCACTTTGCTTTTGCCAGGCATCGGCGCGCTGGCCGAATTGGCTACCGTAGTCGTAGTGGTCGAAGTACCAGTGGTAGTAGTGCTCGTGGTCGGCTGCATTACGGGCAGCTTCTCGCCCTCTTTCAGCACCGGCTTGAAATCATCGCGGCGGTTGAGCTGCATGTTCTCCGGCGAGTCGTTCGGGGCGATGGGCTTGCGCTCGCCATAGCTCACCGTAGTGAGGCGGCTAGCCGAGATGCCCTGCTTCACGAGGTAGTTTTTGGCGGCATCGGCGCGGTTTTGGCCGAGCACCATGTTGTACTCATCCGTGTTGCGCGAGTCGCAATTGCCTTCAACCGAGATGTTCAGGCCGGTATTAGCCTTTAGGAAAGCCGTAGTAGCATTCAGCGTTTTAATCGACTCCGGACGCAGCTTGTACTTGTCGGTGTCGAAATAAATCGGCTTCATCATCCGAGCATACGGAGCGTAAGTCGTGTCGATGTAGTCAACGTAGAAGTTCTTGGTGATGCTCGTCGAGTCGTTCGTCGAAATCGGCACCGCAAACTCTTGCGTTTCAATGTTCTTACCGTCTTTGTTTACGGCTACCTGGTAGGTGCGCGCCGACAGAACCTTTACCTGGTACGAGCCATCTTCCTTGGTGATGTCGCGGAAGCTGATGGCCGTTTTATCAGCCTGCGTACCGTTAAACACCAGCTCTACGCCGGGAATGCGCTGCGTGCTGTCACGCTTCGAGAACACCGCACCCTTGATATTGATGTTCTTGATGTAGCTGATGGTGTAGATGTCCTTCTCGCCGTAACCGCCGATGCGGTACGAACTGAGGTAAGCGTACGTGCCATCGGGCGCCAGGCGGTAGTACGAGTCGGCATCCGGCGTGTTGATGGGGTAGCCCATGTTCTCGGGCCGGCCCCACTTGTGGCCGATGCTGTCATACTTCGACTGGAAGATGTCGTAATCACCCATCGTGTTGTGGCCACGCGAGCTAAAGTACAGCGTGCGGCCATCGCGGCTGATGTACGGGCTGTCCTCGTCGTACTTGGTATTGATGGTGCTGCCCAGCGATTTAGCCGGCCCCCAGTCGCCACCGGCGGTACGCGTGCTGTAGTAGAGGTCGAGGTTACCATCTTCCGAGTAGCGAGCCGTCGAAAAGTACAGCGTCAGGCCATCCGGCGTGATATAAGCATCGCCTTCGTACGATTTCGAGTTGATGTTGCTGTTGAGCTTAGTCGGAGCGCCCCAGTCGCCACCAGCCTGCTTCGAAGCCACGAACACGTCGCCGTCTTCATCGCTGCGGTACATGAGCAGCTTAGTATCATTATCGAACAACTGGTCCGACGCGTCGTGGCCTTTGCTGTTGAGCGCGGCCGACAGCGAGCGCGGCTTCTCCCAGTTATCGGCATCGATGCGGTGGGTTTCTACGATACCCTCGTAGTATTCACCATCGGCAGCCGTTTTGCTACGGGCTTTGCTGTCGAGGCCGGGGATGTCAGTCGGGTTGGCGCGAGTCGTAAAAATCAGTGTTTTATCGTCCGACGAAATAACCGGGCTGTGCTCCGAATACTGCGTGTTCACCGTCGGCCCCAGGTTCTTCACGAAGATATCCTTGGGCGAGTTGAACAGAATCTTCGCGTTTTTGCTGTGCTGAATCAGCTGGGCTACTTCTTCGCGGCGGGTATCGTTGCGCTTTTTCAGCGTCGCGTTATACGCCTGGTAATGCGTGATAGCCTCGTCGAAGTTGTAGTTGAGGTGGTCAACCCGGCCGAGCCAGTATTCCACGTCTTTCGACACCTTCGGCTTAAGCTTCTGGGCCTTATAGATGTAGTCGCTAGCCTTCTCTTTGTCAAAGGACAGGTAGGCTACCCCGGCCCGAAACAGCGCCTGCGCGTTGTTGGGGTCTTTCGCAATCACCCGCTCATAATAAGGGATGGAGGCGCGATAGTTCTCCTGGTTGAACAGCTTGTTGCCGGTTTGCAGGTCCTTACGCGTGCTCTGCGCCTGGGCCGAGGTAACCACGGCCGAGGTCAGGGCTAGCGCGGCAGAAGCTTGCAGCAGCCTTTTGGATACGTTGTCCATTGAAAAAAGGGTGTTTGGAAAATTTTAAAGGAAAGAGCGAAAAAGTAGGTTTAGCATAAGGCTAGGCGCGGACGCACCGCTGGCACGCTCATTTTGCCGACTTATACTAAATTTTAGTCGCAGGGTTGGCCTATTTGGCCTGTCTGTAGCTAAAAAAAAAGTAAGAAAAGTCCTTTACGGCAGCAAATATATTGAAAAAGCGCCGCCGCACTGATTAGCAAAGGGCACTAAAACGAGGACGCACGTGTAAGGAAAGATTTTATAGCCTGATAAATAGTCGGTTTAGGAGCTGCACAAATATAGTGGCAGGTTTTGAAAGACAACTGCTTAACAAAACGCTAACAGATGCTATACTGGCCGGCCAGCCGCCCGGCAGCCGCAGTACAACGCATCTTTGTACCCGCATCGCCCGATAGGTAACCCAATTATGATAATTCGTGAAGCAAGTTTTTTGAGCAGCAATACGCAGGTGGCGGCCTGCCCGGCGCCCGACCGGCCCGAATACGCCTTTATCGGGCGCTCCAACGTAGGCAAATCGTCGCTGATAAACATGCTGACCGGCCGCCTGGGGCTAGCCAAAACGTCGAGTACACCCGGTAAAACGCAGGTTATCAACCACTTTAATATTAACAATGAATGGTATCTGGTCGACTTGCCCGGCTACGGCTACGCTAAGGTGAGCAAAAGCTCGCGCGCCGACTGGGGCAAGATGATAAACGCTTACCTCAGCAAGCGCGAAAACCTGACCTGCGTGTGCGTGCTGCTCGATTCGCGCCACGCGCCCCAGGCGGCCGACCTGGAGTTTATGGAAAAGCTAGGCGCGGCGGGCGTACCGTTTATTATGATTTTTACGAAAACGGATAAGCAGTCGACCAGTCAAACCAAGACCTTGATAAATAATTACCTGACGAAGATGGGCGAAACCTGGGACGAGCTGCCGCGGCACTTCGTGACTTCGGCCGAAACCGGCCTGGGACGCGACGAAGTATTGGACTTTATTACGGAAATAAACCGGCAGGTAGCGGCCGAGGCCGCGAGCGCTTAGTTACTTTTGGCCCGCCAATTGCCCACTGGCCGGGGTCTTCACTTCTAGTCCCGCTCTTATTTTGATCATGAAAAAAATATTGCTCACGCCGCTCGCTGTGTGCGGCCTGCTAGCCTCGGCCCACGCCCAAACGGCTAAGCCCAACACGCCCCCCATGCCCAAGGACCGCCCACAAACCGAGCAGGGCACGGGCCTCAACCACGTAACGGCCGATATTCCGGTGGCAGCTTACTACGAGGGCGGCCAGGAAGCTATGTACGCCTTCATTGCCAAGGAGCTGAAGTACCCGCTGCTGGCCAAGCGCAACCGCATGCAGGGGCGCTGCATCATCAGCTTCACGCTCAACCCCGATGGCAACATTCAGGGCCTGCGCATTGTGAAGCAAGTGGGCGGCGGCACCGGCGAGGAGGCCGCCCGCGTGGTGCGCCTGCTCAAATTTAAGAAGCCTGAATACCCGATTCTCACTAGCCTGCCCATCGACTTTAAACTCGGCGTGACGGGTTCGAATGCTTTATAAAATTAAGAACGGAGCATGAGGAATGAAGCATGACCAGCTTGGTTTTTTCACTCCTCATTTTTCATTCCTCCTTGACAATTCCTAATTACATACAAATAAAGAATGCCCTACGATTTGAAAGAGCTGGCGGCCATCAGCGGCCAGCCCGGCCTGTTTCGCCTGGTGCGCCCGGCCCGCCACGGTGTGCTGGTCGAAAGCCTCGATGCCAAAGCAACCCGCTCGCTAGCCCCGGCCAGCAACAAAGTATCGCTGCTGAGCGAGATTGGCATCTATGCCCAGGATTCGGACGATACGCTGCCGCTGACGGAGGTGTTTGAGCGCATCCACCAGAAGCACGGGGCTAGCCTGCCCGTGACAAGTAAGTCGAGCGAAAGTGAGCTGAAGGACTTCCTGGCCGAGGTTATGCCTGAGTACGACCGCGACCGCGTGTACCTTTCCGACATCAAGAAGCTGGCTACCTGGTACAGCATCGTGAGCCAGCACGTGCCCTACGCCGAGACTAGCGCCGACGAGCCGACCGCCGCCGAGCCCCTGAGCACGGGCGGCGTAATTGGCGAAGCCGATGCTGCCCCCACGGCCGCCGGCAACCCGGAAGCGACGAAATAATATTCGTATTTTTGCTAAAAAAGGCCGTTCCTGCTGGCAGAAACGGCCTTTTTTGCGTACCATAGGCAAGCGCTATGCGGCGGCCTCAGCGGCTTGTTTTTCCTGGGCCAGGAAAGTTTCGGCCTGCTCCACCAGCTCTTTGCTGCCGATGAAGAGCGGGCAGCGCTCGTGGCAGGTTTTGGGCTCGATTTCGAGGGTGCGCAGCTGGCCATTGGAGCTACGGCCGCCGGCCTGCTCCACAATGAAGGCCAGCGGGTTGCACTCGTACATGAGGCGCAGCTTGCCGCCGGGCGTTTTGGCGGTGGCGGGGTAGATGTAGATGCCGCCCTTGAGTAGGTTGCGGTGAAAGTCGGCCACGAGTGAGCCGATGTAGCGAGCCGAGAACTTCTCGCTCTTGCAATGCTGCACAAAAGCGGCCACGCCGGGCGAAAACAAGTCGGACGAACCTTCGTTGATGGAATAAACTGCGCCGGTTTTGGGCGTTTGGATGTCGGGATGCGACAGAAAGAACTCGCCCAGGCTAGGCTCGTAGGTAAAGCCGTTGACGCCGTTGCCGGTCGTGTACACCAGCATAGTGCTGGAGCCGTAGATGACGTAGCCGGCCGCCACCTGGTGGGTGCCGGGCTGGAGGCAGTCGGCGCTACCACCCTCGCGGCCAGTGGGTGAAATGCGCCGGTAAATGCTGAAAATAGTGCCGATGCTCACGTTCACATCAATATTGCTCGACCCATCGAGCGGGTCGATGGCCACCACGTACTTGCCCTGGTTGTTACCGGTCTGGATGATGTCGTCGTCCTCTTCCGAGATAATGGTGCACACCTCGCCGCCGTTGCGCAGCGCCCGGATAAAGCGGATGTTGGCAATCACGTCGAGCTTCTGCTGGTCTTCGCCCTGCACGTTGCGGTTGCCGTAGGCGCCGGCAATGTCGATGAGGCCCGAGCGGTTGATTTCGCGGTTCACAATCTTGGCCGCCAGCGCGATATCGCGCAGCAGCTGCGACAGCTCGCCGGTGGCATAGGGAAAATCTTCCTGCTTGCGCATGATGAAGCGGTCGAGGGTTGTACCGACGGGCAGGGCTAGCTTGTTGTGGTCCATGTAAGCGAATAAGGGCGAGAATGGCTACAAAGCTAGCCGGGGCACGGCAAGCGGCCTAGCGAAAACTCCGCACACGATTGCGGAGCTTTGGGCTGCCTGCCAGGGCGCGTAGTGGCTGGTCTGTGCGGGCCAAGCCCTAGTTTTGGGCCTTATGAAAGACGAAAGAACGGGCTTGCAAGTCTACAAATTTGGCGGCGCCTCGGTGAAGGACGCAGCCGCGATTCTCAACCTCTGCCGCATCGTGCGCGACTTTGGGCCTAGCGGGCCGCTGCTCATTGTGGTGTCGGCGATGGGCAAGACGACCAATGCGCTGGAGGAGATTTATGACTTGGCGTACACTAAGAAAGATTACAAGGCGCTATTACAGCAGCTAGAAGATTATCACTTCAAAACAGCGGTGGAGTTAGACCTCACTGCTATTTCGCCTGCTTGGGGCTATTTCAATAAATTATTGATGCAACTGCGACAGCGATTAGAGAAGGTAAAACCTAGCGATGACTATGATGAATACTATGACCAAGTAATAAGCTTCGGAGAATTATTAGCTTCTCAATTAGTAGCTCACGCGCTGGGAGGACAAGCTATCGACTGCCGTCAAGTAATTCATACCGACAGCACTTGGCGCGAGGGTCGGGTTGATTGGGCTTCCACAGAAGAGTACGCCAATACCATCCTTAGCTCATTTCTACACCATGGTCCAGTTGTGACTCAGGGTTTTTTAGGTGGTACGAGCTATGGCATTTCTACTAATCAGAATCCTGAAAAGACTATCTACCGAGAGCGCACTACCACCCTCGGCCGCGAGGGCTCCGACTACTCGGCGGCCATCTTCGCCTACTGCCTGCGCGCCGAGAGCGTGACCATCTGGAAGGATGTGCCGGGCCTGCTCAACGCCGACCCCAAGATTTTTCCCGACACGGTGCTGTACCCCGAAATCAGCTACCAGGAAACCATCGAAATGGCGTTTTACGGGGCTAGCGTCATTCACCCCAAGACCCTGAAGCCACTGGCCGACCGCCACATTCCGCTGCGGGTGCGCTCGTTTCTGGACCCGGCCGCGCCGGGCACACTCATCCATGACTGCCAGCACCCGCCGCTGGTGCCGGCGTTTATCCGCAAGGGCGGGCAGTGTTTATTGTCGTTTGAGAGCAAGGATTTTGCGTTTATTTCGGAGGAGAATCTGGAGGTGATTTTTGGGGCGCTGGCCCAGGCGCGGCTCAAAATCAACCTGATGCAGAACTCGGCCATCAGCTTTTCGGTGTGCACTGACTACAACGAAATGCGGCTGCAGCGGCTGCTGGGGCTGCTGCAAGGCCGGTTTCGGGTGCACTACAACAGTGAGCTGACGCTCTTTACCATTAAGTACTACGACGCGGCTAGCATCGAGCGGCTCACGGCCGGGCGCGCGCTGCTGCTGGAACAGCGCACGCGCAGTACGTTTCAGTTTTTAGTGCGCGAATAACTAGCGTAAGGGTTTTGGAGTAAGAGGCACGGACGTCATTTCCCGCAGAGGTTCGCTGAGCGCGGCCGGTGCATTTCATCATTTCTACTTCATAAATTTCCTAAAATGCCTGTTCTCGTTGGCAAGCGCGCCCCTACTTTCAAGGCTAAAGCCGTCATTGTTCAGCAGATAGAAGAAGAGTTTTCGCTCGACCACTACCTTGGCAAGCGCTACGTGCTGCTGTTTTTTTACCCGTCCGATTTTTCGGGCCTCTGCCCTACCGAGCTGCTGGCGTTCCAGCAAATGCTGCCCGAGTTTGAGCGCCGGGGCGTGGCCGTGATTGGGTGCAGCACCGACTCGCACCAGGTGCACCAGGCTTGGCTGCGCACGCCGCTCGACGAGGGCGGTGTGATGGGCGTGACGTACCCGCTCATCGCCGACGCTACCAAGACCATCGCGGCCAACTACGACGTGCTGGCCGGGCACTTCGACTACAACGAAACCGGCGAGATGGTCTTTGTGGGCACGCCCCAGGCCTACCGGGCCTTGTTTCTGATTGACCGCGACGGCATTGTGCGGCACCAGCTCGTGAACGACCGCTTCCTGGGTCGCCGCATTTCCGACGCCCTGCGCGTGGTCGATGCCCTGCGCCACTTCGAGGAGTTTGGCGAAACCTGCCCCGCCAACTGGGAGGCCGAAGAGGCGGCCGGCGCCGCCTAGCCGCAAAAGCCGTAATTTTGGGGCCGCGTCCGGACTTTTCTTTCTGGGCGCGGCCTTTTTTTGCGCGTTTTATATTCTTTAGGTTTGGCGCTCTATGCGCTGCTGCTGCGGCTGGCCGCGCCATTCAACCCCAAGGCCGCCGCCTGGGTGGCGGGCCGCCAGGAGCTGCTGCCCCGCATAGCGCGGGCGCTGGCCGGCGATGCCGCGCCGCGCCTGTGGGTGCACTGCGCCTCGCTGGGCGAGTTTGAGCAGGGCCGCCCGCTCATCGAGGGGCTGCGGCGGCAGTATCCGGGCCACAAGATTGTGCTCACGTTTTTTTCACCTTCGGGCTACGAGGTGCGCAAAAGCTGGCCGGGTGCCGACTACGTTTTTTACTTGCCGCTCGACACGGCCGAAAATGCCCGCGCTTTTGTGGCGGCGGTGCAGCCCCGGCTAGCCGTGTTCGTGAAATACGAGTTCTGGTACTACTTCCTGCGGGAGCTGCAGCAGCAGTACATTCCGGCGGTAGCGGTGGCGGCCATCTTCCGGCCTAGCCAGGTTTTTTTCAAGCCCTGGGGCGGTTTTTTCCGCGAAATTCTAAGCCAGCTCAGTTACATTTTTACTCAGAATGAAGCCTCAGCCAAGCTGTTGCGCGGCCTGGGCCTCGCGCGCGTGAGCGTGGCGGGCGACACCCGCTTCGATACCGTGGCGGCCACGGCGCTAGCCCCCGCCCGCCCCCTACCCCTGGCCGAAGCCTTCGTGGCCGACGGCGCGCCGGTGCTGGTGGCCGGCAGCACCTGGCCCGAAGACTTGCCCGCCCTGGCCCCGCTGCTGCGCAAGCACGCCCGCGCCATGCGCTTCGTGGTGGCGCCGCACGAAGTAAGCGAGGCGCACTTGCAGGAGATTGAGGCGGCGCTGCCGGGCCTCACGGTGCGCTACTCGCTGGCTAGCCCCGCTACCGTGGCCGAGGCCCGCCTGCTGCTCATCGACAACGTGGGCATGCTGAGCCAACTCTACCGCTTCGGGCGCTTTGCCTACATCGGCGGGGCGTTTGGGGCGGGGCTGCACAACACGCTGGAAGCGGCGGCTTTTGGGTTACCGGTGTTTTTTGGCCCGCGCTACGAGCGGTTTCAGGAGGCCGTGGAGCTGGTGGAGCTGGGCTGCGCTTTTTCGGTAGATTCGGCCCGGCAGCTCGAAGCGGCTTTCGACCGGCTGTATTACAACGAGGAAGCCCGGCTGAAGGTGCAGGATACGAGCCTCGACTACGTGCACACCCACGCCGGCGCCACGGGCCGCATTCTGCAGCAATTAAAAACTATGAATTATGAATTATGAATGGCACCGCCTACTACTGCGCTCAGGCAGTTCAACCCATTTTCAATTCATAATTAATTAAAATGACTGGCATCGTCGTCAAATCTACCGGCTCGTGGTACGTGGTGCGCGACCGCGAAGGCGGCCAGCTGCACCGCTGCCGGCTACGCGGTAAGTTTAAAAACCAGGGCCTGAAGGTGAGTAACCCCCTGGCCGTGGGCGACGTGGTAGAATTTGAGGTTCCCGAGCAGTCGGAGGGCGCGGGCGTGATTCATACCATCGCGCCGCGCCGCAACTACATCATCCGGCGCTCGGTGCATAAGAGCGAGCACGCCCACATCGTGGCCGCCAATCTGGACCAGGCGCTGCTAGTGGTTACGCTAGTGTCGCCGGCCACCTCGTTCGGATTTATTGACCGCTTTCTGGTCACGGCCGAGGCGTACCACATTCCGGCCAGGCTGATTTTCAATAAGGCTGATTTGTACGACGAGGACACGCTCGATTATCAGCGGCAGATAGCCGGCATGTATGCCAGCCTGGGCTATCCCAGCGTGCTGTGCTCGGCCGAAACCGGTGAGAACGTGGACGAAGTGGCCTCGCTGCTGCCTAATAAAGTATCGCTGCTGTCGGGCCACTCGGGCGTGGGCAAGAGCACGCTTATCAACGAGCTGGTGCCGGATTTAGACCTGAAAACGGCCGAAATCAGCGCCTTTTCCGACAAGGGGAAGCACACCACCACTTTTGCCGAGATGCTGGAAATAGTGCCCGGCACCTACCTCATCGACACGCCCGGCATCAAAGAATTGGGCTTGGTAGACGTGCCGCCCGCCGAGCTGGCCGGCTACTTTCCCGAGATGCGCGCCCTGCTCAATCAGTGCCGCTACCACAATTGCCAGCATGTGCACGAGCCCGGCTGCGCCGTGCGCGAGGCCTTGGATAAAGGCAGGCTGGCCGTGCCGCGCTACGAGAGCTACGTGAGTATGCTCACCGACGAGGATAACCGGCACTAGGCCCTGTTTAAAGACGCCATGCGGCGTAGCACCGCCTGCCGTCTTAATTAATTTAAAGCCCCCTACTTCAACTCCTTGAGCTTGATGCTGCGAAACGACACGCGGTTGCCGTGGTCTTGCAGCAGCAGGTGGCCGGCTTT
Source organism: Hymenobacter sp. BRD128 (assembly GCF_013256625.1). NCBI lineage: Bacteria > Pseudomonadati > Bacteroidota > Cytophagia > Cytophagales > Hymenobacteraceae > Hymenobacter > Hymenobacter sp. BRD128. Next base: position 1,924,390 of record NZ_CP053908.1, read on the forward strand.
GGCTTCGCCAAAATTTGGCCAGATGTGGTACTTGCTCTCGGCCACCAGGGCGCGAAATTCGGGTGAGCCGCGCTCGTATTCGAGCACTTTGGCGCCGTTGAGGTAATGCTCGACGTGGTTGTTAGGATACACTACCACGCGGCCCACGTTCCACTCGCCGATGGGGTGCACAAAGCGCGGGGGCTTGTTGGCCGTTTTTAGGTCGTAGAGCGAGGCGAGTGTGCGGTCGCCGTCGCGGCCCAGCTTGGCGTCGGGGTGCAGGGCATCGTCGAGCACCTGGTATTCGAGGCCGATGGCCGACATATCGGTTTTTTCGGCCAGGGTCACGAAGTATTTCACGCCGCTGTTGGCGCCCGGCGTCAGCTTAAATTCAAACGATAAGTCGAAGGCACTGTATTCCGCATTGGTCACGATGTCGCCGCCATTGGCGGCTTCCTTGCCTTCGGAGGGCAGCACGGTCATCGTACCGTTGTCTACCTCCCAGCCTTTAGCCGGAAATGCGGTGCCCTTGGCGCTGCGCCAGCCCTGGCTGGTTTTGCCGTCAAACAGCAATTTCCAGCCGTGCTGCTTTTCGTAGGCATTCAGGTAGTTGGGCACGAAATTGACCACGTAGCTATCGGCCGGAAAGGCGCTCGGCTTCAAGTCGGTGGTTTTGATGCGAATATTCTTGAAGTACACTTTGTGGCCGGCCTGTGCGGCCTCGCTCACGGCGTGCACCTGCAAACCGATAAAGCCTTTCGGGTCGATGGGGTCAACCACGTAGGCCACCGGCACGCCGTTGACCCAGGTTTTCATCTCATTACCGAGGCACTCAACTTTGAGGTGATTGTAGGCGCCTACTTTAAAGGCTGTTTTGGCCTGCGGGTGCAAATCCAGGGGATAGAGCCACTGGCGACGTGCCTCGTCGTAGATGCCGCCCGACCAGCTCCGGGCCGAAGGGTCAACCTCGACCTGCCGGCCGTAGACCTTGCCCGGCTGCTCGGCCGAGTCGAAATGGCTGCGCGTCTGCACGCCCGAGTTGTTAGTTGGGTCGTCGATTTTGACGTCCAGCTCCAGGTCAAAATCACCGTACTCCTTATCCGTAACCAGGAAGGTATTGCCCGAATTAGCCACGGTAGTGCCCACGATGGCCCCGTTCTCAACCTTGTAGTCGGCGGTGCCCCCTAGCCGCTTCCAGCCGGTGAGGGTTTTGCCGTCGAAAAGGTTTTGCCAGGTTTCGGCGGCCGGCGCCGCGGGCCGCGCGTGGAAGGAGAACAGCAGCGGGGCTGCCGCGCCGGCGGCCAGCAAAAGAGATTTGCGGAAAAAGCTCATCGGGTGGGAAAAGGAGGACAAACCGTAGTTATCGCCTTAAAAGTAGTAGCCAGGTCAGCTACGAGCAACTAGTGGGGTGTACGCCCGGCGGGGCAACCCCGGCCGGCCGGCTTGAGTATGGGACACTGCACCTCTCCTACCCAGTCCGATGCCCAAACTACTGGCCTCCCTCGCGGCCCTGCTGCTGCTGATTTTATTTGGCCACCCGGCTGCCGCCCAGGCTAGCCCCCCGCTGCGCGTGGGTGTGGCCGGCCTCACCCACACCCACGTGCACGGCATACTGGGCCGGGCCAAGCGCGGCGATATTATCATCGTGGGCATTGCTGAGCCCAACCGCGACCTAGCGCGGCGCTATACCCAGCAGTATGGCCTGAGCATGGACCTGGTGTATAACACGCTGGAAGAGATGCTGGCCAAAACCAAGCCGGAAGCCGTGACGGCCTTCGGCACCATCTACCAGCACCTCGAAGTGGTGCAAGCCTGCGCGCCCAAAGGCATTCATGTGATGGTAGAGAAGCCGCTGGCCGTGAATATGGACCACGCCCGCCAGATGCAGGCGCTGGCCCAGAAGCATCACATTCACCTGCTTACCAACTACGAAACCACCTGGTACGGCTCTAACCGCGCGGCGTATCAGCTGGTGCAAAGCCACGCCCTCGGCGATGTACGCCGGATGGTGGCCCACGACGGCCACCAGGGGCCGAAGGAAATCGGGGTAAACAAGGAGTTTCTCGACTGGCTCACCGACCCGGTGCAGAATGGTGGAGGGGCGCTGCCCGACTTTGGCTGCTACGGCGCCGACCTTATGACCTGGCTCATGCACGGCGAGCGCCCCTTGTCGGTGACGGCCAGCGCCCTGCACATCAAGCCCGACGTGTACCCCAGGGTGGAGGACGACGTGACTATCCTGCTTACCTACCCCAGGGCCCAGGGCGTCATTCAGGCGTCGTGGAACTGGCCCTACGCCCGCAAAGACCTCGAAGTGTACGGGCAGACCGGCTCGGCCATCGCCCTCGACCGCGACCACCTGCGCGTGCGCCGCACCGAAAAAGACGCCCCGCACGATGAAACCGTGGCCGCGCCCCCGGCGCCCTACGACGAGCCCTTTGCCTACCTGGCGGCTGTGGTGCGCGGCACCGCGCCCGAGGATGTGCTTTCCGCCCTGCCCACCAATATGCTGGTAGTGGAGATTCTCGACGCCGCCCGCAAATCCATCAAGGAAGGCCGCACGGTGCCGCTGCCGCGCTAGGCCCTACTCGCCGGGATAGCGCAGGCCGATTTGGGCCCGCACGGCGTCGAGCGTGCGCATCAGGTCGAGGCTGAAGGCTAGCGGCAGCAGCGGGCTTTCGGCTAGCCCCTGTGCCAGGCACTCCTGCACGTGGGCCGCCTCGTAGTGGTAGCCGAGGCCGGTTTTGGGGTACGGAATTATTTCCGGAGCCTGCCCGGGCCGGTGAATCTCCAGCCCGCTAGGGGCGTGAAAGCGCCCGGTAAGGTGCAGCTGCCCTTTGGTGCCGTAGAGCACGCAGTAATTGTTAGTAGTAGCGGCCAGTGTCGAAAATAAGCTGGCCGTGGCGCCGCTGGCGTGGGCTAGCGCCATCACGCAAGCCAGGTCGACGCCGGTGGGCGCGGGCGTGGCTACGGCGCGCACAGTGGCCGGCACCCCCAGAAATAACTGACTGATAAACAACGGATATACTCCAATATCAAGCAGCGAGCCCCGGCCAGCCTGGGGTCGAAAAGCCGCGACTCAGGCTTAAAATCGGTGATGAAACCGAAGTCGGCCGACAGGTGCTTCACCTCCCCGATGGCGCCGGCCCGCACCAGTTCCAGCGCGTGCCTGATGGCCGGAAAGAAGCGCGACCAGAACGCTTCCATCAGAAATACGCCGCGCTGCTGCGCCACTTCTATCATCTCCTGGGCCTGGCTGGCATTCTGGGCAAAGGCTTTTTCGCAGAGCACGGGCAGGCCGGCGCGCAGGCACAGCAGCGCGTGGGCGTGGTGCTCGGAGTGCGGCGTGGCAACGTATACGGCATCAATACCGGGCACGGCCAGCAGCTCCGCATAGCTGCCCACGGCGTGGGGCGCGCCGTAGGTGGCGGCAAATTGCTGCGCCTTGGCAAGGCTGCGCGAGGCGACGGCGTGCACCCTGGCCTGCGGCACGAGCGCCAAGTCGGCGGCAAACTTATGGGCAATGTTGCCGGGCCCCAGAATGGCCCAGTTAAAGGTGCGCGTAGGCATAATAGGCAAATGGCGAAATGGCCGCGAAAGGTACTAGCGGCCCAGCCGCCGCGGGCGTGCTGGCTAGCCCGGCAGGATTTTTTTCTTTCTCGCACCCACTGGCCGGTAAGCGCGGCCGTGTCGCTACGCGGGGCAACGACAAACCATTTCCGGCCGTTTAGCTGGCTTTTACGACTCGTTCCCCTCCCTTTTCCACATCATGCACGAAGGCCATGCTATCAGCCCCCGGCCCAGTCCGGACGCCCTTGCAGGTAGCTGGCGGCCCGGCGCAGGAGGACCGTAAGAATGCGGGCGGCAAAACTCCTATGCCCCGACTAACCCCTGGAGCTGGCTTCTAGCTACGCGCGGCTAGCTACGCCACCGGGCAGGTATATGGCGCGGCCCACGGCCACGGCCAGCCGCAGTAAAATTTGCTTGTTGACTTACCTTTTTTAAGAAATGCCGCAGCTGAAAAAACCCCGCGTTATCTGCCACATGATGACCTCGCTCGATGGGCGCATCATCGTGCAGCGCTGGGGCGCCCACGTGCCGGGCCGCCACGAATACGAAGACACCGCCGCCACCCTCGGGGCCCAGGCCTGGCTGTGTGGGCGCGTGACGATGGAAAAGGACTTTACCAAAGGGCGGCGGCCGGTGCTGCCGCCCGTGGCTAGCCCCCTCGACCGCGCCGATTTTGTGGCGCCCCACGGGGCTACTGCCTTCGCCATCGCCGTCGATGCCCACGGCAAGCTGGGTTGGGCCGCCTCCTCTATCGACGACCATATTATTGCGGTGCTTACCGAGCAGGTGCCCGATGCCTACCTGGCGTATTTGCGCGGGCTGGGCATCTCCTACGTTTTCGGCGGGGCACACGAGCTGGATTTTGCTTTGGTGCTCGAAAAGCTCGGGCGGCTGTTTCCCATTAGCACTATCCTACTTGAAGGTGGCGGCCACCTCAACGGCTCTTTCCTCAGGGCCGGGCTCATTGATGAGCTTAGCCTGCTGCACTACCCGCTCGTGGATGGGGCCAGCGCCTCAGCCTCGGTGTTTGAGCAGGGGCCCGAGCCGGGGCCAGCCGTACGGTTTGAGCTGCTGAGCAGCGAGCCGCGCCGCCACGGCATTTTGTGGCTGCGCTACCGGCCGGTGCCCGCTGGCTAGGCTCGCAGCATGTAGAGGTGCGGAATACCATCTTCGAGATAGCCCGCGCCCTGCGGCACGAAGCCAAAGCTCTCGTAAAATGCCTGAAGATATTGTTGCGCCCCAATCTTGATGGGCTGCGCGCCAAACCGCGCCTCGCACTCCGCCAGGGCCTGGGCCAGCAGCTGCCGGCCCAGGCCCGCGCGTCGGTGGCGCGGCGACGTCACCACCCGCCCGATGCTAGCCTGCGCGTAGCTGATGCCCGCGCCGAAGAGCCGGGCGTAGGCGGCCAGCTCGCCGCTTTCGGCGTGCCCCAGCAGGTGGTAGGCAGCCTGGTCTTGCCCATCGATATCCTGAAAAGGACAGGTTTGCTCCACTACAAAAACTTCGCTGCGGAGCTGTAACACGGCGTATAGCTCGGCCAGGGTCAGGGCTTCAAAGGGCTTGGTCGTCCAGGTAATCATCATCAGCCGCGAAAATAAGCCGACCAGCAACCATTGCCTGGCCAACCTGGCGCGGCCAGCCGGGTTTAAGCAGCCACCACCGTCCCTTTCTCTTCATTTAACCGGTTACTTTTTCATGAATATCGCTTTTCTGGGCCTGGGCAGCATGGGCGCCGCAATGGCCGCCAACCTACTCAAGGCCGGCTTTTCGCTGACCGTCTATAACCGCACCGCCGACAAAGCCGAGCCCCTGCGCCAGCAGGGCGCCACCGTGGCCGCCAGCCCCGCCGACGCCGTGCGTACGGCCGACATTGTGTTCACAATGGTGACCGACGACCGCGCCCTCGAAGCGCTCACTACCGGCCCCGACGGTATCCTGAGCACCTTACCCAAGGGCGCCATTCACGCCTCGTGCAGCACCGTGGCCCCCGACACCAACCGCCGCCTGGCCGAAGCGCACGCCGCCCACGGCTCGTTTCTGGTAGCCTCCCCCGTATTTGGCAAGCCCGATGTGGCGGCCGCCGGCAAGCTCTGGGTCGGCTCGTCGGGCCCGGCCGAAGCGCGCGCGCGGCTCAAGCCGGCGCAGGCGGCCATCGGCCAGGGTACCCACGATTTTGGCGACGACCCCGGCGCGGCCAGCGTGGCCAAGCTCTGTGGCAATTTCCTGCTCGGCACCGTCATAGAGGGCTTAGCCGAAGCCCTGACCCTAGCCGAAAAGTGCGGCCTCGACCGCGTAGGCTTCTACGAGATGCTGACCAGCACGCTCTTCAACAATCCCATTTACAAGAGCTACGGCAAGCTCATTGCCGAGCAGCACTACCAGCCGGTAGGTGCGCCGCCCGCCATCATCCGCAAGGACATGAACCTGGTGGTGCAGGAGGCCTACAAGCACGACATGCCCATGCCCTTCGCCAACCTCATCCGCGACCGCCTCACCGCCACCGTGGCCCTGGGCGAGCCCGACGTAGACTGGGCCAGCTTCGCCAAGCGCGTGTCGGAAGACGCGGGGCTGTAGTTAAAGTGGTCGTAAAAGTAAAGGGCCGTCCTGCCGAGCTAGTCGAAGCAGGACGGCCCTTTTTACAGGGGCTAAAAACCGCTTATTTCGCCAGCGGCAGCACTACGCCATCAATCACGTGCGTGACGCCGTTCTTGGAAATCACGTCGGCGATTTGCACGGTGGCGGGGGCGTCTTTGCCGTTGCCGACCATCACCTTGCCGTCTTTCACCATAATGTGCAGCTTCTCGCCGTTCACGGTGGTCAGCTCCTGGCCATCCTTGAGGTCGGCAGCCACCAGGCGGCCGGGGATGACGTGGTAAGTCAGTACACCCTTGAGCTTGGCGGCGTTGGCGGGGTCTTGCAGGGCGGCCACGGCCGCTTTGGGCAGCTTGTTGAAGGCCGCGTTGGTGGGGGCAAACACGGTGAATGGACCGGTACCTTTTAGGGTTTCAACTAGGCCCGCCTGCTTCACCAGCGACACCAGCGTGCTCACGCTCTTGGCGGCCATCGCGTTGTCCACTATGTCCTTGTCGGCCGTCATGGCCACGCCGTCTACCATCACGCCGCCGGGCTTGGCCATGCGGGCCGAGTCGCCGGCCACGGCGGCTACCGAGTCGGCGGGGTTAGCGGTGCTTTTTTCGGTAGTCGTGGTGGTTTCGGTGGTTTTGTCGCCGCCGCAGCTAGCGAGGCCCAGCGAAAGCGTGAGCGCCGTGGCCAGGGGAAGGAAAATCTTCTTCATGAAAAAAAGGTTGAATGGGGTTTTGGAAAATATCCGGCTAGCCTTACGTAATAGTCAGGCCCCCCGGTTCGGCTTAAACCCTGGCCCGCGGCCGGCTGTTTTACCTTCGCAGCGCCCGGCTAGCCTAAGCCGGGCCGTTTCCCACCCTTCACCACCGATTATTTTTCGATGAAAACCGCTGAAATCCACACGCCTAAGGGCGTTATGAAAGTTGAGTTCTACGAGCAGGACGCGCCCAATACCGTCAAGAACTTTACCGACCTGGCCAAGAAAGGCTTCTACGACGGCACCACTTTCCACCGCGTCATCCCGAATTTTGTGATTCAGGGCGGCGACCCCAACACCAAACCCGGCGCCAAGGGCGCGCCCGGCACCGGCGGCCCCGGTTACAAAATTGACTGCGAAACCAGCGGCGGCCACCAGTACCACGAGCGCGGCGCCCTCAGCATGGCCCACGCCGGCAAAAACACCGGCGGCTCGCAGTTTTTTGTGGTGCACTCGCGCGACAACACCGCCCACCTCGACCGCGTGCACACGGTATTCGGCAAAGTAGTAGAAGGCCTGGACGTCATCGACCAGATTCGCCCCAACGACACGATTGAGAAAATCGTGGTGAAGGACGACGAGCAGGCGTAGCTCTAGTTGTAGTAAAGCCCGCGTATCAGTTGATACGCGGGGCTTTTTTGTAAACCTGGCAGGCGTAGGCCTAGCGACGGCGGCGCGGCTTCTCGTCTTCCTCATCGTCATCATCCCCAAAGCTGGGCATGGTAAACATCGACGAGAGCAGGTCCTTGAACTGGGCACCCGCCGTGAGCTTGTTGCGCGAAATGAGCGAGTGCTCGGCTAGCCCGTGCAGCAGGAATTCCATGAGGAAATAGGTGGTTTCGGCGTCCTCCTTGGGGTGCAACTCGGTCACGATGTCGCGCAGGCCGGGCACTTTGTCGAGGGCGGCGCGGTAGTCGGCAGTGCTGGCGTCGCTGAGAATGTCGAGCGTATTGCCGTTGCCAAACCACTCCTGCACCGTTTTATAGGGCGAAGGGCGATTTTTGAGCTTCTTCGACTTATCGGGGTCGGGGAAATAGTTGAGAAACAGCGTGCGGATAGCCTTGCCCATGAGCTTCTCGGCCACGATACCGGCACCTTCCTGCTCGCCCTCGTACACCAATTCCACTTTGCCCGTAATGGCGGGCACGGCCGAGATAAAGTCGGCCACACGCACGTAGGTCGTCTTCTCGCCGTTGATGAGGGCGCGGCGCTCGGCGCCGGCAATCACCTGCTCGTAGGCCGAGATGGTGAGGCGGGCCGACACGCCCGACTTGGCATCCACAAACTCGGAGCCGCGGGCCTCCACGGCCACCTGCTCCACGAGGTCGTGGGTGATTTCGTTGGTCGTCACCATGCCGCGCTGCTCTTCCTTGATGCGCGCCTCCTGCTTGGTGATGCGCTTGCCAATTTCAATCGACTTGGGGTAGTGCGTGATAATCTGGGCGTCGATGCGGTCCTTGAGCGGCGTCACAATACTGCCCCGGTTGGTGTAGTCCTCGGGGTTAGCGGTGAATACGAACTGGATATCGAGGGGCAGGCGCACCTTAAAGCCGCGAATCTGAATGTCGCCTTCCTGCAAAATGTTGAAGAGCGACACCTGAATGCGGGCCTGCAAGTCGGGTAGTTCGTTGATAACAAAAATGCCCCGGTGCGCCCGGGGTATCAGGCCGAAGTGAATCACGCGCTCATCGCTATACGGCAGCTTGAGCGTGGCGGCCTTGATGGGGTCGGCGTCGCCGATGAGGTCGGCCACCGTCACGTCGGGCGTGGCTAGCTTCTCGGTGTAGCGGTCGGCGCGGCCCAGCCACTCGATGGGCGTGTCGTCGCCCTTCTCCTCAATAAGGTTTTTGGCATACACCGACAGCGGCTGCATCGGGTCGTCGTTCAGCTCCGAGCCCTTTACTACCGGAATAAACGGGTCGAGCAAATTGATAAGCAGGCGCGCAATGCGGGTTTTGGCTTGGCCCCGCAGGCCGAGCAGATTGATGTGGTGCCCGGCCAGAATAGCGCGCTGCAACTCGGGTATCACGGTTTCCTCGTAGCCGAAGATGCCCGGAAAAACGTCCTCCTTATTTTTGAGTTTAGAAATAAGATTATCCCGCAACTCTTCTTTCACGGTGCGGGGCTGGTAACCACTGGCGCGGAGCTGGCCCAGGGTGCGGATAGTTTCGTGCTTCATTAGGTCTTAAACCCGCAGAGGGTGCTTGAGGTTCAGCCAACCCAACCGGAGTTTTTGCCGGGCTAACCTAAGCCTTCAGGCCTCATTTCACTGCCAGTGCCTGTTGTAACGCCTCCACCGTTTTAGCACCATCTGAAGGACGTAGCGCTTCGGTCTGCCAAATGTGTCCACCACGGCCAATAAGTATGTATGTAGGAAACCCAACCACGTGGTAGGCCCGCGCGGCGTGCCAACCTTCAGGGTCAATTAGATGCACGCTATTGGAACTGGTTAGGTGGTGCTTTTCAACCGCTTGCTTCCAATCACCCACGTTGGTTTCGATAGAGACGTACACGAATACCACGTCCTTTCCTAGAAATTGCTGTTTCAGTTTGTCGGCGGCGGGTGCTTCGGCCAGGCACGGCCGGCAGCCGCTGTACCAGAAATCCAGGTACACTACCTTGCCGCGCAAGTCGCGTAAGTCCACGGCTTTGCCGGCAGTATCCATCAGCCGAAAGTCAGGGGCAGCCTGGCCCTTAGGCAGGGTGGCGGTTCGCCACTTTGCAATGCGCTCAATATCATCGGTATGAGCCTGCGCCAGTTGCGCATCGGTTGAGGTTGAGTTACAACCACGCAAAATCCCGCTCAACAGCGCTAGCCCGATAACCAGAGAGTTCATATGCATAAAAAATTAAAATGCCACCCCTAATATATCTATCAGGATGGCATTTTAAGTCCGGTAACTCTTCACCAAGAGGCTTGCCAGCTACACTACAGCGACTTGCGCCGGTTCTTCTTGTAGTCTTCAAATACCAGCTGCCCTAATCCTTTCAGGCCCGAGTAGTAGGCCTTACCCTGGTTTACCTCCGTAAACTCCTCCACGAACTTCTGCAAATACGGGTCGGAAGTAATCATGAAGGTGGTAATCGGAATCTTGATGCGGCGGGCAGCGGCGGCCAGGTTCAGCGTTTTGTTCACCACCTTGCGGTCGAGGCCAAACGAGTTTTTGTAGTAGCCGTTGCCTTCCTTCAGGCAGGTGGGCTTGCCGTCGGTAATCATGAAAATCTGCTTGTTGGGCGTTTTGCGCTTGCGCAGCAGGTCCATCGCTAGCTCCAGGCCAGCCACCGTGTTGGTGTGGTAGGGGCCGACTTGCAGGTACGGCAAGTCCTTCACCTCAATCTGCCAGGCGTCGTTGCCAAACACAATCACGTCGAGCGAATCCTTGGGGTATTTCTGCTTCACGAGCTCGGCCAGGGCCATCGCCACCTTCTTGGCGGGCGTAATGCGGTCCTCGCCGTAGAGTATCATCGAGTGCGAGATGTCAATCATAAGCACCGTGCTGGTCTGCGACTTGTGCTCGTTTTCGCGCACCTCCAGGTCGCCCTCCGTCAGCATGAAGCTATCGCCGTCCATGCCGTGGTTGAGCTGGGCATTGCGGATGGATTCCGACATCTGAATCTGCTCGAGCGAGTCGCCGAAGCGAAACTCGCGCAGGTCGGTGCTCTGCTCGTCGCCCTGCCCGGTGTGGGGCGTGCGGTGGTTGCCGGTGTTGCCGCGCTTGAGCTTGCCAAAAACCTCTTCGAGGGCCGACTTGCGGATTTTCTGTTCGGTTTTGGGCGTGATTTTCAGCTCGCCCCGCTCCTGCTCGTTTTCATCGATATAGCCCTTCTTCTTGAGGTCATCGATGAAGTTGCCCATGCCATAGTCGTTGTCGGTGAGGCCATATTGCTTGTCCAGCTCATTGAGCCACTGCAAGGCCTCGCCCACGTCGCCGCTGGTGATGGTTATCAACTGCATAAACAGCTTAAACAGCTGCTCGAACCCCTTATCGCCCGAGTTTTCATCGGGCACAAAATCACGAAAGCGAACGCCAATAGCCATAATTTTCTCTGCGTAAATACGAATGCGCTAGCCCGGTTTGGTTCGGCCGGCGGGCGCCAATAAGCTACTCGGGCCAACAACGCCCGCGCCGGTAATGTTTCCCGGCCGCTAGCCCTGGTTGTTTTCACCGGCCGCCGGGCGCGGGCGCAGCCGCCGGTACAGGGCCGTGCGCGCCGCCTTCAGCTGGCGCACCGGCCAGGGCAGGCGGTTGGCCGCAATGGCCAGGTACGGCGCCGGCGCCGGCCCGAAGCTGCTGTAAAAGTGCGCCACGTTGGGCACCTCGGGCGCCTCAAAATCAAAAAGAAGGTCCTGGCCTGCGTGGGCGCGCAGCACCTCATCGAGCAGTACCGAAATGGCGCCGGCTTCCTTACCGGCCCGCGTCGAGCAATTGAAAATGTAGGTAAGGTGCTGCCTGAAGCGAAACAGCAGGCCCATAGCCAGCACCTCGCCGCTAGCCCCCCGCACCTGCCACATCGTGGCCAACCCTTCCTGGTGGGCGCGGGCGTACAGGGCGCGCAGGATGCGGTACTCGTAGGCCTCGCCAATGACGCCGTAGATTTTGGGCGCCGTGTTTTCGGCAAAAATCTGCACCATCAGGTCGATGTCGGTGGTGGGCTCCACGCGCAGGCCCCGGCGCCGGGCCTGGTTGAGGCGCCAGCGGCGGTTGGGCTTATAGCCCGCCAGCAGCTGCTCGTAGGGCGGCCGCAGCGACAGGTAATAAGTCGTGAACGGCACCCCGGCCAGCCCCGGCTGCCCTACGCCCAGCAGCTCGGCATTGCCCGTATTGAAGGCATACTGCGTGATAAACCGAAACCGGCCCAGCAAGCGCGCCACCTGCTGCCAGTCGGCGGCCGCGGGGGGGGCAAGCGAAAACAGCCCCAGCTGCTGGGCAAACAGCGGCTGCCGCAGGTAGCGCAGGCCAAACTTGCGCTGCACCGGCAGCGGCAGGCCGGCCACGTAGCGGCCATCTTCCTCGCGCACAAGCGCCTCCCAGCCCGGCGACACGCTATCGAGGTACCAAGTGAGGGCGTAGATTAAGCCATTAGGTGCCTGGTGGATAAGCGCATCCCACTGCGGGCGGTTTATTTCGGCGTGGCGGATGTGGCGGAGCATACAGCAGGTGGGGCGCCGGAGCGGGGCGCAAACATCCGGCAAAGTAGCGCGTTTAACCCTAGCCGGACGGCCATTCAGGTGCCGCGCCGCCAGCCCATGAAAGCTATTTGGAACAATACCGTCGTGGCCGAGAGCGACGACACCGTGGTGGTTGAGAACAACCACTACTTCCCCGCCGATGCGCTCAAAAAGGAATTTTTTGAAGACAGCATCGCCCACACTTCCTGCCCCTGGAAGGGCCGCGCCAGCTACTATTCGCTGCGCGTAAACGGTGAGCTGAATAAGGACGCCGCCTGGTATTACCCCACGGCTAGCCCCGCCGCCAAGAACATCGAAGGCCGCATCGCTTTCTGGAAGGGCGTAAAGATTGAGCAATAGGCTTTGCAGCCTTTACCATACCATAAGCAGCGCGTCATGCCTCGCCAGGCGCAGCATAACGCGCTGTTTTAGTTTTTCGCATTCAACTCATCCGCTAGGGTACAATAACTACCTTGCCCGTCGTGTGGTGCGACTCAATCTGCTCAAACGCTTTCTTAACGTCATCGAGCGAAAAAGTAGCGGCAATAGGCACCGTGAGCTTGCCCGCATCGGCTAGCTCACGCAGATGGTCGAGGTCGGGCACGCTGGGCTGGGCCATTACATGCTGAAAGTGCACGCCGGCGGGCAGTTGCAGCGCCTTCCCATCGTTGAGCACTGAGATGAGGCGGCCAGTGGGCTTGAGCGTGGCTAGGCTTTGGGTAAGCGTATCGCCGCTGATGGCGTCGAAAAGCAGGTCTACACCGTCGGGCGCCATTTTTTTCACCGTTTCGGCCACCGGGCCAGCCTTGTAGTCGATGGTATAGTCGGCCCCGAGCTTTTTCATGTGGCCGGCGCTGTCGGCGCTGGCTACGGCAATAACCGTGGCGCCCGCGTCTTTGGCCAGCTGGATGGCCGAGCCGCCCACGCCACCCGAGGCGCCCAGGATGAGGATGGTTTCGCCCGCCTTCAACTGCCCGGCTTTGATAACTGACTGGTACGCCGTGAGGCCGGCCAGCGGCAGGCCGCCGGCTTCGACCCAACTCAGCTTTGCGGGGCTCTTGGCCAGCAGATTTTCGGGCACCACGATGCGCTCGGCAAAGGTGCCGTGCTGCGCCACCGGCTGGCGCACGTAGCCATACACTTCGTCGCCCACGGCCAAGCGCGTTACGCCGGGGCCGCATTTTTCGACGATGCCGCACACATCCCAGCCGGGCACGGTGGGAAACACGCTGGGCACCACCTGAGCAAAATGCCCCGCGCGCACTACGGCATCCACGGGGTTGACGCCGGCCGCTTTTACCAGCAGCTGCACGTCGCCGGCACTTAGGTTGGGCAGGTCAAGGGAGCCGACCTGAAGTTTATCGATGCCGCCAAACTCGGTATAGTAGGCAGCTTTGGTTTGCTGGGCCATGCGGAAAAGGAAGAGTAGTGAGGAAGTCCTCATTAACCAAGCTTGCGGCCAATAGTTAGCACCAAAAAAGCCCCGACTGCGCAAGGCAGCCGGAGCTTTTCAACTTAACCTAAGCTAGCTAGCCGGGGCTTAGCTAATCCACTTGAACTTATATTCGAGCTTGGGCACCGACATGCGGTCGCTCACGCGGCGCAGGCGGGCGGGCAGGTTCATCACGTATTCTTGGGCTTTGGCAGCGGCGGGCGTGAGGCCGGTGCGGTCGGCTATCTGCCACTCGCTCAGCAAGGTATCCAGAATATCGGTGTAATCGTTGCTGGTGTATACGCCGATGCGCTGGGCGGCGTCGGTGAAATGGCCGAAGGTTTTACCCATATCAATGCCCAGCTCGCGCATGTAGTGGGCCGGCATCACGATTTTTTTACGCATCATGTCCTCGAAGGCCAGCATCATCTCGCTAGGGTCCAGCTCAAAAATCTTGCTCACAAAGGTTTTATAGGCCTTGGCGTGGCGGTTTTCGTCGCCGGCAATCATGCCGCAGATTTTGCTTAGGCCATCGTCGCCGGCGGTGCGGGCCAGCTGGCCCACGCGGCGGTGCGAGACGTTGGTGGCCATTTCCTGGTAGCTCGTGTACACGAAGGCCCGATACGGGTCGTGGGCCGTGCCCAGGTCGAAGCCATCGTTGATGAGGTGCTGGGTCGAAAACTCAAACTCGCGCATGTTGACCCGGCCGCAGAGGTAGAGGTAGCGGTTGAGCAGGTCGCCGTGGCGATTTTCCTCGGCCGTCCAGCCCCGAATCCACTGCGCCCAGCCGTTGTTGCGGTCCCGGTTCAGGTCATCGAGCTCATGAAACCAAGCCTCGTAGTTGGGCAATGCTTCCTCCGTAATGGTGTCGCCGATGAGCACGGCCAGTAGGTCGTAGCTCAGGCCGCTGGCTTTTTCGCGCAGCTCTTTTACTTCGTCGAAGAACGTGTCGCGGCGCGAATCGGGCAGATAATCAGCGGGTTGCCAGCTATCTTCTACCTTCTTGAGAAAAGTGTAGATATTATCTTTCAGATAACCTTCCAGCTGCTGTAATACCTCGCCCCGCGAAATCAGAAGGTCGTTAGTCAGTACCATATCAAGGATTGCACCGCCAAGTGAGCGGTCAGTGAATGAACGTGCGAAGGTCGGGTTTTAGTTGACTTTAAGGGGTACAGGATTAAGGCATTTGTGGGCCGGCCGCTGCATTTGTAACCGAAAACTGCTCGTTTGGTTAGTATCTTGCTTGTTTTCAGTTACTAGGCAGCGCATTATTTCGCACTATTTCCTAGCCTGGTGCGGCCCACCTAGTGCCTAGCGGCGTAAAAGCGCTGCCGCACCAGCCGCAGCGTGGCTTCGGCGCTAGCCTTGTCGGGCGCAGCCAGCACCGCCGACGTGGCAAACGCCGCCTCAACCCGCGCCACCAGGTGCTCGGCCTCGGCGATAAGGTCGGCATAGGCAAACTCGCCGCGGCGGATGTGCAGCAAAAACTCGCGGTTGGGCCGGCGCACTTTGATTTCGCCGGTCAGGGCAATTTCCTCCGCCATTTGCAGCAGCCGAAAAACGTGCAGCATATTTTTGGCGTCGTAGTTTTTGCCATGCTGCACGGTATTTTCGTAGCGCTCTTTGTTGCGCTTGGCCACCCAATCCCAGTACTCGCGGTAGGCGCGGCAATATACACTGTAGCCGTTGCGGTTAAACGACAGATACGCCACTGGCACTTCCCCTTTCGGCACGGCCGAAAGCTGCACCTCCTGCGAAATTTCGGGGTCGCGCACCAAGCCCCGGTAGCCGAGCGGGCGCGCCGGGCTAGGGTCCACAAACAGGGCGTAGAGGTCGGTAAGGTGCGGCACGTTTGCCAGGCCACATTGCTCATAGCCAATAGCTTGCCGGGCTAGCCACGCGGCTACGGGCTGCGCCCCGGCGCCCACCGTGACGTAGCAGAAATCGAGTACCGACTTACGGGCCGGCGGCTCGGGATAATTAATTTTCTTGTGCAGCCCCTGGGCCTTGCGGATTTGCGCCACGGCATATTCGGCGAAGCTGGCGCGGCAGAGCTGCGACAGGAAATCGGCCGCTCGGAAGTAGTCAAACAGCGGGTGTTTGTACACAATGCAGTCGGCCGGCGTGCCAAGCAATTCGAGCACGGTTGGATTATTTTTCAGTAATAATTCAACGAAGCGGCGCAGCTCGTAGAATACCTCGTCATTGGTGTCATTGGCAATCTGCGGTATGTAATCCAGACCAAAAAACTGGTTTTCAGGCAGCACAAAAACGCCTTTCAAATCGGTATCGGAATGCGGCAAGTCGGTACCGTAGGCGCGGCTGCCGCTCACGGCTTCAAACAGAATGAGGTTTTGCTGGCGCAGGTCGGCGATGGTCATGGGCAGGCGGGGAAAAGTGCCGCGAAGGTGCTACAGAAATTCTTCAAAGCCCGGTGCTTGGTTTGCGTACTTTTTGCCCGCAAGCAAAAGGTGGCGGGGGCTAGCCCCGCCTTTTTAGTAGCGTCCGTTTTATGCTTCGCTTTTTTCTATTTCTGCTGGCGCTGGCGTTTGGCTGGCCCGGCGCGCTGCGCGCCCAAAGCCTGCTGCTCATTCTGCGCGACTCCACTACCCGCGCGCCACTCATCGGGGCGAGCGTAGGTGTGCCGGGCGGCAGCCTGGGCGGCACCACCGATGCGCAAGGCCTGGTGCGGCTAGCGCCCGCGCCGGCGGCGGGCGCACGCCTGCGGGCCGAGGCGCTGGGCTACAAAGCGCGCTCACTGGCGGCCCCAGCGCCCGGCAGCGCGCCGCTCACGGTGCTGCTGACCCCTAGCGCGGCGGCCATTGAGGAAGTAGTAGTGACGGCCACGCGCACCAACTCGCGCATTGAGGACCAGCCCGAGCGCATCGAAGTGCTGGGCGAGGAGGAAATGCAGGAGGAGAATGGTATCAAGCCCGGCAACATTGCCAGCCTGCTCGGCGACATTGCGGGCACCCAGATTCAGCCCACCTCACCTACTACGGGCAATGCGGATTTGCGCATTCAGGGCTTGCAGGGGCAGTACTCGCAGATTTTGCGCGATGGGCTGCCACTCTACGGCGGCTTTGCGGGCAGCTTCGGCATCTTGTCGGTGCCGCCGCTCGACCTGCGGCAGGTTGAATTATTAAAAGGCTCGAACTCGACGCTTTACGGGGGCGGCGCCATCGCGGGCCTGGTCAATCTGGTGAGCAAAACGCCCACGCTCGGCACGCCGCAATTTGCCGCGACGCTCAACCAGACAACGCTCCACGAAACCAACCTCAATGGCTTTGCCGCCCAGCGCGGCCAGCGCCTGGGCTATTCGCTGTTTGTGGGCCTCACCCGCCAGCAGGAAGTGGATGTGGACGGCGATGGCTTCGTGGACGTGCCCCGCGTGCGCAGCCTCACCGTGCACCCGCGGCTGTTTTACTACCCAAGCGCCCACAGCCAGTTGGCCGTGGGCTACACGGGCACCTTCGAGAGCCGGCGCGGGGGCCAGCAGCAAGCCGTGCGCGACGAGCCCGAGGTGCTGGGCGGCGCGGCGTATTTCGTGAATAACACCAGCCAGCGCCACACCCTGGATGCCGTGTATACCAACGACAGCGTGGGCACCGGCCGCCTCACGCTCAAAGGCGCCGTCACGAATTTCGGGCGCGATGTCCTGACGAATACCGTCGCGTTTAAGGCTTATCAAACTACTTTTTATACCGAGGCCAGCTACCTGCACGCCGCTGGGCGCAGCAATACCCTGGTGGGCGGCTTGAATTTTAACGGGGAGCGCCTGCGCAACGCCGCCGGCCGCGCCACGCCCCTACTCAGTCCGTATGCTTACTATACGTTCGGAGCATTTGTGCAGGATAGCTGGCAGCCCGCGCCGCGCTTCAACCTCCAGGCCGGCCTGCGCTACGACCACCACAACCAGTACGGTGGCTTCGTGCTGCCCCGCCTCTCGGCCTTGTATAAACTCACCGCTGCCCTCACCGCCCGCCTCAACGGCGGCCTGGGCTACCGCGTGCCGGTGCCCTACGTGAACAGCCTCGACGAGCGCGACTACCCGCAGGTGCAGCCCCTGGCCGGCCTCACCGCCGAAACCTCGCAGGGCCTGAACGGCGATTTGAACTACCAGCACACCTTCGCCAATTTTGGGGACGAGGGCGAGCCGCTGGTGCTGAATATCAACCAGTCATTCTTCTACACCCGGCTGCAAAACCCGCTCATCCTGCCCGATGGCGGCCTAGTGGGCGGCCCCGGCGCGGGCGCTTACCAGCCCGGCAGCGGCCCGCTCGGCTGGCAAAATGCCGCCGCGCCGGTCACGACGCGGGGCCTCGAAACCTACGTGCGCCTGCGCGCCGACGAAACCGAGCTTTACCTGGGCTACGTCTTCACCAACGCCCGGCGCGACTACGACCCCGCGAACCCGCACGTGGAGCTGGCCGCCCGCCACAAATTCGCGGCCGTGGCGCTCACCGATGTAAATGACCATTTTGGCGGCGGCCTGGAGGCGAGCTACACCGGCCAGCAGTACCTGAGCGACGGCAGCACCACGCCCGGCTACCCCATCTTCGCGGCTCTGCTGCGCTACCACACCGGCCCCTGGACGCTGGTGCTCAACTGCGAAAACGTCTTTGACTACCGCCAAACGCGCCGCGAGCGCGTGGTGCTGCCCGTGGGCGGCAGCTACGCTAGCCCGCTCTTCCGCGAGCTGTGGGCGCCGGTAGAAGGCCGCGTAGTGAACCTGTCGCTCAACTGGAAATTTGAGGCTAAGTAACCGCCAGCCAGCTTCTAATTAAGCTGGAAAGACCGCCGGAATTCCAGCGGCGAAAGGGTCGTCTTGGCTTTGAAAAACCGGCTAAAGGACTGCGAGTGCTCGAAACCGAGCGCGTAGGCCACCTCGCTCACCGACAGGCTACTGGAAGCCAACTGCTCTTTCGCCCGCTCGATGAGCTTGTCGTGGATGTGCTGCTGGGCGCTTTGGCCGGTGAGCGTACGCAGCATATCGCTCAGGTAGCTGGCCGACACGTGCAGGCGCTCGGCCAGGTACTGCACCGTCGGAATGCCGTGCTCGGGTAGGCGCTCGGGGCTAAAGCACTCGGCTAGCGTCGCTTCCAGGCGTTGCAGCAGGTCGCGGTGCACGGCTTTGCGCGTCAGAAACTGGCGCTTGTAAAAGCGGTTGGCGTAAGTCAGCAGCAAGTCGAGCTGGGCAATCACCACATCCTGGCTGAACTCGTCGAGGCGGCTGGCTAGCTCCGCTTCCATCGTTCTAAACAGCGCCAGCAGCACCTCGCGCTCCGGCTCCGACACGTGCAGCGCCTCATTGGCCGAGTAGGTGAAGAAGCCGTACTGCCGGATTTTTTTGGCCAGCGGGTAGCTCGCCAGGAAATCGGGGTGAATGAGCAGGGTGACGTGGGCGCACGCTTCCCTGGCCTCGTGCTGCGGCGTGCCGCCCAGCAACTGGCCGGGAGCAGCAAACAGCAGGCCGCCCGCCTCAAAGTCGTAATACCCCTGGCCGTACCGGAGCTTACGGTTTTGCCTAGGCCAAAAGGAAACCTTGTAAAAGCCCAGCACGTGGGGCTGGGGCGGGCCGCTGCCCTGCGCGGGCGGCGGCGCATTGCGCACCAGGCTGATAAGCGGGTGCATGGGCCCCGGCAAACCCAGGGCCCGGTGCGCCTCCGACAAGGAGGCAAACCGCAGCGGCGCTTTTTCTTGCTTTTTCATGGCTTACATGGCTTAAGTAAACCTTACGCAACCAGGCGGCCGGTGCGCGCGCACCGGCCGCCTGGTTGCGGTATGGGCTAGCTGGCTTAGCCCTGGGCGGCCGTAGAAACGGCGGCCCAGGCCTCCCAGGTGGCTAGCCGCTGGGCATAAACCGCGCGCACCTGGGGCAGGTTGTGGCTGCCCAGAAACAGCCGCAGGGGCGGCTGCTCGGCATCTACGACGGCAAACAGGGCGGCTGGAGTCGCGGCCGGGTTGCCCCGTTCCAGGCCCTGCAGGCCCGCGAAGAAGTTCTTCTTGAAATCGGTGTACACTTCCAGGCCTTCTGCAAAGCGCAACGACTCCGGGCTGCCAAACTCGGTGGCGTAGGCGCCTGGCTCAATGATGGTTACCTTGATGCCAAACGGCGCTATTTCGGTGGCTAGGCTCTCGTGAATGGCCTCGAAGGCCCACTTGGAGGAGGCATAGTACCCGATTACTGGCGGCGCCACGTGGCCCAGCGTGCTCGACACGCCCAGAATATGGCCGTGGCCCTGCGCCCGCAGCAGCGGCAGCGCGGCCTGAATAACGGCAACCGTGCCGAACACATTGGTTTCGTATAGCGCCCGCAGGTCATCTAGGCTGGCTTCCTCAATGGTACCGACCAGGGAATAGCCAGCATTGTTGAGCACGATATCGAGCCGGCCGAAGTGCGCGTGGGCCTGCGCTACGGCCGCTTTCACCTGCTCGGGCTTGGTCACGTCCAGCTCCAGGGGCAGTACGCTGGCCCCGTATTTCTCCGTCAAATCGGCGATGCTAGCCAGTTGGCGCGCCGTAGCGGCCACTTTGTCGCCCCGTTGCAAGGCAGCTTCCGTCCAGGTGCGGCCAAAGCCGCGCGAAGCGCCCGTGATAAACCAGATTTTGAGGCTAGCGCCCCCAGCGGTGAGTGATTGCGGCGTCATGCGGGTTGAATGCGTTAAATTAATAAACACCACAAAGGTCCCGCCCGGCGCAGGGCCCTGCCGTAACCGGATTGCGGAAGTTTGTAGCTTAATCGCGGCAGCGCCTCCGCATTTCGCCAGCAAGTAACCCAGCCTACGAAACCCCGGCTATCTGCTGGCGCAATACTGCGTCCAGCGCGTCCCCCAGGCCCGTCGGGCGCGCGCTGGGTAATGCCTCCCGCGCCGCCTGCCCGGCCGCGTACTCTTCTACCAGAAAGGCAACCAGCTCGGCAGGTCGGGCCACCACGGTTTTCTCATTGGAATGAGCCTTTTGCACCAGCAGCTCCTCCACAACACCGTGCAAATCCGATGGCAGCAGTGCCCGCAGCGGCGCAAACTCCATTGGCGGCAGCGCGTGGCGCTCGCGTATCCAGCGAGCGGCCAGGGCCGCGCGCAGGGCGTAAAACAGGCGTTTCAGGCGCACTTCTCCGCCAATTAGGTCTTCCTCCACCCCGCGCCGCAGCTGGCCCAGGTAGTGGTGCAGGCCGGCTTTCAGGTTGAAGGCTAGCGGCAGCAGCGGGGCTAGCCGGGCCCGAAAACCGGGCGCCTCGTGGTAGACGATGGGCGACTGCAGCCACTCGAAGAGGGCCGCGTTGGAGCCGCGCAGCAGGCGCAGGGTTTTGCGCAGCTCCCAGCCGGCCAGGTCTAGCTCCTCATCGACCGGAAAGTTGAGTGTGTCGGGGCCTTCATCGAGGCGCAGATACCAGTCGGCGGGGTGGCAGTAGAGAAAGCGCACATCGTAGTCGGAGTCGGGCGAGGGGAAGCCCCAGGCCCGGCTACCCGACTCGCAGGCGTAGAGAATGCGGATGCCGCGCTCAGCTTCGAGAGCGGCCAGCGCGGCGGCGATGCGGGTCGTCATGGAATAAAAAACGGCGGCCTGGTGTTAGCCAAAACCCTGTGCAAAAAGCGCCCGCCAGCCGGCAGGTTAAACAGAAGTAGGCAAAAAAATGCGCGCCATGCAGTTTGTTGAGAAAAAACACTACTTTTGTTAAACAAAGCCCCTCCTGCCAATCTTAGTCACCACCTGGCTGGATTGTCAAACCAACCAGCGTAAACCGGCTAGCCTACTCTTTGCCAACATGCCAAAATCTTTTACTAGCGGCGCGCAAACCTAGGCGCTGGTTGCCGGTAATTTGTCCGACGGGCCGATTTTTTGACCCGCGGCCCGGCTTTCAGCAGCGTATCTCCTTCCTTTAAAACCTTAGCTACCCACAACTTTTAACAATGGCTGAAGAACACAACCAACACCCGCCCGCTTCCAACACCACGGAGCACTTTATGAACGACCCCTCGGCGGCAAAATGCCCGTTTCTGGCGGGGCAGGCCCAGCAGCACGCGGCCGGCGGCGGCACCCGCAACCGCGACTGGTGGCCCAACCAACTGCCGCTCGGCATTCTGCGCCAGCACTCGGCCTTGTCTAACCCGATGGGCGCGGACTTCAATTACGTGGAGGAATTCAAGAAGCTGGACCTCAATGCGGTAAAGCAGGACCTGTTTGAGCTGATGACTACCTCGCAGGACTGGTGGCCAGCTGACTACGGCCACTACGGGCCGTTTTTTATTCGCATGGCCTGGCACAGCGCTGGCACCTACCGCATCTCGGACGGCCGCGGCGGCGCGGGCGCGGGCATGCAGCGCTTTGCTCCGCTCAACAGCTGGCCCGACAACGCTAACCTCGACAAGGCCCGCCTGCTGCTGTGGCCCATCAAGCAGAAATATGGCGAGCAGATTTCCTGGGCCGACCTTATGATTCTGGCCGGCAACTGCGCCATTGAGTCGATGGGCGTGAAGCCATTTGGCTACTCGGGCGGCCGCGCCGACGTGTGGGAGCCGATGGAAGAAGTGTATTGGGGCTCGGAGCGCGAGTGGCTCGGCGACAAGCGCTACACCGGCGACCGCCAGCTCGAAAACCCGCTGGCTGCCGTGCAGATGGGCCTCATTTACGTGAATCCGGAAGGCCCCAACGGCAACCCGAACCCGCTGGGCTCGGCCCGCGACATCCGCGAAACCTTCGGCCGCATGGCCATGAACGACGAGGAAACGGTGGCCCTGATTGCGGGCGGCCACACCTTCGGCAAAACACACGGCGCGGCTGACCCCGCCCAGTACATTGCGCACGAGCCGGCCGCGGCGGGCATCGAGCAGCAAGGCAAAGGCTGGCTGAACTCGTATGGCACCGGCAACGCCGGCGACACCATCACGAGCGGCCTCGAAGGCGCCTGGACTTCGACCCCGGCTAAGTGGAGCAACGGTTATTTCGACAACCTGTTTGGCTACGAGTGGGAGCTAACCAAGAGTCCCGCCGGGGCGCACCAGTGGAAGCCCAAAAACAACGGCGGCGCCGGCACCATTCCCGACGCCCACGACCCGAATAAGTCGCACGCGCCGTTTATGCTGACGTCGGACATCGCCCTGCGCGAAGACCCGATTTACGAGAAAATCTCGCGGCGCTTCCACCAAAACCCTGAAGAATTTGCCGATGCCTTCAGCCGCGCTTGGTTCAAGCTTACGCACCGCGACATGGGCCCCCGCTCGCGCTACGTAGGCCCCGAGGTGCCTAGCGAAGTGCTTATCTGGCAAGACCCCATTCCGGCGGCTGACTACGCCCTGATTGACGAGCAGGACAGCAACACCCTGAAAGACCGGCTGCTCGCCTGCGGTCTCACCGGCGCGCAGCTTATCCGCACGGCCTGGGCTTCGGCCTCCACGTTTCGCGGCTCCGACAAGCGCGGCGGCGCCAACGGCGGCCGCATTCGGCTAGCTCCCCAGAAATTCTGGGATGCCAACAACCCGGCCGAGCTGAGCAAAGTGCTCGACGTGCTCGAAGGTATCAAAAACGAGTTTAACGCCGCGCAAACCGGCGGTAAGCAAGTATCGCTGGCCGACCTGATTGTGCTAGGCGGCGCCGTGGCCATCGAGCAGGCGGCCAAAGACGGCGGCTACGACGTGCAGGTGCCCTTCCACCCCGGCCGCACCGACGCTTCGCACGAGCAAACCGACGTGCAGTCGTTTGCCGCGCTGGAACCCCACGCCGACGGCTTCCGCAACTACCTGCGCGCCAACCACGAAGCCTCGCCCGAGGCCATGCTCATCGACCGCGCCCAGCTCCTGACCCTCACGGCCCCTGAAATGACGGTGCTGGTGGGTGGCCTGCGCGTGCTGGACGCCAACTACGACGGCTCGAAAAACGGCGTGTTCACCGACCGCCCCGGCGTGCTCTCGAACGACTTCTTCCTGAACCTGCTCGACATGGGCACCACCTGGAAGGCTACCTCGGAAGCCGACACGCACTTCGAAGGCCGCGACCGCAAAACCAACGTAGTGAAGTGGACCGGCACCCGCGTGGACCTCATTTTCGGCTCGAACTCGGAGCTGCGCGCCATCTCCGAAGTGTACGGCACCCACCAGGCCGGCGCGAAATTCGTGCGCGACTTCGTAGCCGCCTGGGCCAAAGTGATGGACGCCGACCGGTTTGATTTGGTAAAAAAGTAAGCGTAGGCTAGCGGGCAGTTTCTTGCTGGCTAGATTATAAAAAACGCCGCCCTGGCAACGGGGCGGCGTTTTTTATGCAGCTATCGCTAGCTTTGGTCGTGTTTGCACTAGGTTGTACGGACAATTATCTTTGCGTTCGTGAGCAATCTGGATGAAATCAGTGACCGTGCTTGGACCGCTTTGGCCCCACATTTATCGGGCAAAGCGGGCGACGTGGGCCGAACAGGCGTCGATAACCGACTCTTTCTCAACGCCGTGTTCTGGGTGGCGCGCCACGGCTGCGCCTGGCGTGCACTGCCGGCCCGCTTTGGCAAACACGACACGTTGCGCAAACGCAGCCGGCGCTGGGCCCAAAAAGGCATTTGGCAACGCTTGTTCGAAGCCGTGCAGGAACCAGACCTGGATTGGGTGATGCTTGATTCGACCGTGGTGCGGGCCCACGCGCAGGCGGCGGGCAGCCGAAAAAAAGCCGCGTCGGCGACGAAGCCCTCGGCCGCAGCCGCGGCGGGCTGACGACCAAAATCCACGCCCTCGTCGACGCGCTGGGTAACCCGTTGCGCGTGGTGCTCGGTCCCGGCCAGCAAGCCGATTGTCGACGCGTAGCGGAACTGCTGCCGGCCGCTGAGGGTACCAGCAACGTGCTGGCAGACAAAGCCTACGATACGGACGCCGTACTCGCCAGCGTGGCCGCCCTCGGTGCCCAAGCGGTGATTCCCAGCAAAAAGAACCGCCTCGTCCAACGCGTGATTGACCGAAATCTGTACCGCGACCGCAACAAAGTCGAGCGCTTTTTTAGTCGCCTCAAGCAGTTTCGCCGGCTGGCCACGCGCTATGATAAAACGGCCAGCAGCTTCTTAGGAATGGTGCATTTCATCTCAGCACTCTTGTGGCTTCGCTAATTGTCCGTGCAACCTAGTTCTTTTTCTATTCTTTAGCATTGTTCTTGCTGCTACGTTAGCGTTTAAAGCATTAGTTGCTCGCCACATTGGCAATGATGTAATGCGCATCGTAGCGATAGGCTTATTCTTTATCGCAGTGCTAATTGGAGGAGCTTGGGTGAGTATGAATTAACTCTTCGCGGCTATTTTTTACACTCCGACCACGACGCACGCTAGTAACGGCAGCTATTATTTCACCCAGCAAGAATACGGTTTTGTTACGATGACGTCGAGCGGCTACAACCTGACGTTTTACCGGCAACGGCCATTCTGGCTTGACCAAGAAATAGGCAAGGTGCAACTGGAGTGCGCAGGCAGTGAAGCTGTGCAAGCCACGCTTGCGCCAGCGCGCAACGGCTACTTCCGGCTGCGCATCGCCGCCGATAACCAAGAGCGGTTAGACACGACCCTCAGGTCTGGGGTGTTATTTAATTTTCGGCGCACCTTTGAGAATCATACCCTTGACTTTTCCAAGCGTCACTAGCTCACCCCATGCACAAAACCCGCCTCGAAGCGTTTAGCGACGGTGTGCTCGCCATTATCCTCACCATTATGGTGCTGGAGTTGAAGGTGCCGCACGGCGACAACCTGGCGGCGCTGCGGCCGCTGCTGCCCGTGTTTCTGAGCTACGTGCTGAGCTTTGTGTACGTCGGCATTTACTGGAATAATCACCACCACCTACTCAGCAGCGCCCGGCAAATTAGTGGGGGCGTGCTGTGGGCCAACCTACACCTACTGTTCTGGCTGTCGCTCACGCCGTTTGCCACCGGCTGGATGGGCGAAAATCACTTTGCCCCGGCCACGCTGGCCGTGTATGGCGGGGTGCTGCTAGGGTCGGCCATCGCGTATTTTGTGCTGCAAAACTGCCTTATCGCCGTTAATGGCGGCCCCGCCTCGCCGCTGGCCCACGCCGTGGGGCACGACTGGAAAGGCAAGCTTTCGCCGGTACTTTACCTGGTGGGCATCGTGAGCAGCTTCTGGCTGCCGTGGCTGGCGGGCGCGGCCTACGTGGGCGTGGCGCTGCTCTGGCTGGTGCCCGACCCACGTATTGAGCGCACATTAGCGCGGGAAAAACCAGAATAGGCGCGGTGCAGCGTGACGTGGCTAGCAGTACCTTGGGGCACCGTTAGCGCCCTGGGTTGGGCGCGGCGCTTATTACTCGCATGTCTTTGATTTATCGCGCCGCCGGCGCTATTAGCCTGTTGGGTTTGGCGCTGGCCGGCTGCCAGTCGGCCAAGCCCACCGCTACCCTAGCCACTGCGCCGCCCCCCCGGCCGCGGCCCCTACCCCCCCTGCACCGGCCGATGCCATCACGGCGGCCGATATCAGCGGCTATCTGCAAGCCGTATCGTCGGATGAGATGCTAGGCCGCAAGCCATTTACGGCGGGCGAGGAGCGCGTTACTGACTACTTGGCGGCGCAGTTTAAAACGCTAGGATTGTTACCAGTACCCGAGAGCCTTGATAGCAATATTCTTCGGGAGCAGGTTAAAGTCAGCTATTTCCAGCCGGTGCCGATGGTGGAAATCAGCGTCAACCCCGCGACTACCATGCAGATTTTAGGCAAAGGCCAAAAGCTGAGCCTGAATTATAAAGCCGACTACGTGGTATTCAGCCAGCGCGAGCAGCCCACGGTTGCGGTGCAAAACTCGCCGTTGGTATTTGCCGGCTACGGCGTGGTGGCGCCCGAATACGGCTGGGACGACTACGCCGGCCTCGACGTGAAGGGCAAAACCGTGGTGGTGCTCGTGAACGACCCCGGCAACGCCGGCCAGGACACCACGATGTTCAAGGGCAAGGCCATGACCTATTACGGCCGCTGGACCTACAAATACCAGGAAGCCGCCCGCCACGGCGCCGCCGGCCTGCTCATCGTGCACGACACCCAACCGGCCGCCTACCCCTGGAGCGTGGTGCTCAGCGGCGCGCTCGGTCCCAAGCTGCGCCCCCAAACCGCCGACCACGGCGCCAGCAAGTGCGCCCTCGAAGGCTGGCTGACCTTGGACGCGGCCAAACGCCTCTTCGCCGCCGCCGGCCAGAACTACGACGCCCTCTACGCCGCCGCCAACCGGCGCGGCTTTCGCGCCCGCCCGCTAGGCCTCACCCTCAGCACCAGCCTGCGGCAGAAGCTGCGCAGCCAGACTTCCAAAAACGTGCTGGCCGTGCTGCCCGGCACTACCAATGCCGGCGAGTACGTCATTTACTCGGCGCACTGGGACCACTTCGGCGTGGGCAAAGTCATTGCCGGCGACTCTATTTACAACGGCGCCGTAGACGATGGCACCGGGCTAGCCGCGCTGCTCAGCATCGCCAAGGCGTTTAAAAACGCGCCTGAAAAGCCGGCCCGCAGCATCGTTTTCCTGGCCGTAACGGGCGAAGAGCAGGGCTTACTAGGGTCAAATTATTATGCCCAGCACCCAGCCTTTCCGCTGGCTAAGACCGTGGCCGACCTCAACATGGATATGCTCTGGCCCTACGGCCGCATGAAGGACCTCACCGTTATCGGCTACGGGCAGTCGGAACTGGAAGACTACGCCCGTGCCGCCGCCCGCGAGCAGGACCGCTACCTGCTGCCCGACCAGACGCCCGAAACCGGCATGTTTTACCGCTCCGACCACTTCAGCTTTGCCCACGTGGGCGTGCCCTCGCTCTACGCCAGCGGCGGCTTCGAAAGCCGCAGCCAGGGCAAGGAATACATTGCCGAAAAGCGCCGGGCCTATACCACCACTATGTACCACAAGCCCGCCGACCAATTTGACCCTGGCTGGGACCTCAGCGGTGTGGCCCAGGATGCACAGCTGTATTTCCGCGTGGGCCAGCGGCTAGCTGGCGAAACCACGTTTCCTCAGTGGCGTGCCGGCTCGGAATTTAAATCGGCGCGCTCGAAATAATTACGGCATCCCACTCAAAATTAACTAAGCAGCCTCCTTATCTTTCCTATTCCCACCCATGAAAAAATACTTGTCGTTTTGCATAATTACTTTCTTAGTAATTATGACCACTGCCAAAAATTCGTTTGCGCAAGGCCCGGTCATGCTCAACCACATCGCACTCTACGTGGTGGACTTGCAGAAGAGTGCTGATTTTTATAAAAACGTGCTGCTGCTACCCGAAATACCCGAGCCTTTTAAGGATGGCAAGCACGTGTGGCTACGCATCGGGCCGCACAGCCAACTGCATATTATTCAAGGTAATAAAGCGCAGGAACACGATATTAATACGCACTTAGCATTTAGCGTAAAGGACTTATCGAAATTTATGGCGCACCTCGATAAGCTAGGCGTACACTACGGCAGCTGGAAAAGCGAGCCGGGCAAAATCACGCCCCGCCCCGACGGGGTGAAACAGATTTATTTACAGGACCCCGATAATTTTTGGCTGGAGGTAAATGACGATAAATTTTGAGTGTCGATAAGTAAGGCTGCCAAACTGCCTGATACTGAAACGTCCGTCCTGCTGAGCTTGTCGAAGCATCTTGTCCGCGCCGTTGGGTTTACTACCCTAGCGGTGTGGGCAAGATGCTTCGGCAAGCTCAGCAGGACGGACGTTTAGGGTTTTAATTACCCTACTTCAATTAATTATAAATCCGAATAATCGGCTGGGCGCAAAAACGTGATATCGATGTGCGACACGTTATTTTGATATTCGGGCTGGCTTGATAATTTCTTCCATTCGGGGTCGGCACCGAAGGCTTTCCAGTGGGCTTCGCGGTCGGCCATAGTAGCAAAAGAGGTCATGTACATGAGGTTCGGCATTTTTGGGCCGAATAATACCTCGCTGTAAAAAATACCGTTGAAGCCTAGGCGGTTGAATAAATTGATTTCGCCGCCGGCATTAAACATCTGCACTTTATTGCGGAATATTTTTTCGCTGGCCCCTTCGTAGCTGCGCAGCTCGTACACACGCGCATTTTTAGGCGTGCTAAGCTTGGGCGCAGTCAGGGTTTTCATCTCGTCAAAGGCTTTAAGAAGAATAGTTTCCTGGCGGGTATACGCGGGATTATTGTACGCCGTATTTTCGTAGGCGCCACCGGCAGCCTGCAGTTTGGCCGAGGTTTCCCGGTCTATTTTTTCCCATTGTTTGAGGGAGGTGAACGGCGTAAATACATACACGCGCCTATCAGCGGCCGTGTCGTTGCCAAGGGGTTTAAATACGCCGATGGTGGCAATACCGGCGGCGTGCAGCGCGGGCAGATACTGCCGCTGCAAGAAGCTATCAATGCGGACCTCCTGGCGGCTGGTTTTCAGGTGATATACTTTGAGGGCAAAGTAAGTGGGGCGCTCGGCCGCGGGAGCCGCGGCGCGGCTGGCACTGGCTAGCCAGAGGCCCAGGCCAGCCGCCAGGATGGGCGCGAAGAATTGTTTTTGCATGGGTAGGAAAAAGAATAAAGCAAGGGCAAAGAATCAACACCGGGCCCGCCGGAATATCCTACGGGCCCGGTGCCCGCGCGGCTACAAGCGCGGGTCAATCGGCTCGCTTTCGAGGGCCAGCACCCCGAATACGCACTGGTGCACCAGGCGCAGCGGCTGGCTGGCCACGAAGCGTTCGAGGCCTTCGACCCCGAGCGCAAACTCGCGCAGGGCCAGGTTGCGCTTGGCTTTCACGTTGCGCTGGCGCAGACGCTCCAAGTTGCCATCAAGCAGATAATCAGGCCCGTAGATGATGCGCAGGTACTCGCGGCCGCGGCACTTGAGGGCGGGCTGGATGAGCGAGCGGCCGGTTGTGGGGATGAAGTCGTAGGGCTTCACCACCATGCCTTCGCCCCCGCCGGCGGTGAGGGCTAGCCACCAGTCGGTGGCCGCTTCAATTTCAGCGGGATTAGCAAGGTCGACTACGTGGTAGGGCGTGGCGCGCAGCAGGCCGGGGGCGGCGAGGCTAAGGGCGCGCAGGGTTTCCATGTGCCAGGCGTGGTCGCGGTCGAAGTACGTTTTGCCCTCGGTGGCGAGCAGGTGGAAGGGCGCCAGCTTGAGGTCGGCGAGCGACTGCACGGGCCAGCAGTAGCGGCGGTAGGCGTCGGCATAGGCAGTGGCGGCCTCACGGCGGGCGCTGGTGCGGGCCAGCAGCTCGGCCGCGCCGGCCAGGCCCCTGGCGGTGGCGGTGGCTAGGGCCGCTTCGACCTGGGGCAAGGCGGCCGTGGCGGCGGCGGCTACGGCGGCGTACTGGCTTCTGACCAACTCCTGGGCCTTGGCCGACCACGGCAGCAGCTCGGCATCGAGGCACACCCAGTCAGTGCCGAATTTCTCCCAGAAGCCGGCCGCCGTGAGGGCATCGCGCAGGCGGGTGAGAAATTCAGCTTCCAACTCGCTATCGGTGAAAAAGTTGCGGCCGGTGCGGGTGTAGCATTTACCCAGACCCTCGCCCACTACCCCTAGCCGGCGCTGGATGGCGGCTTCGTCGCGGCCCAGCACCACCACCACGCGGCTGCCCATGTGCTTTTCCTCGCACACCACGCGCGCCACGCCCTGGCGCTGGTAGTAGGCAAAGGCTTCGGCGGGGTGTTCGAGCAGGTCGGGCAGCTCCGAAGTTTCGGTGGGCGACATGGTGGGCGGCAGGTAGAGCAGCCACTTGGGGTTGAGGGCGAAGCGCGACATCACCTCCAGGGCGGCCACGGCGTTTTCCTCGCGCACCGTCACGGTATTGAGCAAGCGCGTGTTGATGAGCTGCTTGCCGGTCACGTCGCGAATATCGAGCAGGTCATCGTGCTGCTGGGCGGTGGCGCCGGGCGTCGACTCGGCGCCGGCAACTGCATCGCCGGGTAAGCTGCTGGGCCGGTGCGGGTTGTAGTGCAGCGGGCGGCTGGGCTCGGCGTACACCTGATGGGCGGGCACCGTCACGAGGGCGCGCTCGGGGTAGCGCAGGGCGGTGAGGCGGCCGCCAAACACGCAGCCGGTATCAATGTCGATGGTGTTGTTGAGCCATTCGGGCTCGGGCACGGGCGTGTGGCCGTACACCACCATGGCCCGGCCCCGGTACTCGCTGGCCCAGTGGTAGCGCACGGGCAGGCCAAATTCGTCGGTTTCGCCGGTGGTTTCGCCAAACAGCGCGAAGCTGCGCACCGCCCCCGAGCCCCGGCCCTGCATTTCCTCAATGAGGCCGGCGTGGGCCACCACCAGCCGGCTGCCGTCGAGCACGTAGTGGCTCACCAGCTTATCCAGAAACAGCCGCACCTGCTCCTTAAAGGCGGGCGTTTCAGGTTCGAGCTGGGCGATGGTTTCGGCCAGGCCGTGGGTGTGCGACACGTTTTTGCCGTTGAGGTAGCGCAGCAACTTCATGTCGTGGTTGCCGGGCACGCACAGGGCCAGGCCGTCGCGCACCATGCTCATTACCAGACGCAACACTTGCGGCGAGGCAGGGCCGCGGTCCACGAGGTCGCCCAGGAAAATGACTTTGCGGCTAGGGTCAGCTTCGCGCTCGGCCCGCACTACCCGCACGCCCAAATCGCGCGCATCCTGCACCGGCTCTTCCTCCACCCGGTACCCTAGCTGGCCCAGCAGTTCGCACAACTCAGTGTAACAGCCGTGCACATCGCCGATGATGTCGAAGGGGCCGGTTTCCTGCTGGCGGTTGTTGTGCAGCGGGTCGCGCGCTATCGCCCGCACGGCGTCGATTTCCTCCACCCCGCGCAGGTGGAAGATGTGCCGAAAGCCCTCGGCTTTCAGCGTGCGCAGGCTCTGGCGCAACAGGCGGCGGTGGCCCGCAATAACGTGGGGCTTGAGACCGGCGCGGTCGGGGCGCTGGCGATTGCGGTCGGCGGCCACGCTCTCGGGCACGTCGAGCACGATGGCCACCGGCAGGCAGTGGTACTGCCGGGCCAGCGCCACGAAGGCCTTGCGGTCTTCGGCGCGCACGTTGGTGGCATCGACGACCGTGAGGCGGCCGCGCTTGAGGCGCTTGGCTACCCAGTAGTACAGCAGGTCGAAGGCGTCGTTGGTGGCGTCGAGGCTGTTTTCATCATCCGATACCAGGCCCCGGCAGGTATCCGACGACACCACTTCGGTGGGCTTGAACAGGCGCCGCGCAAACGTGGACTTGCCCGCGCCCGTGCTGCCAATGAGTAGCACCAGCGAAAGTTCGGGGAGTTTCAAGGTATCTTGGGGCATAAATAGTTAAGAAGTAATCAGGTAGGAATGGAAACTATAGCCTCCAGGTATCATGCGCCAGCTACAGTGCGCCAGTCTTATATGACTGAATTTGACGTAGAGTGTCCGAAATGTCAGCGTCAAGCGGTTATTACGGCTGGCAACCCTTATTTTTTTAATAATGCTCGATTAAATTGTAGCCATTGCGGTCATTTGGAAAATTCAAATAACTTGGTCAGATACAAAGTCTCCGTCAGAAGGAATTGTGACACATGTGGCAAACTCATTAGCAAAGTAATTCCGCACTCTAAAGAGCCAGTAGATGCCTTTGCTATTCCGTGCCCAATATGTGGTGAGGTGAGGATTTATAAACCTAGAAATGAGCCTTACACTCAGCCTTACAATGACCCTAACGATGGTTTAGCACCCATTTTTGGCTTGTCTTTATGGCTACAAGGAAGTGTTCGAGGTAATTTATTTTGGGCTTATAACAGACAGCATCTACACGCTATCAAAGAATACGTGGGCGCAAAACTTCGGGAGCGACAGACTACCACGCATACTACAATGGTGGAGAAATTGCCCCACTTTATTAAGGATGCTAAAAATCGCGAGACAATTCTTAAGCTGATTGAGAAGTTGGAGCGGAAGTAGGCTGCTGCGTAAACACCGCCAGCTGCGAAGGCGCCCCCACCCCCTCCACTTCCTCGCCCATGCTCACCAGCCGCACCTGATACCCGTGGCGCTCGGCCACGCCGGCGGCCCAGGCAGAGAACTCGGCGCGGCTCCACTCGAAGCGGTGGTCAGCGTGGCGGAAGGTGCCGGCCGAGAGGCGTTCGTAGACTTGGTTGTACTCCGCGTTAGGGGTCGTGACGAACACGTGCGCCGGGCGCGCGTGGCCAAACACTACGGCTTCGAGGGCCACGAGGCGGCTAGGGTCGAGGTGCTCGATGACTTCGACCAGCGCCGCCGCGTCGAAGCCCGTGAGGCGGTCGTCCTTGTACAAGAGCGAGCCCTGGATAAGGTCAAGGCGGGCGCGCTGGCGCGGGGGCATCTCGGCCAAATGCAGGCGCTGGGCGGCGCGGGCCAGCGCCTGGTGCGATACATCCATGCCCAGGATGTACTCGATTTTAGGCTGGCGCAGCAGCAAGCGCAGGAGCTTGCCCTCGCCGCAGCCCAGGTCGAGCACGCGCTGGGGGCTAGCTGGTAGATTTCGTGGGCCACCTGCTGGAGGCGCTGGTCGTGGAGGGAAGTTTTTTCGGCCTTGGGTTGGTCGCCCTCCGCGGGCACCTCACCCCCTGGCGGCACCTCACCCCCTGACCCCCTCTCCAAAAAAGATGGGGCACCGGTCATGCTCCCGGCAATTGCGTCAGGCTCCCCCTCTCTTTTGGAGAGGCGGTCGGGGGGTGAGGTTTCGTTGGCCGGGTCGTTTAGTTCATCCCCTTCCAGCAGCCTGGCCAGCGCGGGGTTTACGTAGAGGGCGCGGTAGCGCAGGTAGCGGCGGGTGATGAAGCCGCGCTCGGGATGGCGGGGTAGCCAGTCGCCGCCGCGGTGCAGCAGCTTTTCGGCTTCGTTCTGGTCTACGTAGTAGTGCTTGTCGTTGTCGAGCACCGGCAGCAGCACGTAGAGGTGCGTGAGCACGTCTTGCAGGCGCAGGCCGGTGTGGCGCAGGTGCAGGGTATAGTAGCCGCTGTCGCCCCAGGCGGGCTGGGTGGGGTCGAGCGGGTAGGCTTCGGTTGCGACCTCATACCCGAGCGGCTCGAAGAGGCGGCGGGGCCAGTCGGGACCGGGGGCCGAGACTACGGCCACCGTCACGGCCAGCGGCAGGGCCTTGGCGGGCAGGGCGGGGCGGTCCTTACAGGTGCCGTTCATGGCGGTGCCAAAGGCTTTGCTCAGGGCCACGCTCAGGAAGGACGAGGCCACGTAAGGGCGGTCGTTCACGTATTCCTGCAAGGAAAAGCCTTCGCCGCCGCGCTCGCCGCGGCCGCGCACCAGCCCGATGGGGTCGAGGTCGAGCAGCAGGGCGGCGGTGCAGCGCCCGGCCGTGGCTTCGGGGTAAAACACGTGGGCCTGGCCACCGGTGATTTCCACGCTTTGCAGGCGGGCGGGGTTTTTATGGAGCAGGTAGCCCAGGTCGGTGGCGGGCTGGTGGGTGGTCGAAATCGTGAGCAGCATGGGCAGAAGCGCGGGGCGGAAGCCCGAAAGTAGCACGGCCGCTCGCGTCGAGGCTAGCCAGCCTTATTAACCCGCTGGGCCGCCGCCCGTATGGCCTAGCCAGCCGAAGGCCGGGCGCTTACCTTCGCTAGCCCGACAGCCACTCCGCCCACTCTTTTTCCCACCCGCCCGCCGCATGAAATTCCGCGTGCTCCTTCTCTTTTTACTAGGCTACCTTGCCACCGGCAGCCCCGTCTTTGCCCAGCAGCTAGGCATTTTTGATGGCCAGCAGGATGTGGGGGCCACCGCCCGGCCAGGCACCGCGACCTACCTGCCCGGCACCCAGCAGTACGTGGTGACGGGCGCCGGCGCCAACATCTGGGCTGACCACGACGAGTTTCACTACGTCTATAAAAAGCTGACCGGCGACTTTATTCTCTACGCCCGCGCCGGCCTGGTGGGCTGGCGCGGCGCCGAAGCCCACCGCAAAATGGGCTGGATGGTGCGCCAAAGCCTGGCCCCCAATTCGCCCCAGGTGAGCGCGGCCGAGCACGGCGACGGCCTCACTTCGCTGCAATACCGCAAGTCGGCCGGCGCTACCACCGAGGAGACCCGCGCCGCCATCACGCAGGCCGACGTCATTCAGCTGGAGCGCACGGGCACCACCTACACCATGCGGGTGGCGCAGTTTGGCCAGCCCTTTGAGGTGGTGCAGGTGGCTAATGTAGACCTGGGCCGGGAAGTGTACGTGGGGTTGTTCGTGTGCGCGCACAACGCCGACGTGACCGAAACGGCCGTGTTTCGCGATGTGCGCCTAGCCGCGCCCGCGCCCGCCGGCCTGGTCGCCTACCAACAATACCTGGGCAGCCACCTGGAGCTACTCGACGTGGCTTCCGGCAGCCGCGAAATCATCTATTCGGTCCCCAACTCCATTCAGGCGCCCAACTGGCGGCCCGATGGCAAGAGCCTGATTTACAACAGTGACGGCCTCATGTACAACTTCGACCTGGCCACCCGGCAGCCGGCCATGCTGCCCACCGGCGACGTTAAAAACAATAACAACGACCACGTGCTGGCTTTCGGCGGCAAGATGCTGGGCCTGAGCAGCGGCGTCGATAAGCTCGGCGGCTCCATTGTCTACACGGTGCCGGCTAGTGGCGGCACGCCCCGCCAGATTACGCCGCGCGGCCCCTCCTACCTGCACAGCTGGTCGCCCGATGGCAAGGCGCTGCTCTTTACCGGCCAGCGCAACAACGACTTCGACATCTACCGCGTGCCAGCCAGTGGCGGCAAGGAAGTGCGCCTTACCACCGCCCAGGGCCTCGACGACGGCGCCGAATACACGCCCGATGGCCAGTACATTTACTTTAACTCGGCCCGCACCGGCACCATGCAAATCTGGCGCATGCGGCCCGATGGCAGCCAGCAGGAAGCCGTGACGACCGGCGAGTTCAATGACTGGTTTCCGCACATTTCGCCCGATGGCAAGTCGCTAGTTTTTCTCTCCTTTTTAAAGGATGAAGTTGCCGCGAGCGACCACCCTTTTTACAAGCA
The DNA here is from genome assembly GCF_013256625.1 of Hymenobacter sp. BRD128. Classification (NCBI taxonomy): domain Bacteria; kingdom Pseudomonadati; phylum Bacteroidota; class Cytophagia; order Cytophagales; family Hymenobacteraceae; genus Hymenobacter; species Hymenobacter sp. BRD128. The sequence goes on from NZ_CP053908.1 coordinate 1,959,786, forward strand.
CGTGTACCTGCGGCTGATGCCCATTAGCGGCGGCCAGCCCAAAATCATTGCCTACGTCTACGGCGGCCAGGGTACCATCAATACGCCCTCGTGGTCGCCCGACAGCAAGCGCGTGGCTTTCATCAGCAACAGCGGGCCGCTCAACTAACACCCGCTGGCGGACGCCCATTTGAGCCATAATGCGGCCGCAACCAGGGAATAAAAAAGAAGCGTCCGACCAGGCTGGCCCGGCAAGTCCCGCTGAAAGGAGCCGGGCGCCACATGCTAGCCCGCGCCGCGCCCGAACTTTGCCGCCCCGCCCCTAACCCGGCGTTCTGTTTTTCCAGCGTTTTTTCCCGTGTCCGCTATTTCTGCCCCTACTACCCCGGCGCTGCCCACCGCGGCCGATTTTGCCAGCTTCTACCTCTACGGCCTCACCAACCAGCCCTACCAGCAATCGGCCGACCTCGAAAAATTTGGGCAGCTCTATACGCTCGTCATCGGCAACCACGGCGGGGCTAGCCTCAGCAGTTCGTTTCACCCCTACCAGCTCGTGAGCGAGGCGGGCCTCACGGTGTGGTACACGGCCTACGCGCAGCTCTACGCCCAGCCCAACCGGGCGGCGCTCTTCGGGGCGATGGCCGATGAGCAGGCGCGCTTCGTGGTGGCGCCGCCGGCCTCGTTCGCCGAGTTTCACGTGTGGCCCGATACGCGGCTGACTAGCGCGGAAAACCCGGTTTTCAGCCACTACATCCCGTTTGTGCTGCCTTTTTTGGTGCGCAAAGGCCCCGCCCCGCTGCGCTGGGACGCCGAAGTTGCGGCCGCCGACGGTAACCCCGCCCGCCTCCAGCCCTACCTCGCCGCCGTGAACGAAGCCACCAAATTTGTGCAGCCCGCGCCGGCCTTCGTGCTCGGCTTCGGCGAGTTTGACGAGCAGCAGCCCGAGCGCCTCATCGGGCGGTTTATGGACGTGCGGGCTACGCTGTTGACGCGCTGAGCAACTTGTAGCGCGGACTACAAAGTTTGCGCTACTGCCTGCACGGGCCCCACCTCTACCCTGGCGCCGGCCAGAAACTCGCCGTACCAGCGGCCCGAGTCTTTCACGGTACGCTCCTGGGTTTCGTAATCGACGTGCACCAGGCCGAAGCGCGGCCGGTAGCCCTCGGCCCACTCGAAGTTGTCGGTGAAGCTCCACGGAAAATAGCCATTGACCCGGATGCCCTCGCGGCGGGCGCGCAACACCTGCCCGATGGCCGCCTGGAGGTAGGCTAGCCGGGCGGCATCGGGCACGCGGCCGCCGGCCGGCTGGTCGGCAAAGGCCGCGCCCGATTCCGTGATAACCAGCTCGGGCGCGCCGGGGTAGGCGGCGTACTGTTTTAGCATCTGGTAAACCGATTCGGGATAGACTTCCCAGCCCATTTCGGTGGTGGGCACGCCGCGCTTGGCGGCCGGCACCAGCGCCGCGCCGATGAGCGGCAGCCAGGGGGCAGCGCGCACCACCTCACGAGTGTAGTTCTGCACGCCCCAGAAATCGAAGGCGAACTTCTGGCGCTCGGCGTCGCCGGGCTTGTGGTAGCGGCGCAGCAGCCAGCCCAGCGTGGGCAGCTCGGCCGTGGGGTAGCCCAGGCCCAGCGCGGGCTCCACAAAAAAGCGGTTGAGCACCGCATCGACGCGGCGCGCGGCGGCCTCGCTGGGGCCGTGGCCCGGTCGGGCGGGCGCCACGTAGGAGCACGAAAACGTGGTGCCGATGCGCGCCGCGCCCGGCAGCGCCGCCCGCAGCGCCCGGCCGCCCTCGGCCTGGGCGAGGGTGGCGTGGTGGGCCGCCGCCAGAAAGCCCGGCAGGCTGCGCCGCCCCGGCGCGTGAATACCCAGCGCATGCCCCGCACCCACGAACACCATCGGCTCGTTGAGCACCATCCAGTGCGCCACGCGGTCGCCGAGGCGGCGGGCCAGCACCTGGGCGTAGTCGGCCAGCCAATCGACCACGGCGCGGTTGGCCCAGCCGCCGCGCTGCTGTAAGGCCAGCGGCAAATCCCAGTGGTACACCGTGAGCCAGGGGCGCAGGTCGCGCTCCAGGCAGGCATCCACGAGGCGGTCGTAGAAATCGAGCCCGCGCCGGTTCACGGCGCCCACGCCCTCGGGCAGCACCCTAGCCCAGGACGCGGAAAAGCGAAAATCAGTGAGCCCCAGGCCCTGGGCCAGGTCTAAATCCTGCTCGTAGCGGGTAAAAAAATCGGTACCCACCCGCGCGTGCTCACCCCGCGCAATGGCCTTGGGCCGGCGCGTAAACTCATCCCAGATGCTCGGGCCCTTGCCCTGCTGCTGCCAGGCGCCCTCCACCTGGTAGGCCGCGCAGGCCGCGCCCCAGTGAAAATCGGGTCCAAAATCGGCCCGGGCGTAGGTAGCGGGCGTAGTGGCCGGGAAAAAGGCCGGCGGCAGCGCCAGCGGGCGCTGAATAGTCAGAATAGAATCGTCGGGCATCAAACTACTAGCATACAGGCAGAAGCGCAACCTTGCGCGCCCCTTTGTTGAACAGCTCACCGGGAGCCGCTAAATCTAACTAACACTCCTGGGCGCAGGGCAAACAACGCCGCGCCGCAAAGAGTGGCGGCGCTACCCTGGCTAGGCCATTTTTTTCAGTCCCAGCTGCTCGGCCAGCAGCTGGTCGAGCACCGCGCCGGTGCGGTCGGGGTAGTCTACGGCTACCGGCTGGCCGCGGTGCAGCCAGTCGTCGAGGTAGTCGAGGTGCTTGTCTTTGAGGCCCCGTACCACGGGCACGCCCATTTCGGCCAGGGCGGCGGCGTTGCACTGCTGCTCGTATTGCTGCTTCATGGGCACCACGGCCAGCTTTTTGCCCAGGTACAGCGTTTCGGCGGGCGTTTCGAAGCCGGCGCCGCAGAGCACGCCGTGGGCATGGGCCAGGCTTTGCAGAAAGTCGCCGCCGCTCACCGGCCACACCCGCACGTTGCCGTGCACGGCGGGGTGCTGGCTATGCTTCGAAAACACCTCCCAGCGCACCTTGCGGCTCAGATGGCGCAGGCGCTTCACCAGCGTTTCCTCGTCAAAGGCCGGCAGGTATACCGTGTAGTGTCCCTCGTCGGCCGGCGTCAGCTCGCGCACCTGCTGCCGGATAACGGGCGTGCTGATGCCCGGCGCATATTCTTGGAAATGAAACCCATACTGCGCCGTGCTGGGGGCGTAGTGGCGCAGCACGGCCCGGCCGGCGGGGTCCTCGCGGGCGGGGCGCGGGGCGGCGGGGTGCAGCACAGCGCTTTGGTGGCTCAGGGCCACGCAGGGGCGGTGGCGCAGCCGGCAGGCCCAGGCCGAAACCGGCTCAAAGTCATTGAGCACCAAATCATAGTGCTCGACGGGCAAGTGGCGAATGTCGTGCACGAACTCCGCCGAGTTGAACTGCCGGAAAGTCTTCACGAAGTTGATGCCGCCTTTCTTACCAAACAAAAAGCCCATGCCCCCCACCCGGTAGCGCACCGCAAAAGGCAACGGCAGGTCGGCGGGCGGGCCGCTCACCAGCAGGTCGAGCTGGCCGCCCAGCGCTGCTACGCGGGCTTGCAACAGGGGCACCACGTCGAGGGCGCGCATGAGGTGGCCATTGCCGGTGCCCTGAATGGCGTAGAGAATGTTCATGCTTCGGTGAGGTAAGAGGTAGGAATGAGGCAGTAAGAATTACCACGCGCAATTCTTACTGCCTCATTCCTACCTCTTCATTTTAACTTAAACTCGGCCAGCAGCCCCGCGAGCAGCGCGGCGGGCGCGGCATCGGCGGCTAGCTCGTCGGCTTCGGGCGCCTCGGTAGCGGCGCCGGGCTGGGCCAGCATGCGCGGGTCGTCGGCGTAGCGGTAGAGGGTCCAGCCAGCCTCGGCAGTGTATTCGAGGGCGGTGAGGTTTTCAACCCAGTCGCCCGAATTCAAATAAGTTACTTCCCCTGCGGCGTGGCCAGGGTCTTGATTTCGGGCTGGTGAATGTGGCCGCAGGCCACGTAGCGGTAGCCCTGGTCGGCGGCAATGGTAGCGGCCGTCTGCTCGAAGTCGCTGACCAGACTCACGGCGCTTTTCACCCGGTTTTTCACGGCCTTCGACAGGGCCACCTTGGGCCGGCCTAGCTTTTGCAAGCCAAAATTAACCAGCCGGTTAAGCAAAATCAGCAGGTCGTAGCCCTTGCCGCCGAGCTTGGCTAGCCAGCGCGCGTGCCGCATACTCACGTCGAATACGTCGCCGTGAAACAGCCAGGTGCGGCCGTGGGGCAGGTCGAGCACCAGCTTGTTATCGAGCTGAAAATGACCCAGCTTGAGGCCCGCAAACTTGCGCAGCAGCTCGTCGTGGTTGCCGGTGAGGTAGTAGATGCGAGTACCCTTGGCCGCTAGCCCCGCCAGGTAGCGCACCACCCGCATGTGCGAAGCTGGCCAGTAATTCTTCGAAAACTGCCAGATATCAACAATATCGCCGTTGAGCACCAGCAATTTGGGCTTGATACTCTTGAGGTAGCGCAGCAGCTCGGGCGCGTGGCAGCCGTAGGTGCCCAGGTGCACGTCGCTGATTACGGCCACCGCCAGGCGACGCTTTTTGGGTGGGCGCGGGGCTGGGGTACTCATGCGGCAGAAGAATAAGGCAGCCGGGGGTAGCTCGGGCACAAACGCGGCTTGGGGCGGCGCGGCTTGGTCGGCGGGCCGTGGCTAGGGTCGCGCGCGACCGCGCCGCCCAGGGCCGGGCGCAGGCTGCGCCGCAGCCACCACCCCAGCGCCAGCCACCAGCCCAGCGCCACCAGCCACCGCAGCCCCGCGCTAGTCGGCTGCCAGTCCAATAAGAAACGCCTGGTTTCCGCGAGTTTTAGCATGCCTCAAAGCTCGTGGCGGTATATAAAGCCGACGTTACGGGCGCGTTACATTTCCGTCACTATTCGGGCCAGAAGGCATTATCGGCGGGAAAATACCGGGCATTTGCGCTGGCCTGCCGTTCTTTGTACCGAGCGTTCTGCTGCGCTATTCAGGTTACTTTATTTTCTTACAAAAATGCAATTTTCTACTACGCTACGCACCGGTTTGATTTTCGCCCTGCTAGGGGTAGCGGCGGCGCACGCCCAAAGCCCCGCTGGCCCGGCCCGCAAGCGCTACCTCTTTGCCCAGAAAAATCCCGAATGCCCGGTAGTGGCTAATATTACCAAAAACACCGACGAAGATGCCGACATCACGGGTACCTACACCCACGTGTGCTACCGCTCGGCGGAGGAAATGCAGGCCGAAATCAGCGAGCTGCGCAAGATTCACGACTGGGCCGACTCGACCTACCAGCGTCGGCTAAGGGCCGTACCGGCCGGCGGGGCGCTAGTGCTCGACATTCGCCGCCAGGGCGCCAAAAACGCCGACCCGTCGCTGCTTACCCTTTCGGCCCGCACCAAGGATGGCAAGGAGGTTTTCGCGACCACGCCCAAGCCCGGCACGGGCCGCTTCTACGGCCGCGACCTGTACCAGAATCATCAGCTGGTGCCCTTCATTAAGCTCGACCCGGCCGCCGGTCCGCTCACGCTGGTGATAACCGACACGCGCCTGCGCCAGCAGTTTGAGTACCAACTGACGCCGCAGTAGGCCCATCTATTTGTTATTGCGAGCGCAACGCAGCGGAGCGCGGCAATGACGGGCGTTTTCTTAGGCTGCCACTACGTATTCATGGCTTATGCAGCTGCGCCCACTGCACGGCCAGCATCGTTTTGGCGTCCTGAATCTTCTCTTCGGCTAGCTGTTCGCGCGTGAGGTGGATGATTTCCAACTGCTCATGCTCTTCGGCTAGCCCGCCGCCGGGGCCAGTCTGGCGGCTCACCTCGGCGTAGTACACGGCAATGGTTTCGGCGCTGGTGCCGGGCGAGGGCCACATGGTCACAATCGCGGTCAGCTGGTCGATGTCGTAGCCCAGCTCTTCGTGAATTTCGCGGCGCACGGCCGCTTCGGGGCTTTCGCCCTGGTCAATCATGCCAGCCGCGATTTCCAGCAACTCGCGCTCGGCCCCCACCCGAAACTGCCGGGTAAACACGTACTGCTGCTGCTGGGTATCGAAGACGAGCGCGGCCACGGCGTGGCCGGGAGCAAACTGCTCGCGGGGTAATTCTTCGCCCTGTTGGGTTTTAACAGTGAGCTTGTTGAGCTTAAAATGGCCGTCGTAGGCGCGCTCGCGGTGAACTATCTGCATGGCTTGGAGATTTAAGCGGTACCTTTGCCGCCGAAGGCAGCCTGGCAATCGGACCAGCTGCTGGCCGTGCGTATACGGCTACTGGCCCGCCGCGTCGTGAGTTTGTGCGTGCGGCACGGGTTTTCCCCTTTTATTTTCCTGTATTTGCGAAGGCAGCCGATGGCCTCCGCCCCGGCCACCACCCACCGGGCGGGTGGCTCCCATCTTCATGACTTTTAACGACCTCAATTTGATTGAGCCCATCCTGCGCGCCCTGAGCGAGGAAGGCTACACCACCCCCACGCCCATTCAGCAGCAAGCCATTCCGCAGGTGCTCGAAGGCCACGACCTGCTGGGCGTGGCCCAGACCGGCACCGGCAAAACGGCCGCCTTTTCGGTGCCGATTCTGCAGATTCTGCACCAGACTGCCCTCACCCAGAAAACGGGCCAGGGCCCCAAGGGCCGCGTCCGCTGCCTCGTGCTCACGCCCACCCGCGAGCTGGCCATCCAGATTGGCGAGAGCTTTAAGGCCTACGGCCGCCACCTGCCGCAATTGCGCTCGACTGTTATCTTCGGCGGCGTGGGCCAGAACCCGCAGGTGCAAGCCTTGCAGCGCGGCGTCGAAATCCTGGTGGCCACGCCGGGCCGCCTGCTCGACCTCATGAACCAGGGCTACGTGCACCTGCAGCACCTCGAAGTATTTGTGCTCGACGAGGCCGACCGCATGCTCGACATGGGCTTCATCCACGACATCAAGCGCATTCTGCCCAAGCTGCCGGCCGGCCGCCAGAGCCTCTTTTTCTCGGCCACCATGCCGAACGTGATTAAGGAGCTGTCGGCCACCATCCTGCGCCCCAACCCGGTGCAGGTGGCCGTGACGCCCGTGTCGAGCACCGCCGACACGGTGACGCAGTCGGTGTTTCTGGTCGATAAAAACGACAAGCCGGCCCTGCTCCGCCACGTGCTCAAGGACCCCGCCATCAAGCGCGTGCTCGTCTTCACCCGCACCAAGCACGGCGCCAATAAGGTGACTGAAACGCTGGAGAAGGCTCAGATTACGGCCGAGGCCATCCACGGCAACAAAAGCCAGAACCACCGCCAGCGGGCGCTCAGCAACTTCAAGGCTGGCACCACCCGCGTGCTGGTGGCTACCGACATCGCCGCCCGCGGCATCGACGTGGATGAGCTGACCCACGTCATCAACTATGAAGTGCCTAACGAGCCCGAAACCTACGTGCACCGCATCGGCCGCACGGGCCGCGCCGGTGCCTTCGGCACCGCATTTACATTTGTAGAAGAAGAGGAGCGCGCCTATCTGCAAGACATTCAAAAGCTTATCCGCAAGCAGCTGGATGTGGATAAGGAGCATCCGTACTCCACCAATAGTGTAGCTCCGGTTTCGCTGCTGGGCAATGAGCGCATTGTCCGGCCCAAAGGCCCGGCTGGCCGCCCGCCCCGCGACGGGCGTGGTGGCAACGGGGGTGGCCAGGGCCGCAGCGGCGCCCCGCGCTCCAGCGGCAGTACCTCGGGCGGCGGGCGTAGCGAGCATCGCGGCGGCGGTCGGCCGCAGTCGGGCGGTGGCGAGCGCTCGGCTTCGGGGGGCGGCGGGCAGCGTAGCAGCCGGCCTTTCCAGGCGGGCCGCAGTGGCGGCGAAGGTGGCCGCCGGTCGAGCTAGCGCCCTTTCTGCCGCTATTAACCCTCGCTAGGGTATAATGGCCTAATGACCGGGCCTCCGGTATTCCGGTAGCGGCGCTTCATTAGAAGCGCCGCTACCGGAATATTTTTGCCCTGAGGAAACAAAAACCATTCGGGAAGGCTTCTCTGAGTGGTTATTTGTTACTAGTTTAACGCTGTTTTCCTGGCCCCTAGCATCATGACTTCCCGCGCTTCCCTTCCGCTTATTCAGGCCCTGCGCAACACGGCCCGCCGCTTGGCCGCCGAGGCTCCATATCAATGGGGCCACATGGGCAGCTGCAACTGCGGCCACCTGGCCCAAACCATCACGCGCCTCACCAAGGCCGAAATTCACGCCCAGGCCCTGCAACGCTACGGCGACTGGGAACGCCAGCTCGTGGACTACTGCCCCACTAGCGGCCTACCCTTCGACCAGACGATTGACGAAATGCTGGCGCTAGGCTTCTCGCGCGAAGACCTCACCCACCTCGAAAAGCTCGGCGACCCGGCCGTGCGCCACGCCATCCCATTTGAGCGCCGCAACGCCCTGCGCCACAACCAACGCGACGACGTGGTGCTCTACCTGCGCACCTGGGCCGACTTACTGGAGCAGCAAGTACTGGCAGGGCTTCCCCTACCCAGCCTAACCGAGCCAATGCTGGCTAGCCTGGACGCCTAGTTCCGTATTCTTTACCAAGCAAAAGCCCCGGCTACGCACGTTGCGTAGCCGGGGCTTTTGCTTGAAGCAGGTCGGTACTGGGAACAAAGTCAGTGCTGACCGATGCTTAATAGTTGACGTTGCTTCGCTGTGCCTCGCGGTACATCTCAGTGCGGTGCGCCCGCTTATAGGCAGCGTCGGCGTTGGGGTCTTTCTCCGCGTCGGGGGCCGTGGTGCAGGCAGCGGTCAGAAACAGGGCCGCGCTGGCGGCCAGCAGCAGGGAGTAGGTGCGCAAGCTTTTCATGCCGCGAAGGTAAGGCCCACCGGCCTTACGCAGAAAGCTATTTCCCGCATATTTCTCTAAAGTCTACCCGTTGCCTATCCCACTCTGGCCGCTGCCAGCCACCTTTTGCCTGCTTAGTTGGCGCTGCTCATTCGGATGCCAATACCCCGGAAGCCGCATTTACATTTGACAAATGGGGTCTCTGACCTTACTCAACCAGCCTGCGGGCGACCAGCTGCGCAGGCCAAATAAGTTGTCTTAAAGCCGCTAAAAAGCTAGCTGCACTAGCTGAGCCTAAAGGCGTTCCTAACTGCTACATCTCCCTGGCCAACCGTTCTCCTTTGGATGGACAGGCGCTCCTGGCCCCGAGCAGGTCTTTACCTTTTACGCTATAAGCTAGTGGCAATCCTTTTAGCACCGCTCCTCGTGTGCGTCAGCAATCAAACCGCAATCGCCTAACATGAATAAAAAAATAATGACGCCTTAAGCAATAAGGCCAAAAAACACTTCACAAATACTTGCATCTACTTAGTATTACTTCTTGAAAACAAGAGTTTTATGTGATTAAATTTTGCCTAATCAATCTTTCCGGACAATAAGGAAAAATAATTTTGCTTTTCCAATAAAATAACTCAAACCAATCGAGCCTTGCGAGTCACCTCTCAGCATTCAAAAAGCTGTTTAAAAGCCATCTCATTGAATCGATGTAAATTGCACTTTTACGGAAAGACAGCGGCAAATAAGATTAGCCTTCTGCCAGGAGGCTGGTAAGGCAGCTGCTGCTGACAACGAAAAGCTTTTTACTACCTGAATTAGCAGAAAGCGCAGATGCCACGCAACAGCATGGGTAGTTAGGCAACATCGCAACGCCCGCGAAACCTGGATAAGCACAGGTAATCGCGGGCGTTGGAGGTGGTGCGTTGCGGCTGATTATTCAGGCGCCACTTATCCGGTATCACTCCTTACTGCTCGGGCTGATAATCGGCAAAGGAACCATCGCGGTAAAAGATGACGATGCGCCGGATAGCCTTACCCGGCTCAGCCAGCAAAGGCAGCATAGCGGCTTCCGAGACGCTCGGCGTGGCACCTGCGGGGCTGGCTGCGAGTGCGGGTGGTGCAGCGGCTGGCATTGCTGCGGCTGTCAGTTCACCCGGCGGCAGCAACGGCTCAGCTTTTGGCGGCATAGCCCGGGCGGCCCGGAAGGGCTTGGGGGCGGGCGGGGCGGCAACCAGTGCCGGGCTGGCTAGGGGTGCCGCCCCTGCGGAAGCAGCAACCACAGTTGTGCCAGGAGTAGCAGGAAGCGTCGCGGGGCTACTATCTTCATTAGGCACCGGTACCGGTTCCGCAGCCGGAGCAGCAATTGCCGTTGGTACAGCAGCTACTACAGCTACTGGGGGTGCGGTTGCACTCGCTGATGAGGAAGTAGCGGGCTCTTCTGTCGCAACTGGTGGGCTAGCCGCCTCATTTGAAGCTATCGGGGGCACCCGGGCATTGGCAGCCAGCATCTCCCCGGTGCCACTGAGCAGCCAGGGCAATGCTATTTCCGGAAAAGCACTGATAATGCGCTGTACTACCTCCAAGCTGGGCTTGTTGCGCTCGCTTAAAATGTGGCTCACGACTGGCCGCCCCACCCCAATAAGGTCGGCAAATTGGGTTGGAGTAAGGTTTTTATGCTCTAACAGCTCTCTAATGCGGGTTACCATACAAAGTAAATGACTTCACAAATGTGCAAAGTAATTTATGAAACTGTGTTTTTCTTCGCTATTTACAAAAGTATTATTATTTTGCTTGTGTAGCTTACACTTGTATTCAATACTTAATTAGCACCTAATCTCCCTCGCCAAACTCATTCTAAATACAATTGTAACGCACAACTTAACCATGCCAGACCGGCTTGAATATTCTTTTGCCAGAAGCCCATTTATACAGAAAGCGGCCCTGCCAAGCTATGGCGGGGCCGCTTTTTTTGCACGTATCTACCGGCTGCCAGGGGCAACCCTAGTCGAAATACTCTTTGGCGAGTGATTTATCGTGGCCGTAGATGTCGTCGCGGAAGTGAGCGTGACCATCGGGGTCAGCCCAGGCGGTGAGGTACACCAAGTACACCGGCAGTTTTTCCTTGAGGGCAATGTACTTCTCGTGGCGCTGAGCAATGGAGTCCTCAATAACCGGCTGGCTCCAGCTGGGGTTGTTGCGCAGCAGGTAGGTAGCCAGCTTTACGGGTTCCTCTACCCGCACGCAGCCGTGGCTGAAATTGCGCTTGGTTTGCGAAAACAGCTCACCGTGGGGCGTATCGTGGAGGTAGATATCATTGGAGTTGGGGAAGATGAACTTCACCTCGCCCAGGTCGTTTTTGGGGCCGGGACGGCGGCGCACGGTATACTTAAAGTTATCCTGCGTCACACCGGCCCAGTCGATGGTAGTAGGGTCTACCACGGTGGCTTTGCGGCCGTAGCCCTTTACCACTTCCATGTCGAGGCGGTCGAGCGTGCCCTGGGGGTCAGCCTCCAGCTTGGGGCGCATTTCCTTATCGATAATGCTGTAGGGCACGTTCCAGTAGGGCGACAAAACTACATATTCCATTTTGTCGGAAAACACCGGCGTGGCAGTGAGCGTCTTGCCCACGATTACGCGCATGGTGAGAGCCTCCTTCCCTTGCTCATAGACCCGGAGCCGGTACTCGGGAATATTTACGATGAGGTAGTCGGGCTCAAACTTTTTGGGTAGCCAGCGCCAGCGCTCCATGTTCAGGATAACCTGATTGATACGCGCCTGAATGGGTACGTTGAGTTGGCGTAGGGTTTCACCGCTCACCAGCCCGGTGGGCGGCAGGCCCAGGTCGCGCTGAAAACTTTTCACGGCTTCGACCAGGATAGGGTCGTAGGTATTGGCGGCGGGCGAGGTTGTCACGTTGTTGACGGGCCGGGCAGCGGTGGCCACGGTGGCTGGCGCTTGGCCGGTAGCCTCGCCGCCCAGCAGGCGCTGGCGCAGCAAGCCCACCACGGGTAGCGTCTGGCCGGGCTTGAGATGCGTGGTGCCGGGCAGCGTGGGCCAGCCCCCGGCCGCCTGGCGGGCGCGCAGCAGGGCTAGCGCCTTCTTCAGGTTGGTGTACTCGGGGTGCAGCGGCGCGAAGTCGTAGTACGGATACGTGCTTTCGCGCTCCCGCAAAATGGTCATTAGCGCGTGGTCGAGCTTAATTTTATTGCGCTTGACTTTCCAGGCGTCGTTCTTGGTATCGCGGGGGTTAGCCACGCCGCGGTAGTAGTCCGAAGCCCAGGCGAAGTAGCTACCCGAGAGGGTCACGTCGAGCCTGCGCTCTAGCTGGTTACGGCGCGCAGTGTCCTGACCCAGGCTTTTGAGCTGGGCTAGCAAATTAGTTATCTGCCTGGTATCATACCGTTTAGGGTCGAGGCCATCCTCCTTTGCTTTACCTACGACGGTGAGAAAGGTGCTGGCCTGTGGCACGAGCTTATGCTGCCGAAACCACCCTAGCCGGAACTGCCGCTCGCGGTAAAACTTGCGGGCCCAGCGCTCCTGCGCCTTGAAGCGGGCATCGGCCTGCATGGTCCGGATAACGAAAACGCTGTCGAGGTGCGGCTCGGGGCCGCTGGTATTGCTGGTAACCGAAGTGCCGGCTTTAGAGCTGGCCTGGCTAGCCTGGTCGCCTTGGCCATTGCACGACACGAGCAGGCCGGGCAGACTAAGCAAGCCCAGGTAGAGGGCTAGTGATAAGAAATTAAGACGAAGCTTTAAGCGCATCAGGAGGGAAAAAATGGGCGGCGGGTAGCCGGGCGGCGAGTGCCGGCCGGCCGAGTAAGCCGCGCCAGGGTGACGAAGAATGAGCCCGTTTTACTGAGCCGCTACCGGGCAGGTTGTGCCGGGCCATGCTACGCCAACGCAAATAACGCGCCTAAGGTAACAGAAACCCTCGGCCAAACCGGCCGTCGCCGCGTACTTTTTGCCGGCGGGGCTAGCGGCTCGCAACCGGCGCACCAGCCACGGGGCGCTACCCCCGGGGCTCTGCTAGCCCGTGGCCAGGCTGCCCCACTCCGCCTGCCTTCCCGGTTTTATTCTTCTCTTTTTATTTTCAATTGATGGCTGCTTCTGCCCCTACCCCAACTGCCCACCCTACTGACCCGCACAGCTATGCCGCTACCGGAACGCTGCAGGCGCAACACTTGCACCTGCGGTTGACCGTCGATTTTGCCCAGCGCACCCTGCTAGGCGTTGCTACCTGGCACCTGGCGGGCGGCCCGGCTACTGCCCCCGGCCAGCTGGTGCTTGACACGCAAGGACTCATCCTGGAAGCTGTGCAGCCCGGCGAAGCTGCCGATGGCCCGGCCCTCAACTACCACCTCGCGCCTACCGATGCGGTGCTGGGGCAGGCCCTGCGTATCTGGGTGCCGGCCGGCGCGGCGGCCGTGCGCGTCAGCTACCGCACCACGTCCGATGCGGCAGCCTTGCAGTGGCTGGCGCCGGCCCAGACGGCGGGCGGGCATCCGTTCCTGTTTACGCAGTCGCAGGCCATACTGGCGCGCACCTGGCTGCCCTGCCCCGACTCGCCCGGCCAGCGCTTCAGCTACGAGGCTGAGGTCGAAATTGTGGGCACCGAGCGCGGCCAGCTGCTCGCTCTGATGAGCGCGGCCGACAACCCCCAGGCCACCGCTTCCGATGGCCGCTATCATTTCCGGCAGCCGCAGCCAGTGCCGGCCTACCTGCTGGCCCTGGCCGTGGGCCGGCTCGACTTTGCTCCGCTCGGTGAGCGC